>JNJK01000005.1 GCA_000701625.1 Lachnospiraceae bacterium MC2017
AAAATCCTTAAAACAAAGTTTGCGGTTACGCGTGAAATCTTTGCCGGGATGAACAGCAAATTTTTCTGGATTTTTTGCCAGTTTATCAATGGATGATAAAAGCGTCGTTTTTACTACATCTGAGTATGCCATAAGTGTCTCCTTAATTAGGTTGTTAATAGGAACCAATCCTAATTAATTGGCATTTTTCTGATTAATAATCAGAAAAATGCCGCACATTTACAGCGTATTGTCAAGAATATATTTATTTTTTGAGTTACTGGTAATAAAAAAGGGAATCCTATATTTTTCATAGAATTCCGTTAAGTGAATGACATTGCGCGTGAACTGTAACTTCAAAACAACATCTGCGTTTACAACATAATTAACATCAGCTAAACTATTAATTAATGGAGAGGATTACTATGCAAAAAATTGGAATTGGCTATGAAAACTATAAAGAATTTATAGATGACAATATGTACTATGTCGATAAGACCCTTCTGATCCGGGATATCATAAAAAAAGGCGGAAAAGTCAATCTTTTCACACGCCCGCGGCGCTTTGGAAAAACACTAGCCCTTTCAATGATACGAACCTTTTTTGAACTGGAATACGATTTTGACGGGAACGAGATTGACAAGAAATGCTATTTCACAGACAAAAAAATAATGACCTGTGATAATTCGATAACTACTAAGCTCGGACAATTCCCGGTTATAATGCTGTCTCTTAAACCCGGTAAAAAGGCTGATTTTCAAAACTCTTTCCTTAAACTCCGAGAGGCTATAATCAGAGAATATGACAGACATAGCTACCTTGCTGAGTCCACAGAACTCGATGAGAAGGATAAAGTAGCATTTCAAAAAATCCTAAACGGTGAAATTATCTGGGATAACAAAATAAAGAATATTACTGACCGCGAAGAATTGGATCAGGCATTTACAGCAGAATGCGGCAAATATTCAACTTCTTTGCAAACTCTATCCATTCTTCTGAAAAAGCACCACCATCAAAATGCCATAATTCTTCTTGATGAATATGATGTTCCTCTTGAAAATGCATATTACTCTGGATTTTATGAAAAAATGGTTGATTTCATCCGCTCTCTTTTTGAGTCGGCATTAAAAACAAATGATGCTCTGGAATTTGCGGTAGTGACCGGATGTCTTCGGATAAGCAGGGAAAGTATATTTACAGGACTTAATAATCTCGAAGTAAACACCATTAGAAGTGGGGATTTTGAAGAATATTTTGGATTTACCCATGATGAAGTATCAAATATGCTTTGTGAATATGATCTTTCCGAAAAATACGAGATAGTTAGATCCTGGTATGACGGATATCTCTTCGGAAATTCTGAAATTTATAATCCTTGGAGCGTGATAAAGTATGTTAAAAATCAGCTGGCCCTGCCCGGAAGCTTGGCGGAGCCCTACTGGTCCAATACTTCTTCTAATTCCATCATAAAAGATCTGATCGACAAATCCGATGAAAAGACAAAAGAAGAGCTGGATATTCTTGTTAATGGAGGAACTATAGAAAAACGAATACATGAGGATATCACATATGATGATATTCATTCCGAACCGGATAACCTTTGGAATTTCCTTTTCTTTACAGGATATATGCGAAAGGTTTCTGAAAGAACTGAAGGCGATGATATATACATGACTATGTGTATACCAAACAGAGAAATTCGCAGTATATTCCGACATCAAGTATCACTTTGGTTTGAAGATATTGTAAAGCAAACAGACCTAAACAACTTCCATAACGCAGTACTTAATAAAGATACAGAGACTATGGAAAACTTTATTTCAGACCTTTTAGAAAAAAGTATAAGCACATTTGACTGTTCCGAAAGCTTTTATCATGGATTCCTCTTATCCTTACTTTATGGGATTCCTGGCTATTCTACCCGATCAAATCGTGAAGAAGGCAATGGTCGGCCTGACATAGTACTCTACCCGAACAGGCCCAAAGATCCAGCTTTTATCTTTGAACTAAAGGCAAGAAAGAAATTCAATGAAATGGATGCCGGCTTAGACGAAGCACTGAGTCAGATCAGGGAAAAGAATTATGAACAGGGTATTCTGGACGACGGCTATTCAGGCTCCGTATCGTACGGCATATGCTTCTGTAAAAAAAGCTGTATTGTCAGATTGCTCCGGTAAAAAGTATCTATAATATAATTTCTGCTAAGGTATTTTGTCGGTATTTTTCCGAAGCTTATTGTATATGGATTTTTTTCTGCATATAACCTCCACATATAATTGGGTCACAGAATCTGCCTTTATCAAATACCCTTATAAATTTTCTTTTCATACACTATCCCCTATGCTCAGAATTTCTATAAACAAAAAAACTGTTACTTTTTTTCTATCGACAAAACCCCCGAAAAGCCAATGCTTTCCGGGGGTAACAAGTTTTATTTAAAGAGTGTAGAAAATCTAAGTTATGCCCGTTTTGACATTACTTCTGTCTCGTACTTCTTGCAGTCTGCAAACCAGTCATGCTCTTTCAGAACCTTCTGCTGCTCGCAGTAGTAATCCCAAACATCGCCGAAAGGAAGAGTTCTTACTTCTTCGCGGAGAGACATTACGCCTGTGAAATCACGCTTATCCTGAAGCTCAGCGAGTTTATCATTAGGCTCCAGCTCAGCGTACAGAAGTGCCTTTTCCATATTGCGGATACCATTTGTCCATGCTGACACACGGTTAATGGATGCATCAAAATAATCAAGTCCGATAAAGAAGTGATCCGGACCGTTCTTAACGATTTCCTCTGCAAGTTCACGGAGCTCATCATTAAAGAGGATTACGTGATCAGAATCCCAACGAACAGGACGTGAAACATGAAGTGCCATCTTGTCATTGAAAAGAAGCATGGAGCTAAGCTTATCTGCAACAACTTCTGTCGGGTGGAAATGTCCTGTATCAATGAGGCAAAGAAGGTTATTCTTTGCAGCATAATTCATGTAAAACTCATGTGAACCAACTGTGTAGGATTCCATACCGATTCCAAATACCTTTGACTCAACAGAGATATAAACCTTTGACTTGTCATAAGGCTGTGAAATGATCTGATCCAGCGAATCCTTAAGTCTTGCTCTCGGACCTCTTCTGTCCGCCGGCAGATCCTTTAAGCCATCAGGGATCCAGATATTCATAAGGCAGGGCTCACCTGTCTCTGTAGCGAGATACTCCGAAATCTTAAGAGATGCAATGCAGTGCTCGATCCAGAACTTACGGATTTCTTCATTTTCAGATGAAAGTGTTGCATCAGCTGCAAGCGGATGTGAGAACATTGTCGGATTGAAGTCAAGACCTACATGATTCTTCTTTGCAAATTCAACCCACTTAGCAAAGTGCTTTGGCTCGAGCTTATTGCGGTCAACCCACTCACCCTCGTCAAAAACAGCATAGGAAGCATGAAGATTGATCTTGTGATGCTTACCTGGTGTGTAGGAAAGAACCTTTTCGATATCTGCAAAAACTTCCTCTACGTTTCTTGCACGGTACGGATAATTACCTGTTGTCTGGATACCACCACTAAGTGCACCCTTCTGATCAAATCCAACTACATCATCGCCCTGCCAGCAATGAAGAGAGATTGGGATCTCTGCTGTTCTCTTAAGTGCTGCATCTACATCAACACCAACTGCTGCATAGCGCATCTTTGCATCCTGATAACGTTCTTCTACTGTCATGATTTACTCTTCTCCATTTCTTAAGCCTGCATTAATTATCAAACGGTATGCGGTGAAACACCGGCTTCCTGCGTTCCTGTCCGCTCTTGACTTGAGAAAAGTATAAATCGAAATACAATGTATTTTAAGGTCCGTAATTACTAAAAAAAGAGTCCATTTTTGCATTCACTATTTTTATGATAAAATAAAAATAAGCGTTGCAGTTTCGCCATAATTTCTTTTATATAGTTTCATAACATCCTCAATCCCAACCATCTTTACATCGATATTTTCAACAAAATGACCGTTATTCGCATGTACTATAGAAATGGAGCTAATAAAAAATGAATCGGGAAATACTGGATCGTCTCGACGTGATCACAGACGAAGAAAAAGAAATCTTAAGCGGACACCGCGATATCAACCGTAGTCTCTATTATCGTCCCGAAAAAACAAGATCCACAGATGTGATCGACTCTTCACTGGTACTTCAGGACGGAAAACTAATTGATATACGTCCAAATGTGCGCTTTGTCCATTTTCCTAAGCACACTCATAATTACGTAGAATTCGTATATATGTGTCAGGGACATACTACACATTTTGTAGACGATAATAAGATAGAATTAAAAGAAGGGGATTTGCTTTTTCTTAACCAACATGCAACACAGGAGATACTTCCTGCCGGTCGTGACGATATTGCGGTTAATTTTATGATACTGCCGGCATTCTTTGACACAGCATTTCGTATGCTTGGATCCGAAAACTCAGAGCTTCGCACTTTTTTGATATCATGCCTTACAGAAACAGATCGAGGTGGAAACTATCTGTACTTTAACGTTTCCGGCGTACTTCCTGTTCAAAATCTTATAGAAAATCTCATATGGGTAATGATGAGCGATCTCCCAAATAAAAGAACCCTGGCAGAAAATACCCTGGGTCTACTTTTCATGCACCTCACTCAGAATGCAGATAAGATCATGATGTCAGGTACTTCCTATGATGAAAAGATAATGATCAGTCTCCTGTCTTACATAGAAACCGATTACAGAAATGCTGAACTTGGAGAATTCGCAAAGAAAAATGATATAGATATATATTCACTGTCACGACTAATAAAAAAGACAACAAATAAGACCTTTCGTGATCTGCTTGCAGAAAAAAGAATTTCTCAGGCATGTTTTTACCTGAGAAATTCTGATCTGTCCGTTGATGATATTGCTGCAGCAGTGGGTTACGAAAATACCAGTTTTTTTCACAGGCTTTTCCGTCGTGTGATGAATTGTACCCCGAGAGAATACAGGATTTCTTCAGCACAGCCATAAAATAACCAAGAATCCCAATGCACGCAGTGCATCTTTGATCACTTCAAAACATCTTCACTCCACTTAAGTGCCAGGGAATTTGTCACAAAATATTTATAACCCTGTACTGAACAGTACTTCCTGACCCTTTTTGCCATTCCTCTGCTGTTTGTATATTCCAGAAGATAAACGTCTAATCCGGAATCCTTACAGCTTTTAAGATATTTCTGATAAATCTTGAGTTGCGCTCTTTTTCTTCGACCAAATATGTTATCACTATAACTTTTAACCTTTGTAAATACAGATTCCTGATTTATACCTGTGATCAAACCAGTTTTATTTTCTTCAATAAGACGTGACACAAAATCTTTTCCACCATTTATGATAACAGGCTTGCCATAGCTCTTTAAGCCGGTCATGATGTTCACAAGCCCCTGATAGATTTCATCCGTCTGGAATTCATAATAAACATCCGTATTATCAACGAAAAAGCCATCTGCTCCGTTTTCAACTATTTTTTTAGCAACAATTCCTGTCATTAAATCCTGCCAGGATTTATCAGCAACATTTACCCAGTCCTCATTTTCCCAGTTTTCATATTTTCCAAGGCTCAGATGAATATAATCATCATAATAACTTCTCGAAGTTTCGATAGAACCTACGTTAATATATGAATAAACCTTGCATCCTTTATCATGGAGAATCTGTACATCCTCAGCTGATAATTCCCACGCATCTATAACAACCATTGAAAAACCGTGTATATTTTTAATATTTGCAGAATTCGTACCTATAAAGACACCATATTCTCCCGTATTTACAGGCGTTCTTCCCCAAACACTTCTTCCAAAAACAAATAGCAAACATATAATCGAACATATAAAAATTGCAAAAACCCTAAATTTAGTTGAATTGATAGATGATTTTATCTTATTAGTCATAATAATCCTCCTGTTATATCAAAATCCTCTATGAACCGCATCTTTTCCATACTTTTGCTGAATAGCATGTGTCATACGATTCAGCTTTTCTTTTTTCTGTTTCTCTTTATCCTCTGCCTCTTTATTGCGTGCAAGATCAAAAAGCGTCATCTGTCTAAATTCGCCGTGATCTAACCCTGTTGCACTGACACAAAAGAGACGAACCTTTGCTCCCTGTCGAAACAGACCCTTTTCCCCTATCAGAAGCTCATCCATGAGCTTTCTGGAAACCTGATAGATAGTATCTTCATCATTTATTGTATCATTAAGTTTTCTTTGTATCGACCTTCTTTTAAAATCGTCAGTTTTGACACCAAATCCGATGGTGCCTGCATAGAAATTTTTGGCCTTCAGTCTCTTGCTTACTTTTTCAGCAAGTAATCTAAGTATCTGCTCCCCGTCAGGACTCAGATTTTTTTCATCGATATCATAGGAGGTCGTTAACTCATTACTTATACTCTTTGCTTCTTCCCTCTCATCGGTAACAATACTTTCCGATCTGCCGTTAGCAGCTTCATGGATATACGTTCCGCCTGCATTTCCGAGAAGCGGGATCAATAATTCCGGCGAAAGCCTGGCAGCGTCTCCTATCGTAAAAACACCGATATGGCGTAATCTCTCCGCAGATTTACTACCGCACCCAAATAGATCACCGATAGGCAACGGCCACATCTTTTCAGGAACCTCTTCCGGATACAGGGTATGTGTCCTGTCAGGTTTTTGAAAATCCGAGGCCATTTTTGCAAGGAGTTTGTTTTCAGAAATTCCGATATTTACAGTAAAACCAAGAGTATCTCTAATTTCATTTTTTATTAAAAGCGCAGCATTTACCGGAAAAGGCTCATTATAGCGTCCGGCAACGGCTTTTTCTATCACATTTTCCTGACCGGTCATATCTACATAGGCCTCATCTATAGACGCCTGTTCTACAACAGCACCGTATTTTTTTAATATTTCTATAAATGCTGCTGAAAATTTACGGTAGGTTTCAAAGTCACTCTGTACCATTACCAGATTTGGACAAAGTTCCAAAGCCTTTGTTACCGGCATTGCTGTTTTTATACCAAATTTTTTTGCCGGTATGGATCTGGCTGTTATGATGCCATGGCGGGTTGACACATCTCCTCCAACAGCTGATGGTATTGTTCTAAGATCCACACTTCCCGGTTCTTCGCGGAGCTTCTTTACGGCAGACCAGCTTAAAAACGCAGAATTCACATCTACATGAAAAATTGTCCTCCGCATTACAAGCTCCTTTCAATAAACAAACGTTCTCTGAGAATTATATCAGCTTTTCCACGATATGGCGATAGAAAACCCAAACAAATTTTCCGTTTGCTTTATTCCTATATTGATGTAAAATAATATGGCGCGCTAAAGCGTTGATTAAATAAAGTCAATGGAGATGTATTGTTATGGAGAAAAAACAAAAACGCAGCAGTTTCTCAGGTAAATTGGGATTTGTTCTTTCTGCTGCAGGTGCTTCCGTAGGTTTAGGTAATATCTGGAGATTTCCGTATCTCGCTGCAAAGTATGGCGGCGGAATCTTCCTTCTCGTATATATTATTCTTGCACTTACATTTGGTTACACAATGATAATGGCTGAAACTGCTCTCGGACGTATGACACAGAAGAGCCCGGTTGGTGCATTCCGTTTCTTTGGCAAGACATGGCAGTCTGCTTACGGAGGATGGATCAATGCGATAATCCCTATCCTGATCGTTCCGTACTATTCCGTTATAGGCGGATGGGTTATGAAATACCTTTTCGGATATCTTACAGGTGCTTCAAAGGAGCTTGCCGGTGATGATTACTTTACTTCATTTATCACAAATGGCACACAGCCAGAGGTTTGGTTCCTGATATTTACTTTAGTAACCATGTTTATCATCTATCTTGGTGTTCAGAACGGTATTGAACGCGTTTCGCGTTTCATGATGCCCATATTGGTAGTTTTGGCCTGCATCATTGCTGTTTATTCCATGACTCGTCCGGGTGCTGTTGCAGGTATCTACTACTTCCTGGTACCGAATGTTGATAATTTCTCATGGATGACAGTTGTATCCGCTATGGGTCAGATGTTCTACTCTCTGTCAATCGCAATGGGAATCCTTGTTACCTTTGGTTCATACATGAAAAAGGATGTTTCCATCGAAGGTACTACTAATCAGGTAGAGATCTTTGATACTGCTATAGCTATCATGGCAGGTCTCATGATCATCCCTGCTGTATTTGCTTTCTCAGGAAATGATGCCGCTTCCAAGCTTCAGGCAGGACCTTCACTTATGTTCATTACTATGCCAAAGATCTTTGCCAGCATGAATTTTGGTGCATTTTTCGGATGTCTCTTCTTCCTCCTGGTGCTTTTTGCAGCCCTGACTTCCGCTATCGCACTTGCAGAAAGTGCTGTTTCTACTTTTGAGGATGAGCTTCACTGGAGCAGAAGAAAGTGCACTGTCCTGCTTGGCATCATCATGATAGTTCTTGGTTCTCTGTCAGCCCTTGGTTATGGACCACTTGCAAACGTTACTATTTTCGGCATGCAGTTCCTGGATCTCTTTGATTTCCTTACAAACTCAGTAATGATGCCTCTTGCAGCTATGGCAACCTGCCTGCTTATCATCCGTGTCATCACTGTTGAAAAGATCTGCGAGGAGATCGAACATGACGGCGCAAAGTTTGTTCGTAAGCCGGTATTTAACTTTATGATCCGTTATCTCTGCCCGTTCTTCGTAGCTATCATTCTTTTCAGCTCCGTTGCCAGCGTGCTTGGATTCATTAAAATGTAAATTATGCAGGATTTGTGTAAAATGTACGTTCCGTTCGGATAAGTATCTTCTGTCACGCTCGGACTGCACTAAGCTCACGCACTGTCCTCATATACGAGAAAAAATCTGCGAAACTCGACGCTTTGCGTCTCAAACAGTTCGCAGATTTTTTCTATTCGGCCAGTGTGTTCACTAAGTGCTGCCGGCTGATTGTTCCAGAAGATATTTATCCGACGTCACTTACGTTGTAATAAAAACGCCTTGTACTCCATACAATTTTAATCAAAAATATTCTAAGCATTAAAAGTACAAAAAAGACCAACATCCTCTTCTAAGAGTGACGCTGGTCTTTTTATATAAGTCCCTATGACAAAACTACAACATTATATTCCCCAATTTTATCCCATCTTCCGTTATGCAATCGGCATAATTCTTAATAATGCCATTCTCCGGTATCGATGCAGGTTCATCAAGATACGGCGGTGCATAGAGAACACCATGCATGCCGCACTTAGAAGATCCTATGGCATCCAATTCCAGATTATCACCGATAAAAATAATGTCATCCGGATTCTCAGAAGCCTTATTAATAACCAGCTTAAAGAATTCTTCGCTTGGCTTTTCACGATCAGCTTCTTCACTAGTGACGATAAAGTCGATGTACCCAGCAAGCTTCAGTTTATCAAGCTTTAGAAACTGTACGTAAGAGGTCATATTCGTACCGATACCAACTTTGCAGCCCTTTCCCCTGATCGCCTTCATCAAATCTTCGATACCGGGCTCGATCTCCATATTATCGAGAAGCGTCTGCCAGTAGTGAAGTGCCATATTGAGCGTATGGGGAAAAAGCGGCAGATCATTTTCCTCTAAAAAATACTGGTATCTAAGCACACGATTATGCATAGCAGGACGATCAGGAAGAGCATTAAATACGTGATCCTTTGCTTTCTTAAGTTCGCTCTTCGCTTTATCACGGTTCATTTGAAAGTGTTCTTCACAATAGTCATACATAGCTTCCATGGCAAGCCTGTCCGCTTTGTTAAAATTGTAAAGAGTATTATCAATATCGAAAAAAACAACTTTTACCATGTATGTATTTCCTTCCAAAAAATCATGTGCTCTCCGGATTTTTATTGTCATCATCGGTTGTTTCCGTTGATTTTTCCTTTAATGACTGCTCCTCATAATCATAGTCATCAAGAGCATCCACCATAGATCCTGTAGGAGAGAAAAGCAAAACGGCAACGCGTCCGTTCTTATAAAGTCTGATATCATTATCATTATTTTTGTATTCTTTTACAGCATCCTTGGCGAGTGTCGTTGCATCGTCCTCATCTTCACAGTAATAGATATTTGCATAACCATAAGGAGACGGTGCATCCACCATGATTCGTTCAACTGCATCGATTCCGGTGGAGAAATCTTTATCTATATCATAATCCTTGGATATATTGAATGTATAGCTGCTATTGTCCTTCAACATACGATATGCAAGCTTCTCTGCCTTATTATCCTGAGAGATGGTAAGTCTTGAAACAGTATATTTATTTGTATTGTCTCCGACTTTATAAATATAATTATGAGTCTCTCCATCCGCCGTGACGATCTTCACATGATCTTCACTCTGATAATCATAAATCGTGAAAAGAAGCGAACCGCTCTTATTATAAAATTTATACTCAAGCGGTGTTCCATCCACTGAAAGATTTGATGCATGATCCTCATCGCCATAAGTATAGGTATTTACATACTTCACACATTCATCAATATCTTCTCCGGTGTAGAAATTAGTCTCCTTTGTATGGAACGGATCAGAGACAACTCCTTCTTTGTCCGCATTATTATCAGAAACCGACTCATCTTCGTCCGAAGCTTCGTTTTTACTAACAGATGTCTTATTTGATGATACCGAATTATGAGATATTCCTTTTGGTTTCTCTTCTTCGGGTTCTTCAGGCATTTCTTCCTGTGCTTCCTCTTCTGCAACCTCTGTCTCTGCCTCAGGAAGTATACTCTCCTCCGGAGCTTCCTCTTCTCCCTGTTCTTCCTGTTCTTCCTCTTCTTCCTCGTCATCCTCATCTTCTGCATCGTCTTCAATTTCCGAAGCATCTTCAGCTTCTGCAGTTTCTTCTGTGATATGACCGAGTTCCGTAGAGTAAAGACCGCATCCTGACAGGGAACCAGCTATAAGCATTGACGATAGTGCTATTACTAAATACTTTCTGAACATAAAATAACCAACTTTCAATTTTGTTTTTTTCCTAAGTATTTGTTCTCTTTTTCTTAAGAAAAGATTTAAATTACAGAAAAAAAGAATCCGGCTTTGCCGGATTCTCCTTTACTGTCAGAACCCAGAGGACTCTAAACAGCTATCATTATAGAAAATTCAGATTGATCGCGTCTCCTCCAAGGTTCTTTCCCTGATAAAGAGCATGATCTGCTCGTGTTGCCCAACTCTCCATATGATCAGAAGAATCGGGAACAGCACCAAATACTCCCTGTGAAATAGTGAAATCCGGAATATCTGTTTCCTTGATCTTTTCCTGTACATTCATTCGAATATGATGGCAGATGCGATCCAGTTCATCCTGGCTCTGACCCGTGTACAAGATCATAAACTCATCTCCGCCATATCGTATCGGGAAACACTTCTCATCGGAAATATCCTTAAGCACCTCTGCAACCGCGGTAAGGCACTTATCTCCTGCAGCATGACCGTAAGTATCATTTATCTCCTTAAAATGATCTATATCCATCATCTCGATAGCAAACAGCATGGAATCAGACTCTGCTTTCTTATACATGGAGAAAAGCTTGTCGCGAAGTCTCCAACGGTTTGCGATACCTGTAAGTTCATCTGTACCGACTTTTTTCTGCAGCTCTCCATTTACCTTCCTGGAGCACTCCAGCGAACTCTGCAGATCCAGTACGAATCGTACTGTCTTACTATTCTGTTCCTGCTGTCTCCTAAAATACGTCCTGTACTTCCGGAGCTCGATCAGAAGTTCGTCCTCTCTATGCTGTTCTTCAAGAAGTTCCACCTTGAAATCAGATATCTTTAACTGAATTGCCGGAAAATTTTCATTTCCAAGAGAATCTTCCATTTCTTCGAGAACACGTGAAAGAATATCATTCATACCCTTGTCACGCAGATACTTCATAAATAAGAGAATATACATGAAATAATCTGAACGGTACGGATTATTGTCAAAATTCTGCATAACTCTCCGGACAGACTCCTCTTCATGCTCTATATCACCCTTTGCACTCTTGCAAAGAAGCTCGATTATAAGCATATCAAGCCCGGGTTCCTCATTATTCTCAGCATTAAAACGCCTGAGCTCAGCAATTATACGCTCTGCATGATCAAGCTTTCCCGCCTTCAGATCCAGTTTTGCGACCGTTGTCTGTATGATCGCATAGATACACCTAAATCTTGGATTTTCACGGCTTTTCAATATGCATCGTCTTGCAAGCAGCGCATACTGAAGTGCCTTATCTTCGTTCTCCGTCATGTCACAGATCTCACTGTAGTTTTCATAGATCAGTGCCATGTCAAAGATATCTTCATTTTCCTGCGCAAGCATCAAAGCTTCACGATAACTTGCAAAGGCATTACTGGTATCACCCTGATTGGAAAATACAACTCCGAGAAGAATATAGCAGCCTATTTCTTTATACCAGTTTCCTACGCGCTCAAATCCTCGTATAGCACGCTTCATATGGTAAAGACAACTATCTACATTTCCGATACAGTACCATGCATCTCCGGCAAAAAAATCAGCATATCCCATCAATTCATCATTTCCTGCCTCAGATGCTTCTTTATAAAGTATTTCTGCAAGTGGAATTACTTTTTCAGGCTCACTAAATCTGAGTTCATCCATTTCCCTGAGCCTGACTTGTATATCTTCTGAGAAATCAGAATATTCTTTCATAGCTTAACCCCTATCAACTTAACTCCAAATCGTTGAAATACACGATAACATTATCATCGTATTTTGTAAAGTCTAACGGTTCCACTTGCGTTGTAGTTACGTGGGAGTCGATTCGGGATTTAAGGAATTAACGCTCTGTTCCAAAATAACTATTAAGACGTTCAATTATTTGTTTCTCATCCGTCTTTAAGAGATACCCTTCCGGTTTTTCTCTCATAGCTTCCATAACGGCATTTTTTTCATTTCTGCCGGTCAGGAAAAATACAGGAATGTCCCTGCTCCTGAGATTTGCACGTATCTTTTTTAATACTTCAGGTCCCTTCATTATAGGCATCTCGTAATCGAGCAGGATCAGATCCGGAAGATGATCATCCAGATAATTTAGCGCACTTACACCGGAATTAACGATAGTAACATCATAAAATCCTGTTTTTTTAAGCCAACGTGAGGCTGCCTGAAGGAATGTGGAATCATCATCTATAAGCAGGATCTTGTATCTCTTTTTCCTTCCCGCAGCATTGAGGATGGTATGTATCTCATGAATGAGGTTACGTATATTTACCGGTCGTATCATCGGCAGATCAATTATATTTTTCGGTATGATCTCGCAAAGTTTTTCTGTTTCCATTTCAGACCCGATGGTCGCAAGTATCTTATCATTTTCTTCAAATAATACCTGTATGTAAGTCAGGATTTCCCTTTTCCTGCTTAACTGTGCATCGAGATAAAGAATGATAACATCAGAATCACTCGTTCCTTCAAGTATCGCTTCTCTGTCATATCCACAGGTTGTGATTCCAAAACCATCTTCTATCAAAGCATTTTTTAAGGCATCGGTCGTGAAATTAAACTTGCTGCTGACAAGCAGTATTCTGTCTTGATGTTTCATGTTTTTACCCCCGTTTTATACTTCTATATTCTTTAGAAGCATGGTAAGTTTTTGCCAGTCAGGTCCAACTGCAGCGCTTGATATCTGCTTATAAAGATCCCTGTCCTTTTCAGGAACTTTGTACTGTTTCAGCATGTCAAGTATCATTCCAAGATTGCTGTGATCATAATCAGCCACAAATCCCTGTAATGCCATCAGTGCTTCTACCCATTCTTCCTGTTCCATTTCCGGCCGCTCATCATTCGGATCATCCTTTTCGCCAAGGCAATAATCCAGTCTGCTATACAGCTGATCCGCGAGCTGCATGAGTTCCGGTGTATCTTTCTTTATGATGTCCACACGGTTTTCATCACCTGCTTTTTCCAGTGCCGCTGCCAGCGATGCCAGTTTCGTACATCCGATAATACGCGCCGAGCTCTTAAGCGCGTGAACCTTTATAGTATAATTCGGAATATCTCCGTGTTGTAAAAAGGTGCGGATGGATCCAACCTGATCCTTAAACCCTTTATAAAAGGTATCAAGAGTCGCAAGAAAAGCTTCTATTGAACCGCAATTATGTATACCGTCACGAACCGAAAGATTCGGAATATCTTCCAGTCCCTCCGGAAGCGGCATCTCCGGCTCTTCATCTTCCTGAGAAGAAATTCCCATCACCGCATCCATATTTATCTTTATCTTTTCCTGAGGCAGATAGAAAAGAAGTTTATCCTGCAGAAGTTCCGGGTCAACGGGCTTAGTTATCACATCATCAAACCCAGCTTTACGGTATTCTTCCATAGCACCTGTCACAGCATTTGCAGTAAGACAGATAAACGGGGTATTTTTGCATTCATTCTCATCCATGGCACGAATCGCCTGCAATGTCTCTATACCTGTCATATTCGGCATTCTGAAATCGAGAAATACAATATCATAATGAATGTGTCTGACCCTGTCTATGGCTTCCTGTCCACTTTCTGCAGTATCAACCTGAATCTTATTCTGCTTAAGCAAGGCCTTTATGACTGTAAGATTCATCGGTGTATCGTCCACCACGAGAACAATGGAATCCGGAGCAGTAAACTGAGGCAGTTTATTTCTCAGTTCTCCATTCTTGTGCTCAAATGAAGGCTTTCCCATAGGTGCGCCGGATTTAATCTTCTGCTTTAAGCTAAATGAAAATATAGATCCCTTTCCATATTCGCTCTCTATCTCCAGATCGGTATCCATGAGGTTTAACAGCTGTCTCGTGATACCCATTCCAAGACCTGTTCCTTCGATATTTCTGTTTCGCTTTTCATCAAGTCTCTGGAAAGAATCAAAGATTTTCGTTATATCTTCTTTCTTAATTCCGATTCCCTGGTCTTCAACTGAAATATGCAGGATCACTTCCGTCGCATGAAGCTCTTTTAATCCTACACGGAAAGTAACGGTTCCCTTTTCGGAATACTTTACGGCATTTGTAAGGATATTCGTAATTGCCTGTTTGATCCTGACTTCATCTCCAAAAAGAGCTTCCGGTATATCCGGATCCGCCTCGACCACAAACTTCAAGCCCTTATCATCTGCGCGTTTCTTTATCATCTGATAAAGATCCCTTATCATTTCCGCAGGTTTATACTCAACCGGTATGATCGTGAGTCTGCCGGATTCTATCTTTGAAAAATCAAGAATGTCATTTATGATGCCAAGAAGCTCCACGCCTGCATTTCTTAGATCATTCGCATAACCCAGGATACTTTCATCACTGCATTCACGTATGATCATCTCATCCATGCCGAGGATTGCATTTATAGGCGTTCTGATCTCGTGAGACATATTGGACAAAAAATCAGACTTTGCCTTACTCGCATGTTCTGCGTTTTCCAATGCATCATTCAGATCATCCGTGATCGCCAGCAAAAATGATGTATTCCTGTCTGCAAGAGGATGGATCAGATTTTTTTTCATAAAAGTCCGGACATTAAATACATAATGTTCTTTTCTGCATGAAGGTGCGCCTTCCCTGAGACCTACAACGACCGCACAGGTATTATGAACTCCTCCTGTACCTTCCCTGTATAAAATCTGACCTCTGGCCCTTAGATACTGGGAATTCGGACAAATATTCTGGAAACAGAGAAGTTCTCTTTCCTCGCTTCCGATAAAGTCTTTCCTCATGCCGCTGCCAAAGTAAAACATAACTTCCGGTGAAAAATCAGCCATATACCTGCTTAACTCAACTGATTCATCAAACATCATGTCAGGATCCGCCGATGAAAAGCAGATATTATCCTCATCATGAATATCTCCGATAAAATACAGTTCTCCTGCGGCATCACAAAAGTAAGGAATACGACTCAGATATTCATCGTTCCTTTTTATAGCAAACGGAAACTGCCTGATATTTTCTATAAAAGCATCATCAGGTTCTACATGCAGATATTTCCTATAGATCTCCGTCGCAGGCTTACCGTCTATTTTCTTTATAATAGCCTCGCCAAGCGAAAACCTTAGCATCTTTGTACGAGTAGCTATAGTGAATGACTTTCCAAGAGGCTTCCAGCCATTAAGGAGTTCTGTATGAACAGAAAGATCCTTTCCTGAAAAAATAATAAAAGAAATCCCACGGCGCCTGCAGCCATCCTGCCATAAGTAATGTTCTTCTTCATCATTAACATCAAAGTCCGCAGTCCAGGAACCAAATACCGGTATGTTATATTTCTTTTCAAAGCGGGATAAAGGTTCTGAAATCTTAATATTTCCACCTGCCGCAAGAGCCATGACCGCAACCGGATCCTCGGTTTTCTCTATCTTTCTTCCGAGCTCGCGACAGATCTCATCCTCTGTCGTTCCGGTAAAATCATTTGAAAAAATGGATACTTCAGATGTATCAAACTGACAGAAAGACAATCTTAAAAATCTTTCTCCCTTTAATGATTGTATCTTACAAATACCTGTCACAAACAAATACGGAAAAGCATCATTGATCTTCGAAAAGATCTTTGACAATTTTTCTTCCGTTATTCCGACAGAATAAGAGAGAAGAAACAAATTTTGGGTGTTCTTTCCCTTTAATATCTGTTCCAGCTTATTGAACAAACTATGCAGATCAGATTCCCGCATAAGGGTAAATGTCGCCTGAATCATATCTCATCCCTCTTTCCGAGACATCTTTTCACCTGTCGGACCTCCCTTTTCAGTCCTGATGATGGCAGACAGTATTATGTCATTATCATCACTCTGAATATTAATGAGAAGGTATCTCTTAGGGTAAACTTTTCCATCATCCATGATCGTATTAAAAACATTTGTAAGATACATATAGTCCCCTGCATGCAGGCGATCCCAAAATGTATCCACGTTCATGAATTTCAAAAATTCTTCTCTTTCCGCCTTTACGATATACTGCTCGCTAAAATCACGAAGCACCTCTCTAATATTTGTCCCTGCATGTATCCCTCCGTATTCACAGGTATTTAAATATGTGTTTTCGATTATCCCCGAAGGCATATTTATAAGGTCAAAGCGGTCAAATACGGTATAAATTCCTTCCATAGCTTTATTGTAATCATGAATACGGCTTCTTGAGATTTCTAGAGCCTGTGATGTATATAGAACAAATGCTATTGCTCCAGATCTTGTATTTCGGGCAATAAAGTTGCCCTTTAGATCAACGATCTTTTCCTGTAAGAGAAAGAAAAGTTGTGCACCGCTCATTCCCTGCGACAGCTGCTTTATAAAAGAATGCAGATTTTCCTGAAGCATACCGGAACGCTGGTTAAAAAGGTACTCCATTGATTCGGCTGTGAGTCCAAGACTTCTTAAGTACATCCTGTAGGATTCATTAATGTACAAAAACTTATATGTATGATCAACATATTCCATTACTGCCAGAGACTCAGCAGTGCCTATCCTCTGATTCGCAGTATGCATATTAGAAGCCTCTATCTCTATCTGTCCGATAGCATTGTAATAGGGCGCTTCTTCAAGAGCCTCCATCTCCATGTCTGAATTAACCAGTTCCTCCTGACTTAATGGTTCAGAAAAATAAGAGCCCTGAGCCATTTCACATCCGAGCTTATAAAAGAAATTATACTGATCCGCTGTTTCAATGCCGGCTATAGCCGTTCCTATCTTCATGCATTTAGCCATATTGATAGTATAGGCCAGCATGGTACGGGCACGTGCTTCACCTTCTGCTCCGTATACATCATCAAAAAAATCAATATTAAACTTTATAACGCTATATGGAAACTTTTTAAGTCCCTCAAGAGACGCATAGCTACGCCCGAAATCATCCAGCCATATCTTGCATCCGTAAGACATAAAATTCCTTATACATTCGCCCTTTTGAATTTCATATCTATTGTCTGTGTAATCAAGTATTTCAAAATTCAGATATTCTTCCGGAATACCATAGGCATGTATCACTTCGATCACAGAGTCCGCATAACTATCATCAGCAAAATCCGCAACTGAAATCTTTACTGAAACCGGTACGCACGGAAGTTTTTTTTCTACAGCTTCCTGAAGATCTTCGAGCACCTGTTTTAAGACATACATATCCAGTTTCTTTGTAAGATCATGTTTTGACAAAGCCTGCCAGACGTTTGTCATGGACAGTTCACCCTTTTCCGGATCGATCCACTTTGCAAACGCTTCCGTTCCACATATTTTTTTTGACACGATACGGACAATTGGCTGATAATAGACCTTTATCCAATCCTCGCTAAGGGCTTTATCTAAATTGTCAATGATGTACTTCTCGTTCTCCATCTCTTACCCCTATTCTTCCAACAGCAGGACCAAATATACCTTTCCATAATACTCATTATGTATGAGCCGACCACGATTCTTCACATGCTTCACATTTCCATTCTTTGATATGATCCTGAAATCTATATACTCTCTGGCTTTTAAGCCACCTGTCTTCACCTGTTCTCTGATATCACTTTCTGCCCTAAGGAGATCATCAGGATGTACAACATTCCTGAAACTGTGATCAGAATAATCAATAAATTCCTCCATGTTCCGGCAGTCAAAAATATCCAACAATTCCTGATTCGCATATAGTATCTTTTCTTCAGAATCAGCTCTGTACGCAAGTATTGCTCCCGGCATATTAGCAGCTATTTCTCTTAGACCAAATCCCGGACTGGTTCTGTCCTGGAAATGCATATCTTTCGTATACTGCCTGCATCCATGCTTTCCATTGAATTTTACTGAGTAAAGCGCTGCATCGGCGCATCGGAACAAAGTCTTAAATTTGTCTGCCTGCACAGGATACTCTGCATATCCGAGAGAAATATAGTACTCATATTCAACTCCCTCATGATGCAGGATATGTTTTTCTTCTGTAAAGCTCATAAACAAAGGTTCCGATTCCTTTGCATCCATATTTTTCATAATGATCAGGAACTCATCGCCTCCGTTTCTGCCGATTATCGCTA
The DNA here is from genome assembly GCA_000701625.1 of Lachnospiraceae bacterium MC2017. Lineage (GTDB taxonomy): Bacteria > Bacillota > Clostridia > Lachnospirales > Lachnospiraceae > NK4A144. Next base: position 18,961 of record JNJK01000005.1, read on the forward strand.
ATTCACCGAAACGCTCATTTAACGATGACGCCAGATGCTTCAAAACTTCATCGCCTATGAGATGTCCATACCTGTCATTTACGAGCTTAAAGTCATCAATATCAAGCGCTGCTATAGTACACGGCGCATCCGGATGGGCTAACAGATATTTACTTGTCTCATGATCTATACCATGCCTGTTATACACCTCCGTAAGTGCATCGATATAGCACATCTGATCCAGCTTATTCATGAGACTGTTATTAGTTATCTTAAACGTAATGAAGAATGCAACCGTTTCTAACAGCTTCTTTGTGTCAAAGATCTCATTTATCTCATAATTTGATGCGCATAAGAATCCGATCACGCGCTCTTTGGTATATAGAGGAACTCCCATAAAGCGTCGTATACCGTTATCGTGATAAAACTTATAAAAATCAGGTTCAAGTTTCTTTACTTCATCTACATCATCAATGAGAAGAATACCGTCATCGTTTTTATACTTTTTCCATAGTGCAGCAAGGTCATAGTCCGCTATCGTATAAAGATAGTTTTTTGTACTGCTGACACCCTTTGCACACCACTCAAAATCATTTATTACTGTCTTTCCTTCTATCTCCAGTACACAGATACGATCAGGATGAATGACAAAGCTCAGTTCCTGTAAAACCTTATTTAGTATCTCTTCATAAGGCATTTCACTGTTAAGCAGCTTTATTATCTGGATTATAGTGTCATCTGTCCTTGAATTAACAATAAGCTGCTCTTTCTCTTTCTGTTCTTTATCAATATCTAAGAATACAAAAGCGCAGCATCCAGGGATAGAAATAGGACGTGACAGATAATAAACCCACTTTCCAAGTATATGACTAAAATGTACTCCCTCTTTTTCCTCGCCGTAGAATGCTGCTCTATAAGCAGCCGCAGGCCATTCCAGATCATCAACCCCGAAAAGTTCCACGTAGGAGTGATCTCTTACTTCTTCAAACCTCTTCCCAACAAGATTACAGTAACGTTTATTTGCAAAAACATACTTCATATCCAGAGGTCCATGAGTCACAGGATCTTCCAGAACACGAACTACTATATAATTTACCGGAAGCTGCTCGTAAAGCGACAGAGTCTGCTTGATCTCATTACCATCCTTATCAAGATCTTCACTGTACTTTGAGATTATTTCCTCATCTCTGTAAACCATTGACACTACTACAAGCAATGCGCTTGCACCGGTTACCGGATTTTTTGTTATCTCTCTTACACTAAAAGTAACGAGAATATCATTAACTTCCGTATAGCCAACTCTTTCCCAGTTTCCTGATCTGATGCATCGCTTTACGGAGTCCTGGAATCTTCCGCCAAATTTTTCTCTGATATCTGAAAACTCGGTATATATGTCACCAACAATGACACCGAATTTTTCACGAAGGAGACGACGAAAACTATCATTTGACCGCAATATATAATAACGGTCATCACGGTATTCTATTATTCCTACTGCATTTCCGGTTCCAAAATCTGTAGCGGCTGTATGGAAATCACCGTTTATCACGGGGTCATACATACTGGTCATGCTGATGACCCTGTAATATCTTGCTTCATCAATATTTTCGCGGCGCCTTTCTCCCTGTGTATCGATTATCCGGTCAAGAGTCATCGGCTTCGCATAGTAATACCCCTGCGCTTTATCACACCCGATCTCCCGTAAAAATTCCATCTGTTCATAGGTTTCTACGCCTTCTGCGATGACATCCGTACCAAGTGACAGCGCCATATTGACGATATTTTGGACTATTAACGGGCTCCTGAAATTTTTCCCTACTCCTGTAAGGAAACGCATATCGAGCTTTACAAGATCAAAGTCAAATTCCTGAAGAATATTTAGCGATGAATATCCGCTGCCAAAGTCGTCCATCCACACCTGAAATCCCTCTTCATGCAAAAGGCGGATCTGTTCCTTCAGGAAATTTTCATCCATACCCATTACAGTTTCAGTGATCTCTATATTCAGATATTTAGGATCTATACCGGCTTCCCTTGTACGTATTACGATCTCCGAAACCATGTCACAACATTCAAAGTCATAGCGGGACACATTTAATGATACAGGCACGATTCTCAGCCCTGCATCTTTTTTTACTTTCAGGTCTTCTAGTATCCGGTCTGCCATATACAGATCGACTTTATATAAAAGTTTTGCGTCTTCAAGTATCGGAAGGAATCTACCGGGCTGTATCACACCCAATGTCGGGTCGATCCATCTGGTCAATGCTTCCTCTTCGCAGATTTCACCTGTAAGGAGTCTCACGATAGGATGATAATAAACCTGTATCCATCTTTCCTTTAATGCTGTATTAATATGATGAAGAACATATTCCTGATCATTAACCTTCTCCAGCATCTTTTCATCAAAGTACGAAAGATGCGATTCATAGTTATCCCTGTCACTATCACAGGCAATCTTTGCCCAGTCACAGGCGATACTGGATTCCGTATCCCCCTCTCTGTCTATGAACATTCCGGCTCGTACAGGCAGAGACCGACCGTTATTAGCGATCTCCATCTCATTAAAGACCGTGAGAACCTGTACTTCCGGATCCTTACTTATTTCAGTAAACGCATAAAAACTATCTTCACCAAATCTCGCAGAGCCTTCGTTTCCAAAGCACTTTCTCAAAATATCCGCAAAGACTGTAAGTAGGTGAGTACCCTCGTCAACTCCGTATCTATTATTGAAGGTCTTCATCCGGTTTAAATTAAAGCAGAGTGTCACTGAAATATCGTTATTTTTTACGACTTCACTCCTATGCTTTTCCGAAAGCTTAAGGAAATATGTCATATTGGGAAGTCTCGTCAAAATATCATAGTAGTTCCAATAATCATAGGTATTATCAAAATTAAAATGTGATTCTCCGGAAACGTCTATTTTTTCACTTGGTACAAATTTTTCCCCAATCTTTGAGTAGTATACCGTGAGATAGCTCTTATTTTTCTTTATAACAGTAAATCCCCGTGCAACTACGTAAACCTTTTCCGAACTTTCGGGTAGTTCCAGTGTAAACACCGCCATGTGCTCTTTTGCGTTATTTTCAGGATCTTTTACCATCCTTTCAAACTGCATCATGGTATCCGGATTTCCATAAGTGGAAAACGCATTTGTTAGAAAGATCTTTGCATCCTCTCTGTCTAGTCCCATACAAGCACAATAACCGTCAGAAATAATGACCGGTGTGATCTTCTCGTTAATGTACTGGTAAATGACCAGAGGAACGACCGACCTCTCAATTATTCTTTTTTCAGTTGAGCTGAATTTATATCTCCTCATCTGAATGTTCCCCATCATCCTGTCTTACGAAAATCACGCAGACTATGAAACTCCTTCTGTTACCTGAATTAATTGTGCAGCTCGTCGATATTTAGCAGCATTATCCAGCAATATCCTGCTCTCTCCGCCGGAGCCAGCAGGGAATAAACCCAATGACCGCTCGCTATGCTGAATCTCCTGTATCTGACATGGTCTCCAATGATCGCTGCCTTATACGCATCGGCTATCCATTGCGGATCCGGATTATGGAATACGTCTTTATACCGCTTTCCTACGATCTCATTCCGGTCTCGTTTAACAAAATCAGTGTATGCTTTATTTACAAATATGTATTCAAAATCCTCTGCTCTGTCTCCGTCGGGTGAGCAGATAACTCTGACATATGCTCCCGGGATCGGAATATCTTTATAAACATCATTCCAGTTCATATCATGTTCAGTGAATTTCACTTTATTTGCATTATCAGTTCCGAACAGAACTTCATTCTTTCTCTTCTCTACACGCATCTTTTGGATGATAATGTGTAATCCCAGGAATTGTGCGGCTGTTTCCATCACCTTCTCGGCATCAAGTGACTTATCATACTCATAATTTTCAACACCGATAATGCCCGCAAGTTTTCCATTATCATAGAAAGGAGCCTCCATAAGTCTTTCTATGCCAACACCTTTCATGACACGGTACCGTTCCGGATTTTGATTTTTATATTTATCTATATTGTCTATTACAAGTGTTTTTCCGAGTTCCAGTTCATTGTTAAAGACTCCGAAATATCCATCTTTATTTACGCTATCCCACTTTGTGCTAACAGACTCGATGCCGAAATCACACCATTCATAAATGCAGTTCGACTTTTGTCCCTCAACTCCCAGGATAAATACACGGGTCGCCTTAAATACTTCACCAAGCTTAGCAAGAACGTCATTTATCACTTCCGGATCGTCTTCATACTTTTCAAGCTTACGTACCAGCTCTATACAAAAATCATCCGTTCTGTACCTGACTCTTGACTTCTCATTTTCTTCAATAAGATACTTTTCGTTTTCGGACAATTCCCGTATCCGTATGATCGATCCCAAAAGATAGGCTGCTAATTGTAAGAACCTATGCAGATTTATCGAACCATCCATCCGGTAATTATCCGCAATAAGATATCCTGTCCGTTCGTATCCATCATAAATAGGCACCATAAAGCTCCGTTCAACGCCCTTTGATTTCAAAAATTCGTAAACCTTCGGATAATCTTCTTTTAAGAGCTCCACACTCTTGATATTTTGATTTTCCTCGGTGCTTATTATTTTTTCCAAAACAGCGGCACTTCGGACTAATTTTAATATGTTCGATTGCTTTTCTTCCAGTTCAAATCCATCTCTGGTCCAGGTATAAGTCTTTACGAAAGTCTTGCCTGCTTTTTTCAATATACCGACACTGCTAGATCCGGTATATTCTCCGATGATTGAAATCGCATTATATACAGCTGTATCAAAGTCTTCGCTATTTTCAAGCGCCTTTGATACTTCCTGTATTGCTTCATCTATTGTCATATTTAATAAATCTGTATATTCTGTTATACGCTCGTCATCCACGGCATCACAAATAACCGTACATGCTCCTACCATTCCCATAGGAGCCGCCGTAAACTTAAGCCAGTGACTGGTTGCCCCGTCATAAAGCTGACTTCTGATATATTCACCTTTACATGCACGATACGTAAGTTCTATCCAGCGTTTATCTGTTCTCGGAAATGTCTCGAGATACCCCTTTCCAACAAGTTCATGACGCTTTCTTCCCGTCATATCGCAGTAGACATTATTCACAAACATAAATATCATGTCTTCTACGTTTACATTTTTGCTGTCCATCCGAGGACGAACCACGACTATCGGCAGCGGGAAATCGCTGTACTGATTAGGAAGTACTTCACCCGATATAGCCATGATTGATTCTTCTTTATGCGTTACCCTGTGCGCTAGCCTGGTCTTTGCGAGTTCCAAAGCTTTTCTGGCATTTCCGGTTTCCATACCGTTTGATGTGCCGTAAAAAGCTGACAACTCACAGGATGCACCATTTACATCCTTTATGTTATGGATCTCGGCTACACATTCTTCAATTGCCTGTAAAAACTCATCAGTAGAAAGCTTTCGGGAGCAAATTATAAAGTTGCATCCATCTAATCTCGCAACCATATCTGCGTCACCAAAAGCTTCGCGTATTCGTCCGGCTATGGTTCGGATAACTTCTCTCGACACTTCCGGGCCATAATCTTTCCTGATCGCCTCGTAACCTTCTACAGATATGACACCATAAATATAGTTTTCACCGTTTATCTGGTAATTATTGTCATACTCCATGACAGCGAGCATAAGTCCCTGAGCATTTGTAAGGCCTGTGATCGGATCTATCAGCCGTATATCCTGACCTTTAATATCCTTGATGATATCCTGCTCAGCATCGATAAAATAACCAATGAGTCCCACTATCTGATTGTCATGGTAAAGTGGAAATTTAGTCACTATAATATTATGTATGACTCCGTCTATTACATTGACATTATGTGCATACGGAACAGGCTCCCCTGTTTCAAGGAGCTTCTCTTCTGCCAATAAAGCATCATTTTTTTGCCACCCGAGTTCTTCCTCTGTCTTCCCTACAAACTCATCTTGGAAATCAAAACCGTAGTACTCACAAAAAGCCCTGCTTGCTCCGAGGAAACGCTGTTCCTTATCTTTCCAGAAAAACTTTATATTTCCGTAATCAACAAATGAGTACAGTATGTCCTGAGAAATTTTGAACATATCATCAAGACTCAGATAATTGTATCTGATGATCCTTTTGACGATATCAGTCTTGTCTTCGTGACTCTCTATCGAAGAAGGCTTTATGCATATAAGCAGCGACTCGTTTTTATTTTCCGAAAATATGATTACGAGAAATTCCATCCATACATAATTTCCGTCAGGTTGGCGAACGCAGAAAATATCCGAAAAGAAACCTCTTCCCGATTCTTTAGCCTTATAAAACAGATAATCCCTGTTCGTAAATTTTTTCCAACGATCCATGTCGCCTTCAAATATTTCTCTGGTACTGTAATTCTTGTAAAAATCCACTATGCCATGGATCACATCTCCTTCATTCTCGCCGGGTATAGAAGAAAAAATAGTTTTTCTCGTGTCGGAAGTAAAATCAAGGATATAAATGGATTCATATACAGAAACCATGTTTCTTATAAGATTGTCTCTCTCAGAGAACTGCTTCTGTTCCTCATAAAAAGTTCCGTCAAGAGTCGCCTCCATCATATAGCCCTTCTGCGATCTGGCTATAGGCTTCAGTGAAAAATGGTAATATCTGTTGTTTACTACAAAGGTCATTATCTCTCGATGACCGCTCTTTATTACTTTTTTTGCAAATGCTCTGAACTGACGGCTTGCCGGATTTTCATCCGAATTCATGTTGTAGTCGATAGTCGCATCCGGATCTTTTCCGGCCTCAGGCAAAACATTTGCATATTCTTCATTTCTAAATATCAGCTCAAATCGTCTTCCATCAAAGAAAAACAGCGCACGCGGTTTTGTCGATACAAGATCCGTAAGGCCTGTTTTTTCATATAGTGCAAAGTTTTCTCTGGTTTCAAAAGCTATACCTTTTTCCCGTAAATGCTCAAGGAGATCACATAACGGCATGGGTTTTCCGTAATAATATCCCTGTATACGTTCACACCCGATACTTCGTAAAAATTGAATGTGCTCCTCTGTTTCTACTCCCTCAGCAAGAGTATGGATTCCAAGTGACTTTGCCATACGCACTACCATGGTCACGATCTTTTTTGACCGCTCATTAAAGTCTCGAAGGAATATCATATCGAGCTTTATCTCATCAAAATCAAAGTCCTTAAGCATATTCAGCGAAGAATAACCGCTTCCAAAGTCGTCCATCCATACTTCAAAGCCAGCCTCATGAAATCTCGTAATTGCATCATGAATGCAGCCTTTGTCTGATACAAGGGCTGTCTCGGTAATCTCAACACATATGAGATTTCTCTGTACTCCGTGCTTATCACAAGTATTAGATATGACTTCTATAGGATCGCAATAGGCAAAGTCAGACCGTGAGATATTTACCGATACCGGAACTACCGGAAGGCCTTCCTTCAGGCGTTTCTGAAGCATGCTGACAGTGCGTTCTATCATATACATATCAAGTTTATATGACAGACCGTGTTCTTCCAGTACGGCTACGAAATCATTCGGGACGATGATACCTCTTTCCGGATCTCTCCATCGCGCCAATGCTTCTACACCGCACAGTCTCTTTGTATATGTGCGCACGACAGGCTGATAAAAGGGTTCGATCCACCCTTCTGATATCGCCTTATCTATATGATTTAAGATATACTCACGTTTTGCTATCTCTTCAGCTATGGAGTTGTTGTACCATACAAAAGCAGTCTCCGTAACGTTCCTTATAGTATCAGATGCCGCCTTTGCGAGATTACATACCACTTCTATTTCTATATTTTTTTCAAACTTTGCTATACCTATCCTTACAGGCAAAGTTTTTCCGCCGTTCAGATATTTTATACTTTCTACGATCCTTTCGATCTTTTCTTCTATCTCATTGACGGTTGAAAGGGCATAAAAATGATCCTCTCCAAACCGTGACGCATTTTCCTCAGCAAAATGCTCCACAAGTAGTTCAGAGAAGCTGATAAGCAGACGATCCCCTTCGTCTGTTCCATGTTTAGAATTGAACCCCTTCATATCGACAAAATTAAAGGCAATGACGACCGGCATGTCGCCGCGTTCGACGATATTTTTCTTACTTAGATTCGCAAGCTGGCAAAAATAACGTCTTTTTGGAAGCCCTGTAAGATCATCGAGATCTCTTTTGTCCATAATATCCCCTCAACTCCGTTTGAATTCGTATGGTATGTAACTGTTAACGTATAAACAGTTACTATAACAATACAACATAACTACGATACATATTTCGGCATTATTTATGGACTTTATTAGAAAAACTTGTCTTAATTTTTACACCTTCACCATAATGATGTTTTTTTCTTGACATATTTTTGTCGCTCATATAGGATAAGCATGTACTTAAATAAATGCACGTCTTCGACGTGCCAATGCCAGGGGAGCTTTCGCTGAGACATCAGTTTTTCTGATGACCCTCAACACCTGAACCGGATAATACCGGCGGAGGGAGGCAATATGTCGTGTATTTTCACGCTCCCCTCCTATGCTTATACAAGGAGGTTTTTTATGTCACTTTTTTTCAACTGGTCTGAGGAAGAATATTCCTATCTGCCAACTACAGCAGGTTATGTACTTATGGTCATCCTGCTTCTCGTTGTTTTCGCAGTGATCTTTTTGCTCCGAAAGGATAACCGTCAAAAGATGTCTGCTAAAGAGCTCTCTTTCTGCGCTATGGCTATGGCTCTTGCAATGGTTACATCTTTTATCAAGTTCGCATCACTTCCCTTTGGCGGCTCAATAACCCTGTTTTCCATGTTTTTCATCGCTCTTATCGGTTACATTTACGGTCTCAGAGTCGGTATCGTGACAGGTATGGCTTACGGCCTGCTTCAGCTCGTTACAGGACCGTACATTTATCACCCGATACAGGTTCTGCTTGATTATCCGCTGGCTTTCGGCATGCTTGGTCTTGCAGGTCTTTTTACCGCAAAGCGCCACGGTCTCATCGCAGGCTACGCACTCGGGGCTTTAGGACGTTTCCTTATGCATGTGATCTCCGGATATGTGTTCTTTGCATCCAGTGCACCTGAGGGCATGAATCCGATCATCTATTCTCTAGGTTACAACGCCACATATATTTTCCCGGAAATGGTCGCAACTGTGGCTATTCTTTCTATTCCCGCAGTTTCTAACAGCATCCGTCAGATACGTAAAATGGCCGAGCCTGAAGACACACCCGTTGCTTCCGGTAACGTTGCTCATACCTAAATAAATAAGTCAAAGAAAAACAGCACCCTCATTCATATTTGATGAGCGGTGCTGTTTTGGGTTTCTTTGTTCTTAAACATATTTACTTCCGAGTATTTTCAGTCGATAAATAATACAGAACACCGGCATTAGTCTTTTTGTCGGTAAACGTTTACACGCCTGCACTACAGGGACGCCAGGCAGGTTTGTTTCACATTACAGGGAAGTATATGTTATGAATGCAGCAGTTATACATAAAAGATCACTCGTTTATAAAAAAATCGCTAAGGATCTTCGTTCTGATATTGCCCGTCGGATATATGATTGTGACGCCTTTAAGAAGGCAATGAAACAGGCTCATCACGGGCACACTTCTGTTGCTGTGCACACGATCTGTGTCGCCGTTATTTCATTACGAATTTACTATTTTCTGCTTGAACACCACATCCAACTGAACAAAGACAGTCTGATAAAGGGTGCTCTGCTCCATGATCTGGGGATCGTTGGGCGATACTCAAAATATGCCAATGACGTGGTATGCTGTTATCGTCATCCTATTGATTCTGTTTCCATTGCAGAATCTATTTTTTACCACATAAATGAGACCGTCATCGACTCCATCCTGCATCACATGTTTCCGATGACTCCAATACCGCCGCATCATCTTGAGGGCTTTGTCCTGATCGCAGCTGATAAGTACTGCGCCTCAGTAGAAAAAGCCTATGGGAAAGATCGCAGTCCTGCGGCAGTATTTCTAAACTTTATGAACAAACAATCCTAATGCACGTAGTACATTTTTTTGACTTATAGGAGTTCCAACGGGATTTCCTATAAGTCAAAGTAGGATGTTCACGCCATCATCATGGCATCCATCTCGGGGAGTGCCCGCTTTAGTGATACAAGTTTTCCGTCCTTCATGAAAGCATGTGTTGATTCACCGATAGTGGTAACTTCCCCGGTCTCGATGTTTGTCATTTCGTAAGCAAGTGCCAGCTTTACGCCATTATACTTTTTTACAAAGACTTCAATATCAACTGTTTCTCCGTAAAGCACAGGCTTCTTATATTTAACATTTATGGAAACGACCGGTGAGATCACACCAAGTCGTTCCATCTCCGCATAATCAACGCCGAGAGATGCCATCCACGCCATCCGGGCTTCTTCCATCCACCTCACATAATTTGAATGGTGAATGATCGCCATCTGATCTGTTTCATAATAATTAGCAGCTCTTCTGTAGACAAAATTTTTCTTTTCCTCTTCCATCTTTTTTCCTTTTTTTCTACAATACATTTAGAAATCATCTGATTTTCAAGCGACATCACTCAAAATAATACCACAAACTCAAGGAGGATATAGATGCATTACAAGGAAAAGTATGAAGAATGGCTCAAATGCCTGCCGGACGAAGATCCGCTTAAAGACGAACTCCTCACAATAAAAGACAACGAAACCGAGAAGGAAGACCGCTTCTATCAGGACTTGTCTTTCGGAACTGCGGGACTCCGCGGTAAAGTCGGTGCAGGTACAAACAGGATGAATTTCTATACTGTAGGAAAAGCCAGTCAGGGAATCGCTGATTTCATTGTATCCCACGGTAAGGAAGCAATGGATCGCGGTGTTATTATTGCTCATGATCCAAGACACTTTTCAAAAGAGTTTTCCGAGCTTGCGGCAGGAATCTTTGCAGCAAACGGCATAAAAGTGTACACCTTCCCTGCTCTTCGTCCTACACCGGAGCTGGCATTTATGATCAGAAAACTGCACACTATCTCCGGAATAAATATCACTGCCTCCCATAATCCACGTGAATACAATGGCTACAAAGCATATTGGGATGACGGATGTCAGGTTTCATCGGATATAGCTGATGGCATGACAGAAAAGATCAATGCTGTGGATATCTGGAACGGTATTAAAAAGACCACATACGAAGACGGGATAAATAAAGGTATGATCACGGTTCTCGGTGAAGAATATGACCGTGCCTATCTTGACCGTATCGAATCCCTTGCTATACACGAAGGTGATGAGCTTGATCTCACGATTCCATTTGTGTATACCCCGTTAAACGGATGCGGCTCCATTCCCTTCCGTGAGATGCTGAAAGACCGTGGTTTTACAAACTTTAAGATTGTTCCGGAACAGGCAGATCCTGATCCCGATTTTACAACAGTAGGTTATCCTAATCCCGAAGATCCGAAAGCTTTCAGACTCAGCGAAAAGTACGGCAGGGAATTCAATGCAGAACTCCTGATGGCAACAGATCCCGATGCAGATCGTTTTGCGATAGAGATCCGTGATAATGAAGGAAACTACATACCTCTTAATGGAAATCAGACAGGATACATTCTTGTAAAATACGTGCTTGAAGGACATAAGACAGCGGGTACTCTTCCTGAAAAGGGTGCTATTGTGAGGTCCATTGTTACATCTACGCTGTCAGACATTATCGCAAAAGACTACGGCGTAGCTATGTTTGAGTCTCTCACAGGATTTAAGAACATTTGCGGTCAGATTCCTATGCTGCATGAAAACGGTTACGCTTATCTTTTTGGTTATGAAGAATCTGTAGGTTACGCTGCATGTGAGGATATACGTGATAAAGACGGTATTTCTGCAGGTATGCTTGTTGCCGAAGCAGCTGCTTACTACAGAAAACAGGGAAAGACCCTGTGGGATGTTTTACAGGATATCTATACCAGGTACGGATTTTTTGCAGAAGATGAGCCGAATATCGTTTTGGAAGGAATCCCCGGTGCAGAACGTATACAGCGCATGATGAAATGGTTCCGTGAAAATCTTCCTGACACTGTTGCAGGTTCAAAAGTCGCAAAAGTAATCGATTACATAAACGGATATGAATCTATACCGCCGCAAAATGCCCTGCGCTTATTCCTGGATAACGGTTCCTGGTTCGCCATCCGTCCCAGCGGTACAGAGCCCAAGATCAAATTTTATTTCTATTCAAACCAGGACTCAAGAGAAAATGCGCTCTCTGTAAATAAGGCTATTAAAGATGAAATACTTGGCATTATCAATTCTGTAGAGTAAAGTCCTGTTCAACGGAATATACTATAAGTTAAAAAAGAGTCGACCGAAAAAATTCCATTTTCGGCCGACTCTTTTACTCTTTATACGATCTTTGTTGTCCACTTGGAAGCATCCCAAATATCATCTGCAAGACCCTCATAGAAGTCAGGTTCATGACAAACCATGAGAATTGCCCCCTTGAATTCTTTTAACGCTCTCTTAAGTTCATCTTTTGCATCCACATCAAGGTGGTTAGTAGGCTCGTCGAGGATCAATAAATTTGACTCACGATTAATAAGCTTACAGAGCCTTACCTTTGCCTGTTCTCCACCTGACAGTACCTTTACCTTACTCTCGATATGATTTGTGGTAAGCCCACACTTTGCAAGAGCGCTTCTAACCTCATACTGATTAAACGAAGGAAACTCCTGCCAGATCTCCTCGAGACAGGTTGTATTAATGTCCGGAGACATCTCCTGCTCAAAGTATCCGATTTCTAAAAACTGATCCTTTTCTACTGAACCGGAGATTGGCTTAATAATGCCCAAAAGACTCTTTAGCAGCGTAGTTTTACCGATACCGTTAGCACCCGTAATGACGATTTTTTGATTTCTCTCCATTATGAGATTCAGAGGCGATGAAAGCGGCTCGTCATAACCGATCACCAGCTCCTTTGTCTCAAAAAGAACTCTTCCCGGTGTTCTGGCAGTACGGAAATTAAACTCCGGCTTGGGCTTCTCCGTACTCTTCTGCAGAAGTTCCATATTATCAAGCTTTTTCTGACGTGACATAGCCATATTTCTCGTAGCAACACGTGCTTTATTTCTCGCAACAAAGTCCTTGAGATCAGCGATTTCTCTCTGCTGACGCTCATATGCTGCGTCCTGCTGGGCTTTCTGCACAGCATAAACTTCCTGAAAGTGATCATAGTCACCCGGGTATCGATTAAGATGACACTGATCCATATGATAGATAATGTTTATAACACTGTTCAGGAACGGGATATCATGAGAAATAAGTATAAACGCATTTTCATATTCTTCAAGATATCTCTGAAGCCATGCGATATGCTCTGCATCGAGATAGTTAGTAGGCTCGTCGAGTAGAAGTATATCCGGTTTTGCCAGCAGCAGCTTTCCAAGGAGTATCTTTGTCCTCTGTCCGCCGGATAATTCCGTAACATCCTTATCAAGACCAAGATCTAAAAGCCCCAAAGCTCTTGCCACTTCCTCGACTTTTGCATCTATCATATAAAAATCATGCATTGTGAGAAGATCCTGGATAGTTCCGAGTTCATCAAGTAAAACCGTTTGCTCTTCTTCATCTGCTGTTCCGAGCTTATCACAGATCGCATTCATCTTTTCTTCCATAACAAAAAGATCATCAAATGCGCTTCTTAAAACAGTTCCTATAGACATACCCTTTTCAAGCACGGCATGCTGATCAAGGTATCCAACCTTTACATTTTTTGACCACTCAACCTTACCTTCTTCGGGATTGATCTTTCCGGTTATCAGGTTCATAAAGGTGGACTTTCCTTCACCATTTGCACCTACGAGACCGATATGCTCACCCTTTGACAGTTTGAAGCTCACTGAATCCAGAATCTGACGCTCGCCAAAACCCAGACTCACATTACTTACATTTAAAATGCTCATTGATTTTTCCTTACTTTATAAGACTTTTTAGACCGCCTACAAGAGTACAATAGCAGCGTTGTTTTTTCAATATTTTTTTAACTTTTCATTCTGCTGATTTTTAAATCAAAAATATTATGCTGCAACTTTCATATGCATTTTTTTGTACATGCCCGTTAGTTTCCTTAAACGTTTTCATTGTTTAAAATTCAATTCAGAGCAACATTTTTGCTTATAGTGTCTATTTATATCATTTATTTCCTTGCCATTATGAGAATCATTTTTTATTATAGGTGATGTACCGACAGATAAGGGGTTACATTCTGAAACGGTTTCTAACACAAATTCTATTTTGGGGAGCATTATAGTTATGACAACAATTCCGGTTATTTTACGCGACAAAAAACAGATCGAACAGTTCTTAAAGATTAATTCAAATTCTGATTGTCAGATTGATGTTAATAATGGCAGAACCTATGCTGATGGTAAATCTATGATCGGCATTCTTTCGCTTGGTCTTTTCCGCCCGCTTCAGGTATCACTGATCGGTGAAGACGAAAAGGTCAATAAAATTTTTGATGCCTATAAACAGCATGATCTTATTGCAGGAAACTAAGATTTACGCTGTTCCAAAATCAATTATATATAGGATTTCCTATACAGCAGCAAAAGCGGTGCCAACGGGCACCGCTTTTATGGTCTTAGAACAAAGAATCTTATACGGAGCATTTGCGAGGATTAAGCGAACCTACAACTGATAGCTTCCTACTGTCATCTTCCGGAATGCGATCAGTTCCTCAAGGTCTTCACGCAACGGTTCACCAAGGTCTTCCGGTTTCTCATACTCAAGAACCCACTCTGCCCCCGGAGCTGTCTCAGCAAGGAAGTTAAGCATCTCATCATAATCAAGTGTACCGTCCTGCAATCTGTTATGAGTATCATGACGCCCATCATTATTATGCAGATGAAATGCCCATATCTGATCTTTTAGATCAGAAACAAGTTTCTGGATATCCCAGCCATTCGCATGAGCATGCCCCAGATCTACAAGCACATCAAAATCATACTCTTTAACGATCAGCGTAAACTCATCCTGATCAAGAAGCATAGTTCCCTCATCGATCGTACCGGAGTTCTCTACATAAATGCGACATCCGATCTGCCCAAAAAGATCTTCAACCTTACAATAATTCTCCAAAGCATTAAACAACATATCATCTTTCGTTTCCGGTGTAACGACACAATTATTAAATCTCATCACATAATGATCACTATGTGTCATCTTTGCAAAACGAAAAATCGTCTTTATCTGAGCCATCGTTTGCTCATACTCCGGAGTTCCCTTTGGTGCGGAATACTCGCAGCCTTTCACGGGACAATGCCAGCTTATCTGATGTTTCATGAGTTCCGGCAGTACATCCACCAGATTTTTTTCAAAATCTTTTTCTTCAAATGAAGCCATGATCTCAAACCCGACATCATGTCCAAATCTTTTTCCAAATTCTGCCAGATCTTTCAGGTGATCAACCCCAAAGGGACATGTATTAACTGCTACTGTTGAATTCATATGCCTTTTCCTCCGGATCAGTTTCTTGAAATGCTGTCGCTCCTTTTATCCTTATCTATGACAGCGTTTTTACTTGCGATATGATACTGATTTCGCCCACCAAGTTTTGATTCGTAGAGCATATTATCTGCTCTCTTAAGACCATCTCCGTATTCATCATCACTATCAGCAAATTCCGCAAAACCAACAGATGATGTAACCTTTATTTCTATACCGTCCTCTGTTACGACTCTGACGAGTCGAACGGACTCCATAACCTTTTCGGCTACTATCTCAATATTTTCATGTGTAACACCCAGGTATACGCCTATAAACTCATCTCCGCCCCAGCGTATCAGATAATCGGATTGACGAATTGTACGATAAAGGCCGGTAACAACTCTTTTCAGAACCACATCACCAACATCATGTCCATATGTATCATTTATCTGCTTAAAATAGTCCACATCCAATATCATGATCACAGGACTCGGTTTTCCATCTTTAAATGCCTGGAAAAATTCCTTAAGCTTTTCTTCTCCGAACTGTCTGCTGGTTGCGCCTGTAAGTGCGTCATTCTGCACTTTTCTCCGTAGAATACGTGTTTCATGCTTTGTGAACGCTCTCTCAGTCCTAACAGTAGTATAAGCCACAACAATGATCAAACCCAGGAAAGCAATGATCAATCCTGTTTCAAGTAAATATAGATATCTGTTAACAGTTTTTTTCGTTTCTTCTACTGTCAGATAGACATCTTTCATATCAGACTGCATCCCGATCACCCAGTTATAGTCTTTTAAAAGCTTTGCATACACAAGTGTCGGGAAAATCTCATCTGCCCCGTCTTTTTTCGTCTGATATGTATAAAAGGCTTCACCTGTTTCTTTGATCATCTCAAGTTCAGTACTGAGATATTCATTTCCGACAGCATCAGTGACATCAGTTGTCAAAAGCCGTCCGCTCTTTATCAATCCACCTGAATCGGAGATATGAAGCGCATAATTATGTCCACCCTCAAAGTTTCTGATCTCATTTATCCATATCGTTGTATCACCGTCAAATTCATCATACTCAACTTTCCTCGATATATCAGATTCAACAAACCTTTTTAGAAATTCATTTGTAACACCGTAAAGCACTACCGTATTTTCAAATTCGATCTTTTCAGAAACAGCAAAACATGACTCGATCTCTTTGATATTTCCATCAAAAGAATCCCCAAGAAGGCCATCCGAATCCATTATTATCTCATTCGTTTCTTTGTCGTACGCAAGATATGTCCAGTTAGACGCATCTGCTCTTTCTCTCAGATATTCCCTTATGACTATCTCCGGTTTTTTATCCGTATATGTCATTAGATTGCTAACATACGCTTTACTGTTTTCCAATCTGACGGAAAACTCTTCTTTTTGACCTTCTCTTTCAGCTGCTATATCTGTTATCAGATTTCGAACCGTGTTTTGAATAAATTCAGTTCTTAGTTCCAAAGCATTTGAGTATAATTGCTCTGAGTAAAAGCTTCGTATCCAGCTGAAGGCATTATGTAATATGGTCATAGCCAGTATTGCCATCAAAGTCACGATGGCAACCGTCTTTTTCTGGACTTTTCGTTTTATCATTTGTCGCCGGGCTCCCCACAAAATGCTACATTTGAATGACTACTCTCGCTTATATTTCGGCATTTTAAAACAAAAAATACAGTCCTTAGGCAATTTATGCCGTCCGAACTGTATTTTTATATTCTGTTCATCTGCTATGAGCAAAATTTTTCTCAAGAATTTCGTTATAGTCTTTATAACTAATGGTTTCTCCACCCATGCTTTCCAGGTGATCCGTATGAAACTGACAGTCTATCATAAGACCTCCAATATTCTGCATTTTTTGAGAAAGACCGATAAGTGCAAGTTTTGAACCATTTTCGAGATTACTGTACATACTTTCTCCAAAAAAACATCGTCCGAGGGAAACACCATATAGACCTCCCGCAAGTTCTCCGTCAATATATGATTCAACACATTCCGCATATCCTTCTTTATGCAGGGCAAAATACGCTTTTTCCATATCATCCCCGATCCAGGTACCCTCTTTTTCTCTTTTCATCCGGCACCTGTGCATCGTATCTCTAAAATCCCTGTTCCACACTATGGAAATTTCATGCTTTTTCATAAATTTCTTCATTGAATGGGATATATGAATTTTTTCAGGCCGGATGATATATCTCTCATGCGGGCACCACCACATTATCTGCTCACCGGGATTGTACCACGGAAAGATACCATGCATATAGGCGAGAAGAAGCCTGTCACAGCTCAGGTCTCCTCCGACGGCCAGAAGACCGTCATCTTCTGCCAGTTCCGGTTTAGGAAACCATATTTCATCATCTAAGAGATAAATCCCCATTTATTTTTTCCTCGAGATCTTAACCGCAAAGGTACCTTTTGTTGCGATAAGTTCGCATTTGCCGCCCTTTTTCAGTTTTCCGAAAAGCAGTTCATCTACAAACAGAGGTTTAATATCATTCCGGATCACACGATCTATCTCACGGGCACCATATTCTTCACTAACACCTTTTTTCTTGATCAGATCAACTGCTTCATCCTCTATGATAAGTTCAACCTTTTTGCTGAGAAGCATTCCGGAAAGTTCTCTAAGCTTTTTATCAACGATCATACCTGCCATGGCGTCATTCATTCTGTTAAACACTACTATGCCGCTCAGGCGGTTTCTGAATTCCGGCTGAAATACGTGCTTTACAGCATCGAGAAGTGTATCTGCGGACACATCCTTTGACTGAAATCCTATACCTGATTTTCCCATACGGCTTGCTCCGGCATTGGAAGTCATTATGATGATAACATTTCTGAAATCTGCCTTTCTCCCCTGATTGTCAGTGAGTGTAGCATAATCCATGACCTGCAGCAGCATGCTGTATATATCGGGATGCGCTTTCTCTATTTCATCAAGGAGAAGTACGCATGACGGTGTCTTTCTGATTGCTTCTGTAAGGAGTCCTCCCTCTTCGTATCCGACATAGCCTGCAGGAGCACCTATAAGCTTTGCTACGGAATGTTTCTCTCCGTACTCACTCATATCAAATCTAACAAGGCTTATACCCAGTTCTTCTGCCAGAGTCTTTGCGATTTCCGTTTTTCCGACACCGGTCGGGCCGACAAAAAGTAGACTCGCCAGAGGTTTAGTTTCTTCTCCGAGCCCTGCCCTGGAAAATTTCACGGCATTCACAACCTGAGTCACTGCCACATCCTGTCCGTAGACCTTTGAAAGGATACGTTTTTCCAACGTTGCGAGGCCTGCCAGTTCGTCTGATTCAACTGACTGCTTAGGAACTCTGCAGATTTTTGTGAGTATCTCATCGATAATATCTTTTCCCACAGACTGCTTTTTCTGCGGAAGCGGGTGGATCTTTCGATACGCACCTGCTTCGTCCATGAGATCGATCGCCTTATCGGGAAGATATCTCTCATTTATATATTTTGCGCTCATCTCCACAGCATATTCGAGCACATTTCTACCATAAGTCACACCATGAAAAGCTTCGTATTTCTTTTTTAAGCCCTGAAGGATCTTTATGCTTTCATCAATAGACGGCTCTTTTATTTCTATATTTTGGAAACGTCGGACAAGGCTCTTACTTTTTTCAAAGTGCTTTTTGTATTCTTCAAAAGTCGTTGCACCGATAAAACGGATATTTCCGTCTGCAAGGTATGGTTTCAGGATATTTGCAGCATCGAAAGTACCTTCTCCTGTCGCACCTGCTCCGAGAAGATTATGTATTTCGTCGATATAAATAATAGGGTTATCTTCCTCTGAAATAACGTTCAGGATGGTTTTTAACCGCTTTTCAAACTCACCTCTGTAACGGGTTCCGGCAATGACACTTCCGAGATCCAGTGAATAGATTTTTGCCCCCTTAAGCACATCGGGAACATCGCCACTGTTTACCTTTCGTGCAAGTCCATAAGTAAGTGCTGTCTTTCCTACACCAGGTTCGCCGATATGCAGGGGATTATTCTTATCTTTTCTGCAAAGAACCTGTATCGTACGCTCCAGCTCTTCCTCTCGCCCGATAAGCGGGTTCATTCCGTCTACCACTTCATTCAGGCAGAGCGCATATCCTTCAAGCGGATCAGCTTCACTTTCTTCTTCATCATCAACACCGTGGCCTGTTGGGATTTGGTGGCTGATCAACGGTTCACTTATTATCTCCTGTATAAGAGACACTTCATCCACGCCCTGTTCCTGCATATAGTAAACTGCATAGCTATCTTTAAGTCCAAACATTGCATGAACCAGATGGGACAGCTCTACCGCAGGTTTACTGCTATTGATCGCAGAATTTTGAGCGATGGAAAAAACCATATTAAGTCCGGTAGAAATACCGGGTTCTGTATCTGTTACGGTATCCACATATTCTTTAAGATATTCCTCGAGTTTTGAGGACAATACCGGAACACTTCCACCGCAGTCAGAAAAAGCTCGTATAAACCCTGTGCTCTCACACATTACGAGGAGCATGAGTTCCGGTGTCGCATATTCATAATGCCTGTCTGCTGCCAGAGCAAGCGTATTATTAATTATTCCCGCAACTTCTTTTGTAACATTCATATCATGCCTCCTCAACTGTCATCCTGAAAGGAAATCCGGCTGACTTTGCACGTGATATCGCTGTATTAACCTTTGAAACCGCGATGTCATACGGATAACTTCCTATCACAGCCTTACCGCTTTTATGTACAGTGAGCATCAGTATCTCAGCTTCCATGCTGTTTTTATGAAATATATCTTCAAGAACCTCAACAACAAATTCCATCGTGGTAAAGTCATCATTATGCATGACCACGTTGTATTTCCCCGGTTCCTTTATCTTAGTAAATGTCTTTTCCTGAACTGCACCTTTAGTGGGCATCTCTATTTCCTTTCTTGATCATGTGAAACAGATGACATATTTGCCTCTTCATTGTAACGTGTTCTATCAATAAAAACCATCATAAAGAATCCAACTTTGACAGATTCTTTATGATGGTTTTATTTCAAAGTATACCCTTCAAGACTACACACTTACGCCTGGTTACTTCATCAAAGGTCGAGTAAACACCCTCAGCACCTATACCTGACATTTTTGCACCACCGAAAGGCATCTCAAAACTTCTGAAATAACTGGAACCATTGATCACTACACTTCCGGATTCAAATGCTTCCGTAAAACGCATCGCGGTTTTCATATCCTTAGTAAATACACTTGCTCCGAGTCCATATATGCTGTCATTTGCAAGCTGAAGTGCCTCTTCCTCTGTCTCAAAAGAAGTAATGGGCATTACCGGTCCAAAAACTTCCATGTCATGCATGATAGCTGCATTATGCGGAACATCACGTATTATTGTAGGTTCTACAAAAGCTCCATCTCTGTTTCCGCCGAGGACAACTTTTCCACCCTCTGAAACAGTTTTGTTTATCTGCTCTTCTACGGTCTTTGCAGCATTCTCCGAGATCAATGTACCGATTTTTGTATCAGGATCACTCAATTCACCGCGCTTTATCTTTGAAACCCGTTCTGTGACTCCGGTTATAAAATCCTCATATAGCGAACTATGCACAAGGAAGCGCTTAGGAGCACAACAGATCTGACCGGCATTAAAGAATCTTCCTCCGGCCGCCTCAGAAACTGCAAGATCCAGATCTGCATCCTTAAGGACCACAAATGCATCGTTACCGCCAAGTTCCAGCGCTGTTTCTTTTAATCCTTCCGCAGCCATCTTTGCGACCTGAACACCAACTTCGGTAGATCCCGTAAGTGAGATCAGTGCAACCTTTTCATTTGTACAAAGCGCCTTACCGATCTTAGAACCGCTTCCGGTAACAACACTAATAACATCCTCAGGAAAACCTGCTTCGTGCAGGAGTTCAACTAGTCTGATAACTGTGAGCGGATTTGCGGATGCAGGCTTTACGATCACTGTATTACCAGCCAGGAGTGCCGGAGCAACTTTTTGATTAAAGAGATTTGTAGGAAAATTGAATGGAATGATCGCAGCGACAACACCAACGGGTTCCCTTTTTGTGATCACCACATTTCTATCATGTCCGGCTTCCAGTCCCGCAGGTATCACTTCGTCGTAAAGGTGTTTCGCTTTTTCTCCAAAAGCTCTCCAGGAAGTAAAGATATTATTCATTTCAATCTCTACTTCTGAATAATTCTTTCCGGATTCAGAAGACAGAAGTGCCTTCAGTTCTTCTCTGTTCTCCTTCACGAGTTCCAGAAATCTCAAAGAAAAATCGACTCTTTTATATACCGGCACCTTTTTCCAATCTTTTTGTGCCGCAAACGCACGATCTACGACTTCTCCTATCATGCTGTCCGTATATTCTTCTACTTCACCAACTATTTCACCATTATAGGGATTAGTTACCTTTATCATATCTGCTTAACACTCCTTAAAAATGAAGTTCTGTTCTTTGTATCAGGTCTGTCTGCAACCTCGTTCCAAGTTCAACAAAATATGCACTGTAACCTGCCACACGTACTAACATATCCTTATAGTCTTCAGGATGCTTCTGCGCCTGTCTCATGGTCTCTGCACTCATAATATTAAACTGTATATGCATAGGTCCCTTTGCCATGTACTCACGAATAAAGTACATAAGGTTATCCCTGCCTCTTTGTCCAGAAACAGCATCCTGCGGAAATCTCATGTTCATAAGTGTTCCGTTTGTAGCCAGTGAATGGTCTGCCTTTGCGACAGAATTTGCAAGTGCTGTAGGTCCGGCAATATCGTGAGAGCCTGTAGAATTATGCACCGGTCCCATATTTTCGGAAATTGCTTCTCCCTTTTTCCTTCCGTCAGGTGTCGCATTTGTATTTACGCCCATTGCGACATTAGCATTTACAGAATACACGCCAGGATGGTAATGACCACCCTTTCTCACTGTCTCTCTGCCTTCCAGGCTCTTGCAGTAGGTTTCAAATACGAAGCGGAACAGATCATCCGCATAATCATCATCATTTCCGTAATGATGAACTTTCGTGCTGTTCGTCAGAGCATAGAGCCATTCATAACCTTCATAGTTATTCTTTAATGCCTTAAGGAACTCTGCACCCGTACAGACCTTTTCTTCAAACACAAGCTGCTTTATGGCAGAAAGCGAGTCTGCACAGGTTGCGATACCACTCGCCTGCGGTCCGATACCATTATATCGCGCACCGCCGGCATTTAGATCGATTCCTTTTTCCATGCAATCAGGGAAAAAGGCTGATACAAACGGCAGCGGCTTCAGGCTTTGATGCCCCTTTTCAATGACACTGAGTGAAGCACACATCCTGTCAGCCCAGTAATTTACCTGTGCCTTAAAGGACTCAAGAACCTCATCAAAGGAATTGAAACTGTCAAGTGAACCTGTATCCGGACCTATCCTATCATCTGAATCAAGACATTTTCCACCATTTATAACGAGTTCCATCATTTTAGCGGTATTAACATATGCTGCATCATGCCAGCCATATTCACGTCCGGGCAGGTCGATTTCCACACATCCGACCACACAGTAGTCTCTTGCTTCCTCAAGCGACATTCCTTTTCTGAGCATAGCCTTTACAGCAGGTCCATCGTTAAAGAGCTTAGGATGGCCGTAACCCGCTCTTATACACTCAACAGCCTTGCATAACAGCTCATGCGGTGTATTTTCGTGGATACGTACACAAACCCACGGATTCATCATTCTCGTATGGGCAGAAGCCTCCAGCATCAGCATGGTAAGGTCATTTGTTGCGTCCTTCCCTTCTGTATCGGTTCCACCGATAGTAAGACTCTCACCACCAAATCCACGGCCGTTTCTAAGTGCCATACTTCCACGGTCTTTGAGCTTTGTAGGATTATTAAGCTTTACGTAGATCACTTCAAGCAGTTCCAGCGCAAACTCTTTTGTGATCGCCCCATTCTTAATATCATTCTCATAAAAAGGATAGAGCCATTGATCCATTCTTCCGTAAGAAATGGAATGACCATTTCCCTCTACCACGATCAGACTGGTCGCTATCTGAAAGAGCTGTAGTGCTTCACAGAAGCCCTTCGGTGCATCTTCGGCGATAGCGCGGCAAACCTCTGATAAACGTGTAAGTTCCGCCTTACGCCCAGGATTTTTCTCAACTGCCGCCTTTTCCTCCGCAAGATCTGCATAACGGATCACATACTTTGAAACAGCCTCATACATTATGATGACTGCCTTGTAAAATTCACGTTTTGCCGGATCTTTCTCTGTCGAAAACTTTTCCTCGGCTTCTTTACGTATACCGCCAAATCCAAGTGTCATAAGCCTTGGATAATCTATTGCAAGATGGCCGACACCTGCGTAGTGATACAGATTTGTCTGAAATACTCTCGCCCCGTCCTCAGAACCTTTTGTTTCCTCACGAGTCAGATTGTCATCCACATAATCTTCAACGGTCTTTCCTCTCCACCACTCGCAAAGCTCAAGTATTTCCTGTCTCTCCTGATCATTTCTTACATAAAACTGATCATGTTCTCTTTCTTCAAACGGAAAATTTTTAATCTCATTTATTATCCATTTTACAGAAAACTCAGGATATATAGGTGACGCCTTTGCCGGTGCGCAGATCTCACCAACGATCAGATCCTCATCGTAAATATAAAGATCCGTATTAAGAAGTACATTCTGAAAAGCATAGGCACATTTCATGATCTGACTCTCATTCTCATGCGCCTTATAACTCTCTGTCACAAGACGGAGTCTCTGCACATCAATATAATATTCTCTATCAAGAAAAGTCTTCCTTAAATGATTTACTCTTGGAAACGGAGACCAGTCACCATGATGCACCTGATATCCAAGTCCATAGCTCTTATCATAAGGTTCTGTTCCTATTGCTTTTGTATGCGCTTCTTTATTCATTATCATTTGTACCAATCCTGCAGGGTATTCCCTGACTTATAAAGAAATCTCTGATAGTTCTTACTCTTTTTTGAAATGAATCCCTGTCGACCAAAAAATCGCCCATAGGATAATCGAGGCATAACGAAGAATATTTTTCCTCACCAAGACGCATGTAGCTAAGTAGCTGCAGCTCTTCTATTTTACCATTCATCTTAAATTTGATAAAATCCGCAGTCTCCTGCATGTTCTTATCATCATCATTAATACCGGGGATCAATGGGACACGTAATATTATCCGTATGTTTTCGGAAGACAATTTTTCCAAATTAGATAATATCAGCTTATTAGTTGCTCCGGTATATTTTTTATGAATTTCATCATTCATGTGCTTAATGTCAGAGATAAAAATATCTGTAAACGGAAGTAACTTTTCAACCGCTTCATATTCCACATGAAGACATGATTCCACACATGTACTGATATCCTCGTCTTTACACGCAGAAAGAATTTCTTTTACGAAATTAGTTTGCAAAAGGGGCTCGCCACCTGAAATGGTAACGCCGCCCCCTGATCGTTCATAATATCCTTTATCCTTACGTATTATATCCATACATTCCGAAACAGATCTTTTTATGCCCCAAACTTTAATTGCATCAGCAGGACATTTTTCCGCACATTTCAGTGCTTCGTTGCTTTGCTGCCTGTCATAACCGCTGATCACATTCCCATTAAATCTCAAGGCTTCGTGACCGTCAGACACACAACATCTGCCGCACTTATCGGTTCCTATGCATTTTGTTGGATAAATACCCGGTTCAGGATGATCCATCCAGCTCTCGGGATTAGAACACCAGCGGCATCTTAAGGGGCATCCCTTAAGAAAAAGCTCAGTTCTAAGTCCCGGACCGTCACTGATGGTGAACCTCTGTATGTTAAAGACAAGGCCAGAAGCCTTATTTTCCATAAACATGCTCTGAGAAATCGTAGCTGTCTGTCAGATTACCGATCTTTACAAGGAAATCAATAGTATCATTAAGACCGGCAATATCCTTATCTGTAATATCAACTGTGTAATCCCAGTTTCCGGCAACAGTTGCTACCTGAGCTTCATCAAGTGAGAGATACTCAGCGATCGCCTTAAGAGTGTCGCCGCTAAGATTCGGTAACTCCTCAACACCTCTCTTATATGCATCTACGATAGCATTGATGATAACCGGATTTGACTCGGCAAATTCTCTGTTTGCCATGATAGGATTAACTCCGAGGAGATCTGTATCACGAGCATATGCAAGAGGCTTTGCTGTACCGTTCTCAATAAGACGGGTTACATTTGGTTCCCAAATAGTAACTGCCGCAGCCTGACCTGTTGAAAGAACTGTTCCGGCATCACCAGCATTGATATTTACAAAGTTTACATCAGTATTGATATCAAGACCTGCATCTGAAAGAAGTTTTTCCATAAGGTTATGACCTGTTGAACCGATAACAGTGGATACTGTCTGACCTTTGAGATCAGCGACAGACTTCACATCTGAATCAGCAGGAACAAGAAGTGCATACGCATTTGTTCCCTCAGCTGCAATAGCGATAGCCACATTATCCTGACCTGCTGCTATGGCAGATACAGCCGGAACATCTCCAAGGAAACCAATATCAGAACTTCCTGCTGCCATTGATTCATTCATTGGCGGGCCTGACTCAAAATCATTCCAATTTACAGTAACGCCATACTCTGAAAGAGACTCCTCAAGCCATCCCTCTTCTCTGGCGATCATAAACGGGATAAATGCTCCTGAAGGCTGCATAGCGATATTTACTTCGGTATCTGTTACACCCTCTGCACTCGATGCAGCAACTGTTTCTGCACTTTCCTCTGTTGCAGGCTGCGCCTCAGTGTTTGCCTCACTGCCTGCTGCCGCGCTTTTGCTGCCGCATGCAGAAAGCATAGTCATCGCCATGATGCCGGCAAGCATCACTGATACTACTCTCTTTTTCATAATCTCCTCCATAATGAAAATTGTTTATATCTGACCTGAAATAGCCTTTTTTTCATGATCATGCACTGATGGTGATCGCATCAAATACTTTCTTTCTGACATTTACAAATTCCAGACTGTTTCTGTCTCTGTCCTCCGGCAGATCTACATTGATGATCTTACGGATGGACCCCGGTCTGTTTGTAAATATAACGATCTTGTCAGCAAGATATACTGCTTCTTCTATATCATGAGTGACCATGATAGTGGTCTGATGACTTTCATTGTGAATACGTCTGACTGTCTGCTGAAGCTGGATCTTTGTAAGCGCATCGAGTGCTCCGAATGGTTCATCCATAAGCAGGACTTCCGGTTCATTAGCAAGTGCACGGGCTATGCCTGCTCTCTGAGCCATTCCTCCGGACAATTCCTTAGGAAGAGCAGTCTCAAATCCTCTGAGGCCGACCATATTTATAAACTCTGAAACCTTACGATTTTTTTCTTCCTTATCCTTTGTATCAAGGACATAACTAATATTCTGGCTAACATTCATCCAAGGGAAAAGGCGAGGTTCCTGAAATACCATTCCGCGCTGTTTTTCCGGTTTCTTTATTTCTTTTCCATCAACGGTTATCGAGCCCTCGTATTTTACTTCAAGGCCTGCGATAGATCTTAGAAGAGTGCTCTTTCCGCATCCGCTTGCACCTACAAAACAAATGAACTCACCCTTATTTATATCAAGATCGATATTTTTAAGAACCTGAAACTCTTCACCATTATTCTCAAAATATTTATTTACATTCTTAAGCTCTATATATGCCATTACCAGTAAATCACCTTTTTCTCAACTGCTCTGATAATTGAATCCATAACCTTGCCGATCACACCGATAGTGATCATGCCTACTATAACAGTGTCTGTCTGACCGAACTGTCTCGCATTCATTATCATAAATCCAAGACCTGTATTTGATGATACGAGCTCGGCTGCAACTACACACATCCAGCAGGATGAAAGACCAACTCTGAGTCCTGTAAAGATATTAGGAGCTGCTCCCGGAATTATCACCTTAAAGACATGGGTAAAAAACGGTGTTTCTGCAACCTTTGATACTTCAAGGAGCTTAACATCTGCCTGTCTGATACCATCATATACATTTATAAGGATAGTGAAAAAGCCGCCAAGAAAGATCAGGAATACCTTTCCTGTCTCACCGATACCAAACCAAAGGATCACAAGAGGAATCCAGGCGATCGGTGGGATCGGCTTAATGATCTGAATAAGAAGATCTGTAAATCTTCTTGCATGCTCAAAGAGACCTATTACGATACCGAGCACTATTCCTGCAACAGATGCAAGGATGTATCCCTTAAGGACACGTGCAAGGCTTACTGACATATGTTGGATAAGTGTCTGCTTTGTAAGAAGTGAAACAAAAGTCTCAAACACTTTATCCGGCGCCGGAAGGATGACAGGATTAAGTGTTCCCTGCTTTTCAAGCATCATCCATACAGCAAGTATCATTATAACTAACGCAACATATTCAACAAAATAGCCTGTTTTCTTTGTCAGATGTCTCATCTCTACCTCAAATTAATACGGAATCTGATTACCATTGTTAATGGCAAATTATTAGTTACTCTCCGTTTTTCCTTTGATAGATTAACATCGTAAATTGCTATTTTAATTCTAATTCAGAATTAAAATGTGAATTCGGCGCATTTTGTGCAGTTTTAATTCCAATTAAGAATTAAGTTTACACATGATAACACAAATTGCGCGAGCTTCTTACGAAGCTCACGCAACTCATATTTTCTTAAATAACTCATCTACAGGTACGTTCAGTATCCTGGCGATCGCGTAGACTTCACGGTCTGTTGCTATCCTTGTCTGACCTTCCAGTTTTGAAAGTGATGACAGATTCATATCAACCCCCATCAGCTGCATGTTCATTGCCAGGTCTTTCTGACTCATATAATTTAACTTTCGGAGCTTTGTCACCCTCGCTCCGATCATATTTTTATCTCCCAGAGGAGCTGATCTTGGTTTCATATTATATTCCCAGTATATGTCTCATGACTTTTCCGGTTGCTGTTCTAGGGATCTTTCCGATCTCATAAATTTCCTTCGGTACTCTGTAGGTTTCCAGATTTTTGGAGAGGATCTTTTGCAATTCCGTGAGATCAAACTTTTCATTCCTAACTACATAAAGAACAGGAACTTCTCCAAGTTTTAAATCCCTAACCTTTGTGCAGGCACAGTCATCTATTCCTTCATATTTTAATGCTGCTTCCTCAACCTCAAGAGGCGTGATCTTCTGTCCCGCTACATTAATTATGTCTCCAACCCGGCTCACGAAATGATAATATCCACTTTGATCAAAATATGCTATGTCATTTATTATGATCAGATCACCTTTCATCACTTTCTCAGTCAGAGATTTCTTTTTATAATAGGCTTTCATGTTCATGGAACCACTTACAGCTACATGTCCATAACTTCCGGGCTCAGTGATCTTTTTCCCGTTTTCATCCAGAAGCATAACTTCTGCATTTACAGCTGGTTTTCCTATACAGTCAGCCTCATAGTTTTCTGCTGTATCATGTATCAGTATGCATCCGGCCTCTGTTGTCCCATAGACGTTATAAAGTGTCACTTCAGGAAACAATCTATGAAAAGCAAGCGAAATATTTCCGGGCAAAACCGATGCTACCGACTCTGCCTGTTTGATCGACAAAGGAAATTTATCACTTTTATCCATAAACTCATCTATAATTGCCGATAATGAAGTAGACACCATAGAAAGACGGTTTACTTTATATAGATCAGAATACTTCGTGATCAGAGCTCCGTCATACGCTTCATTTGTAACTATAACTGTCCCACCGGAGATCAGCACAGCCATTACCCTCAAAAACCCCGTAGACAGGTATACCGGCATATTTGTCAGCATAACCGTATCTTTGTTTATTTTTGTGCCATCAACGAGGTTTTCCGCAGCTGCAAGGAGACTTGCATTAGTATGCAGGATGAGCGACGGTCTCCCTGTGGTTCCCGTAGTAGAAATGATAGCTGCATCGTTTTTTTCTTCAGGAAATGACCGGCTGTTTAATTCCGTGTCAGCCGGTTCTGTTAAATAATTACTATATTTTTCTCCGTTATTTTGTAAAAAAATAAGTGAAGGCCTTGTCGTATTTATTATCTCATTCAGTCTGTAAATAGACATTCCGGCTTCAACAGGAACTACTACAGCTCCAAAAAGCATGCTGCCTAAAAATGCTGTAAAGTAACCGGCTATGTCTGATGTTTCCAGGAGAATACGGTTTTTCTTTTTGATCTTTGCCTTTTTTAGTTTTTCAGAAAATGACACAGCTCCGGAAATAAGCTCCTTATATGTTAATTCTTTCTCTCCTGTAATAAGCGCTGTTTTGTCCGGATTTCCAGCATATCTCGTATATATTTCTTCAATATAACTACTCACGTTTCTGTCTTCCTGCTCTTAAATTTTAATGTTCAGAACCCCTTTTTTCTGACAATTCTGAATAGTTCAATAACTAACGACACTAAATCATTCATACCACACACATCTAACAGCAAATATTTTTTTACCGTATTCTTCAAGTGTGGTAAAACTTCCCTTTAACGGATCCATACAAATATATTCTCCGTTTTCCGCACCTACTATCAATACATAATGATTTGCGCCCGTGCCATGCATGGTCCGCACTTTTACTATAGGATAGCGTCCTTTTTCCAAACATTCATCTACGATATCCTGTGATACTTCGCTGTACACTTCCGTGTGAAATCCATCTATCTCATCAAGGATTCCCCATTGAAGGTTTCCATTTTCATCGTAAACACCCTTTTCACTAAAGATCTTATTTAATTCCTTAGGTGTGGTTTTTTCCTCCGTGTCAGATATCGCAGATGTTATGCAAGTAAGAAGACAACCGGATGAACCAATGGTATAGGAAGAATTTCCTAATCTTTCGTCTTTCCACTCCGAATCTCTCTGATCATAGGAAGTTATCCGATCATTTACAGCGTATTCCTTTTCCGCCATCAGCCTCACAGAACCGCGACTTCTGTAAAATAACAAAAATACAACTGCTGCCACCATCATGATAAATGCTATAAGTCCCGCAACAATAAGCTTTTTCAACTTTTTGCCTCCATTTAATTACTTTTTGATGACACGAATTGCTTCGCTTCATACGAAGCTCACGCAATTCTAAAACACTCGCATTCCGCGTAATTACGCTACATGCTCGTGTTTTGCGGGTTCCAAATAAAAAATCCTTTTTGTGCAAGCACAATCGGATTTTTTACTTTGAACCCTGTCATCATAATATTATACTCACATACTTTTCTACGGTCAAAAAAACACCGGAGACCGATATTGTACCGATCCCCGGTGTTTTATAGCACTTTTTAATTGATACAGAAGTGCTGCTGCGATCAAAGTGTGAACTTTGTAACTTCTGCCTGCAGATGTTCTGCTGTCTGAGCGAGCTTATTACTTGCAGTAGCGATCTCAGACATAGATGCCGACTGTTCTTCCGATGCAGCCGATACATTCTGTGTTTCCTCAGAAATTGATTCACTCTGGGTTCTGATAGATGCAAATGCACTCTTGATCGTATCAGTCTCATTATTTAGCTCATCAAGGATACCACCCATTTCGGATGAAGCATCCGCAATGATCTGAACCATTCCTGCGATCTCTCCAAAGAGTTCACCGGATTTTTCAACGACACCGGTACCACTCTTAACATTTTCAAGACCGGTCTTCATGGACTCAACAGCGCCTGCTGACTGCTTCTGGATATCAGCGATCAGATCACCGATTTCCTTTGCGGAATCATTTGACTGGCTTGCAAGCTTGGAAATCTCATCAGCAACAACTGCAAATCCACGTCCTGCCGCACCTGCTCTCGCTGCCTCGATAGAAGCATTGAGTGACAGGAGGTTCGTTTGGCTGGCAATTTCAGAGATAGTATCAACAATGGAACCAATCTGGTTAACCTTTGCACCAAGGCTCTCAACTTCTCTTGATGTTCCGCTTACAGCCTCTTCGATCTTCTGCATCTGGTGAACTGCAGTGCCGATTTCCTGCTTACCGTTAAGGGCTGCAGTATTTGCGTTATCAACCTTTTCAGCGGTATCGTTGATCTTATGCGAGAAGATATCCATCTTTTCAACAAATACAACTGTTGATGCATCTGCATTTTCTACTGCGCCATTCTGATCTGTGCAGGAAGATGCAACATTGGTGATGGATTCTGCAACAAGCTCTGATGCCTCCGCACACTGTGATGCATTAGCATTAAGCTCCTCTGCTGCAGCTGCTACATAGGATGTAGTATCCGTTATAGTCATCATGAGTTCGCGGAGGCTGTCATGCAGATCCCTCATTCCACGAGCCAATGTACCTATCTCATCATTACGTGTCATAAGAGTCTTTTCAAAGAATGCAGCATCCTCAAATTCACTAAGGTCGCCGCCTGCGATCTTCTTCATCTTTTCTGTAACATTGATAATAGGCTTAGAGATCTTTTTGCTGATATTGAAAGCTACAAATGCCATGATGATGAATAACAGGATAACCGCTACTATCTCATTCATGATACTGTAAGTAACAGACCTTCTGGAAGCTTTTCTATAATCTGCTTCCATCTCATCGATCTGGTCGATCCATACACCGGTTCCGAGAACCCATTTATACGGCTTATAGGAAACTGTATAGTTTACTTTCGGCAATTCAACAGTCTCACCGGGTTTTGGGAACTGCAGATAAGTATATCCGCCGCCATCCTGCAGACCATTCTTGATCATATCCTGAATATAATGATTTCCATAATTATCAACTGCATCCCATCTGGACTGTCCCTCTGTATCACGTCCCAAAAGGACTACATTTACACCATCTTCGGTATCTATCCAGAAGTAGCCGTTTCCGTCATCATATTTCATCTCTCTGACAGCATCAGCCGCGGCTTTCATGGCTTCCTCTTCTGTCATTACACCGCTTTCCTGCAGCTGATGATATTTATCTATTATAGAGACTGCCAACTGTGTTTCATTCTTTAGTTCTCGAAGCACATCTTGCTCAAGCTGATCTCTGTAAAGCTTAGCGCTTGATTCATTGTTCTTTACCGTACTGAAGATTGCAAAGCAACTTACGCCAACTCCGGTAATGAGCACGATCAATAAGATCACGCAAATAAGCATTAAACTTATTGATTTAAATCCCTTACGCTTCATAATTTAGTTACCCCCTTGTTCTTTGCTGAGATATTTGTTTCTAACTGTCGTACCCCAGTATGCATTTCTTCATCCGATTTCTATGAGAATATACGATTAAACCATCACCCTCTCCACGTTTTTTATCGAAAAATGTATACATACTATGTATTTTTCATTCTCTCCATTATCATCCTAAACGCTATACTATATGAAACATCTATAAGAAGCCTCCTGCACATAGGTACTTCTCTCTTGTCTATATTAAAAACACCTAAGAATCCTATGGTTTCATCCACATTGTATATCGGCACCTGCAGGATATTTCTCGCACCTACTCTTTGAAGAAAATGATATAGGTAATGGCTTTGTTCCTTTACTTCATCCACATTTTCAAAAATGTAATCATTTTCTCTTCTTAAATGCGAATCGCCCCGATATACCATATACATGTCATCTTCTTTTTCTGATCTGACCTTATTCCTTATCCTTGAGGAACCGATATCAAAGGCTGTCGTAAATTTATTTGTTTCAGGATCTACTGCAAGAATATATACAAAATCGCCATGAATATATGATTTTAATTCTTTTAGTACATTATTCATTGCAAAGTCATAATTTCTTTCCCGATTCAGAATACTGGCTATCCGTATAGCTCGATCGAGCGCATCAGTTGTCCGCTCATTATCTGCGGCAAACTCTTTTACTTCAATATTTTCCGGATTTTCTTTTGGCTTTTTGTTTTGCGATGAAGATACAAATACATAAAACAGTGGTCCTTCCCATGGATCTTCTATGTACCTGCCATAATCCTCTATCTCAACTACTCTTCCTGTCTTTGTAAGAATCCGGTAATGAACCTTGTCAAAATGATCATCTGATGAACTGATCTGATATCTTATCTCCGATTCTATCCGCTCATAGTCATCCGGATGAACTATGCCACGGAAGGTGCCTCCGGTGACTTCCAGAAACTCTTTTGTATCACTACACTCAAACATATCCAGCAGTGATTGATTAGCATACAGAATTTCTTCTTTCTTCCAGTCTGCTCTGTATATGAAGAACCCTCCGGGCATTGAGGAGAGTCCATTCAATATGTATTCCCTGCCGTAGTCAGGCTTTGTAAATTCATACATACTCATTCCAAAACCCCCATTTGTAGTATTTATCGGCAGTTCATTGGTAAAAGACACCCTTTTTTGACAAAAAAGTGCAGCAGAAAATTGTTTCTTTTCTGCTGCACCTTACACTATTTTATGTTTTGATTAAGTCACGTTGCTCATATTTAATATTCCAACGAGGGACGCTCTCGCTGAAAGATAAAACGTAGCGGTGCTAACGTCGCAAAAAACGCGACGTAAGAACCGACGTTTTACATTAACTCCGCATCTTCGTCTGAGAAGTCTGCGAAGCCGTTTTGATATAGATTTTTTACAAATTCAACAGCCAGCATTCCTGCTACTTCTATGCCTACTCTTTCGCTGTAAACATAGGTGTTTTTATCTCCGTTTGCCAGAATGAAATCGATCTGTGTTCCGGCGATCGTGCCGTTTCCAAGATCCATCGGTTTTACTTCTGCTGAAATTACTTCCTTAACTACTCCACTTCTAAAAAGTACCCTCATTTATTAACCTCCTCTATAAACACGATTACTTCTGAATCTCTGAGTAACCGAAACCATTACAGATTGCATCGACTTTTATCCCGGACTGACAGAGTTTGCAGCTGTCATGGTTATAGGACACATACTCAGGAATATCTGACGTAGTAAAAAGACTGTGGATCGGAAGTCCTGCCACTTTTGTTCCTGCGGAGAAGATCGCAGATACTCCTGTAACTTCCGCGCCGTAGTATTTGAGGCCTTCTACTGCTCTGGATACAGTTTTACCTGTTGTCAGAGACGCCAGAAGGATCAGGACCTTTTTGTTTTTTACCATCATCATCATATTGTCACGGAAGATCATCTGACCTAACTGGTCATATTCCGGAGTTACGATGTACATGGTCTTATGCTGGTTCATTGAGATTACACCGGATTTGGTGAGTTCATCCGCAAGAAACGCACCTATTACTTCTGTTCCGTCCATGCATATTATCGTGTCTACTACAGTCGTGGATGCGTATGCCTGTGCCAGAGCCTGTGCAACTTCCCGTGCTTCACTCTGACGTGTTTTCATGGTCGCCATATCAATGTATCTGTTGATATGAGAGTTTGGAGTTACGAAATGTCCTTCGATCACTTTTAGCGGAATGTCCGGGTACCTCTTTGAATAGATCTTCTTGTATTCCAGCATTCTGGATTCCTCCTGTTATACTTTTCCCTCTTTTGAAATTGATAAAGTAACAAAAAATCCTGTCTTGTCGGATTCTCCGCGCAAGCGCGGGAACCACAGGCTCTTCCTATCATTCACAATCAGTATAACATACACCGCACAAACATTTGTGTATTACATATAAAACAAAGCACATATTTTTCTGACAATTATGAAATTTTGCCATAAATTCCAAATACAGCTCCATCTGTTTCCGGCAGGAGCCGTATTTTCCATCCGTGTGCTTCTACAATTTTTTGTGCAATGGATAGACCGAGACCTGTACCACGGCCACTTACTCTGGCTTCTTCTCCTACTACAAAGGGATCAAAGATCTTGTCCCTGAGTTCCTCAGGTATCCCGCTGCCGTTGTCTCCGAGCGTAAGCGTAAAGTCTTTTCCATCTACCATCATGGATGCCATGATAGTACAGCCGCTGTTATTGTGCTTCATCGCATTATTAATGATGTTTTCAAATACCCGCTTTAATTGGAAAGCATCAAAATCCGCTTTTATGACTTTCTCCGGAATGTCTATATCTACGTCAAAGCCGCTTAATTCCAGCTCTTCATATTTTTCAGCAAGGTAAGCCCTGAAGTACTCCGCAAGGTCAGCTTGTCTTTTATCCAGCTTAAATCCCGGATGATCGAGCCTGCTATAGTCATAGAAAGAATTTACGAGTTCCGAAAGTATCTCTGACTTCTTCTTTATCTCCCGGAGATACTTATTTACATCTTTTTCCGGCACCAGTCCGGATTCGAGAGCCTGTGCATAGCCATCGATGACCGTGACCGGTGTCTTGATATCATGGGAAATATCCGCAAGCATCTTTTGACGATCCTTTTCGAGCTTCTCACGCCTCTCTTCGCTTTCCCTAAGATCATCTGCCATATCATTAAAGGAATCGCAGATAGCAGTGAGTTCTCTCGGCCCGTTATAAGTGATCTTTTCGATGCCCCCGTATTTTTCCCTCTCCTGTGTCAGATTCTCCATCGCATTTTTAAGGAGATTCAGTGGGCGCAGTACAGTATGACTAATACGAGCCACAGCAAAAAGGATCAATATCAGAAGTCCTGCAAGGAAAAGCAGTACAAAGAGTAATGCCGTCCTGTCCTGCCGCCTTGTATACTCGATAGAATGATCGATGGTATGTATTATGAGATACCGTGTACGTCCTTCACGATTCTTAAATGCAAATTTTTGTATAAAGGTACGGTCTCCCGCCTGTCCGGAAATATAATTCATCTCCCGGTCAGTAACGAACTCATCACGATTATTATTGGTCGTATATAAAACTTCTCCATCCGCATCAACGATCATAACTTCATCGAGATAAAACTCCTCCGCATCCGAATTTGCTCTCTCTATAACCGAATAACTGCAGCCATCTTTAGTTTTTAATACGTTTACTGTATAAAATGTTCCGGAATCAATATCCGGTATAAATTCCAAAAGACTCTTAGAATATGCCGAAACCGGTCCGCTTTTTCCCGAATAAAGTATGTGGGCATTTTCATCCAGTACCTCGATATAACCGCCGCTTCCCAATTCTCTTTTTACCGGTAGCTTTTCGTACTGCTCATTCTTTAGCAGCTCAGTATGCTCAGTTATTTTTACAGGATTATCCCACAAAACATTAAACGATAAATACTGAAACAATAATATCAGCACGATCGCCATAAAAAGGACCAGCATAAAAAAGATGGAATACGTTCTAAGTATCAGGAAAGAAAGGCTGCCATTCTGCTTCTTTTTTTCACATTTTCGCAATTTTATAGCCAAGCCCCCTTACGGTAAGAAGATACTCAGGTTTCTTACTGTCTTTCTCTATCTTTTCACGGATCTTCGAGATGTGTACCATTATGGTATTGTCATCACTTTCATAGTATTCACCCATGACGCTCTCATATATCTGTGTTCTGGTAAAGACACGTCCGGGATTTTGCATAAGAAGAGACAAAATTTTGAACTCTGTAGGTGTGAGCTGTATCTCTTCACCATTTTTATACGCTGACATGGATACCATATTGAGAGTCACTTCACCAACCCTGATGATCCCACTGTTCTGATCCTGCGTATTATCATTTAACTGATAAAATCGGCGCAGTGCCGACTTTACACGCGCAACAATCTCCAGCGGATTAAATGGTTTTGTCAGATAATCGTCTGCGCCAAGATCAAGTCCCAGTATCTTATCAGAATCCTGATTTTTGGCCGACAGTACCATTATGGGGAAGTTGTGGTTTTCCCTGACCTTTCTGATCAGTTGATACCCGTCAAGTCTCGGCATCATTATGTCAAAGATCGCAAGGTCGATGTGCTCCGACTCTATTATATTTAACGCTTCTATTCCATCAGCCGCACCTATAACTATAAATCCTGCATTTTCGAGATACAGACGTAAAAGCTCGATAATGTCTGATTCATCTTCTGCGATCAATATTTTGTACATTTTATCATTCATATCTCAAAGCCTCTATCGGGTTCATCTTTGCCGCCCTGTCTGCCGGATAGAACCCGAAAAATACACCGAACGCGACAGAAAACAGTACACAGGCGATAATTCCCGGCACGGATGGAACTCCCTTGTAATTCATGATATTTGAAATGACCATTCCAAGGATCAGTCCCGATACTATGCCGGCGATACCACCGATCATACATACTATAATCGATTCTGTGATAAACTGAAACCTTATATCGCCATTTGTTGCACCGAGTGCTTTTCTGGTTCCGATCTCGCGGGTTCTCTCTGTGATCGATACGATCATTATGTTCATGACACCGATACCGCCTACAAGAAGCGACAGCGCGCCAATTCCGACAAATGCAAGTTTTTGCGTATTCATCATGGAATTCATGCTCTCAAGCTCAGCTTTCATGCTATAGCCGTCTATCTCATAGGTGTCATTATTTTTATAATATCGGTCGTTGATATATTCTTTTATAGTATACGACAGCATTTCCGGATCTTCATCCTTTGCTGCCAGGACCGAAAATGATGTGTACTCACCAAGGCTTTTATTCTGTGCAGATGCAGTACGGAGCGGGATATAGGCATCTGTAGTGATATCGTTTGGATTACCCATATTCTGGCTGCTTCCGCCTGCCTGCTGATATTCATATACACCGACTATCGTGTACTTATAGTATTTATTATCAAGCTGCACTTCCATGGTTTTTCCAAGTGCCGCTTCCATATCACCGTCAAACAGATTGTTTATATATCTGTCCGATACGATAGCTGTTTTTCCCGAGTTCAAAAATTCAGATTTTTCAAAAGTCCTTCCGGCAAGCATTTTCAGATGCTTCTTTGTTATCGCAGTGCTGTTCATCCCGATAAGAGAAATATTGGCATACTTCTTTTGATCCATGACCTTCACACTGCCGATCTCTTCAGTAAGTGAGATACCTTCGATCTTTCCCTTAAACTGCTTTAAGATCTCAGTCATTTTTTCATCAGTGATATAGTCATCATTTTTCATCTTACGAGGCTCCTCAGGATACTCTCCTGTGTCAGGATTCATCTTTGCTGTAAGGTAATACTCAATATTATTTGCGCCCATGTCTCCCATGGAGCTTTTCAGTGAATTATTCATGGCGTCACTCACTGTCATTATGGCTATTATGGACGCTATACCAATGATGATGCCAAGCATCGTGAGAAAGGAACGGAGCTTATTAGCTGCGAGACCTGACAAGGCAAGCTTTATATTTTCATGCAGCATAAATACTTCCTTTCCTCTCACCTATGATCATTCCGTCAGAGATCGTAACTATGCGGGGTGTTTCTTCCGCAAGTTCATTTGAGTGAGTAATGAGGACTATTGTGATACCATGCCTTTCATTTAACTCATGAAAAAGATTCATAATAACTCTGCCTGTATTACTGTCAAGTGCTCCCGTCGGCTCGTCTGCAAGGAGGATCGACGGATGGTTTACAAGAGATCTCGCTATGGCAACTCTCTGTTTCTGTCCGCCGGATAATTCATCCGGTGTATGAAGCATTCTTTCCTGCATTCCGACCATTTCAAGCAGCATCTCAGCCCTTTCTCTCCGTTCCTTCTCAGGAACACGCGCATACATCATTGGAAGCTCAACATTTGATCTCGCAGATGTTCGCGGTATCAGATTATAGGTCTGAAACACAAAGCCTATTTTTTTATTTCTGATCCGTGACAGCTCATCATCTTTTAAATCGCTCACATCTTTGCCATCTAATAAATAATCCCCGGATGTGGCATGATCCAGAAGTCCTATGATATTCATAAGCGTTGATTTACCGGAGCCCGACTGACCGACTATGGACACAAACTCACCCTTTCTGACAGTCAGATCTATTCCATGCAGGATCTCAAGTTCATTTTCCGAGCCTTCGTTATATCTTTTTACTATGCCATGGGCATCTATTATCTTTGTTTCATCAATAAAACTCATCTGTCACACCTCCGGCTGTCTCTGTATCACCATACGCATCAGGCATGACGATCTGTGTTCCTTCTGAAATCCCGTTTCCACTGATCTCAGTGTAATAGTCAGTTACAAGTCCTTTTTTCACAGGCACATTCTCTGTTATATCGCCATTCTGCACCGTCACATAATCATTACCGTTCTCATCCGCCTGTATGCAGTTACCGGGTACTGCCAAAGTTCCCTTTGATTCATTTTCGATGAGAGTGATCTTTGCTGTCATTCCCATTCTGAGGCGTTCACTTGGATTTTTGATAGTTATCTCTATCGGATAATCTCCACCGGATGAAGTCGATGACGACTGAGTGGATGAGCTGTTATCAGCTTTTACCGTATCGGCAGCAGTTATGGGAGATACAAAGGTCAGTTCACCTTCCATTTCCTCGTCACCGGTAGTGTTTGTCTTTATGATTGCTTTCATGCCGGGAGCAACATCACTGATATCATACTGATCTACAGATGCGCTCACCTTAAAACCGCTGTCATCCTGTACAACTGCGATCTCGCCGCCGGTATAGTTATCTCCTTCCTTTACGCTTACAGAAGTAATTATTCCGGCCGAGGGGGCTGATACTGTGAGATAAGTCATCTGTTTCTTATATTTTTCAACTTCGGTTTCAGCAGAGATAAGTGATGTTCTGCTGTTTAACTCAGCATTTCTAAGTCCATCCTTTGAATCAAGAACAGCTTTTTCATTTGTCCTGTTTGTGTCCTGCTCCGCCTGAGCAGCTTTTATCGCGCTTTCCTTTGTGCTCTCGACACTATCCTTTGTACTCTTAACACTACTTTCTGCTTCAGACTGCTTTGACTTTGCTTCAGAGAGTTTTGATTCTTCATTCGAAAGGTCAGACTGCTTATCCTCGAGTTTATACTTTGCTTTGTTATTTTTTTCCGTAGCTTCCTCCAGCTCTGATTCAGCAGTCGATGCTTCGGCTTTCGCACTGTTATATTCTCGCTCAGCCTGTTCTCTTGCTGCTCTTTTTGATACCAGATCAGCTTCTGCCTTTTTCTTTTCTTCCTCGTTCTTAGCCTCGTTCACAGCTTCTTCTGCTGCCTTTTCTGCATCCTTTGCAATACTTAATGCAGATTCTTTTTCTGAAAGACTTGTTTTTGCCTGGTCTGCATAATTTTGTGCATCACTAAGTGCTTTCTCTGTCTTTCGTGACTTCTTCGTAGCTTCATCAACATCAGCCTTTGCACTGTTATAAGCATCGTTTTCGTTACTCACTGCAGAATTTGATCCTGCAAGAGAACTCTGCCAAGAACCGTTTTCATTAACAGCATCGTTATACTGCTTCATGGCATTTGCTGTATCCGCTGCTGCTCTCGCTGCCTGAAGCGCTGCTGTCTCCTGTGCTTCATTTAAAGCTCTTTGTGCCTGTTTCAGCTCCAGCTGCTGCTTTTCCTTTTCGACTGAAAGTGACTCTTCCGCACCTTTTAGTGATGCTTCTATGGATGATCCGTCAAGAACTGCGATCACATCTCCTTTATTTACACGATCTCCGACCTTAACATTTACATTTTTTACTATCACATCAGAAAGCGGAGCTGACACCGGGTAGGTCGCCGCGCTGACTATCTTTCCCGATAAAGTAATGCTCTTTGTGAGATCCTGTACCGTAACGTTCTCCGTCTGAACTGTAGGTGTATCATCTGTCTTTGCACTGGCGCTTTTAACACTTACCACGATACCTACAGACAAGACCACTGCCGCTATCACGATCACCGGTACTGCTTTTTTCCGATTAATTTTGATCTTAAATTTCTTTAGATGCATATCTAACTCCTAAAACACTTATTTCAAAAACTCAGATGAGTTTAATGCATATGACTTTATATAGGCTTTACGCAAACTAAAGATTTGTTAAGAGTGTAGATGCTGAACAAAAAAGAACCGCAAAGCCTTTTTGTTTCAGACTTTACGGTTCCTTTTTTACGATTTCTTTTTATCTTTACTTATTATCGTGTATTTCTTTACTGCAACTGCCGTTATACGATTTTCAGCAGTAGTGAGTTCAAAACTGTCCATATTGTTTCGTATGAACTCGATAGCATTGTTCTCCTGAGACGTGAACTCAACAGCCTCGTCTCCGCCCTTGAAAGTCACTACCATTTCAAAAGCAAATTCTTTTTCCTCTTCCTTGCACTTACATACTGTCCGGATCCTGCCGCCTCTGGAATATCTGCAAAGGAGCGAGAACAATTCCTCCGATACTACCAGTATCTTTGCATAATCCTTGCCTTCAACATGATTTTGTTTCATCTGCAGCTTAAGGAAATTCTGCAGCTGCGAATAATTGTTCATCACAGGAGGAAGGATTATCTCCGCAAGTTCCTTATTAGGTCTCGTAAACTTCACTGCAACCAGCAGTACATCATGTTCGATTTCGTTTCCGCCAAGGAAGTTTGTAATATCACTTTCTATCCGAAGCAGATTTTCGGAAGCATTTTCGTTTCTGCTCTCAAACTGCTCCAAGAGACGCATGACATTTTCTGTTGTATAGTTTTCTCCGCTGCTTCCCGAAATACCTTTATCGAGGTACCTGTCAATGAGATAGATACGGTCTTCGTAGTGCAATTCGATTTTTTCCGGCATGTAACTTACGTTTTCGTTTAAGCCAAGTGACTCATAAACTCTTCCGGACAGTGCTACTGCGCGTGAGCCTTTCCTTATGATAAATGGTGGCGTACTGCCGCAGTTCAAGTAGTAGAGTATTCCTTCTGCAGGATCGATCATTCCGAGGAAAAGCCGTACAGGATGTTCTTTACCTACGTTTCTAAATATCTGTTCATTTATCTTTGACATACTCTCTTTTAAGTTATTCTCAGAAAGAAGATAACTCCTGAGTATGGCATGCGTGATCATGAGATATGTCGCAGCGACCATACCTGTATCATCAACAGACGCCGTTATAAAGAAGATCCTGCCATCTGCGTCTTCAAACCAGTCATAGAAATCACCGGATGGAGTGCCTGACTTTATTATTTTTCCTCCTATATCAAGGAACAGTTCTTCCTTCTTGTCAAACAGTCCCGGAAGGATAGACTCCCTCATCTCGGTAACCATCCTGTACTCTGTTGCACGTCTTTCTTCTTCCGCAGCTTTCTCAACCTGTTCTATAGTATGCCTCTTAATATTATCAGATAGATTTCTAAAAGATTCATAGAGAGTCTGAAGCTCATCATGCGTCCTGATATCTTTAGTAAACGCTTCTTCCGAATAGTCCTCAGAATACTTCATAACCTGTTTTGTCATAGTAACTATCGGACTTACTATCATCAGTCCTGATATAACGAGCAGTACTATCACGAGTCCGAGAACTAATCCAAGAATTTCTATGATTCCAAAACTTATAGACTCTTTTACATCATCACTTATCAAAACATCTCTATCCAAAGGCGACGATACGTATGCAATACCACGTACCTCATCATCAATTATTATAGGATATACTACAGAAAGCCATATGCCTTCATCAACATGGTTATTGTTATCTTCATATCGCAGAGGTTTTCGGGATTCAATGATAGTTTTCGCAACCTTGTAATCTATTTCATCCAGATCCAGAGGAGCTAAAAAACTCGCCCCCTCTAACATTTCACCCGCGCCGGCAATGTAATAAGCATCCATTCCGTCTTCATTCATTTCATACTTTACGACGATCACCTGTTTCATCTTGACAGAGCTTGTAATCGCCTTGATGCTTTCCTGAAGATTCTCATACTCATCCTGATTTAATATCTCATCGGATTTCATATAGTCAGGATATTTTTCTACCACCAGACTGGATATATATGACGCTATCCCTTCCTGAAATCCGAGACTTTGATAGATTGCCGCTCCGCGAAAGATCTTAAACCCCGAATCTACAGAAACCAGCAGAAGTCCCACTGAGAATAAGAAAAACAATGCAAAAAGTTTAAGGCTGAGTCTTCCTATTCTTTTTTTCATTTTCTTTTGCATATTTTTTCACATCCATCATTGCGCGTTATTCATCATGCTTATTAAAGAACTTCTCAATTAGAACTTGATCTCTTTTGTAATTTGTCTACCTCGGCCTCCATTGATCGGGCTTGTGCCAACAATCGATCCAACCAGGCTGATACGTCTTCCTCTGCAGGCTGTTCTTCTCCTGACCCACTTCCAGAGTTCACTGATGTTTCTGCATGTGCTTCAGGCTGCGTTTCCCGGCTCTCTAATTTGTCTACCTCGGCCTCCATTGATCGGGCTTGTGCCAACAATCGATCCAACCTGGCTGATATGTCTTCCTCTGCAGGCTGTTCTTCTCCTGACCCACTTCCAGAGTTCACTGATGTTTCTGCGTGTGCTTCAGGCTGCGTTTCCGAGGCTTCGTTAGGTGCATTCACAGGTTCTGTTTTTTCAGGTTCGCTTGCAGGTGCTGTTTTTTCAGGATCGGCAGGTGCTATTTTTTCAGGATCGGCAGGTGCTATTTTTTCAGGATCGGCAGGTGCTATTTTTTCAGGATCGGCAGGTGCTATTTTTTCAGATGCCTCAGGTTTTGCTTCGCTTTCCGGGTTAAAGGCCTTTTTACTTGGCTTCTTTTTCTTAACGACAGGAATGTCATTAACACCGCCTTCATTAGGGGCTTTTGCTCCCTCTTTACGCGCTTTAGCCTCTTCCGGACTTATTCCGAATAAATTCTTAAATGTCTTAGGATCTACTTCACCATTATTTCCTTTTCCTGCATCTTCCGGCTGCTTTTGTTCTCCTTCAGCGTTGGCATCGACAGGTTTTCCATTTTTCTTTGCCTCTCTTGCGGCCTTCCTTGCAGCTCTCCTTTCTTCTCTTCCCTTTGCTCTTTCGGCTCGTTTCCGTTCTCTTTCAGCTTCTCTCTCGCCCTTCCTTTCTTTCTTCTCAGCCTCTTTCTCTTCCTTTTCTTCTGTTTCTATTTCCTTTGCTTCCTGCATTTCATCCCA
This sequence comes from Lachnospiraceae bacterium MC2017, assembly GCA_000701625.1. Classification (GTDB taxonomy): domain Bacteria; phylum Bacillota; class Clostridia; order Lachnospirales; family Lachnospiraceae; genus NK4A144. The sequence continues at coordinate 63,271 of JNJK01000005.1, forward strand.
TTTATCTTCACCGTAGATCTTCTCACCGATCGAGTTGTAAACTGCACTTGCGCCTTTCTTGATGCCGCTTCCTATTGCCATTGCACCCTTTTTGATGCCGCTTCCTACTGCTTTTACGCCCTTCCATGCGTATTGTCCGGCTGTCTTTAATGCACCGCCAACCTTTTTAGCATCCGCTTTGAGCTTGTCCGGATCCTTCATGTATTCATCTACTTTCTTCGATGCCATATCCATGAGTTTCGGACCGACCTTAGCCAGGCCTCCGGTCACTGCATCACCGATCTTGCCCCAGAAGCTCTTCTTTTCATCCTTTTCTTCCTTTTTCTCTTCTCCCTCATCTTTTTCTGCAGCATCTTCTTCTGCCTTCTTGTCTTCTTCACTCTTTGTATTGCCTCCGCCATTAAAGAGTGATGCCAGTCCCTCGAAACTGAACTTATTAGAAAAGACCTGGATCAGTGGCTTTGCTTTCTCTTCGCTCTTAGGTTTTGCATCCTTGTCTTCACCGGATGCTTCTTTAGCGGCTTCCTCCTTTGATTCCTTTATCTCTTTCTCAAGAACATCCGAAGCTTTCATTACATCTTCAGGCGGCTTCGCTTTCTCAGCCTCCTCTGTAGTCTCTTCGGTCTTTGTACCTGTAGCTTCTGCTATAGTGGATGTTTCTGTAGCTTCTGTTGTAGTGGGTGTTTCCGTCTGCGTTTCTGCAGATTCTGTTGCAGTGGGTGTTTCCGTCTGTGTTTCTGTAGATTCTGTTGCAGTGGGTGTTTCCGTCTGCGTTCCTGTTGATTCTGTTGCAGTGGGTGTTTCCGTCTGTGTTCCGCCCTCACTTTTTGCAGAATTAGGTACACTCACTTCTTCTTTTTTACCGTCCGCAACATCCAATATATCTTCAAGCTGCTTTTCCGCAAGCTGTTTCGGAATTTTCTTTTCATTAGTTTTTGCGCCCATCTATAAAAACTCCTTCACTTTTTTATAACACTTACATACTGCACACATTTCTGTATCTTTTGAAATCAAGGAATTCCTCGGCAATAATTTCTCACATAGCCTGATGGCTCCTTTAGAGATCGCATCTATAGTAAGCAGTGTCTCCTTAGGGTACTGCTTCTGTGCTTCTGTAAGGGCGAGACTAAGTAGTTTTATCGACGGTCCCTTTCCACGGTATTCAGGTGGTGAATAGAGGCCGGCCAGTCTAAGCCCTGACGCATTTTCTTCTCCGATGAGTACCCCTGCGATCTTTTTTCCATCCGCAATGAGAAACGAGATGTCCTTAAGCGGATTTCTGACATTTAATACATTTACATACCCCGGAAGTTCATTTCTCCTGCACATATTTCTGTACGTATCCAATAGTTCCTCCGGTGCATTTTCAAGGGTGTAATCCTTGTATGGGATGTCCGGATCCGGGATTGCCGGTATCTCACCTACTGCAATGGTAAATCCGTCCGCCGAAGCCTTCGGTTTTTCAAACCCTGATCTTGTGAGTATGCTTTCGTGTTTGCTCAGAGTTTTCCTGGTGTAATGCGCGTAGACTTCCGTCACACCTTCTTCACGGGCAGTTGCTATGAGACCTTTCAGTATATAGACCGCCAGGCCTATATTCCGATAAGCCGAATCCACATAGATACTGCGGAGTTCTACCGCATCTCCTATCCTCTCAGCTATAGCTGTACCACAGATCGTCTGTCGCCATACTGCGGATACAGCAACAGTACTTGTATCATGCAGGAGATATATTAAGTTTTCCGGGATGTAGGAATAGTAATTTACCAGTCCTTCCCTCACCCTTACCAGGTGGAGTGCATCTCCCATACCGTTTCTCCCCATTTTTTATCAATAGTTAAGCTGCTCATATACGTTTACGTGCTACCGTCTCTGTTCGTCGAGGAGATCCGCATATTCTGCAAGAGTCTCACGGACCACGACGATCCCGTTCTTTCGCATCTCGTCAACGGCTGCATTTACCATGTGGCGCATAGACACGATGGTGTCTTCCTCTGCCGCGAGAAATGACGCGGAAAGAACGATATTTTTGATATAACCACCGGAAAGTTCAAATTTTCCGGAGATAAACTTCCAGTCAATGTCATCAGAAAGAGGCATATCCTTTGGAAATGTCCTCTTAAAGATCTCTTCTCTTGATCCTGCATCAGGAAACGGGAAGTGAACGACAAAAGTAATCCTACGTAAGAAAGCTTCATCTATATTCTGCAAAAGATTCGTTGCAAGGATACAGACACCGTCATATTCTTCGATCTGCTGTAAGAGATACGCTGTCTCTACGTTTGCATTCCTGTCATTTGAATCCTTTACTTCCGAGCTTCTCTTTCCGAAAAGAGAGTCACACTCGTCAAAAAACAGGATACAATTGGAATTTCTCGCTTCCGTAAATACAGCCTGCAGGTTTTTCTCCGTCTCACCTATATACTTACTGACGATCTGGGACAGATTTACCTTGTACATCTCCATACTAAGCTCACGGGCGATTATCTGGGCACACATAGTCTTACCTGTGCCGGGAACTCCGGCAAAGAGTATGGATACTCCGGTGCCGTAGGTAAGCTTCTTTCCAAATCCCCACTCACTGTAGATTTTGTGATGGTACTTCACATGAGCGATCGCCTGTTTTACGAGTCTCTTTATCTCATGAGGAATGACAATATCATCCCAGGTATACTTTCCCTTAACACGGCGTGCCAGCTGATCAAGCTTCGTCACAACCTCGCCGTAGCAGCATTCACTTACGGTATCTTCAGAAAGAGGACTCCTGTCGACCTTGTAGATTCCCTCTGCCCTTCTGCTCGCATCTCTTATCTGCATAGGCGTGAAGTGAAACTTTACAGCAACTTCATCTATCGCCACACCTTCAGACAGTTCCACATTTTTAAAGCCATCCTTAAAAAGCTCTATTCTTTCATCTACCGTCGTATCTTCGAGCTCTATACTTATGGCAGACAGTTTTAGATGCAGATGCAGCATTCTTTCCGACAATAAAAATAAAGGTGATACGGCAGGCTGTAGTTTTTCCAGTTCTGCTTTTAATTCATTGTCTGATAAAACAGGCAGCCCATCATCATCTTCTTCCATCCCTTTTACTATGAGAACAGCGTCAAAGAGCCTGCTGAGCATATCGGCTTCTTTAAGTGCCTCTGTTTTTTTATCTGCAAATTCAAGGTCAGCTACGAGCGAATGATGTCCGTTCCTCGATGCTGCACTGACAGCCTGATATTCTCTGCCTATACCTTTACGACCGGATATCATCACCGCACTGCGTTCGATACCAAATACCGCATCCAGACGTTTTCCCACGTCCTTGCGGATGAGAAGCGGCATTTCCTCACCTGCCCTGTATAGATGAAATCCGCTTGGCAGTACTTCACTTCCATATAAAAAGGCCAGCACTTCGCTTCTAAGTGACAAAAGACTCTTTTTTAATTCTCCCGTACAAAAAAGTGAAAGAAACGGAGACGGCTCGATAAATTTCCGCTTCATCTCAGGGATCGGTATTTCATCACCGAAAAGATCGGATACAAAAGAGATCTCAGGGTGCTTTCTTGCAACATCATCCTGCAGATAAGCATCTATCTTTCTGTATTTATCGGCATTTATCGAAAAAAAGCTTAAAAGTACTGTACATTTTTCTGCATATGAAAGGTTGAATCTATAGAAAAGTCTGGCAAAAGGAAAATTATCAGCCTTCGTCTTTTTCAGACGGCTCTCAAGTAATTCCCTGTCTGCCGTAAGTTCAGCCTTTTCCGATCCATCGCATTTATCCAGGAGACGAACTTCCGCAGCCTTTGACAGATTGTGCTCAAACTCATGACGGGTCACCACGAGTCCCAGCATATTTTTCATGTCATTTTCAGGTCCTACCCACTGATGATACTTGTAATACAGATAAAGCCTGTGATCCAGCATAGCTGCCGCATCATGCAAAAAATCGTCCTGTGTTTCGTATGGCTCATTTATGAGATCCATACGGATATCTTCATCTTCTATTTCCAGTTCAAGGAGATCCATAACTCACCCTATCTTTACGTTCATCGCCGGTGCCATATTTACTGATATCACTCCGCCCATATTGCACATGAGCTTTGCGTCTTTATTTACCGCCGGTTTTCCGCCTATCTTTACTGTGAGTGATGCCGGTGTCCAGGGTGCACTTATCTGAGCTGCAGCGAGACACGGTCCCGGTACTCCCGTAGCCATGGATGGCTGCATAGGACTTATACACGTGCCAAACATAAAAGGCTTATTATCGGTAAGTACCGCCGCCTGCATAAAACAAAACTTTACGTTTGGAACCGATGTCGTTGCTATCGGAAACGGAACTGAACCAAAAGAACATTGACATACACATCCTTGTGTTACCGGATTAGAACCCATGTGATACCCTCCCATCAATTAATGTAACTATTCTGGATCGTTACTGTTTGTATACTCTACAGGCTTCTCCCCGTCTTTACTAAAAACCTGTATCTTATCCACGTCTCTAAGAACCGCGCATACGCTTCCATTTGACACATGAAAGTTTTGAGCCGGTAATAAACGAACGCCTCTTTTATGATTGTTTTTTAATGGCGTAGTAAAAGTCGCCACTCCGTCATCAACAGTTTCTACACAGATTATTTCCGAGTTTTTTCCGTCATAAATCAAAAAATTGTCAGGATAGCTGTGTTTAGCAAATGCTGCCGATGCAAAGACCGAAGCTTCTGTTTTTCCTTTTTCTGCCTTATCCTCTGCGACTTTTAATCCCATTCCGTCTGTATCACCCGCTGCCCAGACATTGTCTGTATAAGCTTGTATCTCATAATGCCTTGCATCCGAGCCGTAACGGTAATACTTACCGGGTTTAAGAGTCACTACCTGCACGGCAGGTTTTCCCATTACATCTACAGTAACTTCTTCGTCCTGATACACTGCACTGCTTATCCGTATCTTATGCTCTCCGCCTTCCAGATTCAGAAATACAAAGTATCCTTCACCTTTTGACAGCGGTATTACAGGACGATCATCGATTTCTGAGCGGAAAGTCCCCATAGGTACCGGATTTCCCGTAAAGCCGTCTGTTATTCTCAGTACTGCTCCTACCTTGAAACTAATCATCTGATCCCCTGCGCTTTCTGCTCCACCGTAAGTTCTGCATCCATTACACGGCTGATCTTCTTTGTACGCTTAGAGCTGATCTCTACTCCCGTAGCCTTCACGACTATAGATGCTTTATATGGAGACTGTGTATTGTTCCAGATCTTCATCATCTTTTCGAAATCATTATTTTCTATTTCGAGATGTATATTTGCCTGCTCTGACGCCAGAGAACCGTTTAAATACTTCTTTCCTATGGTCGGCATATCGGATATTGCCTGCACAGCCGCCCCGAGTATCCTGTACATATCTGCTTCTCTTATCTGGAGTGGTGCCTGTGAATGAGCCGTCACGAGATAATATGCATTTATGATCGTCGGTGACATCTCCATTTTATATGGTCCTGCCGGACGAAATGACGGAGATTCAAACTGCGTGTCTTTTTCCACATGATACAGGTGGACTGTGAGCTGATTGTTGTCAGGTTCATAGGGTGAACACATGGCTATCATCTCTCTCTTGCTCACAGGCTCCGGTGTCATGGCATCCCGCAGTATTTCCACAATTGCATTTCCTGTTTCATAAATCGCCGTGTAATCTGCCATACTTTCTCCTAAGTATTTCTGCTTTTACGGTGACGCTGTGTAACCACCTGACTTCATATGACTATTGAGCCACGGCGGTTTCCGCAGCTGCAGCTGCGGCAGCTGCTTCCTCCTGCGCCAGAGCCGCCAGCGTCTCTTCATCCGGGAAGCAATCCGCATGCCAATTAAAGGTTCTGGAAATATAACCGTCTGTCATCTCATTTAGATCAGCCGCCACTTCCGCAAAGGAAATAATGTTGTTATTAAGTGCTGTAACCGTATTTACGACATCTACCTTTGCGTCCGTTACATCCTTTTCCTCTGCATCACCAAGTGAATACTTCTTCTCGACGCGATCTGCGTGTTTCTTTGCATCCTTATAATCATCGATAGCGTCCTGAATATTTAATCCGGCAAGCTGCAGCTGTATAAGTTCATCCTGGAGAAGCCGGTAAAGTCCGTGTTCATCAATTTCTCCGGGTACAGGCTGTCCCTGTTCCTGCATTGTCTTCATCGACTGGATGAGCATATACAGCAATCGGTCTGACTGTTCCTCGGCAAATCCCAGTGCGTCGTCGCTGTATGCCCATTGTGTGTCATCTTCGCCATCTGAGACTTCTGTATCGTCGTCATCATCATCATCGTATCCATCACTTATATCATCAAAGATGTGATAACCCTTTTCCTCTGCGAGTTTCTTAAAATTCTCTATTGTTTCCTGGGCATTTTTTTGATATCGTTCCATATCTGCGGCATGCTGCTCCGCAGTCTTTTTAAGCGCTGCATCCAGACCTGCTTTCGCCAGTTCTTCCTTATCGATACCAGATGCATCAAAATATACTGCCAGAGAGCTCAGATCTGCTCCGGATGCGTTTCCACCATACGTCAGACCGTTAATCTCATTAAAAATCTGCGACATATCCGTTTCTTCTTTGACTGTATTGAGTTTAAGCTTACGCTCGGTCTTTTTTAGTTCTCTTATGCGGTCGTAGCTATCGTCACCCATAGAATTATCAGATATGGCTTTTTCAAGTGATTTCTGTACTGCTTCTGTCTGTTCTGCATTTGCAGAAGCATGTTCTGCTGCTTTGTAGTATGTAATGAGCTTTTTTAAGACCTTATGTCGGTCTTTTGGTGTTGCCTTACTTATAAGGTCGTCAACTTTTGCTGTACCATAATATGGATTCTGGGGAACACTTGCCTTTGCTGCAGCCGCTGCCTTTGCTCCACCTGTGGCTGCTCCACCGGCTGCGGTTCCTGCGTTCGCTCCGCCTGCTGCGGCTCCTGCATCCGCTCCGCCTGCTGCGGCTCCTGCATCTGCTCCGCCTGCTGCGGCTCCTGCGTTCGCTCCGCCTGCTACCGCTCCTGCGTCCGCTCCGTCTGCTGCCGCTCCGCCGGCATCTGCGTCACCTGCCGCAGCACCGGCTCCTGCATCTCCGCTTCCTGGATCATCATCAGAAATATCGAGACCGATTTTTGCGAGAACTGCTTTCACACGTTCTTCCGCGCCATTCCCTTCGTCTTTTTCATCATCCAGTAACGAATCTCCGGAATATGAAGTCCACTGATAAAAAACCACCTCATTCGTGGTGTCTTCATACCAAAATCGAAGAATGCTGTCATCTGACACAAAAGGCACATAATAATCCGCCGAACTGTATTTTGCGGGTATTTCTTTTATAGAAAGCGCATCCTGCTTGACCTTTACCTTGCGTACTGTTATTCCCTCCGCGATCTCGTCACTTACTGCTTCCGCATAATCTTCCGGGGTTTTCCATTCCATGAGATCCAGATCCGTAACTGACTGCGGATCATATATAAATACGTCCGTAACCATGGGATCCTCATCATCAGTTGCGAGCGAAAACACTACCGTAGTGCCAAGCTTTGGAATCTGCAGCGCAAAGGAGTTTTCATAAAGATATCTCCTGCCGCTATTCTGAAATGCGCTCTGTATATCCTCATAGCTCAGACCTAAGAGAGCTGCGCCGTCAACCGTACCGCCGTTTACCGGACCCTCATACACGAGGTTTCCGTTGCTGTATAATTTTCCGTTTCCGTCAGGAATATTACCATCGAGACTGCCTTCATAAAATAACTTGTCATCCTTAAAGCACTTTGCATCACCGATGATCTTTCCGGCTTCAAATTCACCCTTTATGACTTCACCGTTTTTCAGAGTCAGGGAACCGGAACCGGAATACAGACCGTCCACAAATCCTCCTTTATAGACGAGTATTCCATTATCATTGTACGCAACACCTGTTCCGTTATAGGTATCTTCCTCAAAGTCCCCTTTATAGATCATGTGCTTTTTTTTGTATGCGACACCTCTTCCTGACTTTACCCCTGCTGAGAAAGATCCGTCATATACCACTTCCCCATTCTCGTAGAGTTTTCCAAAACCATCGTACTCACCTGCGGAAAAAGATCCCGAATAGACAAGTATCTTATCTTTATACAGCTTTCCTTTTCCTTCATAGAGCCCCTTGGACAATTCTCCTTCATATACCAGGTCGTTCATTTCATAAACCTTACCGGTGCCCTCGTATTCTCCATTTGAAAAGGTTCCCTCATACTTTAGGAAGCCGTTCGCATCCTTCTGAATTCCCTCACCTTCGTATTTACCGTTTGCGAAATTTCCCTTGTAGACCAGGGTTCCGTCGACCGATTCTTCTCCATAACCACTGTAAACATTGTCTTCATAGTGGCCCTGAAAAACTACACGATCATTCTTATCGTATTCTGTTCCTTCTTTGATCTTTTTACCGTCCTTAAGGCGTCCTTTAAACTCCGGCATTTTCTTTTTTTCATCATAGTAAAGGATGACCTTACCGGAATAGCTTTTTACTTTCGGATCCTCATTCCACATATGCTTTGTCAAAAAGGTACTTACTATAAAAGGCCATCCGATAGTGATCATAAAGATCGTTCCGATGATTATCACCAGTAATACCGTTATGATCAACGACTTGGATATAAGAAGGCTGCCGGTTTCGATATAGTCTTCCTTTTTCGCAGGTTTCTTTCCTGTAGAGGCTGCCGCATCGAGTACCTTGGGACCTATCTGTGAAGCATACCTCGTAACACTGGTCATACTTCTGATCCTGGCCCCGATACTTGTCAGAAATCTCATGAAGAATGCGCGCATCGTACGGAATACTACCCCGAAACTCTGTATCAATTGTCTGAAAAAACTCTCAAACATAAAGTCGTTCCCCCACCGATCCTTTTTTACTGCCAGACAGGATCAACTCTTTGACCTTAAAGCAAGTTCAGATAAAACTCCTTTGGCGGATCTTTTGCCTCTGCATACTTGTCTGCCATATACAGATAGAATTTTGCCGGACCGTCATAAGCATCTTCACGTACAACTTCAAGAAAATCTGCTCTTGCAGTCCTGTAATCTCCGATGTAGAAAGCATAAATTCCTTCCGCAAAAGTTTTTTCAAATTCTTTTTTCTTTCTGCTGATATCAGGCATATCTCCCTCATAGATCTCATAAATCCTGATCTCTTCATCCTGGATCTTGAGTTTGCCTATATATCTGGAATCATAATTCCTTACTAATTCTGCCGCATTTTCCGTGCAGAGGATACCGGCTTCGAAACGATCAAAAAGTTTCAGCATATCTCCGGTGATAGAGAAACTCGGAGAGATCGATATAGGTTGATATTTCTCAACCGTACCGACGATTCCTGTCATAACGAGACTCGTATCTATAGTGATATGAACCGTTATCTCCTTTTCCATCTGGAATTCCTGACTGATCTCTATCGCAGCTCTTATGGCATCATAATTCTTATTATTGAAAAGAGCGGTAAAACCATCGTGTCGGTAATCCAGAACCATGCCCTTATATGTATTGAGAATTTCTCCTGTTCTCTCTATTACATGATTCAGACGATCATAAATAACCTTTTGAGACTCATCATAGCTGAATGAAGCAAATCTAAATGATACAGTCATCATAATAAGCCGCTCTTCTGCACATGTTTCGCGTGAAAGATCGTAAACTGTCTGAACCTTTAAGAGCTTCAGCATATTATCAGGCAGGAAACGTTCATAAGCAGCATTATGTTCATCCACTTCTCTGATCTTTGCACGTAGTTCAAGAGAAGCCGTATCCAACGCATCGTTCAAGGCACTTATTTCATCTCCTACCCGATCCCGTACCGGCTTTGTTTCATTTATGAGATTATGGATCCTGCGCGAAGTTTTATTGATCCTTGATCTAAATGAAAGCAGCAGGATCATTATGATGAACCACAAAATTATGAACATAAATCTGACCGTTATCAGCTGCAGCATCAGGTGTGTATACGCTTCAGACTCATCTTCTCTCCTATGCACACTTAATACACGGACGCTCTTATCATCAATTTTTATAGCTGAAACATAATAATACTTTCCGCATATCGTATAGAACGTTGAATGTGTGTCTCCAATTTCATCACAGTTTAACGCTTCTTCAACAGCTTCTTTAAATTTTGAACTATAGTACAGGCTATCAATGATCCTGTTCCGCCCGTTTTTTTCATAGTAAATCTTTCCGTCACTTTTCTTTGTCATTATTAAACGAGTGGCATCGGATCTGATAAGTTTCATCTTTTCAAAATCTTCAATCTTTTCACTGCCGACATTTATCGCATTTACAAGCGTGTTCATCTGCTCATTCTGCTGCGCGAAAACATCTATATAGAAAAATCCGTCCAGCAACGAACTTATCAAATAGAAATAGATAGCAAGCAATACCGCCCATCTGATCGTAAAAGAGATGTGCATCTTGAGAACCTGCGATGGAAAATACCATATAAGCAGTGCAAAAAACATCATAAAAAACTCAAAGATGACCAGAATTATTATAGAAAAATATATCGGTCTTCTTTTGGCGTCACTAATGTCATGGAGCGATCCGTTTCTGAGATATAGAATTTTGTCCGCATCGTCTATCATCCATATCTCGCCATCCATATCTATATATAGATCTGTCAGACCCTTAGTCCAGCTATCAATGGCAAAAATATTGGTCATGCTCTTTGTTTCAAAGTTCACACTATATATTATGCCGCTGCCATAGTCATAGATATAAGCATTTTCTCCAACTTTGAATACATCTCCGACTATAGTTTCTTTCTTCAGACGTATTTTTTGCTGACCATAAAAGAGCATGTTTCCTTTGACATAGATCCTCCTGCCATCTGAAAGCACATGAAATAACCGGTCATCCGAAGCATAGCCGGAAATATCGATCTCTTCTATCTTTTCCGAACTCTTCTTGTCTTCATTAAAATAATAGACACTTACACTTTTACCCGACTTTACCAAAAAGGTGGTTTTCTTTTTGTCCTCTATCAATCCGTAGATTTCTGCATCTTCTCCCTCTGCTGTAGAGTAACAGCATACTGCCCTGTTTGACTTTGCCCCAAGGAAATACAACTGATGCAGGCCATCCACATTTTCTATAATAATATACAGATCGCCATCACCTGTTGTATATGCCTCGTCAAAATTTCTTATCCCGTCTATTCCAAACTGCCTTATATTTGTTGAAGCCTTATACTTGCCGGTGTTATCGATTCTGACCAGCAAATATACGTCATTTTCGTATGTTTGTATTTTAGATTCAACGAGATACGTGTAATTTCCGCCATGAGTTATGAGCATGGGATCCGGCGCTTCATTAAAGACTGCACTTTCGAACGTATCATCGATAAAACCATAATACACTTTACTTCCAATAACATTCAGGATCAAAAGGATTGTCAAATATAGACCGAATTTTGCAAGTCGTCTCATCTTTTTCTCCTCCATTTCCTGAAATAGTACTTAAAGAACCATTTGATGTTCATGAATATGATTTCAAAGAACCTCTCTATGCTTCCGCGTTTCATAGATTTTTTCCATGCATCAGCTATCGGTTCTTTATACTCTCTCCACCGCTCAAATAATTCTTTTCCGTCTTCCGGAGGTTTTTCTTCGAGACTCAAAAAGAATTCTCTCTGAACTATAGGTACGGTGAAACCTCTTGGAAATACAGTCCTGACCTTACTTTCTATGACTTTGGCTACTGATACATGCTTTTTATCTGGACTGATAAGGAAGTTCAGTACGATCTCCTCCGATGCCTGTTTCACCCTGAAATTATCATCACAAAGTACACTCCGGCGTATTTCTTCCGGATATGAGTCAACGAGCAGACCTATATGAAAGAGCTGATCCCCGGATTTCATCCGGTATTCTATACTTAAGTCCGCCTTTTTCTTAAAGATCTGAGAAAAATTTTCTCCCGTATTCCACTTAAAAATTGACGCAATCTTACCATCGTAAAGGAACATTCCCTTATAATCCCCGCAATTACCCAGGTCATGAAAGACTTTTACAAATTCCTTTACGTACTGTCCGCTGTAAACATTAAGGATCACGGATTTTTTCTCTCTGTCCTCAATATCTACTGCCCGGTAAGCCACATAATCTTCAGACTCCCTAAGCGTACATTCAATTTTATACTTGCCCTGAATCAGCTCTGCTCCACTCATATCCTCTATCCCCTGTCTCTTCCCTGAAAACAGGTTTACCCTTTTTATCACTCAATAATTACGAATGCAGATGCTCTTACATCCGGATCTGCAATAGACTTTGCCATAACTTCATATGTACCCGGTTTCTCGGGAGCCTTGTAAACACCGTTCTGATCGATAATGCCGCCGTTTTCATCAACAACCGAGAACTCAACTGTCTTATCATCTGTTCCCTCGACAATTGCTCTGAAGTGAAGTCTGTCTCCGGCAGAGATCCTGGTTACTTCCGGTAATATCCTGATCTCAGGTCTTGAACGATTAAGTATTCTGTCTGTATCACGTTCCGGTTTCTGTGCGAAGTAGTGGATCTTTATCCTGTTGCCGCTAACTGTATCATGAAGCCATACACCGATCTTCATTGTTCCGCGTTCCGGATAAACGATCACGCTTGTTTCTACCCATGGCGGCTCTATGCCGGAATTTTTCGACTTAAATACTTCACGGTTACCAATAAGCAGTGCTTTATCTCCATTATCATCAAATTCCACTGAAAGTCTTACATCCACTGCGCCGGGACCGAGTCCATGCGGTATCTCCTCTGAGAAAAATCTGGCATTTACCTTGATTCCGCCGGGCATCTCCATATCAACCACGCCATGACTTATCGCATAGTCATACTGCTCAGGTGACGGGATACCGAAGTCCAGATTAAGTCTCCCGCTTCCGGGATTAAATGAAGCTCTTACATCCGGTTTCTGCCAGTAATCCAGCTGACGCACATTTGTCTTTACTTCTATCTGCTGACCGGTTGAACCACTCTTTCTCGTTTCCTTTCTGATCTTCTGATCAAAAGGCAGATCCGTCAGAGTGTTTATAAAGATATTTCCGGTAGAATGAATAAGTTCTATCTTTGAAAGATAGATAGGAATATCTTTTTCACGGATATGTTCCGCAAGATTGTCCCTGTGTCTCCTTATTTCTTCCAGCTCACGTGCTGTGTTTGTGACCATGAGAAGAGCCGGTATCTCTATGTAATTCTTATAGTGTCTCGTGCCTATCTCCAGATTAAGTTCTACATTTCCGCTGAAAAGATTATCTGACAGTGTTGTAACACCTCTGACAGCTATGGGCAGGGACGTCATTAAGCACTGTCTCTTCTCAGAGGAATCCTGAGAATACTCAAGTGTTATCTTTCCATCATCCGTAAATTCACTTTCACCGGAAAGAGTAAAGTGAACCGGCGGTGTATTGTAATCTTTTATGATCAGGAAATGCGCAGAGATCTCATCTCCTGCAACTGCCAGATCGTCCACCGCAAAAAGGATAGTCAGATGCTTTTCGTCGTAGATAGTCGTGACATTTCGATATCCTTCAGACTTAAGGATTTCTTTGTAATCCGGTGCCTCAGCTGTAAGATACAGCTTATAAGTTTCCCTCGTCATATTGTACTGGCTGTTTTCCTGATTACCGGAATTTACCGCATTGACAGGTTTTGTCTCTTTCTCCGCATAGGCCAGACACAGCCACGCATCATCAGAATCCTTTAGATTGTCAGATCCATCTATCATCGCGATCTTTCTGATGATAGAGCTTTCAACCACGATCTCACGACCATTTCCGTCAAGCGCCAGACCGCTCTCTATAAGTAGTGTCGAATCATCGCTTGCACTAACACCCAGACCAAATACGATTCCGGATCCGTTCATTGCCAGATTCATCAGACGATGTTTGTTTCTCGTATAGTCCTGTTCCGCCTCAAAATCACGGACAGTCAGAAGCTTGCCATAAAAATATCTGTTTCTCTCAATTGGAAAAAAATCATTAGCCATCGCTGCCGTCTCCTCCGATCACCGTATCAAGCTGAAGTGCCGTACTTTCATCAATCTTAACCGTTGTGTAATCACCGACTATGGAATTAACACCGAGATATGAATGCCATCCAAGCTGCAGACCATTTTTCAGGACGATCAATTCCATCTTTCTGCCTGCAGGAGTTAGAGTTTTCATATTACGGATAAAAAACTCCTTGTCATCCCGGCTCTTAAAGGTATCCTCCGGGAGCAGTATAAAAAATGTGTAAGGATCATTTCCGTAAAGTGATTCATATACTTCAGAGTCCGGACAATCCGGATTCTGCGGATCAACCTCAAAAAACTCTATTATCAGCGCATCCTTTCCTGTGAGACGCTTTACGGATCGTAGTATTCCTTCGCGGGTGAACATTGTTTCATAATTTACAAAAGCATTTCTTATCCATTCTCTGATCCGATCATCAGCATATCTGTTTCCCACGATCGATAGCCACTCGGCTAACATCATGAGGTTATCCATGCCTTCCGTATCTATATCAAAAAGCGAAGGCAGCGAACTAATCTTTTTCTCCAGATCAAGGAACATGCTGTTATACACCGATAAAAAACGACGGGTAAATTCATCTTTCTGATAGATCGCCGGCAGATAGTCCACCATATGATCACCATCTGTACTGATCGCGATCTCCTCAAGGACAGGTGCATCCGTTCCGCCTGCGGAAAACTCAAGACCCAGCCGTATATATCTGCCGCTCCGGTTTAACAGGCAGTCATTTGCCCTTGGCACCGGCAACCCTGCCATTACATAGAGTTTTCTCCGGATCTGCTCGTCCGTTTCACTCATATCAAATTCCGGTGCTTCACCTGTACCGTCCCAGGCATATGCATAAGCACTTACAGCAGTATTCTCCGTAAAAAAACCTTTTATGGTCATCCGGTCCCATTCAAATCCTGTTTCACCGCTGTCTATAACGGGAAGGATCAGAAATGCCGATCGTGTATTACGGATATCCAGCTTCAAAGAGTCCCCGTCTTTCAGAAACCCTTTCTGATCACAGCATTTCCAGTCTTCCGATCTGCAGAAATGCAATTGTTTCTGTTGTCCGCCCATTTACCATTTATCTCCCTGATACTCTCAATTTCCTTAGATATGCTATTGCATCCTTTGGTATCACAAGATCTCCATATGCATTTCTTGCACATTCCGGCGATGACGTAGAGATATTTATACGGCTTACGCTCAATACTCCCCGTATCTCGGCAACTGCCGTTTCAATATCCATAAGCGCTATCGCATCTCCGATCTTTCGACGCCTTCCTATCTGGAAGCTTTCTGATATACGCTTTCTGATCTCCTCGGATGAAATATCTTCATCTGCCATGATCTCCAGACTCACATCCACCGGGATATAAACCGGCCCCGTCACTCTGACCATTGTTCCCACTGTTCTGCGAGCCTCGATGTTCTTTGATACCGCCCTTATAAATCTTTCATCAGGAACAGGATTTATCTCATCAGAATCCGGGACAACCACTACTGTAACCACAGGACAACGGGCTTTCCGTGTAGGTTCTCTGCGGTCAAATCCGGCTATGGCCCTGGCTTCCAGCACTCTAAAACCCGGCGTTTCCTTTGCCGCCCGCTCAAAATCAGCCTGTGTCACGCATTTCCTCGTATGTGTCAGGCGATATCTAAACCGCATCATCGCATCACTTACTGTTTCACGGTTCCTTCCGCCTGATGCTTCATCATTTTCTATCTGCTGCAAGTTTTCACTGAAATACAGCCCTGCATTTTGAGGAATATTTCCTCCTGCACACTCTGACAGTGCCATTTCTGCTACAAATATCGCATTCTTTCCGGCAGGAACTATCGCTCCTTTTTTTCCATCTCCAAAAATGATGCATTCTCTCTCACTGTCATACATAAAAACTCTCGAGCGACTGTCACAGGAATAAAAATCATTTACTTCATGCCATTCTTCCTGTGCTATCGTTCCGTCCGGTTCTCTTGTATCGCAGATAAGAGTGAAATAATCATGAACCGGCATTTTTCCGTTTAGTTCCAGCTGTATTTCCTGTCCCGGCATACCGGTCGAATCAAAAAACATATCATAAAAATGAATAGGATCCGTCATGCAGACCTTCAGGTTTTCCTGTCCGTCCTGCAGAGCTTCCTCAGTGTTGACTGAAAACGTCCTGAGGTTCTCACCCTCATCCTCTTTCTTTACTTCTGCCTGTGTCCAGCCTACTGCTTTTCGGACAAAGGCTGTAGGCTCTCCAACAAATCCGAGTGCGTCGTCAAAGGACAGCTTATATTCCGGTACACTCTCCGCCGTGAATTTTCTGATGTCCGAAATAGTCTGCTTTTGGATAGCTCTGAAATGACCAACCTCAATATTCTTTATGATCACTTCCTCTTCACATCCAGGATCAACAAGTGTTCCTATAATGTGTTTGCCATCCAGCTTAAAAGTGATCCGTCCGCTATGTGAAAGTGAATTGGTTTCATCTGTTACTACCGGATCATCTGACAGTGTCTCAGAAAACCATTCTATTATCCTCGGGGCTTCCGTTCCCTCCTCAACCGGATTTCGTTTTGTCCTGCTGTGCTCAGATATTTCAAACCACACGGATATTTCCGTATCCTCGGTATCAAATTCCAGAACAATCTCTGTCTGCCTCTCGCCTTCAAAGTTAAAGGGGCTGAAACCTGCACCTTCCCTTAAAAGTGGTCTCACATCAACGGCTCTTCGCCCATCGATAATATGAACTCCTGTGAGCTGCGGCAGAGTATCCGGTATTTTTTCCGCAAGCTCAAAGACAATGCCTTCTTTTGTTTCGAGCCTTGTGAGAACAGGATAGTCCCGCTCAGGGTCTTCATATATCTTCAGCATACATTCTGCTGCTTTTTCGTGTAAAAGATGTGTTCCTGTAAGAGCCAGAAGCCTTTCCGCGATCTCATCACTAAAATAGTTCAGCTGGTACTGCTGCATTTCTTTGTACCATGCAAACAGATCCACGAGCGTTATTCCGGGATCGGACAAGTTGAAATTTGTCCAGTTTCCGGAAAGTCCGGGGATTCGTGATACGGAGTGTGCCGTAATCTCTTCAAATGTCTGATTGTCCAGGTTTTTTGACTGAATCATGACTTTTCCTTACATTAAAGATCCTTACAGATCAATGACGATCCTGTGTTCTCCGCTCTTTACCGTGACGAACGGAAGATTCGAATCGGATTCTATAGGTACCAGTATCTTCTTTCCGTTTTCGTACATAACACCTTCGAGGATAACTTTTCGGACTGAACGGATCTCATGAATGTTTTTGAGAACCGTGTAGACTTCGCTTATCCTTATCTGATCACCTATGTCTCTTTCTGCCCATCGCACATTTATGAGGTTTTCCAGCGCATCCTGGATTTCCTGCTGTACGGCTGCCGCATTATCCGGCGATGTGATAAACACCTCGATATCTGCCGTGACCTCCATCTCTATAGAAGTCAGGACCGATAAAAATCCAGAAGAAATAAGTGTACAGTCACATCTCTCTTCCAGGAAGGATTTAACATGTGCACAAAGTTCCTGATTAGTCCGCTCATTTCCGCCTGACATACCGGTTATAACTACAGTGATATGTCCCGGCATTTTTTTTCCAAATTCATCAATACCGTCAAAGCTCTTTACATGGGCCACATTACCAAAGTTCTCATATATCAGTTGATCAAAGTCCGTTATTCCTATCGCCCTGTCCTGATGACGTATCCTAAATTTTCCGTATTTTTCTATCCGTTCTCTTCCGATCTTTCCTGTACCGCCATTCATGGCAATTACATTTCTAACTCCCGAGATACGTGGGATAGGTATCAGAAAATCCTGAAGCTCGCCTGCCTCTGCGTTTCCTTCTGCCCCTCCGCCGTAAGTATAAGAAACCCGGATATTTTCAAAACCTTCCGGAATTATCTTTCCGTATCTGCCATCACCAAATGTGATCACTCCTGTGTACGGATCCAGTCGGTATATCCTGTCTTCGCTTTCCGCCGTATCACACTCTCTGATCCGCTTCCAGCGTATCCAGTAGTTAATCTCACCATCCTCGTTTTCCATCTTACGGATATCTTCCGGATAATCCCTTTCAAGCATATTTATGGTTTCGGATTTTATTCCCCTGGTCTCATTTACCCATACTTCTGTCTTTATCACAGGTACATTTAAGAGCTGTATACGTCTGTTTTCCTCATACGAGTCTGCTGAAAACAGTTCATCCTCAGCATGCTGTCTCTGAACTGCCTTTGTCACATTAAAGTCGATGAATGAAACTAACGGCGCTGAGATATTTTCGCGGATCGGATTGTAACCTGCCGTTATACGCAGCCAATATCCATCCATGCCAAAAAATCTGCCTATTTCGGACGTCCTGTTGAAATAGAGAAATACCGGTCCTGAGTGTACAAAGTTTCCTGTATCATCCACTATGTGAACCGGATCAAATCTTTTTCCTGTCCACAGTTCAAACTTTAATTTTCCACTTATACCTGAGTGATTGCTTATAACAAACATCATGGACAACGGCATCCCGGATAAAGGTCTGTCAAACCTCATATAGATTGCCGGGATTTCGTCCTGCATGTCTTTATAGACCGTAAATGCAAGCTGGCTTACGCCATCCCATTCCTTTGCTTCTTCCTGCTCTGCATTATTCAAAGCCTCAAGTCTTTCTGCTGGTCTTTCTGTTGCATATGCCCATTCCAGATCGACGCGCTTTACAAACGGAAGCAGCCATCTGGGTCTGATGCTGTAAGCATTTTCTACACTTACTACACGAGCTCTTATAAAATAGCCGTTAACCGCATTTACTTCTGTTTCCTGAATATCCTCCGGAACAGTAAATGTCAGCACCAGTGATTCATCTGACTGACCCGAGAAAGGATTTACCGATCCGGATACATTTAATACATGCCATCCGAGTCCGTTGTAGTACTCCCATATGACTTCATTCACATATACATCATCCGGTTCCTGTACTACAGCCGCTTTTTTATCGATGACCAGCTCACCGTAATTATATTGCGGGCCGCTGTGATCGAAGGCTTCGTAAGTGATGATCGACATATCGAAGCTCACTGCTACCTGCGCTCCGCGCTTTGTCAGTACATCGTCAGAACGGATGAAAAACTCCTCATAAGGTGCAGGAATACGTCCGAAACAGTACCCGCCTTCCTTATCCGAGAGCCGGAACTCACCGAAGTATAATCCGTCTGAGCGGATCCTTTCCGCTGATCTGCCGCTGAGACAGCAGCCTCTGATCCTCAGTTCAGTATCATGTTCAAAAAATTCACATTCTACATATCTGTTTCCTTCTTCGTCCGGCATCAGTTCTCCCTTATCCTTATGAAGAACGATCTTACCGGCTTCTATAGTTATATTCTTAAATTCCTGCTTTCCGTCTTCTGAATTCCAGCTCCAATGTACATTCTCTTTATTACTTAAACGGGTCAGTATATCATTTCTTAGAAACTCCGATTCTGCCAGAGGATCGATCTCTATATCTGCTTTTCCTCTTAAATGCAGGATATTGTTTTCCGAGATCCTGAAAATATGCTTTTGCAGGTTTTCATGGTTTCCGCAGGCAAAAAAACTCTCGGTTTTTTCAAAATCAAACTTTTCGATGCGTTTCTCTTCCGGATCTACCAGAAATACATCCTTTATATCGTTAGAGGTCGCGTCTATCGGCTGCTCTGTCTCATATACGATATTCTGCTCATTTCTGGAAATATATAAAAGTGAGTTTTCCGGAACACGGACGGGATCCGTGATCGAATTGTCCACTGTAAATCTCACTAGTCCTTCTGCTGCAGCAGGTTCTGCTTCCTCTACTCCAAGGATATTTAAGAACTCATCATAAAATCTCTCCGGTGTTTCGTTTAAGCGGTCTATGATACCTGCATACATTTCCGCAAATATCTCTGTAAGTGCCGCTGCCGGATCGTCCGGGTCACCTTCCTCATATCTCCACTCCGGTACATATGAAGCCGCGAGATCCTTGACCTGCTTCAGGACATCTTCTTTTTTTCTATCATCCACAAGTACATGCTTCATGTCATTTCCTCATCGAGATAAAACGGGTAGACCTGATTGTATCTGTTATTGGTGCTCCTTATGGTGTAGTCCACGATTATCTTCAGGGCACCTTCTATACCGGTTTCTTCACATTTCACGTTCACATCTGTAATTCTTGGCTCGTCCAGGATCAACTGACGTGACAGTTCATATGAAATAGTTTCTTTTTCTGTATAACTAGTCGGTGCAAATGCAAAGTCTGCTGTATTTGCGCCAAATTCCGGGCGCATCACACGTTCTCCCCTGTACGTAGAAAGGATTATGCCGATCGATTCTCTTATATTGTCTTCCATATCCGACACTGCCATCTTTCCCGTTCTCGGGTCTATCTGTAGCGGAAATTTCCATCCGCTTCCTAAAAAATCCCGTGCGCCCATGTTTACTCCTTATTTCACGTTGCTCGTATTTATCATTCCAACGAGGGACGCTTTCGCTGAAAGATAAAACGCAGCGGTACTAGCACCGCAAAATACGCGGTGCAAGGACCGACGTTTTATATTCCCCTCTTATGGAATTGTTAAACACTCACAACTGATTATCGATAATAACCATCAGTTTATGTTTACTCCAGTCGGACCCTTAAGATCAGCGCTCGCACCTTTTAGAGTGAGCTTACCGGTGGCGTTGACCGTGGCTGAAGAGCCTTTTAGTTCCATGGCACCTGTTGCGGTGCCTTTTATGCTGGCACCTTTCAGGGTTACATCTCCTTTGGCATCCAGTGTTGCCTTACCGTCGGAGGTCAACTCAAGTTTTGTATTTCCTGCCGCCATAGTCAGCTTTTTGTCGGCTTTTATTTCTATTTCACCATCTTTTAACTTAAGTGTTATGGTGTTTTTCTTATTTTTGTCTTCAACAGTGACTGTTTCTTTTTCGTCATCAATAACAAGCTGCGTGCCCTTTGGAGTTTTTACTTCGATCTTTTGTTTGTCTTTTTCCTCATGGATATGTATCTCGGTTCCGGTGGGTGTCTTAAAACTGTACTCAGTATTTTTTCCATCCTGAATGGTATAGGGAGCAGTGCTTGTCTGATCCCAGACACCGCCGATCACGTACGGACAATGAGGATCTCCGTCAAGATAACCTATGAGAACCAGATCATCCACACAGGGAAATATAAAAGTTCCCGCATTTTTACCGGAAAGCGGCTGTATCACATCACACCACTCCGTTTCCAACACGTCCTTTTCACTATCAGTTGTTACCGGTTTGCAAAGAACCCTGTTTTTGTTCTCAGGATCTTTAATATTTGTCACATGAGCGAGAGTCAGTCCTGTTTTCAGCGACCGCCTCTGTATGTCATCAAACTGACTTAATTCACCGTCGTAAAAATCAAATGCCACGTCTTTATCCCCTTAATCCGCACACCTCAAACTCTGTATAAAAACCATCTTCTGTTAAAGACTGTGTAACTTCGCTTACAAAATAGCTTCCGTTTGATTTCTTATCTACACCCTTGATCTTTATAAATCTGCCGGGGATCAGATCCGGAAGCCCCATACATCTGCCTCCACCTCCGGCAAAACCGAAATTCATATAATCAAGCACATTTTGTGCCATATCCTTACATTCTTTTTCTGACTGAAGGAAGTTCATTCGGAGAACTCTCGTGGTCTTGTCGAGCCCCTTTACTTTCTCCGCTGCGGTTTCACCCTTTCCGCCAAATTTTCCCGGAGCGTTTGCCTCGCCCCGAACTTCCTTTTTGTCCTTTGTACCATTACTTATGACTACTACCTTGCCAACGGAATTTCTGTTCATTCCGGATGCCCGTGTAAATTCGAGAAGGCACTGCCCAAGCGTAAGTTCTATGAGAGCTGACGTATTTTTCATAAGATTTGAAAAAAGCATTTCTCCATTTATCACGCAAAAATTTACGAAGCACATTTCTGCCATCTGACTTAAAAAGTCATAATTACTGCAATTGGTATCTTTTCGTATCTGCGTAGTAAATTTCGGAAGCGTATCTATCGTCACGGAATTTACAAGTCCTGCGCTTTTACACTCTTTTGTAAGCTCCGTTACCACTTCATTAGTGGTCTTCTTTCCAAAATCTTTTCTTTCTCCGCCGCTCATTAAGAGCCCCATGCCGTCCATTGCCGTCACGGTGATACTGGGCTGATGTCCGCCGCTGTAAGTCACTTCAAAGGAATCCACATATCCGAAAAAAACCTGCTTTTTGGATTTCATGTATCCCATTTTTATAGTGACCTTTGCACCAACATCTATGTCATCGAGAAGGCTTTCAAGCCACTTCCCCTTCTCATAGTCATACATACCCGAAACCTGAAACTCTGCCGTTCCGGCTCTGTTTCTCACAGTCTGCTGGACTTTTAAGTATGTTATGGGGATCTTCATCCCGTCGATATTTGTAGATCCGACTTTTATCTCTGCTGTGGGAGACATGAAAGAGTCATATTTTTTTTCGAGACTTTCGACGTCATAGTTCCCGCTTTTATCAAATCCGCCCATATGCTTTCCTATTCGATCGCAGGCACTCTTATCACTTTACCGCTTCTAAGTATCCTCGGATTGCTGATATTATTTGCTTCTGCGATAGCTCTCCACTGTCCGGGATCACCGTACTCGGAGGATGCGTATGACCATAGTGACTGTCCCTGTTCAATAGTTCTGAACTTGGCAGTATCCGGTGAGCCGAAAGGATTCATCTTTACCTTTGCGCCCATTTTCGTGAATCTGAAGAATACACAATCCATGGTCGCTCTAACCGGTATACCCATATCTGAAAACTTAATAAGGTTAACATTACAGCTTTTTAAGAATCCTTCAAATTGCAAGCTCGACCATTCGACCTTTACAAGCGGTGGAATATGCGCCTTTGGTTCTATCTGCATGAGGCCGTAAACCTTATCTGTCATCTCCCGCACATCAAAAAATTTTGACAAACTGTTTACTACCTGTGACCCCTTAAGTTTCAATCCATCCGCTACTGACGGTGCATTTTTTGCACCTGTAGAAAAACTGTCAAAGAACAGCTGCATTGACAAGGTTTCAACTGTACCATAAGTGAACTGAACTGCCGGAGAATCAGAATCAAAAGCAGGATCCATACCGAACTCTGCATTCTTTGAAAGCTGATAGGTCGTAGGATTGTATTCCACGTAAAAATTTTTCTTCGTGATCATGTTGGTGATCTTCATTTTCCTGACCGGCGTATCCATATTCAAATTTCCGGATCCTGCATACAATGTAAATCCCTCCTTATCACGTTAACTACGCTAAATGCGTCCTATCCTTCGACGTTCCTTACGGATACGTTCTTCGACCATTTTGAAAACCCGATCGGCCGTACGCCTGATTTCTGCTTCGCTGATCCTGGCTTCTCTTTTTTGCTGTTTCTTTACTTGATCGTCTCCAACATTTCCGTTGTTTTTGAAAGTAAGACTCTCCGGTGTACCATATCCTGCAAATGCCGGATTCACCCAATTTACTGTGTTTTCCATCGACTGCCTTACGGCTTCATCCGCACGGAGCGTATTCATACCACGATTTGCAAGCGTAGTGATGCCCTTGCCTGCCGTGTTTGTCATAGGATTATTCCAGTTTGTCATCGCAGGCGTATCATCAACAGTAACCTCCTCGAACTCGCCCCTTAGGAACTTATCTGCGGAGGTGCTTGAGGTTCTGTTCTGTACGATATCTCTCATGGGTCTTAATGCTCCGGTCTCTATCTCTTTGTCTATCATATTTTTTAAGAGATCCGGATATGAAGTTCCGTAATCCATCGATATCGGTACATATTGCACCTGTGTATCTCCATTGATCTTTTCCTGTATCGCCTGTGCTTCCATGGGACGGAGAAGCTTTACCGTCATGCCGCCAGACATTCCGATCCTGTCTACATTTTTTTGAACATTATGTCCGATACTTCCATTTTTTAGGAGAATTACTCCGGATATATCTTTTGATGATGATATTTTCTTTAAGATTTCATTACCGATAGAAGAACTTTGAGCACTTGATCTTTTTCTATTATCTCTACCTTCCGATCGTTTTGTAGGCTTTGATGATCCTGCTTTTTCAGATGTCTCTGCCGAAATATTTCTATTCTTAGCATCTTTTGAACTGTATTCTCTTTTGTTGCTATCGTTAAGCGAAATATCCGAACTCTTTCTAATATGATTGCTTGTCAATGAAGGATCATTTTTTTCATCATGCTCTAAAACAAGATTACTTAACTCTGTCGGCCCATATTCTCCTGCTTCTGCAAAAAACTTTTGCGGTAACTTATCTTTCAGCAGTTCATACTGCTTCTGAGCTTCACGTATGGTGATATCACGGACAGATGTTTCTATTTTCTCTTTCAGGTTTACTTTTTCCGAGATTTTATCTTTATTTACTTCTGCTTTTTCCTTTTCAAGCCCATTCAGAAGTTCTGTGATATTTGAAAAGTTTGCCCTGACTGTTCCACTCGTTCTATCTAAATTTTTTCCGTTTGCGGAAATCCCCGATGTGTTTACGTTTTGCTTTCCATCTGATCGTGTCTCACCATTTAATTCAACTTCATCCCTCGATAAATCCGACATCTCGAGATTTATAAGTTCTTCCGGTGCGTACGCTGCAAGCATCTCAGGAGAAAGTTCTGTCAGATCGGTTACGTTTTTCATCTCATGTAATAATTCAGGCGAATGTGTAGCCATCCTCGTTTCATGAGAAATGTCTGAATCAGATAATTTATTACCGGTAATATCTCTCACAATTGATGTCAGTTCATTTCCGGTAATATCTCTTACTGTTGATGTCAGTTCATTTCCGGTATTGTCTCTATCTGTTGGTATCAGTTTATTTCCGGCATTTTCGCTTGCCTTTGATACCAGTTTATTTCCGGTAATATCACTTAACTTTGATGCCGGTTCATTTCCGGTAATGTTTCTATCTTTTGATACCGATCCATTTCCGGGAATGTCTCTATCTTTTGATACCGGTTCATTTCCGGTATTCTTTTTTACTTTTGATGACAGTTCGCTTCTTGATGAAATATTGTTTCTTTCATCTGAGATTCTTCCATCATCTGCATTTTTTTGTTCATGATCAGTTGAATTTCGAATTATTCTCTCAGAATTAACCGGTCTTTTTGATTCCTCTGAAGTTCTGTTTTTTCCTCCAGTATTCGGTTTATGAAAATATTCTGGATTTACAAAACTCCCTGAAACATCTGAAGTTTTTCCATGTACCGATTTTTCCTGAGTGTTTCCTCTACTATTTCTATCTATGACACCATTTCTATCTATGACACCATTTCTATATGTGATACGTTTATCACTCAGTCCGGCATCATCATGAGATAGCTCCGGCATCTCAAGATTTATAAGTTCTTCCGGCGAATACGCTGCGAGCATCTCAGGCGGGAAATCTGACAGTTCTGACAGAATAGTTCCGTTTTTCATTTCATGTAAACTGTCTGGATCAGAGATTTTATTCCCTGTAATATCTCTTACTGCCGATGTCAGTTTATTCCCGAGAATATCTCTTACTGTCGATGTAACTTCTTTTCCGGTAATATCTCTTACTGTCGGTGTCAGTTCATTTCCGGTAATTACACTTGCTTTTGACGCCGATTTATTTCCGATAATTTCACTTAACTTTGATGCCGGTTCATTTCCGGTAATGTCTCTATCTTTTGATACCGGTTCATTTCCGGTAATGTCTCTATCTTTTGATACCGATCCATTTCCGGTAATATCTCTATCTTTTGATACCGATCCATTTCCGGTAATGTCTCTATCTTTTGATACCGATCCATTTCCGGTAATGTCTCTATCTTTTGATACCGGTTCATTTCCGGTAACTACACTTACCTTTGATACCGGTTCATTTCCGGTATTCTTTTTAACTTTTGATGACAGTTCGCTTCTTGATGAAATATTGTTTCTTTCATCTGAGGTTCTTCCATCATCTGCATTTTTTTGTTCATGATCAGTTGAATTTCGATTTATTCTCTCAGAATTAACCGGTCTTTTTGATTCCTCTGAAGTTCTGTTTTTTTCATGGATATGCGTTTTATGTATATATTCCGGATTTACAAAATTCCCTGAAACATCCGAAGCTTTTCCACGGACCGATTTTCCCTGAGAGTTTCCGCTACTATTTCTATCTATGACACCATTTCTATCTGTGACACGTTTATCACTCTGTCCGGCATCATCATGAGATAGATCCGGCATCTCAAGATTTATAAGTTCTTCCGGAGAATACGCTGCGAGCATCTCAGGCGGGAGATCTGACAGTTCTGACAGAATAGTTCCGTTTTTCATTTCATGTGAACTGTCTGGATCAGAGATTTTATTCCCTGTAATATCTCTTACTGTTGACGTCAGTTTATTCCCGAGAATATCTCTTACTGTAGATGCCACTTCATTTCCGGTAATGTCTCTATCTTCTAATACCGATCCATTTCCGGTAATGTCTCTATCTTTTGATACCGATCCATTTCCGGGAATGTCTCTATCTTTTGATACCGGTTCATTTCCGGTATTTTCTCTTACTGCTGATGTCAGTTCATTTCCGGTATTCTTTTTAACTTTTGATGACAGTTCACTTCTTGATGAAATATTATTTCTTTCATCTGAGGTTCTTCCATCATCTGCATTTTTTTGTTCATGTTCAGTTGAATTTCGATTTATTCTCTCAGAATTAACCGGTCTTTTTGATTCCTCTGAAGTTCTGTTTTTTTCACCAATATGCGGTTTATGAAAATATTCCGGATTTACAAAATTCCCTGAAACATCCGAAGCTTTTCCACGGACCGATTTTCCCTGAGAGTTTCCGCTACTATTTCTATCTATGACACCATTTCTATCTGTGATACGTTTATCACTCAGTCCGGCATCATCATGAGATAGATCCGGCATCTCAAGATTTATAAGTTCTTCCGGAGAATACGCTGCGAGCATCTCAGGCGGGAGATCTGACAGTTCTGACAGAATAGTTCCGTTTTTCATTTCATGTGAACTGTCTGGATCAGAGATTTTATTCCCTGTAATATCTCTTACTGTTGACGTCAGTTTATTCCCGAGAATATCTCTTACTGTCGATGTGACTTCTTTTCCGGTAATATCACTTACTTTTGACGACGATTTATTTCCGATAATTTCACTTAACTTTGATGCCGGTTCATTTCCGGTAATGTCTCTATCTTCTAATACCGATCCATTTCCGGTAATGTCTCTATCTTTTGATACCGATCCATTTCCGGGAATGTCTCTATCTTTTGATACCGGTTCATTTCCGGTATTTTCTCTTACTGCTGATGTCAGTTCATTTCCGGTATTCTTTTTAACTTTTGATGACAGTTCGCTTCTTGATGAAATATTGTTTCTTTCATCTGAGGTTCTTCCGTCATCTACATTTTTTTGTTCATGATCAGATAAATTTCTATTTATTCTCCCAGAATTAACCGGTCTTTTTGATTCCTCTGAAGTTCTGTTTTTTTCGTAGATATTCGTTTTATGTATATATTCCGGATTTACAAAATTTCCTGAAACATTCGGATTATTTCCCTGTAAATCAAGATTTACGTTTCTTCTTTCATTCGCATTTTTGTATTCAAGTATTCTTTTTACTGAAGGTGAAACACTGTATCTTGAATTATTCTCAAGATTTGTCCGGCTCCGTTCCAATATCCGTTTTTCTGTTTCTATGACTTTCTGTCTCTCATGGATCAGCTGGAGCCGTTCTTTCGATACTTCATTAAGCCGTTCGACATACTCTGTCTTTTCTTTTTCACGTTCAGTTATGCTTTTTTTCTCTGTTTCACGTATGACCGCATCTGCTCTGTCGAGAATTTCCCGCGCTTCGCGGCTGAGCTTTCCTGCTTCATTTTCAAGCGCATGGAGATGAGCTTCGACCAGTTCAAAAGTCAGATCGTAGCTCAGATTAATTTCTGTACCAGCTTCACTTTTATTTTCTTCATCCTGAGACTCTTCTAAAAACTCGAGTTCTTCATAAGGAAAGAAATTATGATTTCCCTTAACTCTGTCGAGTATCTGCTGCGTAAAGCTCTCCACAAGCAACGCCTCAGGACTAATGAGACGATTCCGGTCTACTACTGACATATTTAATTTTGTCATTGCAATAGATCCGTCTTCTCTCAAGTGCAGCCTCCATACATAAATTCTATTCTACTTATAGCTAAAGATGGTGAGTTACTGTTAAGTACCGGTCCGCTGTAGCTTACAAGAACCGCGCTGTTAATACTCCAGGATCTGACCTTTCTGCCTGCTGCATCCTTTAGGACTATTTCTCCATCCATTGAAATACTCATTCCGGAATTTACGAGTTTTATCCACGTGGCAAACGAGTCCGTATCTGTTACAGTTCCCTGTTCCAGTACGAGCCTCTGCGGTACACCCTTATCCAATAGAAAAGTCGGTGCCATAGATCCGCCTTCGTAATAGGTCTGATAACTAACTTCCATTCCCAGACCACTTACCGATGTAAATCTGCCGCTGAGTCCGGACAATGCTCCGACCAGGCCTCCAATGACTCCAAACGAAACTTCAAAATAGGCACCGGAAACATATTTTTCAGTTACTTTCTGTTCCTGCATATCTTATCCTCATCTTTAAGCGCAGATTCTTATCTAACTAATACCGGTCTGTTTCCATTATCGTTTCCCATGCTTCGCATTCTTGGACGGTACCAGGATCAAGCCTTATTAGCTATTTTTTTCTTTAATTCCTCTTCCCCCGGAGCGCGTCGTTCAAAACCCGAATATGCAAATTCGATAGACTCCATAAGTACTCCGCTATTTAATGAACTCATATTTCCCAAGGAATAAGAAACCGGATAAGCGCCGTAAAGATCCCAGGCAACTCCCTCTTTACCTTCTTCAGTAAGGACAACTATATGTATCGTCTTCCTGACTGCCTTTTTCTCATTTGCGCCTCCCTCAAAAGTTGGAAAACAGCTAAATACCCAGTCAAGGAAACGGTTGCCGAATGTAACTCCGCGAGTCAGCGTCAGATTACTGTACTCAACCGTAGCCGGGACTACTCCCTGTGCTCCGCGTTCGTCAGCTCCGCTCCGCATACGGAGAACATGATTCACAACCCTTATACCGGAACATTCAGAAAAAGCGGCGTCTTCCGGCTCGCTTTCACCATCCTTTGTATACCCTTCTCCGCTAAGCGTCACTCTAAATCTAAAGGAACGCAAAAGTTCTGCATCTGGCATATTTTAACCCTTACTTAAATTCAATCCTGTTTTTATCTTCTCCACTTAGTTTCCTGTTGATAAGTGAAATCTCTCTGCACCATCTGCGTCTTTCCCTATGATCCATATTCATGAGATCATCCTGATTCCAATGCAGATAATATGCGAGAAATGCCATCTCTTCATAGAGCCTGTCAGGTGGATAGCTTACAAGCCCTGATTCAATAAAAAATCCAGCGGAACCTCAAACTCTTTTCCGCACTCAGGACAGGTTACTTTATATGAAGGCATCTCCTTCATGTTTATCCTCTGATAAAAGTCCTGCAGATACGCGAGATCCATCGTAAACAGATTCTCGATTATCTGATTTGACACCTTCGGAAGTGTTCCGAGCTGTGTGATAACTCTCGACAATAATATGATCGTTAAATATGAAGAATTTGCCTGTACTCTCGGATCTCTTAGCGGCAGGATCTCGTCTGCTGCCGTTGCAAGTCTCATCTTCCCTGTTTTATGCACTTCTCCCGCCGGATCGACATATCCTTTCGGAAGTTCAAATTCAAATTCAGTCTGCATTTGTACTCTCTCCCCAAATGTTGTGACCCCGTCATCAGAATAAATGTCAGAACAGGGCGCAGTTTAACTGCGCCCCTCTTTTTTTCGTTCAGCGCATTATCGTCAGATCGGTGAAGGTGTTCCGGCAGCAGCGCCTGCAGTTGTTTTCCAGATACCCTCGTGGCAGATTTCAAGTGACTCGATAGCCACTTCATTACCAAGACCGGAAAGATCCGGAATGTTGTAGCCTACCGGCCATGCATTGATAAGAGTCCAAACCGGACCATTTGCGCCTCCGGCATCATCAAACAGTGTGATCACAATATCATGACGAACCAGACCTACCGGTCCTGCTTCATTATTCGGAGCTACCGAATGAACCCAGTCCAGGAAGTCTACGTCAGTCGTAGTACCCCAACGAAGTGTAATATTGCCGAAAGTTGTAAGTCCCGGCAGTTTACGTGGTGTATTCCTTAAGTCGTCGCCTTCACGGTATTCAACGACTGCAGTTGCGAGATTCATTCCGGATACCTCGGAGAAACTTGCACGAGCAATGCCATCGATTTCTACCTGGTACCGAAAGACTCTATACGGATAATTAATAGCCATCGTTTAATCCCTCATTTCCTTTCCTATTTTTATTCCGAAGCTGTCTTCTGAGTAATGCGGAAGATTACAAATTCAGCAGGTTTAACAGGTGCGATTCCGATATTGCAGATAAGTCTGCCGTTATCAATATCATCCTGTGTCATTGTCGTAGGTCCGCACTCTACGAAGTAAGCCTGCTCAGGTGCTGTTCCGGCAAGTGCTCCATCTCTCCAGCACGTTGCCAGGAAGGACTGGATCGTCCTTGTAACCCTGGACCAGAGAACCTCGGAATTTGGCTCAAATACAACCCAGTTTGTATTGTTCTTGATGGACTGCTCTACATAAATGAAGAGACGTCTTACGTTTATGTACTTCCAGAGTCCATTGGAGCTCAGTGTTCTTGCGCCCCATACACGGATTCCACGTCCCGTGAATGCACGGATAAGGTTTACACCGATAGGGTTCAGGATATCCTGTTCAGCATCATTGTAGTTGCAGGAAAGACCTGTGCATCCGGATACAGTTTCATTTGCAGGAGCCTTATGAACACCTCTGTCAGTGTCAACTCTTGCATAAATACCTGCCATAGCGCCGGACGGAGGGAAATAAGCTGTGCGCTTAAGCAGCGGATCGAGCATCTCAAGCCAAGGATGATAAATAGCAGCATAGGTGCTGTCATACATATCACGGAAAGCAGAGATCTCATCAACCTTCTTCTTGTCGATAGGAATATCCAGAATAGCAAAGCAGCTGGTCTTATTCTCACAGAAAGCGATCAGTGTTGACTGAACTGTAGGATCTGTGACACCAGGAATTGCCATGATGGATACATTATTATTCTCGATAAATGCCTGCAAACCGGTACGTTTGCCCGGACCATTATCAGCACCTACATATACATCAGGAGTGATCTTTCCAGTTGAACCGTCAGATCCGCCTGACAGAGTGACAGAAACAGCCGCGTCATTACCGCCAAGCTGTGCAATAGGTGAAGGATTAGCACCACCGGAAGCCGGAGCGGGTGCAGGCTTGCTGTCCTTGCCATCCTTTCCGTCCTTACCCTTATCAGGTGCAGGTGCCGGAGCTGGTGCTGGTGCTCCTGCTGCCTTTACACTAAAGCTAACGATTTCAGACTTCTCAGCACGGATTCCGATGTAGTTAGCTGCGAAAGGATTCAGGGAAACATCTGCAAATGTTTCTTCTGTGTCATCAATCTTTACGGTTACCGTTACTTCGCAGGTACGGATATACTTCTGGGTAACGATCGACTTGTCTGCTACATCAACAGTCGGAGCTGCTTCCAAAGTAACAGTCTTGTCCATAACTGACTTAACTGTTGCATAAGCCTTCTTGCTTCCGTCAAAGAGCTCTACTACATCACCTGCATTGAATCCGTCAGGATTCTTTACGGTGAGGTCTGCACCTGTAGCAGAGAAAACTTGTGTCTTTGCCTTTGACGACGGAACAGCAGTGATCTTGATGCGGTTACCCCACTCACCGGGGTTAGCTGCCTCAGCATGAAGCACGCCGAGATCTCCGGCAGATGCCTTTGCATCATCAGGAGCTACTCTCATGATGTATGCTCTGGAACCACCATTCAGGAAAAACTGCTCTACAGCGTATGGAAGAAATCTTGCGTCGCCATATCTGGCATCACTTAAATATCCTCCATAAATCCTCTTGTAATCAGCAAAGCTGGTCACAAACTGCGGAGCTCCAACCACTGTACCGCGTTCTGCAAGTCCGATAAACCCTGCTGTGCTTGTGCTGACGCCTTGCATCGGCACTGCGCCGGAGTCGTATTCTTCCGTATATACGCCCGGATGTAAATACTCTGCCATTCTCTTTCTGCTCCCTTAGCGTTTAAGGGAACAATCCTCCTTCCCAATGGGTAACATGTTTATCTGCATTTTGAGGCTTCCGACGCCCTGTTCCAAAAATGAACCATCACACTCGCGTTATACTCGATCGCGCGCGCCAGGCTCTCAGTAGAACTAAAAGCATCAAAAAGATCTGCAGAAGTGCGATATGTCAAATGAGCTTTATACAACACAAAAGCCCCCATGACCGATTGTAAATTTACGGAATTACAAAATTCATTTCCGTAACTCTGATCCATACACCTGAATGGATAAATCCCCCAAATCATAACTCTGTCATTTATCACTTCAAATTCCGTAGTCCAAACATGTCCTCTGTCACGGAACTGCAGGCTGTAATGCCCATTTTCTCCCATATAAGTGTATGAATTATAATCAAATAGATATTTCAGTTCTTTATCTGCATCACTACTCTGCCAATTCGACGAGTTCAGGTGCTTCAGTTGAAATATCATTTACATTATTCTCCTCATGTTCTGTAGAAAAATCCCAGGATATAAGCTCTGTATTTCCTCCGCCGCAAAGTATTTCCTGGAGTCTTTGATTTCCAATTGATTCAGAAAGAAACTCCAACGTATCGGCAGGAAGGTATCTTATGAGCCACGGTGAAGCACTTAATTCAGAAAGCAATTCCTGCAAATTGAACTGCGAAGCACGTTGTTCCTGATTTTGTTGTTTTGATGCCTTTCCATTATCAGCATATGAACGACCCTTTTCGGCTTTACTGCTGCTTTCGGAATCAGTCTTCATTCTTCTGTCTCTTTTCCGAAGTCAATATCATTTATACTGTTATCAGAATTTTCATCCGTCGCATCATTGTTATCCGGCGGAACATCCTCTGTTGACATTTTTTCACTTTCATTTTGCAGTTCTGACAGAAAATCCTCTGACATAAACATTTTTTCTGCTTTTCTCGCATTATCCTGAAGATTCCTAAGGCGCTCCAGAAACTGCTTTTTCATCTGGGCTTTCTTCTCAATTACATGTTCAAGCTTCATAATCCCTGCATTTAGTGCATTTTTTTGCTCATCAGACGAAGTCTTTCCTATCTGGTTCTTGTACTTTTGCAGAAGATCTTTTTCTCTTTCGTCAGTTAGGAATGGGTACTGTTTCCTCATGGTTTCCATACCATCCGGTCCCATTTTTCCATTTGCGATGTCTTCCATGTGCTTCATGGTATAGCGGGCATCGCGTATGCTGTCCACTACTACACCTACTGCACTCTGTTCGAAGCCTGGATTAGTAATAACCTTTGCTCTGGTCGTACCCGGTATGTTTCGATGTTTTGAGCTTTGCTGAAAGAGTTTACGCTCCCTGTTCATCTTTACATCCGGAGTCTCCACCGACCTGTTCAGACACGAAAAGAACATGGCTTTACTTGTCCCGTTCATGATCGCAGACGAAAGCCCGCCTCTTTGAAACGCCATATCCGAAAATTTTTTCAGATGCGTCTCCTCTTCTCCACCTTTACGTGGTACATATTCATTTGAAAAATCTGTTTTTTGCTGATTTGAATTACCGGAATCGGTTCTAAGATCTGATTCCCCCTTATAAGCATCTTCTTTACCCTGAGTTTTATCCTGTGCTTTTCCCTTCTCTAGTTCTTCGGTTCTTTCTCGTCCCGAAAGCTCAAAACTCTGTCTGAAACTTTCTTCAAGTCTCCACACAGGATCGCGATCTGAAAACTCCCCAATCTCCGTCACGCGCGCAATCTGCTGCTTTATGTCGTCCGCGTTCCGCGGTTCACATCCGACAGCTTTGTCTTTTTTCTCCTTTAACAGTCTGCTTTTTATCTTGAATCACCTCAGTTATAAACACATATTAGAATGTAAGTCCGCTACTGATGCAGCTCATGAGATTCTCTTATGACTGTCCAAACAATAAATATTGTACAAACTTTAGTGAAAACTCAATACAAGTTTTATAGCTATTTGCACAACCTCAAAAAAACTTTAAACGATTTTATCCGTCTTTTCAACAAAATCATTTAAAGTATACAGCATTTAATCAGATACAAAAAATTGTCACTCCAACGGATTTTTCTATAAGTCAAAAAAGCAGCGAAGTGTCTATTTACTACACTTCGCTGCTAATGCATATCCTGCAATTCTTCTTAATCATTTCTTACTGCAAATTTGGCAACTTCATAATCAAGTTCAAAAACCATATCCTCAGTATCTTTAAATGCTTTTTCGAGATCTTCTATTTTTTTTCTGATTGCCAGAATACTAGCTTCTATACTCTCTACACCTATAGCGCCCTGTCCGCTTACATCACTGATCTGACCTATGGATGACATTAACGATTCCATATCCTCATTTAATTCCGCGGACATCATCTCAAGTTCTGAAAGAACAGAATCTACGTAATTTTCATAGTCTTCGCTCTCATGCAGATATTCCTGCCGGTCTCTCGACGCTTTTCTATCATTTACGAGATCAACCATGCCATTCTTGAAAACTGCCGTTCGGTCATCTGCAATTTTTTTATGAAGTTTCAATATCTTCTCTGTAGCACTTTTCATTTCTTCAGAAAGTTCTTCTGTACACTTTCCGACAGTTATGGCAAATTCAGTAAACTGATCCATTGATGCAGCCGTTTCTGTAAATACCGATGACAGATTTTCGATATTTTCGCATATTTCATCCAGATCAGACTTAACCTTTTCAAATCCGGAATCAACTACATCATTTTTTTCCTCAACCGTTGATGCCATTGATTTCACATCTCTAATAACTTTTCCAACTGCAACCTTCAAAAATTCAAGCTTTTCCGCAAGCATTCCGAAGTCATCTCTCCGCTCAAGCATTTCTTCGGATATCTCTGTGGTAAAATCTCCTCCTGCCATTTTTTCTATATATGAAAAACTCGTTCCTAATGCCATGATGATAGATTTGGATATTCCCCGTGCAACCAGGAATGTGAAAACAACCATAAAAATTGAAGAAGCCAAAAGGATCATAGCTACAAACCTGATTCTTTTGTTCATTGCGGTAACCTGATCTTCAATAAATGCATCAATATCATCTACATAATTTCCTGTTCCGATAACCCATCCTGTTTTTTCATTTACCATGCTGTATGCACGCTTTGGAAGCGGTACTGATCCACCCTCCTTTGCAAACTTGTAATCAACGTACCCTCCGCCTCTCTGCGCAGCTTTTATGATCGCCGATACAAATTCAAAACCATCAGCATCCTTGGCATGAAGTCTCATGGTCCCCTCGGTTTCCGTACCAAGAAGAACTACATTTTTTCCATCAATCTTATCTGCCCAGAAGTAGCCATCTTCACCATATCGGATCCCTCGCAGAGCCCTGGCTGCAAAATACAACGCTTCGTCCTTGGTTGCATCACCATTCTCAGCCATCGTCATTACTCCATCCACCATAGATGAAGCGTTCTCAACCTGCTCTTTTATACGCTGGTCATAATCTGCCCGTATGGCCTCACTGAGTCTGCTGGTCGAGATCTTATCCAGTTCCATTATGGAAAAGAGCGCCATAAATATGATGAGCAACATACCAAACGCAGAAATTCCTGCCATTATGATCATTTTCAATCTGACATTAATATTCCTCATAGACGATACCTCTATATAATATATTTGTCCCCCCTGACAACTTATATATCGGACACGTCGGAGAAAAATTATAATTTTTCGATCATTTTTAGAAGTTCTTCTTCTGTAATAACCGGTATTCCCAGTGCCTGGGCTTTATCAAGCTTGCTTCCGGCAGCTTCTCCCGCAACCAGATAGCTTGTTTTCTTCGAAACGCTGCCTGTACATTTACCACCGTTCTTCTCAATAAGTTCAGCAGCTTCTTTTCGTCCAAGAGTCGGAAGTGTTCCGGTAACAACGATAGTTAATCCGCTAAGTGCAGTTCCATTTTCTTCCTGTTCAGGATTTTCCATTGTAAGTCCTGCCTCACGGAACTCCTCGATCACTTTTTTATTCGCCTCATTTGCAAAAAAGTGAACAATATCGTTTGCAGTTGTTGCACCTACATCCGGGATTTCCTGCAACTGTTCTTCAGATGCAGCCATGAGTTCATCAATACTCTTAAAGTGCTGCATGATAGTCTTTGCCGTTCTCTGACCAACATTTCTGATGCCGAGGGCAGTTAAAAGACGCGCAGGCTCATTATTTTTAGAATTTTCAATATTGGCAAGGAGCTTATCAGTGTTCTTTTCTTTTCCGATAGTTCCTTTCTCTATAAGCTCATCTCTGTAATCCTTAAGATGATAGATATCAGCATAATTTTTGAGATAACCTTCAGTAATGAGTGCCTCTACCAGCTGATCACCAAGTCCCATAATGTTCATACAATTAAGGCTTGTAAAATATGCAATGGTACGTGTAAGCTGTGCCGGACAGGAAGGATTTATACATCTGATATCTGCTGTATCTTCTTCCCGTTCAAGTAATTCTCCACAAACAGGGCAAACATCCGGTGCTTTGAAAACTGTTTCCGGTTCTTCCACGCATCCATTAAGCTTCGGGATGATCTCTCCACTCTTAAAAAGCTTATAGCGACCGCCTATACCGATCTTCATCTCATTTATATAGTCCTGATTATGAAGAGTCGCGCGAGATACATTAGTACCGCAGAGACGAGCCGGTTTTCCGGTTTCACTGTCATGGAAAATGCCTGTAAAAGTGAGTTTTCCGGTTCTTCCTACGTCCACCAGGATCTCATCCATTGTGATAACACGTTCTTCCGGCGGATACTTGTATGCTATATGACCACTGGAATACTTGCTGCCTGATGGGAAATCATTTCTGTATGCGACCTGGTCGATCTTAACTACCGCGCCATCTATATCAAAGGGCAGTTCAGAACGCATTTCGCCGATTTTGTTAATGACATTTATTACCTCGTCGGCATTATGACATCTTTCATGAAAAACAACCGGAACGCCTGCATTTTTGACGATTTCCATTCCGCTCACATGGCCGGACAGTATCGAAGCGGGGCCATCCTGGACATTAAAAATAAACATTCTAAGTCCGCGTTCTTTTGTGACTGCACTGTCCAGCTGTCTAAGAGTACCTGCTGCGAGATTTCTAGGATTAGCTGCTTCTTTTTTTCCATCACGTATCTGAAGCTCATTGAACCGTTCGAAGTCTTCATGAGTCATATAAACTTCACCACGAAGTTCCAGGTAATCAGCATCGATATCCAGAGTTTTCTTTACATCAGGAATCACAAGCGCATTTACTGTGACATCTTCACCAATGATACCGTCACCACGTGTCTCGGCAAGTTCCAGTTCCATGCCTTTTCCGTCAGCTTTTCTCCTGTAACGGAGACTCATGCTGAGTCCATCGATTTTTTGCTCTACCGAAAATGCTGCATCAGGATGCATATCCTGCACTTTTTTTACCCATGCCCGAACATCCTCTGTATCAAAAACATCCTCAATAGAAAGCATAGGAACGTTATGTGTGACCTTTACGCCGGCTTCTCTTTTTGCTGTTCCGCCGATTTTTTGAGTCGGAGAATCAGGTGTCACCCACTCAGGATTTTCTTTTTCTGCTTTCTTAAGTTCCTGCATCAGCTGATCGTACTCAAAATCAGATATTTCCGGAGAATCCTGATCATAGTAAAGATCCATATGATGATCGATCTTCTTTTTTAATTCGTTATATTCTTCAAAAGTCATTGTTTATCATCCTTAAAATAGTATGTATCTATTATTTCTTAATCTTGAAATCCGGCAAGATCCCGCAGTTCTTTTACTTCTTCATCTGACAAGATCCTGTACTTTCCGGGTTTCAGACCATCCAATGTGATCGTCATAAACCGGATACGTTTAAGTTTTATAACGGTATATCCAAAATATTCTGCCATTCGGCGGATTTCGCGATTCATACCTTCTGTAAGTATGCAACTATAGGTATTGCTTCCTGTCCGTCTGATTCTGCATGGAAGTGACTGTCTGTCAGGCAGGAGCTGTAAGCCGCCCTTCATCATCTTTTCCAAAACATCATCCGGAATCGGTTTATCTACCGTAACTTCATATTCTTTTTCATGACCATATCTGGCGCGTAAGAGTCCGTTTACCATACTGCCGTCATTTGTAAGCAGTATCAGCCCCTCC
Organism: Lachnospiraceae bacterium MC2017; assembly: GCA_000701625.1. GTDB lineage: Bacteria > Bacillota > Clostridia > Lachnospirales > Lachnospiraceae > NK4A144. The sequence continues at coordinate 101,684 of JNJK01000005.1, forward strand.
GAATCTTTGTCCAAACGTCCGATAGGATATACTCTTTCAGGATATCCTACGGCATCGACTATATTGTTATGTGCTTTTCCCTGATCTACAGTAGAAGTCACTGTACCGGTTTCTTTATAAAAAGCAAGGATTACCAGCTTAACACTATCCGGTGTAGATTTTATCTCATTACCATCAAGACAAATTTTTTCACATCCGGTCACCTTATCCCCGGGAGACGCGATTTTTCCATCAACAGTAATCCTGCCTGCAGAAAGATACCTGTCCGCCTCGCGTCTTGAACAAACTCCTGAAGCTGACAGGTATTTATTGATTCGTATAGATTCTTCCATAAAAAATCCCTTTTAATAAACAGAGACCGGCATCAGGTAACTGTGCCGGTCCTCTGGTAAACAACGAAGCTAAAATTAACTAATCAAAGATCAAATTTCCAACCGATCTCAGCAAGTTTCAGGTGCATGTCAACCTTGCGGAAAACATTCATCGGTATGAATGGCTTCTGAATGGAATCAGCTGCGCCGTGATCATAAGCTCTGGCCTTTGTAATAACCGATACATCATTCATCGTAATGATGATAGGAAGATCTTCATATCCGTCCATTGCATGAATCGCTTCCATACAGCTGATACCGTTCATCTCTGGCATATGCATATCCATGAGAACGATCTCCGGATTGAAGTTTTTGACCTTTTCGATTGCCTCTGCTCCGGACGAAGCGGTGAAAAGATCATACCGATCTGACATAACATCCTTAGCTTCCTGCAGGATGGACGGCATATCATCGACAACAAGAACCCTCTTTCCCGTTTTGCTCATTTGATTTATACCTCCGTTTGCCGAACAGCTCCTCTGTCCGTTTTTCAAAATACTCTCTCCGGATCCCCCTCACTCCGTACGCCGGAGATTGACGCAAATCCTAACTTTATGTTACGATATTTTGCAAATTAAAGCAAGTATTTGTGTATCGCTGTGTATACAACAGAGGAGAAAAAAAAATGATCAGAGACGAACTTGACAGCCGTGAGTGCATGCTTTCATGCGAAGTATTTCCGCCAAAGAAAGAAGATGCTTTCACAAAAGTCTTTAATGTTTTAGATTCTATCGCTGAGTGCGACCCTGCATTTATCAGCGTCACTTATGGAGCCGGTGGTTCAAATGCCGGTAAGCATCTCGAAATATCTTCTTATATTCAGAATAAATTGAATATCGAGACTATCGCGCATGTGACAAGTGTTGGATTTAATCGTAAGGATCTTAACGATGAGCTGGATCTTTTAGAAAAAGAAGGTGTTTTCAACATCCTTGCACTTCGTGGCGACCGTCCGCAGGATATGACAGACGAGAAATATAATTCTCGCGAATTTGAGCATGCATCAGATATGGTTAAGTATATTCGTGAATCTGATCGTTCATTCTGCATTGCAGGTGCCTGCTATCCGGAAAAACATTTCGAAGCTCCTGACAAGCTCACTGATATCTTTCACTTAAAGCAGAAAGTTGATGCAGGATGTGATTTTCTGATAAGCCAGCTTTTCTTTGATAACACTTTCTTCTACAGATTTTTAGAGCTTGCAGCAAGAAACGATATCAATGTACCGATACATGCAGGTATCATGCCCATCACTTCAGCTACTCAGTTGGGCCACACTGTATCTCTTTCCGGTACAAGCGTTCCCAAAAAACTTGCTGATATCATTGCAAGGTACGGTGATGATCCGGAGGATATGAAAAAAGCCGGTATCGAATTTGCAGTAGATCAGGCTCTCGACCTTGCCAAAGCCGGTGTACACGGTATCCATGTATATGCTATGAATAAACCCGAGCTCTGCAGAGAAATCTTCACCGCTGTACGTGAGAATTTCTAAATAAATTTCTTAAATCGACAAACGGAGAATCCGGATAAAGCCGGATCCTCCGTTTTTTTTTTTGCTTATGAAATATTTCGTTGAAATTCCTATCCGATAAAGTCGGATTCTTTGTTCAGTCTTATTCCCACTCCTGCTTTCTGTCTCGAAGCATGAGGTCACGAATTCCGTCCTTGGGATCTTTTCCGTGGAAGAGAACGTCATTTACTTCATGAATGATCGGAATCTCCACGTTATACTTTTCTGCGAGCTGCATTGCTGCCTTTGCGCAGAAAACTCCCTCAACGACCTGATGAACTTCTTTCATTGCCTCATCTGCAGTCTTTCCCTGTCCTATAAGGATACCTGCTCTTCTATTTCTGGAATGCATAGATGCGCAGGTAACGATCAGATCTCCAATACCGGTTAGACCGGAGAAAGTACGCTCTTTTCCGCCTGCAGCGATTCCGAGACGAGTGATCTCAGCAATACCCCGGGTAATAAGTGCTGCCTTTGTATTGTCTCCATACTTAAGACCGTCTGCAATACCTGCCGCAAGAGCAATGACATTCTTACATGCTGCACTGATCTGCATTCCAAACGGATCATCCGATGTATAAACACGGAAAACTTCGCTCATAAATACATCTGCTACATAATCCGCATCTTCAATATTCTTACTTCCGGCAACGATAAGGGTCGGCATGCCGCTTCCCACTTCCTCTGCATGAGTCGGTCCACAGAGAACAACTGTCCTGGACTGAGGAATTTCCTGTTCGATAATATCTGTAAGAGTCATAAGAGTATCTTCTTCAAGGCCCTTAGCAACACTCACGATAACCTGGCCATCCTTAACAAAAGGAGCCATAGCCTTTGCCGTACTTCTGGTAAAAGAAGAAGGAACCGCAAGTACAAGCACATCCTTATCTTCGCATGCTTCCTTTATATCTGTTGTATAAGTTGTGCTATCAGAAAGCTTCGCACCAGGAAGTTTTTCTGTCTGTTCATGATTTTCTTTTAAGAGATTTATCTCCTGCTCGATTGCTGACCACATGGTCACTTCATGTCCATTATTTCCAAGAAGCCATGTAAGGGCAGTTCCCCAGCTTCCCGCTCCGATCATTCCGATTTTTTTCATAACTTAATTCCTCCTCTTTATGAAATGTTAAGAGCTGCGGGGTAAAGCCGCAGCTCTTATTTACTATAGCAAACGTCAAAAGTCTTTTCATTTTGACGTTTGCTGCGCCGGATTTTGGCTGCTGAAAGCAGCATATTTCCATATAAAATCCGGTCGCATCCTCGCGGAGCGTTAAAGTAAACGAAATTATTTATTTCGTTTACTTTAACTATTTAACTTTTTGAAGCGCTCTGCCTCTTCCTGATTCTTGTCATGATTCAGATAAGTATGACGCTCTTTTCCGGCAAGAAGTCTCTGGATATTTGTTCTATGCTGCCAGAAAGCCAATGCTCCGAGCAGGAACATAACGATATACATTTCTATAAGATGCGGCTGATCCATCACTGCAAACTCTCTCCAACCGGTCTGTCCCATTACTACAAACTCGATAAACAGTCCAACCCATACCATAAGTGAGCCAAGAGATACGTAATGAGTAGTAAAGAAAATACCAAAGAAAGTAACAAACCCAAGGACAAAAAGTAACGGATCAAAAAATCCTATAACAAGACCTGCAGTTGCTGCGATACCCTTTCCACCCTTAAAATGCATAAAGAACGGAAAATCATGTCCGAGGATAGCACCTGCTGCAGCATAAACCTTAAGAAGCGGAACAAGCTCCGGATTGCGGCTTCCAAAAAGAAATACCGCGATCTGGATAGCAACAATAGTCTTCAATGCATCACAAAGAAGCGTGATAACTCCTGCTTTTACTCCAAAAGTCCTAAGCATATTTGTAGTACCGGCATTACCACTTCCCACTGAACGGATATCCATTCCTTTGATCTTTCCGTACAAATATCCGGTCTGAACAAGACCACAGCAATAACCGATCAATATACAGATGATTCTCTCCACCATCGTAACCATAAGCAATACAAATTTTGTACTGCTCTACCTCCTCTATAATCGCCAGATCTTATCTGACAAATTGTAATTTTTATGAAAGTCCTGATTCTTTTTCGCTACGTCCACGAATGATAAATCGAAGCGGAGTACCGATAAATCCAAATGCTTCACGGATCTTATTCTCAATATAACGAGTATATGAGAAATGCATAAGTTCCACATCATTTACAAAAATAACGAATGTAGGCGGCTTGATACCTGTCTGTGTAATGTAGAAGAGACGCAGTCTCTTACCCTTATCCGTCGGCGGCTGCTGAAGTGCTACTGCCTCGGTCATGATCTCATTCAGCACACCTGTCTGGATTCTAAGACTGTGACTCTGAATGACACGGTCGATCTCTTCAAAGAGCTTCGGAAGTCTCTGTCCTGTTTCTGCAGAAATAAAGATCATATCTGCATAAGGCATAAATGAAAGCGTATCTGCAATCTTTCGCTTAAACTCATTCATGGTCTTATCATTCTTTTCGATAAGATCCCACTTATTTACAGCAATGATACAGCCCTTACCTCTGTCGTGAGCGATACCTGCGATCTTTGCATCCTGCTCGGTAACGCCTTCTGTAGCATCGATCACGATAACAACGACATCCGCTCTCTCTACCGCACCTACAGTCCTGACGATCATATAGTGCTCAAGAGCTTCCTTTATCTTATTCTTTCTGCGGAGTCCTGCCGTATCTATAAATACATATTCCTTACCGTCATGAACAACCGGTGTATCTACCGCATCTCTCGTCGTGCCGGCGATATCCGATACGATAACTCTCTTCTTTCCGATAAGCTTATTGATAATTGATGACTTACCTACATTCGGCTTTCCTACGATCGCGATCTTCGGTCTGTCATCCTCTTCCTCATTTTCCTCGCGGTCAGGGAAGAATTTCACAACTTCATCCAGAAGATCACCTATACCTGTCATCTGACCCGCAGATATCGCCACAGGATCGCCCATTCCGAGATTATAGAACTCGTAAACATCAAGCTGCATCTTCTGGTAATTATCTACCTTATTTACAGCAAGTACCACAGGCTTTCCTGAACGACGAAGCATATCTGCAACCTTATCATCCGCATCTGAAAGTCCCATCTGGATATCCGTAATAAAAATGATAACGTCTGCAGTGTTTATAGCGATCTCCGCCTGCTCTCTCATCTGCGAAAGGATTATGTCCTTTGAATCAGGCTCAATACCACCTGTATCGATAAGTGTAAAATTTCTTCCATTCCAATCTACATCAGCATAAATACGGTCTCTTGTAACACCCGGTTTATCCTGAACAATAGAAATACGTTCGCCGGCAAGGACATTGAAAAGGGTTGATTTTCCAACATTTGGCCGTCCCACCAGTGCAACGATCGGTCTACTCATATTTATCTAACCTTTTTACCTTTCCTGCCCTAAAAGGGCACGGATAAAATCATTTCCATCCGATTTTATAATATCAACCTGTACTTGTAAAGCATGCGAAATATCAGTAAGTGTCATATCATCAAGCAAAACTTCTGTATTTGCACGCAAAACATTCTGTGGGAGATAAAGTACTTCACCCAAAGGTTTTCCCTTAAGCTGTGCAACAATATCCTGTCCCGTGATAAGCCCGCTGACTGTGATCATCGGACCAAAGAAATCATTCCTTATAGGATAATTATGAACCGTAAGTCCCGGATATAACTCCCTGAGCCGCTCGATCATCACGACTTTTTCTCTGTTCATGAGCATTCCGCCCGCAACCGAAATCTCTCTCCTAAAGTCCGGATCCGGAGTAAGCGAAGCCAGCCCCTCGTCAAATTCATCCATAAATGAACGGATCATTCCCACACCATTTTCATATTGAATATATCCGTCATAGTTATCCGCTGAAGGAATCGGTTCTTCTGCAAGAATATAAAACTCATCACCTGCATGGATAAAATGCGTATGATGTTCTGCGTAGATCTTTTCCTGCCAGCTGTGGATGAGCTTAAGCGTTTCTACAGCATCCTCTTTTGTAAAAGGCTCCAGAGGATATAGTCCATCACGATACTTACTGAGTCCAACAGGTACGACCGACACACTTTCCAGATACGGTATATACTTTGTAAGGTCACGGATCGAGCGATCAAGTTCCGCACCATCATTTATACCCTTGCAAAGAACGATCTGTCCATTCATACGGATGCCGGCCTCTGCAAGCCTGTCAACTTTTTTAAGGGCTTCACCCGCAAAGCGATTATGCAGCATCTTGCAGCGAAGTTCAGGATTCGTCGTCTGAAACGATACATTGATCGGATCAAGATGATAATGAATGATTCTCTCTATGTCGTGATCTGACATATTTGTGAGTGTCACATAATTTCCCTGAAGGAACGATAATCTGGAATCATCATCCTTGAAATAAAGAGTATCCCTCATTCCCTTCGGCATCTGATCGATAAAGCAGAAAATGCAGTTATTGTGGCAGGATCGATAATCATCCATGAGTCCGTTCTCAAATTCAATCCCGAGATCTTCATCTTCGTCTTTATCAATTTCCAGTTCCCACTCTTCCCCGTCAGGCTTTTTTACGACAACGGTTATGAATGTATCTTCTATTAGAAACTGGTAATCGAAAATATCCTCTATAGGTTTTTCGTTTATAGAAATCAGTTCATCCCCCGGCGTGATTTCCATTTCTTCCGCAATACTCCCCGGCAGGACACTTTTTACAATATGTCTGTTTTTCTTTTCTTCACTCATATCTCTATATTCCTCCGGGTCAAAAATTTTTGTGAGCCTAACCATTATATAGGCTTGCCTTATAACTGTCAAAATGATACGATAACTTTGTTTGTCAATCGGATGAATTGTCGTCCGATAATAATCATTCATATATGGAAGAATGTGAGGCTTTATGATCAACAAGTATCTAGAGAACACTATGCCGGCAGCTCCCCTCAAAATTATTGTACTGCCCAGCATCAGTGGATTCGGCAACAAAGTAAATGATTATCTTGTAGAGTTCAGAAAGGCTGTAAACCAGCCCTACCACGACAGCCCGGCTTTCGAAGGCTATCGCATGGATAACTACATGATCAACTTTGATGTACCACGTTTTGGTTCAGGTGAAGGAAAAGCAATCCTCAATGAGACTATTCGTGGTAAGGACGTTTATATCATGACCGACGTCCTGAATTACTCTCTTACTTATAAAATGCACAACTTTCAGAACCATTATTCCCCCGACGATCATTATCAGGATCTGAAGCGTGTGATCGCATCTATCGCAGGTAAGGCTCATCGTATTACAGTTATTATGCCTTTCATGTATGAGAGCCGTCAGCATAAGAGAAGCGGACGTGAGTCCCTTGACTGCGCTCTGATGCTTGAAGAGCTTGCAAACATGGGCATTTCCCGTCTCATCACTTTTGATGCACACGATCCGTCCATCGCAAATGCTGCACCACTTTGCGGTTTTGATAATTTCACACCTTTTTATCAGTTCATGCAGGCTCTCCTTCATAATGTAGGCGATATGAAGATTGATCGCGATCATATGCTCATCATCAGCCCGGATGAGGGAGCTCTTCACCGCGCCGTTTATTTCGCAAACGTTATGGGCGTTGACACAGGTATGTTCTATAAGAGAAGAGATTATACCAAAGTTGTTGACGGAAAGAACCCTATCGTTGCTCATGAATTCCTTGGTGACAATGTCGAAGGCAAGGATGTTATCGTTGTAGATGATATGATCTCTTCCGGCGGAAGTATGATCGATACTGCACGCCAGCTTAAGAAGATGAAAGCTAAGCGCGTATTTGTATGCTGTACTTTCGGTATCTTCACAGACGGTGTTGAATCATTTGACGAAGCATACAAAAACGGCATCATTGATAAGGTTGTTACAACAAACCTTTCTTACCGCCGTCCAGAGCTTCTTACCCGTCCTTGGTATCTGGAAGCTGATATGACAAAGTTCATGGCTTCCATCATCGATTTCTCAAATCATGATGTAACCATGGGTCATGTTATCACACCTACAGAAAAGATTAAAAAGATCCTTTCCACCTACAATAATACAGAAGGGGTTCTTAAGGATTGATCATTCAGGAGATGAGGCACTTTTTGTGTCTCATCTCTTTTTTAACTTATAGGAAATTCCGTTGGAATTCCGATGGAATCAGGATTTATCATTTCCCGGGTACATATGAAAAGGCATTACGTATCCATCGAACTTTCTCTCCTATTTCCTGTGATTCTGAAACTGCCAGTACATCAAATCTGTATGCCAATTCTTCCGATAAGCCGTTCCTTGCCCGGAAGTGATCCGAAACCCGGCTTATTATCCGCTGTTTATTTTTATTAACAGCCTGCTCCGGCAGTCCGTGATCCTCACTCTTCCTGTATTTCACTTCGCAAAATATTACCGATGCTGACTCCTTTACGTTATAATCCCTGCTATCTCCCTTTGGATCAATAGCAATAATATCTATTTCTCCTGATCTCACTCTGAAATTACGCGCAATAATGCGGCATCCCTGTTTTTCAAGAAATGCCGCAGCATCATTTTCTCCACATGTTCCAACTTTTCTGTTATTTTGTTCTCTATGACTCAGTTTAATTTACCTCCGCTTCGGCTTTACATTTTTTTGGCTTTGGTTATACAGATCCATTTTCTGCTTGAGTTTATCCATACGCTCCACAAATACAAGTACTTCTGCTACCACTTCATATAATTCGGGAGGAATTGCATCACCGATGTCAAGAGACGCCAGTGTATCTGCCAGTTTGCTATCTTCATGAACCGGCACATCGCTTTCCTTCGCCTTTTCTATGATCTTCTCTGCAACCCGACCCTTACCTGACGCAACAACTGTAGGAGCAACAGTAGCCGGATCATATGCGAGAGCAACCGCCGTCTTTATTCTGTTTCTTCTCTCTTTTTCCTGTTCCGTCATAGTCAGCTCCTCTAAACCCTGTCTTTTCAGGCTCTTACATCAAATCCTGTCACCTGTAATAGTTTCTGATTTACACTTCGGTTAAACATTATATCCGGTACGCTTTTTGCATCTTTATTCAGAGATACGTCAGAATGCACCTTGTATCCACGCTTTTGAAGCGCTTTATCAAGTTCAGGGAGATGCTCTCCTATGAAATCAAGCAGAGATTCTTCCTGCAATATAAAGTGTGTTTGAACTTTTTCAGCCTGATCCATCGATACATGGATATCCATCTGTCCAAGGTGCTCCATATCCAGGTGAAGTAATGCCGAAATATTGCCATTTTTCTTTGCAAGATTGCGTTTATTGGTATAGACATACAGATCACCGTGTGCCTTTGACTTATTCATCTTTAGTGGTAATTGGACATAGGTCATGACCTGATTCATTTGCTCTATAAAATCAAGATTAGAACTAAGACTCTTCATTCCCTGTGCAAGTTCAGTGTCGCCTTTTCCAGTATTATTGAGCATCTGTAAAGCCTGCTCAGCTTCATTTGCAATTTTAGAAAAATACTGACGGACATTTTCTTTATTGGATACTTCCTCCGGTTTTAGAAGAAACTGATCCATAATACCGTTTTTTAAAAGAAACTGATAAGGTTTGCTCTTTATCAGTTCTTTTGCAGCTTCCTGCATTTCTTCGCCATATTTTCCATTTATGACCGCACTAACCATCGCACGTGTGAGTCTCAGAGTTTCTCCTGTCGTAAACTCTCCCTGCAGTATTTTCTCTGCAAGTTCCGGCGGTGTACCTATTTTTAAAAGCGAATCGGCCAGTTCCTGCGTACCTTCTTTTCCTAACAATTCATGAACATTATTTGTTACATGTCCCGTAATATCATGAGTCGTTTCGACACCTGTTCTATTTACAGAAGGATTTGATACCAGATTAGGTGCAGGTCTGTCAGTATGATCATCCGCCATCCCATTTCTGTCGGTAAGTAAGTTATTTGACTGAAGATCATCCTTATCTTTTCCTGACGAATCCGATGATTCGGTTTCGCCTCCCTCAGCAGAATCCGGTCTCACCGATGAGTCTATAGCCTGAACCGGCTGATTAACTTCTGTTAATTGTATATTCGCCGTGTCCAACCCAAATGCAGCAAGTAAAGCAGTCGGATCACCCTGAACCGCCTGAGCGGCAGCTGACATAACTAAAACATTCTGCTCTCCGAAAAACAGTTTCGTCACATCATTATTTGTAGTCGCCGATTCACCGGCAAGTTCTGCAAAACCCTTGGATAATCCATCGACACTATCTGCAATCTGATACTGATTTGATTTATACATTTCAAATTCAGCTATATTTTCTTCTGTGAGCGGAATCCCTATCTCTGTCATCTGCACTATTGTCGTAGCCGATGCAGAAGGATGTGCCGCCACCAGATCTGCCATACTGTTTAGAGCCGGAGCATTAATAGGCAGTCCTCTTTCCATCATTGAGCCTACCATTTCTCCGTTTCTCTCATTTATAGGAAGTCCCGCCTGCATAAGAGCCCGACCAATCTCACTGTTTCCGTCAAGATTTGCATACAGCGGTGTAATTGTTATTTTTGAACTGGAAGCACCGCTAACCTGAAAGGAAAGGGTCTGGCCCATAGAAAGAGCCATATTTTGATTCAGCTTTGCGCTGATAGTTGCATTGTTTGCAAGAAGAAGCTGAACAGTACCGTCTTTATTCATTCCGACGATCTGCCCCGAAAAAATATCTCCGCTTTTTACATAAATCGCTTTGCCTGCGTCGACCACGTCGGCCGGCGCATTTTGTGTAACATCACCGACATTAACACTGCGATTTACATTTGAACCGGTATCATAAAGACCTGTATTGGGATTTATCTGAATATTCATAAATTTAACCCACGAAATTTCCTATGAAACTCCTTCTGTGGATAGGACAGGGTCCGATTTCTTTTAAAGCAGCTACGTGTGAAGCACTGCCATAGCCCTTATTTCCGGCGAAATCATAACCGGGATACTCTTTATCATACTCAACCATTACATGATCCCTCGCAACTTTTGCTATTATGCTGGCAGCTGCGATAGATGCGCTTTTTGCATCACCCTTTATGATCTTAACCTGCGGTATGTCCACTTCCGGAATAATAACTGCATCGTTCAATAATATATCGGGTTTTACGGATAGTTTCTTAATAGCCTGACGCATTGCCTCGTAAGTTGCCTGTAATATATTAATCTCATCGATTCTTTCGGGTTCTACACGTCCGATTGCCCAGGCAACAGCATTTTCTTTTATTTTTTCTGCGAGGATCTCACGCTTTTCTGCTGACAATTTTTTTGAATCGTTGAGGTACAGAAGGTCACAATTCTTCGGAAGGATCACTGCAGCGGTCATCACAGGGCCGGCAAGCGGTCCTCTTCCAACCTCATCAATGCCACAGATAAACTCATGATCACCATATTCCCTCTCAAAGGAAAACATGTTATACATTCGTTCCTTTTCCTTTTCAAGAGCATCTATCTTCTTCTGCGCATTCCGGATAAGCGTAACAACTCCGCTTCTTTCATCAGATATATAAACATCGATCAATGCCTGTAGATCCTCAATGTCCGTATTTTGAAATTTTTCCCGGATATCCTTAATTGTTTCTGCCATTGTCTATGTCTTTACCTCACGATACCAAATTTATTCAAGGGGCTGAGTCTGAGCCAGACTCTTCCCAAAATATCACTTTTCTTTATCTTTCCCACTTCCGGAGAACGAGAATCCACGCTGTCATTTCTGTTATCTCCCAAAACAAAATACTCATCCGCCCCGAGTAATACTGCATCTGCCGTTATGCCGGCATCTTTTATAAGAGCAACTCCATAATGATCTCCCTTTAGCTCGGAATCATTAATATAAACTACTCCATCTTTTATCTGAACCGATTCTCCCGGCAGACCTATTATCCTTTTAATATAAACAGAATTAGGATCCGTCGGACACGGAAAATCAACTATATCAAACCTTTTCGGTTTACTGAAACGATATGTGATCTTATCTAACAGCACATATTCACCGTTAGAAAGAGTCTTTTCCATAGAACTTCCGTCAATCTCATTTCTCTGACCGACAAAAGTAATAAATAAAAAAGCTATAACAAGAGCCAGTAAAACAGTAATGCTTCCCGATAATAGTTTTTCAACCGTCTTTTTCCGCATCTATCATCCTCATTATTTAGGATTTTACATGATCCAGTGTGATTTTTCCTATCTTTCCACTTCTGAAATCATCAAGTATAAACTGAACAGCCCTGTCTGTGTCAGGAACACCACCTGTTTTCAACGCGTTCCTCTTAAGTGCAGCACTGGTCAGTGCGTCCGCAAAACCCATATCTCCCGTAATATTATACATTTCCTGTATCATTTCAGGATGCTCAGCGTTCATCTTTTCTATAAATCTCTGCACCAGATCATCACGATTCAGCGCATCATCATTCATAGAACCAAGTAATGCCAGATGGAATCCTGCCTCATCATCGTCGATCTTTGGCCAAAGAATACCCGGAGTATCCAGCAGTTCCAGATTCTTTCCCAGGCGTACCCACTGCTTACCCTTTGTCACACCAGGCTTATTACCGGTCTTTGCAACAGTCTTTTTGGCATAAGAATTAATAAACGTAGATTTGCCAACATTAGGAATACCAACAACCATTGCACGCATCGGACGGTTAAGAATACCCTTTTTACGGTTTCTCTCTATCTTTTCTTTACAAGCCACCTGAACTGCATTATCTATCTTTCTTAGGTTTTTACTATTTCTGGAATCGAGCGCTATTGCAGTTATTCCCTGCGCTTCAAACCATTCGATCCAGGTCTTTGTCACGTTTTCTTCTGCAAGATCAGCTTTATTTAATAAAACAAGGCGTCCTTTTCCCTGACCTAATGTATCAATATCCGGATTTCTGGTAGATAAAGGCGCCCTGGCGTCCAAGAGTTCTATCAGGAGATCGATAAGTTTGATATCCTCCTGCATAGCACGCTTTGCCTTCATCATATGTCCGGGGTACCAGTTATATGCCATGTTATTCCCTTTCTTATTTTACACGTCCGATTCCATCATCGCCACCAGCCATATGGAACCAGACCTTACCTACGATATATTCTTTCTTTATATTGCCTAGATTTACAGACCGGCTATCTTCTGAACTGTTACAGTTATCACCCATAACAAAATATTCATCTTCATCGAGCTTTATAAGGTCCTCGGCCACTCCCGCGTCTGCTATCTGGTCATCAAACATTTCATCTTGAGGTTCTCCGTTTAAATAAAGTACACCGTTCATAATTTGAACTGTGTCGCCGGGAACAGCTACCACACGCTTTACAGAGTAATGTGCATTAACATTTCCGTTAGGTCTGAATGCTATAACATCACCTCTGGATGGTTGTAAAATATTATAAACAACACGATTTAGAAATACGACCTGTCCATTATGCAGCGAGGTTTCCATCGATGTTCCGATCACGGTCGTTCTCATTCCCAATGTAAAAACCAGAAAGAACGCCAATAAAACCGCTAATGCAACGATAAATATCCATGATGCCGCTTCTGATATTTTTTCACTTGAAATCAGTTTCTTTCTCTGATAGAAAGAAAGTCCGTTATATCTCCTAGCCAACCGAATCTGTCTCCTTAGGATTTATGTGATTGATGTTTAAAAAGCCATCGCAGAATACTGCGATGGCTCGTCTCGTCATTTAACTGATTATCAGTCAACGATCTCCTTAAGCTTAGCCTTCTTACCGTTGAGCTTTCTAAGGTAGAACAGCTTAGCTCTTCTAGCCTTACCAGAACGAACGACCTCAACCTTCTCTACATTAGGGGAGTGGATCGGCCATGTCTTCTCAACACCAACACCGTTGGACTGCTTACGTACAGTGAATGTTGCACGGTTGCTTCCGCCCTGCTTCTTGATGATAGTTCCCTCAAAGATCTGTACTCTGGACTTATCACCCTCTGTGATACGGTTGTGAACACGTACTGTGTCACCAACTCTGATCTCCGGTGCGTTCTGCTTCAGCTGCTCAGCTTCGATTTCCTTAATTACTGTGATGTTCATTTAATTAAACCTCCATTGTACCCTTCTCCGCTTTGTCACAACTGTACTCTACGGGTTCAGGCAATTTGACGTTCTTAACACATTATTATAGGCATTTCTATGCCGCGTGTCAGAGGACCATCTCCTAAAGACATGCGCTATGCAAGTCTCACAAGGTAAAATAATATCATCAACACGATCTTAAAGCAAGTATTTTTTATCTAACAACTAGTTTAAGTGTGAATGTCTTATTAGATCCATCCATAACCTTATACTTAATCGTGTAAGTTCCGGGTCTTGTGAAACCGACGATTCTGGGATCACCATTACGGTTTGCGGAATTAACTACACAATTCTTTAGCTGCCCCTTCGACATAGAGATCTGATACTTAAATCCGCCTCCTGCTACATAGTAGTCAGGGACCTCATTTCTCTTTTTATTATATGTAAGGAACACTCTTCCGCCTGTAAGTGTGTAAGGATCAGAGATATCATAATATGTATTACGAGCGGCATTTACCTTGTAATTGCTCTTATACATAAATGTATATCCTTTTGCGCTTCTTCTATAACGGATAGGTCCAAATGCCTGGATCTTATTTGTTACAGTAAATGCATAGCTGACAGTCTCAGTACCAAGAGATGCTGTTACAGTTGCCTTTGTACCGATCTTTGCACCCTTGTTGCACTTAACAACACCATTCTTTACAGAGAGAGTTGCCGGATCGCTTGTTGTCCATGTTGCACTCTTTGCTGAAGTCTTCTTACCTGAAAGATCACCGAGGCTAAGCTTTACAGTACCGCCGTTACCGATCTTTCCAGCCATATATACGCCATAATCACCAGACGGATCAATAATAGTGGTGGTTGTGCTTCCTGTGTAGTTCTTTGCTGCATTTACAGCTGCATCAGCCTGAACAAGACCTACTACTTCATGACCGTCATATGCATAGGACTGATTATTTGTAGTAGCCATAAGCAGTGATTCTATCGCTCTAGGTGTGTCAATAGTCTTTGTAGAAACAAATCTACTGTTTGCAGCATACATAAGAGCTGCAACTGCTGCTACCTGCGGTGTAGCCTGAGATGTACCTGCCATACCGCTTCCGCTTGTTGAAGAACCGGGTCCAACAGAATAGATAAACTTTCCACCCGGAGCTGCAATATCAACCCATTCACCGTAGTTTGAGAAGAATGAAAGTGTATCATCCTTATCAACTGCAGCTACAGAGATAACATTATCATATCCTGCAGGATATGAAATAGTATTTGTTGTTTCGTTACCGGCAGCAGCTACCAGCGTGATACCCTTTTCAGCAGCCTGATTACAAACTTCCTGCATAGCAGCGCTGTACTGTGTTCCGCCAAAGCTCATGCTGACAACCTGAACACCTTTTTCAATAGCCATCTGAAGACCTTCGATCTCATCATTTGTATAAATTTTGCCCTCTGAGGAAATCTGTACGGAATAAATATCTACATCCGGTGCAACACCGTATCCCATGTATAAGTTGTCCTTCGCAGCACCAATGATACCGGAGCAGTTTGAACCGTGACCCTGCTCATCAATTCCTCCGTAGTAGCGCTTATATCTTTCAGTAGCATCTGCTGTTACTCTGCCTGTACCTTCAAACTCAACAGAGCTTGTATTGATACCTGTATCAAGGACAGCTACTGTTACGCCTTCACCGGTAGCAACTTCATGCGCAGCGAGAGAATTGATCTTTTCATGAAACCACTGATAATAATCACTATCAGAATCAGCCCATGGATCATTAGGCTTTCCATCATCTGAAAGAACAACAGCATCCTTATCGCCTGCAACGAAATCACCCTTTTCTACAGGTGTAACTGTATTTACAGCAGCCTCGTCAACTGCCTTAGCGAGATCTTCCTCACTTACTGTTGCGATATGATCAATATAGTTTGGCTCAACAACAGTAGATGTAATCTGCGCATCTGCTGTCTCGACAAGAGCATCTGCCACATTACGGTTAAAATCAAGAACTGCTACACCGTGTGAATAACTCTGCAGTTCAGCGCCATACTCTTTAGCAACCTTTTCTGCATCTTCTTCACTGTCTGCAAGGAAAAATCCCTCTTCCTCAGCATAATCAACGCCAGCCTCGAGACTCTTAAGCTCTGCAGCTTCTGCCTTAAGCTCTGAAGCAACCTTTGCAACAGCTGAAACGGCGTCAGTAGCCTCTAAATCATCTGATGCAGCCTCTGTAGCTGCAATTTCTGTCTCTTCCTTCACATCACTAACTGACTCAGACGCATATGCAAGGCCTGACATACTTACTGTCATTGATGCTACAAGGAGAAGAGCTGTCAATTTCTTAAATCTTTTCGTCATGTTTCCTCCAAAATGATAACTCCTTATTTTTTCTTTTCTGCTCCCATCCTTGGATAAAACAAAAAAGATCGTCGTGACTTATCGAATAAAAACCGTAAGTCACACAACGGTCATATTTTAACATTGCATTTATTTTAGAACAAGGCCTTGAGCATCCCATATTGTACAAAAATTGTATTTTTTGTACAATTCTTAAGTTTTCCTTAATTATCAACGAAAGTTTGAATATTTTCTTAAGTACAAACCACATTCTCTTGCGTTTTTCTTCATCATTTCTTTTAGAATTTCCTCTTAGTCAAAAACTGCTGCCCGGCAAATATATCACCGAAGCAGCAGTTAAATTACACGTTATACTTTTATACCGAGTTTAAATGTTTTATTCGATCCATCCAATACTTTATATTTAATTGTATACTTTCCGGGCGTGTTTATTTTTATACGAATCGGTTTTCCGTTTTTGCCATATTCTACAGTCATCTTCTTTAACTGTGACTTCGGAATAGTAACATCATATCTGTAAGTTGTTGCAGCCGGATAATAGTAGTAAGAGCCTGTCTTCTTATTTATGTTAAACATCAGCCGTGCCCGTCCCTGTGTAAGGGAATAAGGATTAGCCAGATTATATATACCTCCAAGGCTGCCCTTTCCAGTCCAATTAGACTTGAATTTATAGCTATACTTGTAACGATGTCCTCTTATCTTGATTTTTGTATAACAAACACCAAAAGTCTTTGTCTTATATGTAATAGTGAATGAATACGTTAATTTTTCCGTGCCAAGCGTAGCTGTTACAGTAACTTCTGTACCTGCAGGCGCATTTTTATTACACTTGACTCTACCCTTCTTAACTGAAACCAGAGCAGCATTACTACTGGACCATACGGCGGATTTTGCCATCGACTTTGCAGCTTTAACATTACCAGACGAATCACCTATTGCAAGTTTAAGAGAACCACCCTGACAGATTCTTCCGGAAAGGCGTTTTCCATACCATCCTCCCGGATCGACCATTGTATAGCCGACACTTCCTCCACCTGTATAGTTTTTTGCCTTTTCTACCGCAGCATCAGCCTGAACAAGACCTACTACCGAATGTACATTTCCGCTACTGTCCGTGTAAGTATATTCTTTTTCATCAGTCGTAGATAAAAGAATATCTCTGATCGCGTTTGGTGTATCGATCGAATTCGTTTTAGTAAAAGTAGGATTAATCTCATACAAAAGAGCAGCAACTGCTGCAACCTGCGGTGTAGCCTGAGATGTACCTGCCATACCGGTGTATTCCCTAGTTGACCCATATGGAGCTTCTGAATAGATATATCGACCACCACATGCAACAATATCTACCCAGTCACCGTAATTTGAAAAATCCGATAATGTATCATCTTTTTCAGCAGACGCAACAGAGATTACATCATCATAACCCGCAGGATAAGAAATCACATCCGTACTCTCATTTCCAGCAGCAGCTATGATCGTGATACCCTCTTCTGCAATCTCTTCACAGACTTTCTCAAATGAATCATTAGAACCCGGACCACCAAGGCTCATGCTAATAACATTTGCCTTGTTTTTAGCCGCGATTTTCATAGCTTCCATTATATCAGCATCTGTACCGTTGCCTTCATCATCCAGACATTTTATAGAATCGATCGTTGCTCCGTTTGCAACTCCAAATCCATGAAAGTTATTATTTTTTTCTGCGCCAATTATACCTGCACAATTTGAACCATGGCCTTGTCTGTCAACACCACTTGGCATAGATGAAACATAATGTACTTCTGTATCAGTCTTAAAATCCGTACCGCTTGTATTTATTCCTGTATCAAGAACAGCAACTCTGATTCCATTTCCTGAAGCAGATTTATGAGCATTTAGAGTTTTTATTTTGTCATGATACCACTGATAGCATGTAGAATCTTCGTCATACCACGGATCATTCGGCGTATCAGACGCATTTATGGACATTTCAATCCCATTATCTTTTGTAACTAAAACGTCCTGTGAATTCTCTGAATCCTCTGCACTTAAAACATTTATGGATTGATCCTGTGTCGATTCATAGTCCGGCTTTACTCCATCAATGTAGCGACGAAAATTTGGTTCAACAACCTTCGTTGCAATCATTTTATCCGCAGTCTCATTAAGTGCATCTATTGTGTTTCTTCCAAATTCAATAGTTGCTATGCCTTCTACATAACGTTTAAGCTGTCCACCATACTCTGCGGCAATCTTTTCAGCTTCTTCTTCCGTTTCGGTTAAAATTACACCTTCACCATCTACATAGTCCACATCGGCACGTAACGAGCTAAGTGCTGCCGCTTTTTCCTTTATCTTTACAGAGATCTTCATAGCCGCAGTTACTCCGTTTTCTGCTGTGGAATCAGAAGTATCTCCTGCTTCATTATCTTCCGGTATTACATCTTCGGATATAGACATCTCCGAAATGTCATCCATAGACACTTCCGATGCGTACGCACCTACGGACACCCATAATGTCATCGACAGTGTCAGAAACAGAGCAGTCAATTTCTTGAACCTTTTCTTCATGTTCCCCCTCCTAAAACTTAAATGATGTTGTTTCACCAAAATACTCCGGTTTAGATGTATATCGACACAAAGATAACAATTTCTTAAGAAAAGAAAAAAAAACTCCCCGATAAATTGGAAATAATTCCAACTTCGGAGAGTCAAATTTAATAAATTCCTCTGTTACTTAACCATTCTGCATAGAGATCAGGACGTCGCTCAGCCGTTCTATGTATCGACTGCTGCATACGCCAGAGATCTACTTTTTTATGATCGCCGGAAAGTATGATATCCGGAACTTTTTTACCCTTCCATTCTGAAGGACGAGTATACTGAGGATACTCCAGGAGACCGTTTCCAAAGGATTCCGTCTCTGCTGATACATCATTATGAAGCACCCCCGGAACAAATCTGGAAATGGCATCCATCATTACAAGAGCCGGAAGCTCTCCGCCAGTCAGCACATAGTCACCGATAGAAATCTCATCTGTAACGATCTCCCTTAAAACACGCTCGTCTATACCTTCATAATGACCACAGAGAAAGACCAGATTGTCCGCAGTGCTCAATTCCTTTGCAAGGTCATTGTTAAAAACCGTTCCACCGGGAGATGTAAAAATCACACGGGTCTTTTTTTCTGCATCACTCTTTTTTTCGTCAGAGTGAGCATCAATATTCTCCATTGCACGCTGATATGCCTGCCAGACCGGTTCACATTGGATAAGCATACCTGCACCACCGCCATATGGATAATCATCGACAGAACCATAGCGATTTTGTGAAAATTCTTTTAAATTTACCGTATCAAGATCCACCAATCCGGTTCCCACAGCTCGTCCCATGATACTTGTCTGCATGGCATTTCTGATCATATCCGGAAATAAAGTAATTACCTGAAAATACATACTTATTCCATTCCGTTCAGAAGATGAACTTTCATTACGCCATTTTTAAGATCCACATCGAGAATACACTGCTGAATGGCGGGTATCAGTATCTCTTTTCCAGACTCTCCCTTAACAGTGTAAACATCATTTGCACCGGTATGAAGAATCTCCGTGATCTTTCCAATCTCTCTGTCATCGTCAGTTACAACTTTCAGACCGATGATATCTACCTCAAAGTACTGACCTTCCTGAAGATCCGCAGCATCCTCACGAGTTACAAGGATATTCCATCTTCGATACTTCATTACATCATTTATATCATCAATACCACGAAACTTTACGATAACCAGATTCTTAAAATACTTTACTTTTTCTATTTCTGCTTCGACTTCCGTTTTTCCATTAGACAGCAGCACTTTCCCAAAAGACGAAAAGCGGTCAGGGTCATCCACTGTCGGATAAACCTTGACCTCTCCTCTTATGCCGTGGGTGGAAGTAATCGTGCCTGCTGACACATATCCATCACTGAACAATTTCTACATTCACCTTTTTGTTTTCTCTTGAAGAAGCGGCCTTGACAACAGAACGAATAGCCTTGGCAATCCTGCCCTGCTTTCCGATAACCTTCCCCATGTCTCCAGCTGCAACTTTAAGCTCTACTTCGATGGTTCTATCATTCTCAGTTTCGGTAACATGTACCTCTTCCGGATGATCTACAAGTGCTTTGGCGATAACCTCTACAACTTCCTTCATCGTATACCTCCTCCATATTGCTGCGACTCACGCGCCTTAGAAAGGATTCCCAAAATTAAAATTTCGGGTTCCCCTCACGAAGCAGGAATTATGCGAGGATGCCTGCCTTCTTGAAAAGTCTGGCAACAGTCTCTGTAGGCTGAGCACCGTTAGCAAGCCACTTCTTAGCTGCCTCTTCGTCAACCTTGAATGCTGCAGGCTCCTGAAGGGGATCATATGTACCGATCTCGTCAACTGCCTTTGCGCAGCTTACGGATACACGTGAATCTGCTACTACTACTCTGTAGAACGGAGCCTTCTTCTTACCAATTCTCTTTAATCTGATCTTAACTGCCATTGTTGTTTCTCCTTAACTTAATTAAAATTAATTATTAGCTTTTATATATTTCAAATGCATTATTGCATACTGAAATCTGTTACTTGATCGAGCAATATGCGAGTGAATAATAACTCAACGCATTCCTCTCATAAGGTTTGAAAGATTTCCGAGTCCGCCAAAGCCGCCTCTTTTTCTGCCCTTCATCATACCGGGCATTTTTTTCATCATTTTCTGCATTTCCTTAAACTGTTTTACCAGTCGGTTTACATACATGATGTCTACACCGGAGCCCTTGGCTATTCTCAGCTTTCTCTGTGGTGTCAGGATATCGGGATTAGCTCTCTCTGCCTTTGTCATTGAATGGATGATCGCTTCATTACGGTTCAACGCTGTTTCATCAACCATGCCACTTATATCCTTACCGCCTGTAAGTCCCGGCAGCATTCCAAGGATAGAAGTGAGTCCACCCATCTTTCTCATCTGATCCATACTGGTCAGATAATCATCAAAGTCAAACTTTCCTTTTTTTACTTTATCCTGCATGCCCTTTGCTGCCTCGACATCAACCGTCTCAGCGGCTTTTTCGATAAGCGAGAGCACATCACCCATACCAAGGATCCTGGATGCCATTCGATCGGGATAAAACTGCTCCAGATCCGAAAGTTTTTCACCCATACCTACAAACAGAATGGGTTTTCCTGTTACAGAGCGGATTGAAAGGGCTGCACCGCCTCGAGCATCACCATCCATCTTGGAAAGGATGACGCCGTCGATTCCGACCTTTTCATCAAATCCACGGGCAACATCAACTGCTGCCTGACCTGTACTCGCATCTGCAACAAGGAGTGTATCAAGTATTTCCACATGCTCCTTGATACGTTTCAGCTCATCCATCAGCTCTTCGTCTATCTGCTGACGACCGGCAGTATCGAGTATAACGACCGTATGGCCGTTCTTCTTAGCATATTCAACTGCAGCTTCCGCGATAGCAACGGGATCTTTTGAATCCTCCATCGCAAAAACTTCAACTCCCTGCTTTTCACCATTTATCTGCAACTGCTTGACAGCAGCAGGTCGATAAACGTCGCAGGCAACAAGCAGGCTCTTCTTTCCTCTTGTCTTAAGCTTTCCTGCAAGTTTTGCGGTAGTAGTTGTCTTACCGGCACCGTTCAGACCGCACATCATTATGACTGTAACACTCTTACCGGGCGCAAAAGTCAGCTCTGTGGTATCAGATCCGAGAAGACTTATCATCTCTTCGTTAACGATCTTGATAACTGTCTGTCCGGGGTTTAATCCGTTAAGGACTTCTTCTCCGACAGCTCTCTCCTCAACCGACTTAACGAACTGTTTTACTACCTTGAAGTTTACATCTGCTTCCAAAAGAGCCATCTTTACTTCCTTCATGGAAGCCTGGACATCTTTTTCAGTCAGTTTTCCTTTGGATCTGAGACCCTTGAAAACATTTTGTAGTTTTTCTGTAAGGCTTTCAAATGCCACTATAAATCACCCAATATCCTGTCTGCCAGATCCTGTATTTTCTCCGCTTCCGGACTTTCAATCTTTTTTGAAAGCTCACGGATCTCGCCGGCAAAGGATTTCATATCTTCAAATTTTTGTACCAGATGCAGTCTTTCTTCGTAATTTTTCAAAGCTTTTCTGCAACGGGCTATCATGGTCGATACAGCCTGTCGGCTTATACCATACTGCTCTGCAATCTCCGCCAATGACAGATCTTCCATTGTGTAAGCATCGTATACTTCACGTTGACGGTCATTCAGAAGTTCTCCGTAAAAATCATAGAGCAGTGCTTCTTTTGCAAACTCTTCCATCGCAGAGACCTCCACAACATACGGAATGATAACACAGAGAATGCCGAGTGTCAACACTAAATATTAACACCCGGCACCTATTCTTTTTAAAGTCTTTTTAAAGCGTTGCTCTTACCTGCTTGGGTCGGAAGCCCTGTTTATCGAGAGCTGCGAGGATACGCTCTTTATGATCTGTTCCAAACGCCTCCATTGTGATACGGAGTTCAACTGCAGCTGAACGGTTTATTGTAATGAACTGATTATGTTCAAGCTTTATTACATTTCCGTTCTGCTTTGCGATAACACCTGCCACACGCTCCAGTTCACCCGGCTTATCCGGAAGAAGTACTGAAACCGTAAAGATCCTGTCTCTTAAGATAAGTCCCTGCTGTACAACTGATGACATGGTGATGACATCCATGTTTCCGCCGGAAAGGATCGAAACAACTTTCTTACCCTTGCAGGTCAGCTGCTTCAGTGCTGCTACGGTCAGAAGACCTGAATTTTCAACAACCATCTTATGGTTTTCTACCATATCCAGGAAAGCCATAACGAGATCAGAATCAGGAACTGTGATCACATCATCAAGATTTTTCTGAAGATACGGAAAAATATTTGCTCCCGGAGTTTTTACCGCTGTTCCATCAGCGATAGTAGATGCTGACGGAAGTGTTGTGACCTTGCTGTTTCTGAAAGATTCGCTAAGACATGCAGCACCTTCCGGCTCGACACCGATCACTTTAACCTTTGGATGCATGAGCTTTGCAAGTGTGGAAACACCTGTCGCCAGTCCGCCTCCTCCTACAGGAACGAGAATGTAATCCACAAGAGGAAGTTCCTTAAAGATCTCCATTGCGATGGATCCCTGTCCGGTTGCTACTCCCAGATCGTCAAAAGGATGAACGAAAGTATATCCGTTTTCTTTTGCGAGTCGAAGTGCTTCCTCTGCCGCATCATCATACACATCTCCATGAAGGACTACCTCAGCTCCGAGAGCCTTCGTACGGTTAACCTTGATTAGAGGTGTTGTTGTCGGCATTACAATGACTGCCTTGCACCCAAATACCTGTGCTGCATACGCAACACCCTGTGCATGATTTCCTGCTGATGCAGTGATTACGCCCTTTGCACGCTCAGCGTCGCTCAATTTGCTGATCCTGTAATATGCGCCCCGGATCTTATATGCACCGGTTCTCTGCATATTTTCCGGTTTAAGGTAGACATTATTTCCGCAGCTTTTTGAGAAAAAGTCACTCTGAATGAGTTTTGTCTCAAGGGTTACTTCCTTAACCTTTTCAGAGGCTTCCTCAAATGCCGGCAGTGTCAGAAACTTTGTGTTGTCGCTCATATGATCTCCTTAAATTCATGCCAGTTCTTATTACTAAGAAATATCTGACGTAATGGGACGTCCTTTTTTCCAGCGCATGGTAGCAGGCATAAACGTTTGTCTGTTATTAAACTGCGTTGTCGTATTAAAGCGTTAATTCCAAAAAGAACTTGAGCAATATAATCTACCTTTTATTCGGATTTGTCAAATAGTTACATCAAATAAGCCATTAACAAATTTATCCGGATCGAACCTCTCAAGATCCGTCACTTTCTCACCCAGGCCAATATATTTTACGGGTATATGAAGTTCATTCTGGATAGCGATAGCTATTCCACCCTTTGCGCTTCCGTCAAGTTTTGTTAAAACGAGTCCGGTCACATCCGTTACTTCCATGAACTGCTTTGCCTGAGAAAGCGCATTCTGTCCAGTAGTTCCATCGACAACAACAAGTGTCTCACGGTTGGCATCAGCATACTCAGTCTTAATGATCGTATTGATCTTATTCAGCTCATTCATGAGATTCTTTTTGTTGTGGAGTCTTCCTGCTGTATCACAAAGAAGGATATCTGTATTTCGTGCTTTTGACGCCTGTATAGAGTCAAAAATGACCGACCCCGGGTCTCCGCCTTCTACACCCTTTACAATATCAACATCTGTTCTCTTTGCCCAAATGTCGAGCTGATCTATAGCAGCAGCCCTGAATGTGTCTGCAGCCGACAGCAGCACCTTCTTTCCCTCGTTCTTGTACATGGCAGCAAGCTTGCCTACAGTCGTAGTCTTTCCTACTCCATTCACGCCCACTACGAGCACCACAGACTTACCTCTTTCAAAGGCATATGGGTCATCACTTCCGGTCTCACGGAGAGCTTCTTTCATGTTTTCCATCAGAAGCTCCCTGCATGCGGAAGGCTCGGATATACGCTTTTCACGCACCTGTACCTTTAATTTTTCGATAAGCTGCTCGGTTGTAGCGATACCGACATCACCCATTACGAGATTTTCTTCAAGTTCCTCGTAAAACTCTTCATCAATTTCTTTGTATCCTGTAAAAAAGCTCGTAAGTTTAGAAAAAAATCCCATAAATACTCCTTAAAATCACTTGTATTCGTCACTCGTCAGATCCACGTTCACCTGCGTGGATACGCCCTTTTCCTGCATAGTCACACCATACAGACGATCAGATTTCATCATAGTTCCTCGTCTGTGTGTTATGACAATAAACTGCGTATGATCTGTAAGCTTTGTCAGATAGTTTGCAAAACGGTCTACATTGGCCTCGTCAAGTGCCGCCTCGATCTCATCCAAAAGACAGAATGGTGACGGCTTAAGTGCCTGTATCGCAAACAAAAGCGAGATCGCACTGAGAGCCTTTTCTCCACCGGAAAGCTGCATCATATTCTGCAATTTCTTTCCCGGTGGCTGTGCAATGATCCTTATGTCTGTTTCCAGAAGGTTTTCAGGATCCACAAGTTCCAGTGTACCCTTACCACCTCCAAAAAGCTCCTTAAATACAATATCGTATTCTTTTGCAATTTCTGTGAACTTTTCAGCAAATTGCTTTTTCATACTCGTATCAAGCTCAGCAATTATATTGTTTAGATCTTCTTCTGCCTTCACCAGATCATTTCTCTGATCATTCATAAATGTATAACGTTCATCCAGGCTCTTAAATTCCTCAATAGCATTTACATTTACATTTCCAAGATTTCTAATGGCAGATTTTACTGCATCAGTTTCTTTCTTCATTTTTGAAAGATCTGTTAATTCAGGATTTTTGAGTTCTTCTGCTGCACCTCTCGTCAGCTGATACTCATCCCACATATAACCAGTCAGATAGTCCTGACTCCGCTCGCTCTTTTCTTTCTGCGCATTCAGTCGATCTATTTCGCGTTCTATACTGCTCTTTTTTTCCGCAAGCTTTTCACGCAGGTCAACGATCTCATTGCGGCTCTTTGACAGTTCTTCCTTTTTAGAAATAAGTACTTCCAGTTCTTTATGACGAGTATCATTATTGTCACCAAAGGACTCTATCTGTTTTTTGAGTTCTGTGATCTTATCTTCTTTTTCTTTGATGTCCTTAGCATCTTCTGCAAGATTTTTCTTATTCTGCTCTATCTCGGACTTTGCATGAGCAAGAGACTCTTCCAGTCGTCTGATATTCTGTTCGCCAAATTTTTGTTCCTGAAGGAGTGTTGCATTGCTCAGATCCGCATCACTAAGAGTTTTTCTGAGCTCACTTGCCCGAGCTGACTTCTTTTCATGATTTACGGTCAGTTCTTCGTTCTTTGCTGTGAGTTCTTTCTCTGATTTTTCAGATTCTGACAGCTGCGCCTCGATTTCTGCCTGATTTTCCTTTAACTGACGAATATGCTCAGTGATCTCATCATTCTGGCGGACCATTGCCGAACTTCCTTCAGCAAATTCTTTCTTTTTGTCTTCCAGATTCTTTAAATTGAGTGCACAGGTATTTCTGCGAATTTCTGCATCTTTCTGATTTTTCTGAGTTTCTTCACGAAGCTTATTGTTTTCTCTTACAGCATCCTGAATGTCCTCTTTTTTAGCAAGGCAAGCATCTATTTCCTTCAGAGCATCTTTTATCTCTTTTTGGAAATTATCGATCTCACGACCTCTTCCGAGGAGTCCACCCTTATTACGGAATGATCCTCCGGAAATAGATCCACCGGGATTCAGTGCTTCTCCAGATAACGTAACGATTCGTGTCTTATATTTGAATTTACGCGCGATCGCAAGAGCATTATCAACTGTATCTACAACGAGATAATTACCAAGGAGACTGGACGCAACCTTTTCATACTGCTTGTCAAAGCTTACAAGCGTATCTGCAGCACCGATCGCCCCTGGCATATCCAATGCTTCCGGATACCCAAGCTCACGTTCCTGTATCGCATTTAAGGGCAGGAAAGTCGCACGTCCAGCTCTTTCATCCTTAAGGAACTTTATCATACGCTTTGCGGTCTCTTCGTCCTTTGTAACGATATTCTGCAAATTACCGCCGAGAGCTGTTTCTATAGCTGTTTCATACTTTGCTTCAACGTGGATAAGGTCTGCCACTACACCGCAAAGACCACGTTCTTTAGATTTCTGCTCCATGGTCTTACGTACAGCATTTCCATAGCCCTCATATCTCTCAGCCATATTTTTAAGAGATTCCAATTTGGATTTTTTCTCGTGATAATCAATTTCCAGCGAATGGTGCTTTGTATCGATTTTATCCCTTTCTTCACGGAGTTTCCCCGCTTTTTCCTCAACTGAAGCCAGTATTTCATCGTTTTTACGGATTTCTTCATTTATGGCATCAAGTTCCTTAACGCCACTCTTTATCCTCTCCTCAACATCAGACTCATCTGATTTACTGGTCAGTAATTTCGCATTAAGCTCTGCCCTCTTTATATTTGCCTGTTCGAGCATCGCGTCATAGCGTTCTTTATTTCCGCGTATAGAGGAACGGCCATTCAGGAGATCGATCACTGCGCTCTTATTTTCTTCGATCTGTCTGTTAAGCTCAAATATTTCCTTATCAAGTCCAGTCAATTCATCGCGTACAGAATCAAGTCCCTCCGTACCGGCAGCGACCCTTGCATCTGTTTCCTTTTTTGCTTCCCTTGCTTTTTCCAGTTCTGTAGTAAAACTTTCCTGTTCTTTCTCAAGGTCAGCTATTCTGCGAGTGAAATGTTCATCACTTGTCTTAACAGTATTGATCTGTTCTGAAAGGACATTGATCTTTCCTTCGATCTCACCTTTCAATAACTTTGAACCATTGATTTCGTTTCTTTTTTCCTCGATCTCACGATCAAGCTCCTCAATCTCCGTTCCACTCTCTTCATACTTTATCTTGCTTTCTTCAAAGCTTTCCGTCACTTCCTGCAGATCGTTCTGGGCAATCTTCCCCTTCTTCTCTATATCAGAAAGTACCTCATCAAGCCTGTCTGACTCCAGAAGGAATACATTAACATCGAGTTCTTTAAGTTCTTCCTTCTTTTTAAGATATTCCTTTGCGGTCTCAGCCTGCTTTGAAAGTGGCCCTATCTGTTTTTCAAGCTCAGATAAAATATCGTTTACACGAACAAGATTGTTCTTTTCATCCGCTAGTTTTTTTTGTGCGGCACTCTTTCTTCTCTTATACTTAACGATTCCTGCAGCTTCATCAAAAAGCTCTCGGCGTTCGTCCATCTTTCCCGAAAGAATCTTATCGATCTGACCCTGTCCGATAATCGAATAACCTTCCTGTCCGATACCTGTATCATAAAATAGTTCCTGCACGTCGCGCAGACGACAGTTATTGCCATTCATCAGATATTCACTTTCACCGGATCTGTAGACACGACGAGCTACTGTAACCTCGTCATACTCCACATTAAGCGCATGGTCGGCATTATCAAGTGTGATAGCCACATATGCGTAACCCATAGGCTTACGTGTCTCTGTACCGGAAAAGATAACATCCTGCATGGAAGCTCCTCGTAGTTCCCTTGCACTCTGCTCTCCAAGCACCCAACGCACCGCATCCGCAACATTACTCTTTCCGGATCCGTTAGGACCTACGATACCGGTTATTCCACCCTTAAAGGAAAACTCCAATTTATTTGCAAATGATTTAAACCCCTGTATTTCAATACTCTTTAAGTACACCAGCTACCTCATCCCGTCCGTGTGATCGCGAACATTTTTTTGCTACCGAAGCTGTCATCGCTTCAGCAATGCCTCATAAGCCGCATGCTGCTCAGCGCTCTTTTTTGAGCTGCCTGTTCCACAGGCAATTTTTTCCCCATTTATAAATACTGCTACCGTATATTTTTTTCTATGATCCGGACCACTCTCATCAATGACCTCATAGGAAAGTTCATCGCCTGTTTTCTGAGTCATGATCTGCAGTCTTGACTTCGAATCATGAAATAACTGTTTGTGCTCAATATCTGTCAGCACATATTTCTTTATGTGAAGAGCTGCAGGCTCCATACCACCGTCTATATATATCGCACCGATTATCGCCTCAAATATATCCGAAACTATGGAATCTCTGTAACGACTCCCCTGCATTTCCTCTCCCTTTCCGAGCAGAATATAGTCACTAAGAGAAAACGCTCGGGCACAAAATGCAAGAGTTGGTTCACATACAAGAGAAGATCTGAGCCGGGTCATATCCCCCTCAGGCATTTCCGGATGATTCCTGTAGAGGAAATCACTTACTGTCACCTCAAGAACCGCATCTCCCAAAAACTCCAGTCTCTGATAATCGGCAATCCGGTTGATCTTCATCTCATTTACATAAGAACTGTGAGCCAACGCAGATTTAAGCAGATTTTTATCCTTAAATACATATCCGATCTTTGCTTCCAGACTCTCAGGATTAAACTTTTGCATAAAGCATATCCTCCAATTATAAGTGCCCCTTTCCTGCCGCAACAGAAAAG
This sequence comes from Lachnospiraceae bacterium MC2017, assembly GCA_000701625.1. Lineage (GTDB taxonomy): Bacteria > Bacillota > Clostridia > Lachnospirales > Lachnospiraceae > NK4A144. Next base: position 131,035 of record JNJK01000005.1, read on the forward strand.
GGGCGCAAAAACATTCTAAATTTAGTTCTGAGCTTCTGCAGCTTCCTTGATCTTCTTTACAGCATCACCAACTGTAACGATTTTTTCAACTTCTTCTGTTTCGATATTGATATCGAACTCCTGCTCAATACCCATAATGATCTGGAAAACGTCGAGAGAGTCTGCACCCAGATCGTCAGCAAAAGTTGACTCCATAGTAACTTCGTCCTTATCTACATTCAGAACGTCCGCAATAATGCTCTGTAACTTTTCAAATTCCATTTTTTTAATTCCTTTCAACTATTATGTAACCTTATCCGCATCACTCTTTTATTGTGATCCTGTCGCGGATCTTTTCATTGATCTTTTCTTCCTTAAAAGATACACACTGAATGATGGAGGTCGTAACTTCCTTATGTGTAGCACTTCCATGTGTTTTAACCACAAGTCCCTTAAGTCCAAGCAGCGGAGCTCCGCCATATTCCGAAGCCACATACTTTTTCATAGATTTCTTAAGTACCGGCTTTATAAGAAGCCCCCCGAGTTTTCCACGGAATGATGACATAAGTCCGTTTTTAAGTTCAGAAAGGAGAACCTTTCCTACACCCTCATACATCTTAAGTGCAACATTTCCCGCAAATGCCTCACAAACAATTACATCTGCAGCACCCTCTGCAATATCTCTTGCCTCGATGCTTCCTGTAAAATTAATATCCGGACAAGCCTTTAAGAGCGGGAACGTCTCTTTAACGAGAGCATTTCCCTTATCCTCCTCTGCACCGATATTAAGAATAGCGACTCTCGGATTCTTTACCCCGATGACATTTTCCATATAAATGGAACCCATCTTTGCAAACTGGACAAGATGATCCGGTCGTGCATCGACATTTGCTCCACAGTCAATAAGCAGTGAAACTCCCTTTGCTGTAGGTATCACAGGTGCCAAAGGTGCCCTCTCGACTCCTTTTATACGACCTACGATAAATGTTCCGCCAACCAGGATAGCTCCTGAACTACCTGCTGATACAAAGGCATCACATGTACCGTCCTTTACAAGGTTCAGACCAACCACTATTGATGAATCTTTCTTTCGACGTATCGCCATTACCGGCGGCTCAGCCGTTTCGATCACTTCTGTTGACGCTACTGTTGTGATCCTGTCCTTTGGATACGAATATTTCGCAAGCTCAGTATCGAGTACTTCCTGCGTTCCGACAAGATATACCAAAATATTATCTCTGAGATTTACCGCATCTACTGCACCCTTAATAATCTCAACAGGTGCGTTATCGCCTCCCATGGCGTCTACTGCGACCTTTACAATTTCTGACATAATTGCCTCCGGTTATTTTTTAACGTGCCTGATTTACTATACAAGACTGCTATATAAAAATCAAGAGTGGCAAAATTTTCGACTGATAATAAGCCGAAAAAAACGCCATCGGGATTAACCGATGACGTTATGATTCATCTGAAGATAACACTCAGTCCTGAGCGATGACTTCTTTCTTATTGTAAGTACCGCAGTTCTTGCATGCTCTGTGTGAAAGCATAAGCTCGCCGCACTTCGGGCACTTTACCAGGTTCATAGCCTTCATCTTCCAGTTAGCTCTTCTCTGGTCTCTGTGGCCTTTAGATGATTTATTCTTCGGGCAGATAGACATCTTCTACACCTCCTTGATCCGATTTTTACGTTTTCGTGGTACTCGTGAAAACTCATACTGTTTGATTATAATCATGCGTCATTTGAATGTCAACATAAAGTTTTGACATCTCTTAAAAATCTTCCGGCAAAAGGAAATATCTGGTACAGCCGCAATTTGCCTTATATACTTTCTGCCATACCCGCCAGATATACTGACTTGATATATATCTGCGACGAAGCCTTGTAGTATCGACCAGCGCGGATACTTCCATATATAATTCTTTTGCAAACTCTGATTCAAATTTCATATCCATAATTTCAAATCTCTCCGGAAATTCTCCTATTCATACCACTCTCGCAATTCTAAAACAAATTATCCTTTAATTCAACATCTATTTACTGGATTTTAAGAAAAAAGAATGTCACAATATAACTTATGAATATTACAGGAATAATTGCTGAATTTAACCCTTTTCATAATGGACATAAGCATCTCTTAAATGAAGCCAGAAAAAGGGGTGCAGATCATTTGATCGTAATAATGAGCGGGAACTTCGTGCAGCGAGGTGAGCCTGCTGTTTTTGATGCACACATACGCGCAAAAATGGCTCTTCTCTGCGGTGCCGATCTTGTGCTAGAGCTTCCGGTACGATACGCATCTGCAAGTGCCGAAAAATTTGCATTTGGCGGAGTATCCCTTCTGAATTCACTGGGTGTAGCAGATCACCTTATATTTGGAAGCGAAAGTGGCCGATGCGATGAACTCTCAAAGATCGCAGAACTTCTTTGCAACGAACCTGACGATTACCGTTCTTCATTAAAATATGCCTTATCAGAAGGTCTGTCCTTTCCCGCCGCACGCGAAAAAGCATTGCTTTCCTGTCTGGATTTTCCTGAAGAAAAAATCAGAGAGCTTCTTTCCGGATCCAATAATATACTAGCGATCGAGTACCTGAAATCCCTTCAGGCATTGGATTCTCCAATAATACCATTAACCACCCCACGACTGGGCGAGAACTACCACGGTACAAAAAAAGCTCCCGCGGTTTCCGATAATACTCCGGAAAACATCAGTGATTTTGTCTCTGCTGAAAGCATACGGAAAAAATATTTTGCTAAAGACAGTACAACATATAGTGCTAACGAAATAATTGAATATACATTAAAATCTGTCCCTGCAGAAATCCATTCATTTATATCAGACAATGATTTTATAAATTATCCTGTTTGCGCTGATGATTATTCGCTTATCCTGCGTTACCTGCTTCTCTCTGCATCTTTGGAAGAAATCTCGTCAATTGATGGTATAACTCCCGATTTAGCAGACAGAATATATAAAAATAAAAAAGATTTTGTATGCTTTACAGAATTTGCACGAAACATTGCCACTCGCAGCATTCCCTACTCTGCGGTCTGCCGAAGCCTCTTACATTTGATACTTAGATTAGACAAAGAATCCTCTGATGAAAACGGCATAAAGGTGAGCAATTCTGTATATAACGAGCCGGAATATGCCCGTGTTCTTGGTTTTAGGCGAAGTGCCGGAAGGCTTTTGCACGAAATAAGTGAAAACTCCAAAGTACCCATAATAACAAAAGCGTCCGATCAAAGAAAACTCTTAACCGGACGCTCTGCGGATCATTTTATGGAAGATATTCGTTCTGCAGAGATCTATGAGGGAATACTTGCCGAAAAAAACCACAAGGCTTTTCGACCGGAATTATCAAGACCTCTTGTTATTATTTAATGATGTTAGTGTAAAAGAACCTTTACCCTGTCATCATTTAATTCTTAAAACTGTGGATCGGTGCCGGAATACGTCCTCCGCGATTAACAAAATTCTCACATCCAAACGAATTTATCGGCATTACAGGTGCATGACCTAAAAGACCTCCAAATTCAACCGTATCACCGACCTTCTTTCCGATAACGGGTATAATACGTACGGCTGTGGTCTTCTGATTTACCATTCCAAGAGCCATCTCATCGGCAATAAGACCTGAAATAGTTGTGTTTGGAGTTTCACCCGGGATAGCGATCATATCAAGACCAACGGAGCAGACACAGGTCATTGCTTCCAGTTTTTCAAGTGTAAGCGCACCCGCTTCCACTGCATTTATCATTCCCTGATCCTCGCTTACAGGGATAAATGCACCTGAAAGACCTCCTACATAGCTGGATGCCATGACGCCACCCTTCTTTACCTGATCATTAAGAAGGGCAAGTGCTGCTGTCGTACCGGGAGCACCGGCATACTCAACACCGATTTCCTCTAATATATCCGCAACAGAATCCCCTATAGCCGGAGTTGGAGCAAGTGAAAGGTCTACGATACCAAACGGAACTCCCAAACGCTTCGATGCCTCACCTGCAACCAGCTGACCCACACGTGTAACCTTAAATGCAGTCTTTTTGATGGTTTCACAGAGAACTTCAAAGTTCTCTCCACGAACCTTTGAAAGAGCAGTTTTTACTACACCGGGTCCGCTGACACCGACATTAATGATCGAATCAGCTTCTGTGACACCGTGGAAAGCACCTGCCATGAACGGATTATCATCAGGAGCATTGCAAAGGATAACAAGTTTTGCGCAGCCAAGTGAATCGGTATCTTTTGTCTTTTCAGCAGTTTCTTTTACGATATCACCAAGGAGGCGTACTGCATCCATATTTATACCGGTCTTTGTAGATCCCACAACTACTGAAGAACAGATAAGATCCGTTTCTGCCATAGCCTGCGGAATAGAAAGAATGAGATTTTTCTCGGCAGGAGTCATTCCCTTTGCAACAAGTGCTGTATAACCTCCGATGAAATTAACACCAACAGTCTTTGCAATCTCATCAAGATTCTTTGCGATAGATACAAAATCCTCCGGACTCTTGCAGGCTGCGGCTCCGATAAGTCCAACAGGAGTAATGGAGATACGCTTATTAACAATGGGGATACCAAATTCTTTTTCAATATCCTTACCTGTGGAAACGAGATCTTTTGCAACTCTAAGAATCTTTTCACGGATCTTTTCATTAAGACGATCAAGATCTGAATCTATACAATCAAGGAGACTGATTCCAAGCGTAATAGTACGAACGTCAAGATTCTCCTTTTCGATCATGTCATTGGTTTCTTTTACTTCGCTTAAACTTAAATTTAACATAGCATTCCTTCCCGGCAGAAGATGTATCACTCACGTTACAGATTTTTCAATCAGATCCTATGCATAGAATCAAAAATGTCTTCTCTCTGGCACTTTATCTGAACACCGATTTCTTCACCGATCTGGGCAAGCTCATTTGTAATATCGTCAAAAGCCTTTGTTGCCTTCTGCAGGTCAGCTATCATCATCATGTTAAAATAACCGCTGACAATAGTCTGTGATATATCCAGAATATTGATATCGTTATTTGCAAGATAGGTACAAACCTTTGCGATAATTCCTACTGTGTCTTTACCAACTACTGTGATGATCGTTCTCTTCATTTTTTCTCCTCATAAAAGGCTTCATTTCAGACTGTTACTGAGCCACTCTTAATGCGGTACTTTACACCATTAAAGCCCATTGCAGAAAAGTTTACTTCATACAGGATAATTTATCAAGCCCCCGATATACATAAAAGTCGAAAAAATCCATCAGGATAAGTGATATGATCACTTTATCCTGACGGATTTTCACTTTTAACTCTGTCATCACCTTATGCCTGCAAAAGCGGACTGCATTCGTTTCTGACAGCCACGTCCAGCATAAACTTTCTATCCGCAAGCTCCGGATGAATCATATACAATTCCTGCTTAACGGTTTCATATGCAAGTTCTTTCATGTTGTTTTCATGACTAAGGTGTCCAAGCAGCACAGCCACCAGCTTATCTGATACAACTTTAGATATCAATTCACCTGCGGCCTCGTTGCTAAGATGACCTCTTTCACCCAATATTCTCTGTTTTAAGTAATACGGATAAGGACCTACCTGCAACATGTTTACATCATGATTTGATTCCATGAGAAGTATCGACACGCCTGCAAGATTTTCGATAATATAATCATCATATTTCCCGAGATCCGTACAAACGGCAACACTGGTACGGTCATCATCCGAAAAAAGTGCCGGCGCATCACTGCTCGTCGCAAATTCTGCTCTCCTATCCGTAAGGCGGTACGCCACGGGTTCTGCAGCATCATGAGATATCCTGAACGGACCGACCTCTATATCTTTCAAAACAAATGACTCATCTGCCTTTATCTCATGAAACAACTCCGGCTCGATCTTTCCACATTCACCCGATGCGAGAATAGCCTCGATCGTTCCACTCGTAGCATAGATCGGCAGATGATATCGCCTGGAGATCACACCAAGACCGTGTATATGATCCGAATGTTCATGTGTTATCAGCACTCCGTCCATATCTGCAGTGCTGAGTCCTGCCTCCTTCAGACCGTTTTCGATCTTTTTACCGGAAAGCCCTGCATCTATGATCAGATTCGTACTTCCGCTTCCAACATAGATACAATTACCGGAACTTCCTGATGCAATACTCATTAAACGCATAAAATTACTCTTTCCAATAGATACTGATGACATCCCCGTTATGCAGGGATTCCGTGAAGCTTGCCTTGCGTCCGTTAATTTCCGTCACTACGCTGCTGCCATGTGGTGTCTTCAGATCAAAATCAATAAAATCAAAAATATCAACATACATATAAACCGGCTTACCCGTCATGCGGATGAGATTTCCGTTCGCAATGACCTCCATCGTAGTCGGTTCCTTCGGCGCCTCGGGTTCTGCAGGTGCTTCTTTTGTTTCAAAAGTCACAGGCTTACCAGGCTTACTCAAAGCTGCAGCATTCTTTGCGGCAAAAGCAACACTCTTTTCAACTGCATTTTGGGGTACAGATACGTTTGTATTCCATACTCCGCGCACATTCGTTATAGTATGCGTCTCATTGGAGATCTGTGCAATATGATCCAGGATCTTTTTTGCTCCATATTCCGACTGCATACCTGTGAAATCCACTTCTTTTTTCTCTGCCGGATTTTCTGCTTCATCTTTTCTGGGAGAAAGTTCAGCTGCTATATCAGGAAGGGTTTCAGAAATATTACCCTGAAGCTTTTCCTCAGATATATCCGTATCCTCGTATGCATCCAGCCCCAGATCGATTCCTTCCGTAAGATCCGGCTCTGGTTCGGACATTGTTTCCTCAGAACTTGCCTCAAGACTTTCTGCCTGCTTTTTCTGCTCCTCCGCATATCTTTCTTCTTCCCTGCGGCGTTCCTCTTCTAATGCCCTCTGCCTCTCCTCAGCTTCTTTTCTAAGCTCTTCCTCAAGAGCTTTCTGTTTCTCTTCCGCCTCTTTCTTTATCTCTTCCATATCAACAGGCGGATTGTCATCTTCAAGAGTCCACTCCAGAGTGAAATTATCATAAACCTGAGTTTCCGGCAATGCCCTCTCATGATTAACAAGAATGTCCTTACCGTGAACCGGCTTCACATCCATAAAATCGATTATCTGCTGCACTGTGCAGTACCGCAGCATTTCGATCACATCACCATTCTGTATCTCATAATAAGCGCTCTTTAACTCACCGTTTACTGCCGCGCATTTTGGAAGCGAAACAGGCTTTCCATTTACAATAACAGTAATATTATCAGCGAATTCCGGAAGCCGTCCAAGCGGCACAACCGGAGGTTTTCCTGCTGACGAAGGCTTCACCACGATATTATCTCCGGACTTTATCTTTTCACCAATGGAAACTAATTTTCCATTAAGCGTGATCTCCGCAGGCTCACCTGCATCACCGCGTCTGACACTCCGACGTCCGTTTATTGTAAATTCTATATCCGGCCCATGTTTCGGGAAAATGTCTTCATTCGGGAATTCTGCCTGCATCGCCGCATCAGAGATGCGAAGCGTCGAATTATCATATAGTTTAATCTGCTTACCGTTAAAGCTCACAAAAACAAAGTTATTCTTTGAGCTGTAGAAATTAAGACAGATTCCTATAGGAGTTACAAGCAGTGAGTCAACATCAACATTTTTCACCTGGAAGTCCACATCTTTCAGAACTTCCTCACCTCGTACCGCGACACGGGTTTCCTGTATCCCCTGTTCTCTTGCGAGGCTCTGTGTAAATCCGCTTGCCTTTCCTCCGCCGCCAACGACAAATATCGCACTGACCGGTCTGTCACCGTTCAGCTTCTTTATCTGCTCTGATATCTCATGAGTCATTATTTTGATCACAGGTTCCATTATCCGCTGAACTTCAGCCGGATCGATCTTTTGATCAATACCCATGATATCCTTATATTTGATACCGGCTTTCTGCTTTGCAGAACGCTTTATCTCCTCTGCCGTTGCAAAATCCGTAAGACATGCCTTTGCGATGGCTTCTGTCAGCTCATCACCGGCACTGGGGATCATGCCATAAGCAACTATTGCTTCATCTCTTGTGATACAAATATCACTCGTTCCGGCACCCACATCCACAAGCGCTATATTCAGCATACGATATGACTTTGGAATAGCCACTTCCATAGCTGCTATAGGCTCCAGCGTAAGGTTAGCGACCTTAAGATCTGCCATCTCAACAGCCTTATAAAGACCATCCACAACTTCATCCGGAAGGAATGTCGTGATAAGATCCGCACCTATCAGGTGTCCCTTATGATCAGGAAGACTGCTCATCTGATATTTATTCAGATAATAGCGCTCAACAGTATAACCTACACAGAAAAAATGAATCCGCAGATCATTGTCACGTACAAATTCCTCATACGCTTTCTGCGCGCCCTGCATTTCAAGAGCATAAACCTGTTCTTCCGTAATATCCTGATCTTCCCCAAGATCCTGCTCCACATGAGTCGTGACTGTACGAAGAACACGACCTGCTGCAGCAATGCAGACCTCTTTAAGAGGCTGTCCTATATCGTCTTCGAGCAGCTTCTTAACTTCACGAATTTCCGTTGCGACCCCTGCTATATCGTGAATCTGTCCGTCAAGCATCACTCTTTCCGTGTGCTCCATAGAACGAAGTGCGATCACATGAAACTGCTGCGCCTTGTAATATCCTACAGTTCCAACTATAGAACGGGTTCCGATATCCAGTCCAAAAACTAACGGTTCGTTTGTTTTTTTCAAGTTCTGCATAACTCCCCTTCCCCCCAAAGAAATATCATCCGAGTTCCAAGAGTTCCCTAAGCTCTCTGATACTCTGCTCCTCACTACCGGAATTATCGATAGTATGAGCGCAGTACTTTCTAAATACCTCGTCACTCGACTGCGAAGCCATTATCGAGTCGATCTTTTCATCAGAATATCCTCTGGATGCCTTAAGTCTCTCTCTCCTGACATTCTGATCTGCATAAATATACCAAAGTTCATCGCAGATCTTGTCATACCCTTCTTCTATGAGGAGAGCGGCCTCCAGAAAATACCAATTGTAAACACCTGTATTTTTTTCTTGTTCTATATCATTCAGCACATATTCTTTTACAGCAGGGTGGATCAGATCATTCACCCTGGAAAGTATATTTTTATCCGAAAAAATCCTGGCTGCCATTTTCTTTCTGTCGATCGTACCATCAGATGTCAGTACATCACGTGAAAGTATTTCTATCAGAGGTTCATAACAGCTCCCTCCGATTTCGCAGAGCTTATGTGCTGTTTCATCCGTCCTGACAACTTTCATGGACGGATTTTTTTCAAGATACGACAAAATAGTGGATTTACCGGCTCCAACACCGCCTGTTATTCCTATCACTCTCATCAATGTGCCTCAAACCAGTTCTTGCCGCACTTTACATCGATCACCAGCGGGACTGCCAGTTCTGCTGCGCCCATCATTTCACGTTTCAGAATTTCCTGCACCTTTTCCTCCTCACCGATCTTTGTCTCGATCAGAAGTTCATCGTGAACCTGAAGTATCAGCTTTGATTCAAGATTTGCATCACTAAGAGCTTTTGCCACACGCACCATGGCAATCTTTATTATATCTGCCGCTGTTCCCTGTATCGGAGCATTCATAGCAACTCTCTCGCCGAAAGACCTCTGCATAAAGTTAGAGCTCTTTAATTCCGGCATAGGTCTTCTGCGACAGAAAAACGTCTCGGCATATCCCTTTTCTTTTGCTGACGATACCAGACCATCAAGATAATTCTTTACACCTGGATAGGTTTCGAAATAACGATCGATATACTCTTTCGCTTCTTTTCTGGAAATCGAAAGTCCCTGTGACAAACCAAAGGAGCTTATTCCATATACAATACCAAAATTTACAGCCTTTGCATTACGTCGGATCTCCGGTGTCACCTCAGCTAATGGCAGATGAAATACCTGCGAAGCGGTGATTGCATGGATATCTTCATCCTGTTTGTATGCGTCGATAAGCTTTTCATCACCCGATAGAGATGCAAGGATCCTAAGCTCGATCTGAGAATAGTCCGCATCTATAAAAGTATAGCCTTCTCTCGGAATAAATACTTTTCTAAACTCACGTCCAAGTTCTGTACGTACCGGTATATTCTGCAAATTCGGATCAGCAGAACTGATTCGACCTGTAGCCGTAATAGTCTGATTAAAAGTAGAATGGATCCTGTCCTCAGCTTCTATATAAACCGAAAGACCGTCCGCATAGGTTGCCTTTAACTTAGAAAGCTGCCTGTAATCCAGTACTTTCTGCACAAACGGCACTTCCGGCGCAAGTTTCTCAAGTACAGAGGCTGATGTAGAATATCCGGTCTTTGTCTTTTTCCCGCCCGGAAGCTGCATCTTGCCAAAAAGGATCTCTCCGAGCTGCTTAGGAGAATTCACATTAAACTCTTCTCCGGCACCCTCATATATTTCCTTTTCAAGAAGCTGCATCTTTTCACCGAGTTCCGCACTGAACCGCTTAAGCTCATCAGGCATTACACGAATACCACTGCACTCCATTTTAGATAACACGTGTGTAAGCGGCAGCTCCACATTTTTCAAAAGCCCTGTCATACCCTGTTTCTCGATTTCTTCAAGGAACCCGGGGCCCTTTTCAAAAGCTTCCATTGCACCGCTCTTTGCATCGATCGGTGTACCATAATCATTACGAAGCGGATCCAGCAGATAATCTGCAACCTCTAGGTCGATCACGTTATCTGACATAGGCAATTCTGCCACTTTCAGCAGATTCTTCAGATCCGTAACATAAATTGTTCCAACAGCCTTCTCAGCAAGCGAGATTAAATGAGCCTTTAAGTACATCGGAGAAACAAATCCGTTTCTCGGTATATACCACGCATGCTCATCTGTAACTATCGCCACACCCAGTATCACTGCTTTAGCTGCATCTCCATGCATAAGTGCCGCATGTGCTTCTGCTATTTTCTTTTCATCATCCGCTTTTTTATTTGATGAATCCAGACTGTCTGCCTGATCCTCTGGTTCAAAATCTACAGCAAGTCCGACTACCTTTGCCTTACATGCATCACTAAAACACTGTTCTACTTCTCCGAGGTCAAGCACTTCATCGAACCTTTTAATACGCTTATCCTCAGCATTTTCCGCAACTTCTCCAAATTTCTTAAGAAGTGACTTTAATTCCAGTGACCGGATAAGTTCATACGCTTCTCCCGTAAAGAGATCATGCATCTCAGAGTCAGCCTCGGAAAGATCAATATCTGCCTTGATGTTGATAGTCGCAAGAGTCCTGCTGAGCTCAGCCTTATCAAAATTTTGCTCAAGCGATTCCCTGATGCTCTTTTTGGTCACTTCAGGAATATGTTCTTTTAAGACATCAATATTGCCATATTTCTTTAGTAGTTCTGTTGCTGTCTTCGGGCCGATCTTAGGAACACCCGGTATATTATCAGATGAATCACCCATAAGAGCCTTTAACTCTATGATTCCCTTTGGCAAAACTTCAAATTCTCTAAATACATCGTCAGGATAATACTCTGTAACTGTTGTCTGTCCCTTCGACGTACGGGGAAGGAGCACCTTTATATGATCTGTAACCAACTGCAGAAGATCTCTGTCTCCTGAAAGAATTGTTACCTCATATCCATTTTCCTCGTATTTGTTTGATATGGTCCCTAAAATGTCGTCTGCCTCAAGTCCGGCCTTTGACATCACGGGAACTCCCATTGCTCCAAGAACTTTTTTCATAAGAGGTACCTGCGTACGAAGTTCCTCCGGCATAGGCTTACGGGTTCCCTTATATTCAGCATATATTTCGTGTCTGAAGGTTGGTGCACTCTCATCAAATGCAACCGCGAAGTGATCCGGCTTTTCATCTTCAAGAACCTTCAGCATTATATTTACAAAACCATACACTGCACCTGTATGTGTTCCATCCGAACTGGTCAGATCCGGAACTCCGTAAAAGGCACGATTAAGCATACTATGACCATCTATCAACAATAACTTTTTACTCATTTAGTGCTCCATTAGAAATAAAATCAGATTAACTAAAAGCAGAAAGCAGGCAGCGCCCTCAACGAGAAATATGACCGCTTTCAGGCGCTCTGCAAAAAGGATTCTCTGTCTTGAATGCCAGATCCTGTCATCCAGTTCCTTCTTAAGATCGAGAGTCTCTCCGCTTTCAAGCCTTTTGAGTCCCTCCATCAGAAGATAACGAATTTCCAGTTCATCTCCACATTCACTGCAGGTAGAGATATGATTCAGAAGAAGTTCCGTCTCCTCGATATTAAGTTTATTCTCCAGATAAGGCTGCAAAAGATCCTCTACATCCTTACAAGACGCCCTGTTCTCCATTATCGGCAGATACTCTCCCCAGTCTCTTAGTTTTGTTTAATAATAGCATAAACACACTGATTTTAAAAGGCAGAGTACCGCCCGCACGGCTTTAGTACTCAAAAAAATGCACATATTTACAGTGCCTGCCATTTCTGTGCTATATCGACAACGATCTTTTCTGCATTCCAGCCATCTTCCGACACTGTGATGTCTGCATATTTTTCATATAAAGGCACACGTTCCTCATAAAGGTCATGGAGTGTCTGACCATCTTTTAGCACCACTCCGCGTCCTTTTATATCACTTAAACGGCTGTCCAATTCCTTAAAAGGTACTTCCAGATACACTACTGTTCCTATTTCCTTAAAGTGCTCCATCTCCTCTTTACCGTATACAGCACTTCCACCGGTAGCAATAACAGTATTTTCTGCGTTAATTCCGGAATTTATACGGTTTTCTATATCTATGAACCCCTGAACACCTTCTTCCTCAATGATGTCCGCAAGGCGTTTTCCAGTCTGTTTCTGGATGACGATGTCTGCATCTATAAAATCCATTCCAAGGACTTTGGCAAGTATAACACCTGCTGTGCTTTTTCCAGATGCGGGCATTCCGATAAGTACGATGTTTGATTTTTTCATAATGGCTCCTCTAAAGCTTTTTAAGACGTTTGGGTTTTATAATACAACAAACCAGAAAACGAATAAACCTTAAATTCTTAATGTATGGTATAATCTTGAAATTAGTAATAATTTTAGTCAGTAGGTAATAAAATGAACATCAAAACACAGAAAATAACATTTGGAGCAATGATCGTTGCGATATTCGCTGTGATCTTACTCTTAAACCGCCAGACGGGTGATATGTTTGAATCACTCTTTTTCTTTTTATTTCCGATCCCGATGGTTGCATATTCTGCAAAATACGGCCTCAAAAGCAGTTTTGCCGTTTTTATATGCACAATAATGTGCACTATGCTTTTCGGAACTATCACCACTGCATTCTACGCCATAAGCCAGGCACTTGTCGGTCTTGTCTACGGCACATGCCTCTATCACAAAAAGGATCCCGCAAAAACAATCCTTCTCATCATGTTTTTGTGCGGAATATTCAGTATAGCAAGTTTATGGGTAACATTTGTAATTTCCGGCATACCTGTCAGCCAGTCCGTTGCAGAGCTGAAGGTCATAATGAATACTTACATGGACACCATGCTAAATCAGGCAAAAGCTTCGGGGAATTATGACGATACTGCCATAGCGCAACTTACTGAGTCTTTTTCAAGACTGACATCTGACGCTATGCTTACCCGCATTGTCTTTATTTCAACTGCCGGTACCGGTATCCTTCAGGGTGTTGTCATATATATGCTGAGTTCTGTGATCCTCAGACGACTCCGCTTTCCGGTGCCAAAAGCTCAACCGCTGCAAAACTTCTATCCGCCCGAATGGACCGGTATTATTGCTCTTGCCGCCACATATATGATGCAGTTCACAATGGTAAAACCTCTTACAAACGAAATATTGAACGGTACTATAGAAACGGTCGGGATCTGCTGCTCTATGTATCTTTTAGTATTTGGTGTTATGGCTATATCAATGTTTTTAAGAAGAAAGGCACACCTGACAAAAGGTGCTGCAATGATACTGACCGTTCTTCTTATATTTGTGTTATATGGTCTGCTTCCATTCGCCGGCTGCGCTTACATTTCTCTGGGACTTCATAAATGGCTCGACAGAGGAAATCCAACGGAATTTCCTATAAGTTAAAAAACAAAAGGCGTTCACCGATATTTTATGTTCATCGGTGAACGCCTTTTTACAATTCTTTTTTCAGATCTCAGAACCGCCTACGCGCTCTATATGCATAGCCAGATATCCGATTTCTGCCTCCTGATATGATTTATGAAAACTCACGGACATTTCATCACATATACTCTGCGCAATAGCGAATGTCTCCGGAAATTTTACCCTCATATAGTCATTTATATCCAGCTTGATCTTCTCTCCGGTAGTCATGCGGATAAGCATGTAACGGATGTGATTCATCAATCTGTTATAACCAAGCGAAGTCGTTTCCAGATTAACATTTGTGCGTTTCCTGATAGCTGCGATACATTCATTTACCGCGTGCGCGATCTGCATAGCCTGTGAAACGCTCTCATCATCTATCGCCGAGTGCACATGAAGTGCCAGATAGCCGACCTCATCATCGGTAATATCGATTTCAAAGATCTCCTTAACCACCTTTCTCGCTACCTCTGCAGTTTTATATTCCACATGGAAAAGAACCTTTATATCATCCGTCATTGGATTCCGGATCTTTTCCTCCTTCTTCATGCGGTCAACAGCGAACTGCAAATGGTCAGCGAGAGAAAAGAGAATCTTTCGGTCTACCTTTCCGAAATTCTTCTCTGCTTCTTTCAGAATCACGTCTGCAATTTCGAGACAGGCAGGGTTAACCTGTTTTACAATGGCTTCTGCTTCACCTCTCTCGGTAGTGCTCTGAAGGGAATAGACAGAACTCTCCTCACCGGCTTCCATACGCTCGGCGATCTTTCGTCCAAACCCTATTCCTTTCCCCATTATTAAATACTCTTTTGCATCCTCATCAACTGTAATCACCGCATTGTGATTAAGTACTTTTGTGATCCTGTACATCAACTTTTCCTCATATTCTCCAGTATACCCATAAATGGCTACATCGTGCGTCAAGGGCAAACAGGGCACCAAGTGCCTTGTTTGCCCTTGAGCAATAACCACATAATAGCAAGTCGAGAAAAGTTACGCAAGATTATTCATAGAAATCTACTGCGAAAAGTTCCTCTCCTGCCTTGATTTCTCCGGACTTCAGGAGGCGAACTTCCTGCTTGTCCTCATCGAGCTCAGTAGCAAGGACCGGTGATACGATGGACGGAGCATTGTTCTTTAAGAACTCAAGATCAAGCTTAAGGAGCGGATCGCCCTTCTTAACCTTCTGTCCGTTCTCAACGAGTGCCTCAAATCCCTGACCGTTGAGCTTAACTGTATCGATACCGATGTGGATGAGCATATCAACACCGGAATCTGTTACGAAACCAACTGCGTGCTTTGTATCAAATACGTAAGCAACCTCTCCGTCTTCCGGAGCACGTACGATATTGTCAACCGGTGTAACTGCAGCACCGAGACCCATCATACCCTCAGCAAAAGCCTCATCAGGTGTTGTAGAAAGATCTGCAGCAACGCCTGTTACAGGGCTGGAAATAACAACTGTCTTTACAAGCTTCTTCTCAGCCTTTGCAGACTCAGAAGACTTTTCTGCTGTCTCTTCTGCAGCAGCATTTCCCTCAAAGTATGTTGAAGGAACCTTCTCAAGATAATCCTCAAGGTTTGACTTGATAACTGTTACGTGGGGGCCGTAAATAACCTGTACACCGTTACCCTTGTGGATAACACCTGAAGCGCCTGTAGCCTTCAGCATAGCATCGTTTACTCGTGCAGAATCATTAACTGTGATACGAAGTCTTGTTGCGCAGCAGTCAACATCAGAGATGTTTGCCTTACCGCCAAGTCCGTTCATGATAGCTTCGCTAACAGCATCATCAGCTGAAACTTCGCCTGCAGCATCACCTGCCTGTCTCGCTCTGTAATCAGCCTTTGTGAAAAGCTTTGTCTCCACGTCATCATCCTCACGACCAGGTGTCTTGAGGTCAAGCTTCTTGATAAGGAAGCTGAAGATGAAGTAGTAAAGGAAGAAGTAAATAATACCAACCGGGATGATGAGCATCCAGCTTGTCTTTGCATTGCCCTGAAGGATACCAAACAGGAACAGATCAATGAAACCGCCGGAGAATGTAAGACCTACAGCGATATTCAGCATATGAGCGATCATGTAAGCTGCACCGGCAAGGATAACCTGTACAACGAAAAGGATCGGTGCTACGAACAGGAATGAGAACTCGATAGGCTCTGTGATACCTGTAAACATAGAAGCAAGTGCTGCAGAAAGAAGAAGTCCGCCTGCTGCCTTTCTCTTTTCAGGTCTTGCTGTACGATACATAGCAAGAGCACCACCCGGAAGACCGAAGATCATGAAAATGAACTCACCGGAGAAGTATCTTGTAGCATCAGCACTGAAGTGTGTGATGTTAGCAGAATCAGCAAGCTGTGCAAAGAAGATGTTCTGACCACCTTCTACCATCTGACCTGCAACCTCTGCTGTTCCACCAACAGCTGTCTGCCAGAAAGGCATGTAGAATACGTGGTGAAGACCGAACGGGATCAGGGATCTCTTAACGATACCGAAGATCAGTGTTCCGAAATATCCTGAACCTGTTACAAGTCCGCCGAGTGCATAGATACCATTCTGCACGCTGGGCCAAATGAAGAACATCAGGATACCCACAAATGTGTAAACGAGTGTGGAGATGATCGGTACGAATCTGGAACCGCCGAAGAATGAGATAGCAGCCGGAAGCTGGATCTTATAGAAGCGGTTGTGCAGAGCGGAAACACCGAGACCTACGATAATACCGCCGAATACACCCATCTGAAGTGATGTGATACCGCAAACGCCTGTAACTGTTCCTGAAAGAACGCCATCAGCAACAGAGCCGTCTGCATTGATCATTCCGGAGATGGAAAGCATTGTGTTGATAGATGCGTGCATAACGAAGTATGCGATGAGAGCTGCAAGAGCTGCAACTTCCTTTTCCTTCTTAGCCATACCGATAGCACATCCTACAGCGAAGATGAGCGGCAGGTTGCCGAAGATGGTATCACTTACGTGGCTGAAGATCAGCATAAGAGAACGCATAGCTGTTCCCTGGCCGAAAATAGCCTCAAGGTGATAAGTTGCGATGGTTGTGTCATTTGTGAATGAGCTGCCGAGTCCGAGCAGAAGACCCGCTACCGGCAGGATTGCGATAGGAAGCATGAAGCTTCTTCCTACTCGCTGAAGTACGGCAAAAATTTTGTCCTTCATTAGAGTTACCTCCCTTTCGTGGATAATATCGGGAGTTTACATCTTTTTAGCAAGCTTAATATTAAACAAAAATAAAAAGCAGGCGTTAACGATATAAACTTATCCCATTGGTTAAGTGTTATATCAGTTAATGCCTGCTTAGAGTTACATACTGACGGATTATAAATTAACATGTCATCCGACCTATGTCAACACTTTTTTCAATATTTCTTAAACGTTTTCGTTATGATAAATTCAGATGTTATCCAATGCCTGCTTTAAATCGTCGATAATATCCTCAACATTTTCAATACCTACAGAGAGTCTTACCATATCCGGTCTTACTCCTCCTGCCATCAGTTCCTCATCAGTCATCTGACGGTGTGTTGAAGATGCAGGATGAAGCACGCAGGTATGTGCATCTGCTACGTGTGTAGCAATGATAGCGAGTTTCAGATGCTTCATAAACTCTTCTGCTGCGCTTCTTCCACCCTTTACGCCAAATGAAATAACACCACAGGTTCCGTTAGGCATATACTTCTGTGCACGCTCGTAATATTTATCACCCTTAAGTCCCGGATAAGTAACGTACTCAACTCTCGGATCCGCATCCAGGAACTCTGCTACCTTCTGTGCATTTTCACAATGACGCTGCATTCTTACCGCCAGTGACTCCAGACCAAGGTTTAACATATAGCAATTCATAGGAGAAGGGATGGAGCCAAGATCTCTCATCAACTGTGCAGTTGCCTTTGTAATGTATGCCCCCTCTTTTCCAAATTTTTCCGCATAGGTAATTCCGTGATAGGAATCATCCGGTGTGCAGAGTCCGGGGAATTTATCTGCATTTGCCATCCAGTCGAATTTACCGGAATCAATGATCGCACCTCCTACGGTTGCATCATGACCGTCCATATATTTTGTTGTTGAATGTGTAACGATGTCTGCTCCCCATTCAAACGGTCTGCAGTTTATCGGTGTTGCGAATGTATTATCAACGATCAGCGGTACTCCATGTTCATGAGCCGCATTTGCAAAACGCTCGATATCGAATACGATAAGTGCAGGATTTGCAATGGTTTCACCGAATACTGCCTTAGTGTTTGGCTTAAAAGCTGCTTCCAACTCATCATCGCTGCAATCAGGATCTACGAATGTGAAGTCCACACCCATTCTTCTCATGGTTACGTTAAAGAGATTGAAGGTTCCTCCATATATTGAAGTGGATACAACTACGTGGTCTCCTGCTCCTGCAAGATTAAATACTGCGTAGAAGTTTGCTGCCTGTCCGGATGAAGTGAGCATTCCGGCTGTGCCACCTTCGAGATCTGTGATCTTTTTTGCTACATGATCATTTGTAGGATTCTGAAGTCTTGTGTAGAAATATCCTTCCGCCTCAAGATCAAACAGTTTTCCCATATCTGCGCTTGTGTCGTATTTGAAGGTTGTGCTCTGAATGATCGGGATCATTCGCGGCTCTCCGTTTTTAGGCGTATATCCTGCTTCGATACATTTTGTTTCTGGTCTCATTTTTTCCTCCAGCAATTCTACATACTCGTGTTTTTCGGGTTTCAAAGGACAAAGAATCCGATTTTGCCGGATTTTTACTTAGAACCCTTTCATCATCACATCATACCACTTTAACGCGTTAATTTTCCACATTTCCTGTAGGAAATTATGAAAAATATTTTTAACTTATTAATAATCCGTATAAAATAACTATAGTAAAAGAGACCGTCACCCCCACGGATGACGATCTCTTGTGCTTTTTTATTCTTCCTTTTTGAAGTCGGTAATGAATGCCTTTGCGTCTTCCTCACTCATTCCCTTATTTGATACCAGCTGTTCTCTATACCAGTCGTAAGCCGGTTCAGAAGACTTTATAAAGGAATCTGTATCCATCTCGTCTCTGTCTGTAACTTCCAAAACTCCGCTTTCTTTCCACTTATTGATAAGTTCATCTACTTTTGCTCTGTTAAGCGTTTTCTGATATTCAGCGGCTTTCTTTGCATTTTCATCTATTACAGCTTTCTGCTCGTCAGTAAACTTGTCATAAGCTTTCTGATTTATGCAGAGGAAAATGCAGTCATAGTATGCATTCCATGCGGAGAGATACTTCTGTACATCCTGGACAGATGCTGAATCGATAGAAGTTTCCGGGTTCTCCTGACCGTCCATTGTTCCCTGCTGGAGCGCTGTATAGGTTTCTGCCCAGTTCATAGCTGACGCATCACATCCCCAGAGACTGTAAACCTGTGCACAGAGATCATTTGAGCAGATCCTCATCTTTATATCCTTAAGGTCTGACACGGACTTTATTGAATGCTTGGAATTAGTGATCTGACGGAAACCGTTATCTCCTATTCCTTCACATACAAGACCGTATTCTGCAAGGACGTTCTTTAAATCTTCCCCGCCCTTACCGTTCATAACAGCATCAATGTCATCATAGTTTTCAAACTGGAACGGCATAGATACTACATTAAAGCGTGGATCAAAGTTTGCATAGATCAGATTTGAATGAAACGATACCTGTAAAGTATCACCATCGATAAGAGCCTGAATACCTGCAACCTGATCACCGTTTGTGAGCTGTTCTCCGGGGTAAACGTCTATTCTCACCTTACCACCTGTAGACTGCTGCATAAGAGCATTGAAATAATATCCTGCCTGCGCCCATGTACTTCCTTCACCTGTCGAACAGTCAAAATTCCATGTGGTTTCGGGCCACTCATCATTTCCCTTATATACAGCAGCATTAAGCATGGCATCATACTCAGAAGAATCATCGTAGTTATGATAAGTAAGTCCACCCTCAGATAACATCTGTGTAGTTTCGCCCTTATACTCTTCTGCTTTAACAAATACAAGACTTGTCTTGGGAATATATGTAACTATCATAAGAACCGCAAGACATGCTGCGATCATCGGCATAACTGCCTTTGATATCATAGGAAGAGTCACACGGATGAACTGCTTTGCCTCTCCTATTGCCTTCTTTGAAGTATCTTCAATCTTAAGTCCCATAGCCACGAACAGATTTACACCAACCGGAGGTGTAACCTGACCGATAGCGAGGTTTACAGTAGCTACGATTCCGAATGCAACGAGGTTATATCCAAGACTCTGCGCAACAGGAGCCATGATGGGAATAAAAATGTACATTGCAGAGTTTGCATCGATGAAGAAACCTGCTATAAGAAGGATAACATTAACCACCAACAGGAATACGATCTTATTTGCACCAATCGTAGTGAGCAGTGTCTGCGCAGCTTCCGAAATGCCAAAAAGTGTACAACAATATGAAAACAGTGATGCTGAAGCAACGATCAGCATGATGCCGCCTGAAGTCTTTGCTGAATCCACAAATATTTCAAAAAGATCCCTGAGTGTAATATCTCTGTAGATAAATACCGCTACGATAATACCATATACAACCGATACTGCAGCAGCTTCAGTAGGTGTAAAGATCGCTCCGTAGATACCGCCGAGAATGATGACCGGCATGAGAAGTCCCCAGATAGCATCCTTGAAACTGGCCCACAGTTCCTTTCCACTTCTCCTTTCATGCGCGGGCTCGATACCCTTGCGTCTTGCCTCGATATAAACTACCAGACAAAGAGCTGCTCCCATAAGTACTCCGGGGATTATACCAGCCATAAAAAGATCACCGACACTCTGACCTACGATAGATGCGTATACTACAAATGCGATCGAAGGAGGTATAACGATGGCAATAGAGCTGGAAGCTGCCATAAGAGCCTCTGCGAATGCAGGTGAAAATCCTGATGCGATCATAGCCGGGATCAGCACTGCTCCGAGAGCTGCTACTGTTGCCGGACCGGATCCGGATATCGCTCCAAAGAAGCAGGAAACGATAACACATACTATAGCCATTCCGCCTCTTGTATGTCCTACAAGGTCATCAATGAAACGAACAAGTCTGCCGGAGATTCCAGCCTTTGCCATAATATTTCCTGACAATACAAAGAATGGGATAGCGAGAAGCAGAAACTTTGCGATACCTGTATAAGTATTGGTCGCGATCATTGATAACGTAAGCGACGAAAACTGCGGATCAAATGTCGACGCATAAAGGATTGCAAGCGCGCTACTGGCTCCGAGACAGATGGCGATCGGCACACCGATAGCCAGCATTACAAAAAACGAGATAAAAAGGATTGCTGTTATCATGCGATTTCAACCCCCTCTTTTTCATCATTTTTCACTTCAGTCTCAACGATTCTGTGTTCTGCCTGAAACGTAACACAATTCTCAACAAAATGCAGTGCAAGCGATACACCACCTATTACTATAAAGAACCAGAATACGGACTTTGCTATGTGAAGTATAGGGCTGTAGGTACCGTCGATCATCATTCTGTGCGTTCCCTCATATACAAGCACAAGGCTGTATATTACACAAACGATAGTCTGAAGTATATTCAAAACCTTCTTACCCTTAACTCCGAGCATATCCTGCAGGATACTTAGTGAAACGAGCTCTCCTTTTCTAGCTGCCACACCTGCTGCCAGCATAGAGATCAAAACAAATACCGCAACAGTAATCTCCTCTGTGAATCCCCACGAATGCTGGAAGATCTTTCTGGCGATCACGTTTCCGAATGTCAAAACAAGCACCAACACCATTGCCAGCGCAAGAACGACGTTCTCTACCTGTACTACTACATGCATGATCTTTTTGTACGTCTTCATATTTCCCTCCCTTAGTTAATATGATGTTAAAGGCCAAAGGAACAAATCCGATTGTGCTCGTGCCCTCGACATTTGTATAGATTTTATCACGTTAAAGCAGAAAAGGTAGGGATTATTTTAACATTTTTACTTTTTCGATTATTTTTTTCTTTCGGATATAAACCTATGTGTACAGATATATGCTACTATTTCCATAAACTGTTGGACATATGCTGCTTCTCCGAGCTCGTGATTCTCCACACATATATATCCAATGACTCCTTCACGATCGTACATCGGTGCTGCAATTAGTCTCTCTACTCCATTTTTATGAAGGTCATCGTAAAAATCAGAATGTACCTTCCTCATGGCACTTATGGAATCAACACGAATACTGGGTACTTTTTCCAATTCTTCTACCCAATTTCTTATATCATCGTAGGTTCTGTCTACAATTTCCTCTTTTCTCGATTTATTTTCTCCTATGCAGTATTCATAAGATTCAGAATAGGTGACTCTGTCTGTCTCTATCACATAGAAACGTGTTGCTGACACCACTTCCGCCACCTTTTTCAGCATCTTTTCCATCGCACTATGAAAATCAGTCTCGATGTTCATTATCTCCGCAATCTCTTTAACCTTGGGGAACATCGTATTATGCACATTTTCCCGCATATTGTCATTATTGTCTCTAATGACAAATACAGTAACACAGCAGCCGCTTTCCGATAAAGGCGCACAGTAGAAATCAACCCAGTTTTTAACGACTCCCGCATAAGCATGTCCGCTTATGTATTCACCCCTCGATACCCTGTAACAGGTATCGAGCCATCCATAATTAGTATTAGGATAATTTTCGCTATTTCCTCTTCCTAGCAGATCCTCGCGCTTTCCGTTAACAAGCTCACAGAACTTGTCATTTACATAGACATACATGATATCAATAACTTTTTCATTCTTTTCATCCATTATCGGACGGGTAATGACGTATGGCAGAGGCATGTCCTTATAAGGATCAGGTACAACATCCATTCCGGACATTGCTATATCTGAAAATGCACCTCTCACATCTGCATCAAGTCTGGTCCGTGCCAACGCTGCAACAGCAAAGATATCCTGTCCTTCTGATCCTCGCGCCAAACCGGCTTTAACCCTTAATCTGCAGTCACGTCCTCCAACATCTCTTATCTTTTTTAGTTTTTCCACACATTTTTTTACTTTTCCATAAATCTCTTCCTCACTGACATTTCGACGCATAACTGCAAATTCACCGCCGTTTGATCTCGCCATATTTGCCGTGGATGCAAATGAGCACCTTAATACTTCCGCAGCTTTCCTTATGAGTTCGCGTCCGATCTCGATGCCAAAATCCTCTCGGATCTCTTCATAATTATCTATTGTAATGATCACATAGAAATAGTCTTCACCATTTGTCCTGTAATTATCATCCAGATATGCTGCTGCTTCCTGTAGACCTCGTGGGTTCATGAGACCGGATATCGTATCAATGACACGCTCTTTATCTACATTTTCAGCCTTAGGGAAATCAATATCTATATCAAAGAAATATCCCATGAGGCCTACGATCTCTCCGCCATCATAAATAGGGAACTTTGTCGCAGCTATATCATGTATGATGCCGTCGACAACATTTTGTCCCGGAGAATTTAAGATGATCTCACCCTTATGAAGAACCCTGTATTCGTCATTCATATAAGGATTGTCATCAACGTGCCAGCCAACCTCTTCATCTGTTTTCCCAAGCACAACATCTGCCGAAGGGAAATCATAATAATCAAGAAACGCCTTGCTGACGCCCTTAAATCTCCTGTCTTTGTCCTTCCAAAAGACCTTCATTCCGGAATTTTTGACAAAGTTTCCCCATAATCCGTCCACAGTGCCGCCGGTAGAACTGATACCGTAATAATCCTGCAAATAACCGACCATTTCCTTTTTATCTTCATAATCCTCGATTCCCGAAGGCTTTACACACAAAATATACTCTTTACTGTCAAAGCCCCAAGTTGCCAGCACTGTAAATTCCAGCCAGCAATAGTTTCCATCTGCCTGCCTGATCCTGAACATTTCGGAAAACGAGCCTCGTTCCGTGAACTGCAGTCTTTCAAGGATATGCTCTTTCGTCGTAAATTCATTCCAACGTACCTGATCGTCTTTATGTATCCGTTTATCAAATCCGACGATAAATTCCTTAAAATTCAGTATCTCTTCACCGATCTTCTTTGAAAACACATTGCTGGATATGACTTTACAACTATTATTGTCAAGATTTATTACATAAATACTTCCATAAATATCCGCAACATTTTTCCGTACAGAGTCGATCAATTCTGCATTTTTCTTTTGTTCATCGTAAAAAGTCTTATCTATCTCACAGATCAGCATGTGCATATCTCTGGAAACAGCAGCCACCCTGAAAGAGAAATTATAGTAATGATCTCTCCGCTTTAACGACATATAAGCCAATTCGTTCGTAGATATGGCTCTTTCCGCAAGTCTTCGGAATTTTTCTCCGAGAAGATGAACAGACGAATTAAAGATATCTTCAATGCTGTCCTGCTCCAAAAGCCCCATTTGGTTAAAGATTTCCCGAAATTCATTATTACTGAAAACAACCTTAAAACGTCTGTCACTAAAGGAAACAAGCGCAAGAGGCCAGCCTGTTACAACATCTATTTCTCCGATCTTTTGATAAAAAGCTGCTTCCTCACGACTTTCCGGATCTACATTTTTTTCTCGTAAATTTTTTACCTGATCCGACGGGAGCATGGGCTTTCCATAGTAGTAGCCCTGTATACGTTCGCACCCTATTTCCCGTAAAAATTCAAGCTGTTCCTCCGTTTCCACACCTTCTGCCAGCGTATGGATACCAAGGCTCTTTGCCATCTTAACTATGGATGTGATGATCTTACGCGCACTTTCATTAAAATTACGTAAAAAGATCATGTCTATCTTCAACTCATCAAAAGTAAACTCCTTTAATGAGTTAAGCGAAGAATATCCGCTTCCGAAATCATCCATCCAGACTTCTATTCCTGCATCATGAAATCTGTCTATGGCTTTTTTCATGATGTCCGAATTTAAGACAACTGATGATTCTGTTATTTCTACGCAGAAAAGACTGCGCCTCAGGCCATTGCTGTCAGCAGCAGATGACACGACCACAACCGGATCGCAATAATCAAAATCCGATCTCGAAATGTTTACGGATACCGGAACGATTTTTTCGCCGGCCATAACACGTTTCTTTTGTATTTCTGCTACACGGTTTATTACGTATATATCAACCTTATAGGACAGCCCTTTTTCCTCTAATAAAGGAATAAAGAGTCCGGGAGATATCATTCCATATTTCGGATCTATCCAGCGTACAAGAGCTTCCAAAGAACACAGTTTTCCTGACATGGAGCGAACAACAGGCTGAAAGTATACTCTGATCCATTTTTCCGCGATTGCCTGATCCAGATGACTTAAAATATGCTCTCTCATTATGTAATCAGAGGACATTTTTTTGTTATACCAGGCATATCCGGATTCATATACTCCACGTCTTGAGTCACATGCTATACCTGCTCTGTTACACTGCAGATCTATAGAAACATCCGGATCATACGGATACAATCCTATCCTTATCTGAAGCGTTCTTCCGTTATTGGCACCACGAAGATCTACGATAAAACCCTTTAATACTTCCTCTATGTTTTCAGCATCAGCATAAGCACAGTAATGATCTTCGCCAAAACGTGCACAGCACTCCAGCCCAAACCATTTCTTTAAAAGCTCTGCCACAGCTACAAGCAGTCGATCCCCCTCTTCATGACCGTACTTACTGTTAAATCCCTTCATGCCTATGAGATTCATGGATAAAGTCACAGGCTGTCTGCCTTCCTGGTACATCTTCTTCTCGCCGACTCCGGCAAGTTCCAAAAAATACCACATATTTGGAAGTCGGGTCAATGTATCATGTTTGACCTGAGCTATAGAAATGAACACGCAAAAGAGAGGTCCTTCCTCCGGATCCACATAGTATCTGCCGAAATCCTCGACATAACGGCTATAACCCGTACGAGTAATGACCCTGTAATAGATTTTTTCGCTCTTTTCCTGATCCAGATGATTTTGCCGGACAATGCTGTTTTTTACAGCTGCTTTATCATCAGGATAAATGATGCCACTGAATCTGCCACCGGTAAATTCCATGAACTCCAAAAATGATCCGCACTCAAATATCTCCAGCGTGGCTTTATTTGCATAGAGGATCTCTTCACTTTCATCTGCCCTGTATATAATGAATCCACCAGGCATAGAAGCGAATCCGTTCATGATATATGACTGGTTAAATTCAGTGTTTGTGGTGTCTTCTTTACTCATTTAATAACCCCTCATCGATCATATATGAGTATATACGGAAATCCGTTTCTACAATTTTTTATCGGCATTTTTTCGACTCTCCACAATGTGCCTACAAAAAAAAGCGAAAAAATATAGCGGCTTTCATTTACGTGAAAACCGCATAAATTCAAGCATATTTTAGTTAGCCCTAGTTGACCTGGGCTTTGTTCCCATACTGATCCACCACGTATCCATGACCGGATGTATCAAGATCTTTTACATAGAGAGCTGCATCATGCACCTGTTCTCCGTTTTCAATAAGAATAACTTTTCCTTCTTTTCCCATACCTGCATCATCTTCTCCAAGATTAGCAAGAGCATCGCAAATCTTATTATAGGGATTTTTCCATTTTCCCTGTTCATCCGGCACGTCTCCGTGAGCAATGGAAACATATTTTCCTCGACCATTCACATGCATTTCGTAATCACGGGGAATACATTCCAATGCATGAGATTTTCCAAGTTCATATATTTCCTTAATCTGCTCTATGTTTTCCGGTGTTTTTCCAGTTGAATTTTTCCATCCCTTTGCTTCCCACTTTTGATATCTTGGCTCATCGGGGAAGTTATGAGCAAAACCGCTGTAAACATAGACACTGTCTGTCATAAAATAGACTTTTGCTCCATCAGGAACTTTTTTTAAGCCCTCTATAGCTCCCTGAAGCTCCATCTGGTTATTTGTAGCGCCTATTGCCGCTCCATAGCCCTCTGCCACGATTTTGTGATTTCTGTCGACAACAACAAAGCCATAGCCACTTAGTTTTCCCTTTTTATTCTGATTTCCGCGTGCGCCGCCATCCGAGTGAACTTCATAGTATTCACCGTCATAATCCGGCTTAAAATCTTTATGAACTACGGAAGCGGCTTTCTTTGCAGCAGCTGCGGCAACAGATGTCTTTGCATCGTAGACTTCACTTGATGACTTATATCTCGCAGCATAACCGGCATCCTTTTTCTCAAATGCCTCTTTTGCTTCTTCCATAGAAGCATATCCACGGAAAACAGGGCCGGAAAACCCATCAACCTGCGCTTTACACTCAACCCAGGTCTTGTAGATCCCGGGTTTCCTGCCCTTAAAAACAACATATGCTTTTTTCATTTAATTACTTTCTCCTGAGTCTCAGTCTCTCCGGATGAACAGCATATCTCTGTGCCGTTTCCTCAGTGATCTTTCCTGATTCAAGAAGTGCAAGTATACTCTCATCCATAGAAACCATATTTTCATCCGGACTAGAGTATATCACACCATCAAGCTGATGTACCTTACCGTCACGGATCATATTTCTAACCGCAGGATTCATAGTCATGATCTCAAACGCAGGAACAACGCCGCCATCTGTGGATGGAAGTAACTGCTGGGATACGACCGCATTAAGTACGGAAGACAACTGGACTGTTATCTGTCTCTGCTGATTAGCAGGATAAACGTCGATAATACGGTTTATCGTATTTGCTGCACCCATTGTATGAAGCGTAGACAATAACAAATGTCCTGTTTCTGCTGCTGTCATTGCGACTGAAATTGTCTCAAAATCACGCATTTCTCCCAGAAGTATTACCTGTGGGCACTGACGGAGCGCAGCCCTGAGTCCCGTTACATAGCTGTCTGTATCAACTCTAACCTCTCTCTGACTAACGATACTCTTATTATGCCTGTGCAGATATTCGATAGGATCTTCCAAAGTTATTACATGTGATTCCTTAGTTTTGTTTATATGATCTATCATGCAGGCAAGCGTTGATGATTTACCTGAGCCCGCAGGACCTGTAACGAGAACCATTCCGTTTGGCTGTTCGCAAAGTCTGACAATATTTTCCGGAATATGATATTTCTCCGGTTCAGGCAGTTCAAAAGAAATAACACGGAGTACTGCTGAAAATGTACCTCTTTGTTTATAGCCGCTCACCCTGAATCTCGATAAGCCCCTGACGGACAGTGAAAAGTCATCATCTCCCCTTTTTCCGAGAATTTCTATGTCTCTCTTTGCCAGATCATAGATTTCCTTTACAAATGCCTCTGCTTCTGCAGGCGTCAGACCTTTATCTCCCTCTTTAATGATCACGCCATTTTTATAAAATGACACAGGACGACCAGTCACGATAAATATATCCGATACATTTTGATCAACTGCTATTTTTAAGATATCTGTTAACATGCTTTCTCCCCTCTAAATACACGTTTTTTTTGTCCTATGATCCCTGTCATTCAGATGGTCCCTGCGGCCCTTGTGGTCCGGATTCCTGTGGATCTTGCGGTCCCTGTGGTCCTCCGCCACCCCCATTATCTGTTTCTGTCATAGGTGCTTCCCAACTGGAAGTTTCAGTGACCTGCCATCTTATTATCTTATAATCGGTTCCATTATTTATTGGAAGTATCGTCACTTCCAGATTTTCCATACCAACCCCGAAAGGCACATAGTATGTTGTTTCTTCCGACGGGATCTCTTCAAGTTCCGCAAGATATTTTTCTGCCTCATTGCATGCTTCCTGATAGCTTTTCGCCCTTTTCTCTATTTCGTCACTCATTTTCAGGCTGCTCCGCGCTATGGAATACGCGATCCCGCTAAAAGAAAAAAGGCAGATACTCATAAATACGACCACCAGCATTGGGAGGCCGATAGAAGCCGGTGTTTTATCCATCGTTTACTCCCCCTTTCTTTAATGCGTGGTCAATAATAACCGTATAAAATGGTTCAACGTCCGAGTTTTCTGTCTCATCCGATTCATCATAAAAATCAAGTTCTGCCTCATAGAGCTTTCCTGATACAGACGGACTAACTGTCACTTTATACTTGTCTTCACCGTATCTCATTTCATATATTCCGTTATTATTTACGAAACCGTAGTTTTTTAAGGATTTATCTATATTCGCTTCCTCTGACTCAGAGCGAATGATCTCAGATATGTCGTCCGCTTTATATACTGCATGTTTCTTTGCTTCCGCCGCCGATGACATGGCATACGCATTACCAAATATAGACATTGTCACAGCTACAGACATGCTGAAAAAGCCAACTGCGATCACAAGCTCCAGTAATAGAAGCTGTCCTGATGATAGTCTGTGCTTTTCTCTCATTCGTCATCCCTCATTAATCGCGTGGCGAACTTTTTAATGCTACTATCGCCTCCGAGTTATTATTATCATTTCCGGAGAAATTAAATCTTAAGAGGTCATCCGATATTTTTTCTATATTCATATCGTTTATCTCCAGGATTTCTGTCCCGCTGTCCTCCATACAGTTTGATAATTCGGATTCCTCTACATACAGTTCCCGAAGTGTTCCATTATATACATAGATGTATGTCACGTACGGCTGATCTTTCACCATTTTATCAAGTCGAACTGCCTCATGTCCCATGTAATCCGTAACGGTGATGTTGCCGAGTTCGTCGTGACTCCTTATTTTTTCCACCATGTATCTCGCTGCCATATCCGTATCCTCGGAACTACCCGAGTGCTTAACAATACTCCTGTAGAGCTGTACGGATATGATCACAAAAAACATAACTGAAAACGTAAATATCAGAAAAAGAGCCACGGGAAAAATGTCAGAAATACTAGTTCGCTTTTTCATTATCATTTTTCTCCTCTATAACAGTAACCGTAACAATCGGCGGTATCTTACTCCCACGTACTTCATAATCTATGGAAAATAGATCCTCATCATAGGAAAGCCCGTATACTCTCTCAATATAATCAAGCGTCTTCGGATAACTTCCGGTTGTTGCATAACTATAGGTTATATCTCTCTGAATAGCTTTTTCAAGGCTTTCTTTCTGGCGGGCTACATTTCCTTTTCGCGTATAGTCAACGCTAATAAGCAGGAACGCCAGAAGTCCTGCACTGACGATCAGAGTGATGATCAGTTCTTTTCCCTTTTTCCTGTTCTTTCTCATATCGAAGAAACTACCCCCAATAGCGGAAACATAACAGATAGAAGAATGATGCCAATAACGATTGAAAGTGTAACTACCAGCGTCGGTTCGATAGTTGCAAGCGCATTACTCATGCTTGTTTCGGCACGTCTCTGGCAAAGCTCGGAAATCCTTTCCATAATGGCATCAGATTCACCCGTCCGAACTCCGATGGACATCATACGAGCATTCACACCTGTAAGTATCCCTGATTCTCTAAGCGCTTCATCAAATCTGTCTCCATCTGCCAGACTTTGTCTGCATTTATCTATTTTTGCCGAGAAACCTTCATCTTCAATGATCCCTGCTACCATTTCTATTCCAAAGTCAGCAGAAAAACCGGATCTGATCGCAAGTGCCACGCCTCCGGCAAAACGACTGGTTGATATATCATTCTGTAGTTGTCTGAAAAATCTGAACTTATTTAGAAATGCTCTGCCAATATTTCTGCCTTTCTCTGTACGAATGCACAAAACAAGGATAAGCATTGCGACGGCAAGAAGAATTGCCAGCACGACCGCATACTGCCTGAGCAGTGCGCCAACATTGTAGAGAAATCCCGCAATTCCCGTCATCTCAGTTCCAAGCTGCCGGAATACCTGACGAAATACGGGCATGACTTCGATCAATAACAGCAATATGACCGCCAATATCATGCACGCCATGATCGATGGATATGTAACCGCCTGTCTCACAGCCTGTCGGATTTCTTCTTCTCTCGTATAATGACGGCTTAACGAATCCATTACATTATCAAGAGTACCGGTTTCCTCTCCGATCTTCGCCATCTTTATTACATACGGAGGAAATAAGTCTGTTCCCTCCATAGATGAAGCGAGATACTCTCCGTTTTCGAGTCCGTCAAGGATTGCCGTATACATCTCTTTTTCTCTTTCAGAAGCTTCATCATCTCTCTGCAGCATATACAGACCTTCAATAGATGAAATTCCCGATTTGAGTATCATCGACATCTGTGCACAAAAATAGGACAGTTCATCGTTATCTAATTTTTTCATGTTTTTCCCCTTATCATACGGTAAAAATGTTTTACCTTCCCCTCCGTATCGTCTTAAATGTATTTCGGACAGATAGGATGATTTATAAATAACTCTCACAAAAAATTTTACATCATTGATGTATAAATTCAATGAATATTTTACTTTTTTTGCATAAAACTTGTATATTAATTTTCTTGAGTGTATATTGGAAAAGTTCTGCCGTAGTTACAGTTCAGACACAAACGGAGCACTTTGCTGCGGAGTTTGTGGCCAATGAATAAGAATAGCCACATAGGTTTTGCCCATCGCCGAAGGCGATTTAATTGGCAAAACCTGTTACGTGAGCGAGCTGTAAGCGAGTGAACAGTAACCTGCCGTAAGAAGGCATTAAAAAACATCAAAATCCATTTGATAATGAAAGGGTAAAAAGAACTTTTAACCCCAACATCATCTAATTAGAAAGTGAATTAATATACATGAGCAACACCACCAAGAAACTTCTTTTTATATTGCCATCACTCACCGGAATACTGCTCTTTATGATACCGGTAAAATTTAACGGAAACTGGACCGTTATCGTAAAGATAATCGCCGACTTTATTTCTGCTGCTATCGGCAGCGCGCTTCCGCTGCTCTGCCTTGGTATCCTTACTATATCTGCTGTTCTGTCGATCCTGGCACAGACACGCATAAATATATTCTGGCACAATAAGATCCTTAGAGAAACGTTTCTCACCAGCCCTTTCTGGACGCTTGTACGTGTAGCCGGATGCGCGCTCGCATGGATCACTTACTTAGATCAGAACACCGGCAGATATGCGATCATTTCCGGAGCGGAACAGGGAGGCTTCATATTAAATGATCTCCTCTGCACTCTGGTCATCATTTTTGCCATTGCAGGTCTCCTGCTCCCACTGCTCCTGGATTTCGGTCTATTAGAGTACATCGGTGCTATCCTTACAAAATATATGCGCCCTCTCTTCACTGTTCCCGGACGTGCAGCTGTTGACTGCATAACATCATGGATCGGTGATGGCACACTCGGTGTCATGCTTACCTGTAATCAGTTTGAGGGCGGTTACTACTCCGAGAGAGAAGCTGCAGTCATTGCAACAACTTTTTCCGCAGTTTCTATCACATTCAGTCTCGTAGTTCTTGATCAGGTTGGTCTCGTGGAGATGTTTGGTATCTACTATATGACAATCGTGCTGATAGGTATCATATGTGCACTGATATGTCCCCGTATCCCACCGCTTAGTCACAAAAAAGACCGGTATTTCGTGGAAGGCAGGCACATGAGTGAGACTATCCCCGATGGCTACAAAAACTCCAGAGAATATGGTATGAAGCTCGCTATGGACAGGGTTTCAGAGCACAAAGGTCTCGGAGCGTTTATTTCAAGCGGATGTATAAATTCCGCGAAGATGTGGTTCGGCGTTCTTCCGACTGTAATGTGTATCGGAACGATAGCTCTCATCATTGCGAACTACACTCCGGTATTTGAATGGATGGGAATTCCTTTCCGTCCTCTCATGCATCTATTGATGGTTCCTGACGCAAACGCCGCAGCATCAACGATAATCGTTGGATTCGTTGACATGTTCACACCATCAATACTTATCGCAGGTGCCGGTGCATCAGCTATGACACGTTTTATTATTGCAGTGGTTTCCGTAACTCAGGTCTTATATATCTCCGAGATCGGTGGTCTGATCCTCGCATCAAAGCTGCCGGTAAGTCTCCTTGAGATGTTTGTGATCTTCCTTGAAAGAACAGTGATCTCACTCGTGATCGTGTGTCCACTGGCACATCTTTTGTTTTGACAATATAAAATTTCTTTTTCGCTCCGTACTATACAACTTTACGGAGCGATTTTTTATTTTCTAATCTGTCATCGTTATCTTGTACAATAAAAAATCCACTTAAACGCTTTAAATTCCGTCAATTATCCCAAAAAGTACAAGATTATCAATCTTTTTATAGTAAAATCACGTTGTAGTGTGTTCACATGCTTTTTTATGTTTGAGGGGGTTCTATGGAGCAAAAGGAAAGAAAGGGGAAATTAGTTCGAAAATTAGTATTTATCGCAGTCGCTGCTATTGTCGGAATTGCGACCGTGCTTGTAATCATCAGTGGTTTTCTGATCAATAATATTTACGATACCATGATAAAAGAGGAACTTCGTGTTGCCGCCGCCCAGCTTAAGAGTCAGATCAATAGTACCTGGGACGGCGAATGGTCCTTTGATGGAACAAACCTCTATAAAGGCGATCAAAATGTAATGGAAGAATATCAAAATATCCTGGACGACCTAAAAAAAGAAACAGGTATTGAGTATTCCATTTTCTACGGTAAGACACGAGAACTTACCACTATCATCGTAAACGGAAAACGTATCACCGGCTTTGATGTTTCCGATGGCTTATATGATCATGTTGTAGGACAAAAGCTGGAATCCTACAAACCCGGTGGGCAACCGGCAGGTACTGACCAAAGATACTACTCCTATTATGTACCGCTGCTTCAGCCCGATGGTTCAGCTATAGGACTGGTCTACTCAGGTCGTACTATGACAGATGTGCACACAGCTGTTAAAAGGATACTATATATACTCGTTATCGTATCACTGATCATAACTCTCATGCTCTCAGCAACAGGTCTCATAATGACAAACAAAGTATCCGTTAAGATGCGTGAGATTGCTGACGAGATGGACACACTTGCAAGAGGAAATCTAAAGATCCATGTAGATGATTATTCACTGAGCAGAAATGACGAGATTGGCCTGCTGGCTGACGGAGCACGGATACTCAGCGAAAAACTCGGGCATGTTATTAGTTCTACAACCGATATTTCAGATGAGCTAAAAGCCTCCGGAACGGAGCTAAACGATTCCGCGTCTCATATATCTGAAACATCAAGTATGGTCGGCGATGCCGTTGAAGGTATTTCAAAGGGCGCAATGACTCAGGCAACCAGCGTAGAAAATGCGGCTCATAATACAGACCGTATCGGACGGGATATTGATGAAGTTGCAGAAAATGTAAAGCAGCTTGACAGCTATGCAGAAGAAATGCGCATATCCTGTGAATCTGCGATGAGCGCACTAAACAAGCTGATATCTCAGAGTTCAGATGTGCAAAGTTCTGTACAGGACATCGGACAGACCATTGATTCTACAAATGCATCAGCTAAAGAGATCTCAAAATTCTCTCAGGCGATCACTGACATTGCATCTCAGACTAATCTCCTGTCTCTGAATGCCAGCATAGAAGCTGCCAGAGCCGGCGAAGTTGGAAAAGGATTTGCAGTTGTAGCTACCGAGATCGGCCAGCTTGCGATCCAGAGTAATGAAAGCGCTGAAGAGATCAAAAAGATCGTATCAAAGCTCGTTTCCGACGCGGAAGCCTCCGTCGATGTCATGCAGCGACTAAATGACAGCTTTTCGCAGCAGTCAGAGCAGCTCGATGATACAAAAGATAACATGCAGAACATGGCTGATAATGTTACAAATGTTTCTGCAAGCAGCAAGAACATATCAGATCACATTGCGAAACTTAACAAGGCAAAGGGTGAACTCATAAGCATCATCTCCGAGCTATCTGCTGTTTCTCAGGAAAACGCAGCATCAGCAGAAGAAACTAATGCCTCCATGCAGGAACTGAACCTTACCTTTGCAACTATTACAGACTCTGCCGCCAAGCTTCAAACACTTTCAAACGAGCTGTCGGAAGTAATCAGTTATTTCTCTCTGTAAATAATGTAAGCATGGCAATGTGCTCTGCCAAATAAGTTCTTACACCGGAACAGGAAATATCACTTTTCCTGCTCCGGTGTTTTTTTGCTTGACATATATAGTCACAGAGACTATTATTTGAATATAGTTATTTTGACTCTTTCATTAATTCTTTATTCCAAAGGAGGCGAAAGTGTATATACCTGAAACAAAAGAAGAAAAGGAATATCTCGATAAATATGATTCCTCAAAATACGAAAAACCGTCAGTAACTGCGGACATCGTTATTTTTACACTATCCGACAATAACGAATTATCCGTACTTCTGATAAAAAGAGGATGTTATCCTTATAAAGACAAATGGGCTATCCCGGGAGGATTTGTCAGTATGGACGAATCCATAGATACCGCAGCCGCAAGAGAATTAAAAGAAGAAACTCATCTGACTGACATCCCTATCGAGCAGTTCGGTACATTTGGAGAAGTTGACCGCGACCCCCGTATGCGAGTTATATCCATTGCATATATGGCATTTATACCCAAGAGCACTCTTTCTTTCAGTGCAGGGGATGACGCCGCGGAAACCCAGCTTTTCAAGATCAGTATCGATATCGACGGTCTCACTTTTATCGGAGACAGAAATGTCATAAAGGAATCAGATCTTGCGTTTGATCACTCTGCTATTATCAAAACCGCGATCAAGCGGCTTCGTAACAGGATCGAATACACAGATGACGCGTTCAAATTTTTGAAGGATGATCAGTCCTTTACGATCTACGAATTAAAAAAGATCTATGAAACTGTCACCGGAAAAACCGAGGACACAGGTAATTTCAGACGCAGCTTTTTTAATAAATATGTAAAACCGGGTCTCGTAGTAGACACAGGATCAAAGACCGAGAACAGCGGTCACCGAAATGCAGCATTATATTGCAAGCTTCACTAAGACATCCGACAACTTCTTTCAGATAAGAATAAGGTTTTATAGAGGAGGATAACCATGGCTAAACTTTTGATCGTAGTAGACATGCAGAATGATTTCGTTGGGGGCGCGCTGAAAAATGATGCCGCAGAAAAAGTCATCCCAAACATAGAAAAAAAGATCGAATCCTACCTGCAGAACGGTGAAAACATTGTTTTCACACGTGATACACACAAAAATGATTATATGGAAACTGAAGAAGGTAAAAATCTCCCTGTTCCACATTGCATCGAAAATACTGACGGCTGGCAGATCGTAGATAAGCTTAAGCCCGATGAAGACGATAGCCTGATAAACGTTTTTAACAAAGACACTTTTGGCTGTTCAGACCTTTTTGAATATTTTAGAAAGACAGGAAGTGAACATTTCAGTGAGATAGAGCTTGTCGGTGTATGTACAGATATTTGTGTCATCTCTAACGCTGTGATCTCCAAAACAGCTTGTCCAAACGCGCACCTGATCGTCGATGCTGCCTGCTGCGCAGGAGTCACACCGGAAAGCCATGATACCGCACTAAATGCTATGAAAGCTCTTCACGTAGAGATAAAAAATCAGGGAAGTGAACCCTGGAGATAATTCTCGTTACTGTTCACTCGCTTACAGCTCGCTTCAGTAACGACTTCGCGCATTTATGAGAATTCGCATAACGCCTATTTTTTTTCGGAGGATAAAACAATGAAACTTGATCAGATAATCATATCATTACTGGAAACCGATCTTTATAAATTCAGCATGGGACAGGCGATTTACCACCAGTTCCCGGGATACAAGACAACTTGGACATTTAAGTGCAGAAATAAAGATGTACACTTTACTGCTGATATGGTAACTGAGATCAAGGAGCAGATAAAAGCATACTGTAATCTGCGTTTTACCGAGGAAGAGCTTGAGTATCTCGACGGTATCAAGTGGATCAAGGGTTCTTATGTGGATTTTCTCCGTCTCTGGCAGCCTCGCTTCGAGGACTTCGAGATCACAACCGATGCTGAATGCGGTCTTGCTATAGATACAAAGGGAACATGGCTCAATACTTCCATGTATGAGATCCCGACTCTCGCTATCGTAAACGAAGTTTACTTCCGTATGCAGTATAACTACGATGAACTTCTTGAAAGTTTCAAAGAAAAGCTCGACGAAAAATACAACAAGCTCCATTCAGGCACATGGTATGCAGGCGTTTTCTCCGAATTTGGTCTCCGCCGCAGACTTTCAGCTGAAGCACAAGCTCTGGCTGTCGAGAAATTCTCACACTTGAACGATACGATGGAATGTTCCTCTAGCTTTATCGGTACAAGCAACGTATATCTCGCAAAGAAATTCGGCATCACTCCTGTAGGAACTATGGCTCATGAATGGATCATGTGCGTAGGTCAGGGAAATCATAAGCATAACCCGGCTTACTCTAACTGGTACGCGCTCAATGCCTGGGTCAGAGAATACGGCGTCCTTAACGGAACTGCTCTTACAGACGCTATCACTACCGACTGCTTCTTAAAGGATTTCCAGCTAACATTTGCTACCCTCTTCTCCGGTGTAAGGCATGACAGCGGCGATCCGATAGAGTGGGGAGAAAAAATGATCAGGCATTACGAAAGTCTTGGTCTTGATCCTAAGAATAAGACTCTCCTCTTCTCTGATTCACTTAATTTCGAGAAAGCCGATGCGATCTTCCGCCACTTCCATAACAGGACAAAGGTTGCATTTGGTATAGGAACCTATCTTTCAAACGACACCTCGGTTCCGGCACTTAATATCGTTATGAAGACCACCGCCTGCAACGGTCAGGACGTAGCAAAGATCTCCGACACTCCCGGAAAAGGCATGTGCAGAAATCCCGAATACGTCGATTACCTGCAGAGATGTATCGACTGGAGAATGCAGCACGAATAACCTGTCTTTGGTAAAAAAACACTCACGCCCGCTATAACATCGGTTTATAGCGGGCGCGAGTATTATCATGTTTTTACTGTATCATCCTGTTTCATTAACCATGAAAATGGATATTTAGTATTACCTCACGTGGTATTGTAACCACCAAATTCTCATTTTTTCAACAAATCCTGCAACGTGTATTCACCTTTACGTACATCAGAAACATGCTCATACATATGAATACTTTGAAGAAGATCATCAATGTTTTTGAAGTACGTTTTCACCCATTGCCTACTTTTTAAATTCTCCTTTTTGAAGATCTGTTTACAGTATTCACTAGGTTTCATCCCAGATTTCTTAAACTGATCATATTTTCCCTCATTAAGAATAATAAGCATTTCTATTTCAGGAGCCGTAATAACGTTTATAACATCAACATTATCACAGTACGGACGACTCAATCTAAATTTTTCTCTTCTTGAATCAAGTACCCGAATAATCGTAAGCTTAAAATTTATTCTTACATTGAGATATCTTTTTTCAAACGTTCCGGCATTTCTACACCTTATTATCTCGCCATAGAAAAGATCTTCTTCTGAAAATATCAGCTTTTCAGCATCAAGAAGCATCTCCATTATTGCGGTTTCCGCTCCACCTTCGCATATTACAGCAACCTTTTCTCCGAGGTTGATCTTCTCTCTTTTCACCTTATCTCCCCCTGAAGGAATTTTCTATAATCCTGAACAGCCTCATAGCTTGGTGCAGTACCATTCAGATAATCGCTGTCATAAGCAAGACTTTTCTTAATATCATTTCTGGTGAAACGAGACGCAAGGTTTTCTAACGATATTCCCTCTTCATTCCTAATAATATAAGTATTATCATTTCGATCAAACTCATCCAGCAATGACGAATAATGCGTTGAAAATATTAATCTTGCACCATTTTTATTAATACCAATATTTTGGAATAACCTGATCAATACAGCAACAAGTTCCCTATTAAAATGATTTTCCATTTCATCTATCAGAAGAACTCCACCATTCTTAAATATTTCTGCAGCTACCATATAGACAGTTAGTCCCTTTATAGTACCTGAAGATAAATAGAGATTTAATTCTCTTTCATTTGAGAGTATTATTTCTTCCTTCTGTCTATAGAACTTCAACCGTATATCTTTCTTCAAACCTTTCTTCTCATAACGAAGATATTCAACACTAGGATCCAACATTTTCAAAAGACTAGATGGAAAAGAAGCTTCCACTTCCAATCGGTTGTCATCCGTTATATCAGACAAATCCTTATAATTAATCTTACACGCATGCTCTTTATTGTATGCGATCATAATACTTATATCGTCTCTAAGATATGCCTCATTATTATCTCTGTTTACTTCAGAATCATATTTTGTAAAATCAAAAAGATTTTTCTTATACTTTACTCTTTTAGCTGACTTCGACTTCAAACTTTCATCCAAAATAACATATCTTCTTTCATTACTGCTTCTATCAAGTCCAATCTCTACTGATAAAACATTTACATTTTCATCATCATAAAAGAAAATCTCTAGTTTCAGACAGTCATCATCATTCATAACCGCTAGTACATCCCGTACTCCAGTATTATTTATCTGATTTGCCGAAAGCAAATTCAAGACAAATGAAATCATGTTCAGAACGATCGTCTTTCCAGAAGCATTAATCCCGATAAGAGCTATCACGTTATTCAGATAAATATTTGAAAACAAATTTGTCATCTGATCACAATCTTCATCTGTAACCCTATGCGAAGCAATAAAATCTATTGTTTCGCTTTTCCTAAATAAAGGATATCCCGAAATAACAATTCTTAATAGCTTCATCTTTGACCTCACTTTACATTATTTACGAGTTTTATGTAATTATTCACTCCTATTCTAAATGTTTAGAGTTGTTACTTCAAGCAACAATTACGTTTTTTCTGTAAATAATCGCAAAAAGACATCCAACAACATTTCATTCATACTTACTCCTCCAAAATTATACAAATCTAAGTCCATTGCGTCATATCCAAACAATGCTATAATTATTATGGTTTTCTGTATTCTATAATATATGTTGATGTAAGATTCAAAGATACAATTTATACTTCATAACAAACTAAGGGATGCCTTGCGTAATAAAGGGGCTCAAGCATGGCACAGGGGGGAAATATCATATGAAGGAATGGAAAGTCGCTAAGATTATTCTGTTTGTTACGCTATGCGTATGCATGAATGTTTTCGGAAGGCTTCTGTCAGTCTCGATCGGCCTGCCTCTTTGGACCGATTCATTCGGCACGGCAATGTGTTCCTGTGTTGCCGGGCCGGTCTGCGGTGCCATTGTGGGAGTTACAGGAAATCTTGCATACGGCGTTGTGGATCACCTTTCTGCCGCATACGCTGTCACCAGTGTCGCTCTTGCCATTATCATAGGCAGGGCAGCAAAAAAGCATTGGTTTGATCATTTCTACGGCTTTATGGCTGCCGCTTCTTTAGCTATGCTCACGGCACTGATCGTTTCTGTGCCCGTCGATCTCATTTTTTCAAACGGATATACAGGTAATATATGGGGTAACGGTGTCATTGATTATCTTTTAGATAAAGAATGGCCTCCTTTTATATGCACGGTTTTAGGACAGCTCACGATTGAATTTCCAGATAAGATCCTTACTATGGCTGCAGTATATGTGACTCTTATTATAATGGACATCCGGGGCGAAAATGGAAAAAAGGGAAACATATCTGCTTCAGGCAGGACTGCTGCAGGTATCACTTTATTCTTATGCACGTCACTTGCTCTTTCCCTTATCATATCCTCCCCCGCTGAGGCTCGAAACCAGTCAGATTCCATAGATTACAACGACTACGTTCAAAGCATTTACAGCAGTAATAACGGTCTTCCTTGCGGCGAAGCCAATGACATTGCCCAGACTAATGACGGGGTTCTCTGGATAGGCACTTATGCGGGCCTGTACCGTTATAACGGACGAGAATTCCGCTGGGTGGATAACTTTGAATCTGTTAAAAATGTTAACTGCCTTTATGTAGATGAGGAAGGACGTCTCTGGATAGGAACCAACGACAACGGCCTGTCTATCATGATCCGGGAAAAAATAGTAAATGTCCTGGATCAGACCTCCGGTCTCCCATCCAATTCTGTCCGCAGCATCGTACGGGCTTCCGACGGCTATTATTATATCGGCACCACAAACAGCATGCTTGTTGTGGCCATGAATAACGGTCTGAAGGCTGTAAACACCCTCGATGAAGTGAAATATGCTGACAGCATAGCCGCAGACAAAAACGGCCATGTAGCAGCCGTTACCTCAGACGGAAATCTTTTCCTGATGGAGAATGGTAAAATTCTGGACTCTATTAAATTGCCGGATAAAGAAGAAATTTTTAACTGCTGCGCTTTTTCTTCTGACGGAAAACTAAAAGCCGGATCATCAACAGATCATATCTACACCTATGACATTTCCGGAGGCAGTTTTAACCAGCAGTATAAAACTACTCTCGATGGTGTAAGCAGCATAAACGATCTGAGTTACTTAGATAACGGAACACTTTTTATCTCCGCAGACAACGGTGTATCCTATGTAGACAGCACGGGTTATCATCCATTAAATACAAATAATTTCGATAATTCCATTGACAACATGCTTTGTGACTATCAGGGAAATCTATGGTTTTCGTCCTCAAGACTTGGTCTCCTTCGCCTGTCCAAATCTCCCTTCAAGGATGTATATGGATCTATCGGAATGGAACGACGGGTAGTAAACGCTGTCGTAAGCTGGCAAAATTCCTATTACATCGGCACAGATACAGGTCTTGATGTGGTTGACAGGGATTGCCGCAAACAGATTTTTAATGAATTAACCGAAGATCTGAACGGAAAGCGTATCCGCTGTATGTATGTGGATAATGAAGATCATCTCTGGGTATGTACCTATGGAGACGGCCTTCTGGAATACTCCCCAAACGGAGAATCCTGGCAATATAATTCCGAAAGCGGAAGCTTTGGCAACCGTGCCCGGATAGTGACCGGTCTTTCAGATGGAACTATCCTCGCAGCAGGAGATACAGGAATAAGTTTTATCAGAAACCATGAGATAACGCAGACAATACGGGGTGAAGACGGGCTTATCAATTCCATGATCCTGACACTTACAGAACGTGATGACGGCTCTATTCTCGCAGGAACAGACGGCGACGGCATTGCCGTTATCAAGGACGGAAAGATACAGAAGATGCTAACCCGAGATGACGGACTCAGCAGCGGCGTGATATTACGAACCGTTAAAGATCCCAAGTCCGAAGGAGTTTTCATCGTCACCAGCAATAGCCTGTGTTACCTCGATCCTGACGGAGCAATTAGAATTCTGGATAAATTCCCGTATTTCAACAACTATGATATATGGGTCAAGGACGAGGATACATTGTTTGTCATGTCCAGCGCAGGAATTTATGTTGTAGAGCGCGACGAACTGGTAGACGGCGGTGAGATCGCGTGGGAGCTTCTGGATGCTAAAAGAGGTCTTGGCACCTCTCTCACTGCCAATTCCTGGAATTATTATAACGAAAACAGTGAACTATTCCTTCCCTGTGATATGGGTGTCTATATCATTGATGTAGATAAATACAACAGTGACATCCGTTCCTACAGAATGCAGATCGCGTCTGTCCGTCTTGACAATGTACTCCAGCCTCTCCCCCGCACCGGAGTCATATCTGTCGGCAGAACCGTAAACCGCGTGGAACTTGGCCCTGAAATATTGAATTACACTATCCAGGAACCCAACGTTGGTTATTATCTGGAAGGTTATGATACTCAATGGACAATAGTTCCTCAGAATAGCCTTAGTAGTATCATATACGGAAATCTTCCTTCCGGAGAATACACCTTCCATCTCGCCATTATTGACAGTGCAGGTGAAAAAGTTCTTGAGGAACGTACTTTTGAACTGATAAAAGAAGGTGAAATATATGAAAGACCGGGCTTTATGGCATATGTTCTCATTCTTCTGATACTGTTCATTATCTGGTTCACCTGGCTTGTAGTACAGCGTCAGCTCAACCAGCAGCAGATAAAGATAAATATGGCAAACGAAACTGTTATGGCAATCGCTAATGCAGTTGATGCAAAGGACGTCCGTACACACCAGCATTCCTCAAGAGTTGCTGAGTATTCCGTACTGATCGCCGATGAAATGCACTGCTTTAAGGGGCCCCACAGGAAGAAAGAACTTTCAAGTCTCCGTAAAGCCGCTCAGATGCATGATATCGGAAAGATAGGAATACCGGACAGCGTTCTGAACAAGGTCGGACGGCTTACCGATGAAGAATATGCCAAAATGAAATCCCACGTTATAGGCGGTTCGGAAATCCTGAAGGACTTCACCCTTGTAGAACATGTTCTGGATGGAACCAGATACCATCATGAACGTTATGACGGCCGTGGATATCCTGAAGGATTAAAAGGAGAAGAAATCCCTCTGTTCGCGCGTATTATCGGAGTCGCTGATGCATTTGACGCCATGACTTCTAACCGTGTTTACAGAAAACACATGGACACAGATTATGTCATGAACGAAATGAAACGCGGAAGGGGTACTCAGTTTGATCCGGATGCATTGGACGCATTTTTACGGTTGGTGGACAGAGGTGTTATCGATCTGGATGCACTTTATGCAGAAAAGCAGAAAGAAGCTCAAAATCTGGATAAAGATTCAGAAGAAGAGCTTACACGCCGTGTTGAAGAAGATAAAAAAATTCAGGCTGCTGAAATGCAAAAAGATGTACAGAAAAATTCGACTGATGAGAAAGGAGCTAAGGAATGAAGAGAGTTTACATTGCCACCCTGTTAACTTGCCTTGTATTACTCGCCGCTTTCATTGGCTTTTT
The DNA here is from genome assembly GCA_000701625.1 of Lachnospiraceae bacterium MC2017. GTDB lineage: Bacteria > Bacillota > Clostridia > Lachnospirales > Lachnospiraceae > NK4A144. The sequence continues at coordinate 174,850 of JNJK01000005.1, forward strand.
TCATATTTTTAATTTTACCGGCGGAAAGGACAGTCTTAAAGTTGGCTTTATCTACGACAACGATGAAAGCACTCCATATACCTACAATTTTTCACTTGCAAGAGACGCTCTTGAAAAGAAATATGGTGAAAAGGTTCAGATCTTAACCTGCAGCAACGTCCTTGATGATGAAATGGAGGAACCTCTTCGGGAACTTGCAGATCAGGGCTGCGACATCATATTTTTCAACGGCTACAGCGAGCTTGTAATGAAACTGGCTCCGGAATACCCTGATATCCAGTTCTGCCAGACTTCATATATGGATATGAACGGCCAAAAAGTCCCGGCCAATTACCATACTTTTAAGGGAGAAGCCTATCAGGGACGATACGTGAGCGGAATTGTGGCGGGCATGAAGATCGACCAGATGATAAAAGACGGGGTCATCACAAAGGATCAGGCACTTGTAGGATTTGTTGCTGCATTTCCTACATCAGAAGTCATTTCAGGTTATACGGCTTTCATCCTGGGAGTACGGTCAGTTGTGCCTGAGGCTGTGATGAAGGTGTCATACACTCATACCTGGAGCAGTTATGCCGAGGAAAAAAGTGCAGCACAACGTCTTATAAACAACGGTTGCGTGATCATTTCCCAACACACAGACACTATCGGTCCTGCCATTGCCTGTGAGGAAAACGCGGGAGACGGAATAGTCTTCTTCGTCGGATACAATCAGAGCATGTCCGAAGTAGCCCCTGTAACATCTCTCGTCACCTCCAGAATTTGCTGGGAACCCTATGTACTGGAAGCAGCAGATGCAGTTATGTCCAATAGAAAGATCGAATCCGTTGTTTCAGGGCACACACATGGGACAGATGTATCTGCCGGATTTGAAAAGGGCTGGGTGGAAATGATAGACCTGAACCAGCAGGTTGCAGCTCAGGGAACTCAGGAAGCCATAAACAGCGCTATTGAAAAATTTAAACGTGACAAAACAGACTTCGTTTTCAAGGGAGATTACATCGGAATTGATCCGGATGATCCATCAAAAACCATTGATCTAAAAAAAGGTTATATAGAAAACGAGAACTCTTCGTATCCTACGTTTAATTACATTCTTTCAGATATCATCACGACAACGAATTGATCTGCTCTCCCGTTATTTAAACACATATGGCAGCCACAATGATCATTTGTGGCTGCCATATTGGCTTGTTTCGACAAGTGAGACATCAGACCTTAAAGAATCCCATCTGCCTATGCAGTTTCTCTGAGATTTCCTTCAGATTTTCCGCACCATCCTTAAGCTGTGCACTCTTCTTCTCTGTATCATCGATCATTGCGCTGAGTCCCATAGTACTGGACAACATGCTTTCCGTTCCACTCGCCTGAACATTTGTTACTCCCACCATTCTGCCTGAGATCTCATCTACCTCATTTGCATTTCCAAGCATCTTACCCAGCTGTTCACTGGTTGCCTTTACCTGCTCAACAGTATTACCATAGGAATCAACTATAGTCTCCAGTATCTCAACTCCGGCTCTAATGTCCTCTGCACTCTTTCTCGTAGCAGCTCCTGTTTTTTCCATGAGATCCGAAATATTACTGATAAGTTCTTCGATCATTCCGGCATTTTCATTACTTGTTTCCGCAAGTCCCTTGATCTCTTCTGCAACTACAGCAAAACCTCGACCCACTTCTCCTGCTCTGGCCGCCTCGATGGATGCATTTAGCGACAGCAGATTCGTCTGAGATGCGATATCTTTTATAACAGACGTAATAGAAGAAATCTGCTCTGCAGAGTTTTCAACATTAGTCACATGAGACACCAGCTCATTAATGGATTCCTGCGCCACGTGCATGCTTTCAGTAACCCTGTTCAGATTCACTGCCGTTTCTTCCGAATCACTATTCAAAGATTCCATGTGTATCTTTGCTTCATCGCTTGATGCTGATGATTCCTCTGCTATCTGAGACAAACTTCCCGAATCAATGGAAAGATTTTGAATCGCTTCATTTATACGCTGCATTTCGTCAGAAATCTCATCAAGAGACAGTTTCTCTGCTATAGTCGCATCGTTCAGTCCTCCTGCCATATCATCAAATGCTATTGCATGCTCCTGCAGATCATTTGATGTATTATCCACATCTGTAATGATGGATTTCATCTTTCCTATATATGCATGCAGGCTGTTATTAATATCTGTGATCTCATTATCCATTCCCTTATGACTGGGATCAAACTCAACTCGAAGGTTTCCGGTCGCCAGCTCATTGATGCCATCTGCCGCTTTCTTCAGACCTGCCATCATATGGTTCACGGTTACGGTAACGATCATGGTTATAATAACGAATATAGCTATTGCAGCGATCACAAGCCATGTAAGCAGGCTCGCAAGAGTGGCATAAGCGTTCTTTCCACTCTCATAAATCATGAGATACCAATCCGTGCCTTCTACATTTTTAACTGTAGTTACATATCTCCCCTTCACTGTATTGATTTCTTTATTTGGAACATTCTTATCAAAGCCATCAAGAAGACCGATCAGAAATTCATCCTTAGTGTCATACCTTGTATTACCACAGTAATCAAGATCACTGGCAGCGATAACCATTCCACTCTTATCATCTATGAGTAAAAATGAAGAATCCAGTTTCTTACTCTCTTCTTCTACGGTATTACGGATATCATCAAAATGAAGATCAGATGCAGCAACACCAATAACATTTCCATCCTTGTCCTTTAAATTTTTTATACAGGTTACGGTATAGTCTGTATCAGTTTCAAAATATGAACATTTGTCAAACTGCGCCGTATCGCAGGTTAGACCAAAAGTCAGCCAGTCAGACCCTATAAACTCCGGCCACTCTTCTTTTCCGTCATGCGAAAGCGTCGTTCCTTTTTCATCATTATACGTTACATATACGCCTTCACTTCCGGTCATGATCGTCGCTGCCCATTCTTCCATATAGGCAGTATAGTTATTCTCGTCGCCCAAATAACCTGTCTCATACTGATTAGCTATAAGCTCAAGTGTCGATATACAGTAATTACTCCACACCTCGATTTTTCGGCTCACGCTTTCACAGCTGCTCATCATTCCCTTTTCAAGCTGTTTTGTATAACTCGTTTTTACTTTAGTAAATATTATAGCGAAGATCACAAAAACGATGATCATGAGCAACGGAATTACATTAAGCAATATCTGTTTTGAAACACTTAAGTAGTTCTTACGTTTTTCTGATCTAATATTTCTTAAAAATTTACCCATACTATCTTTTCCCCTTAGCCTGATCCAGAAAATCCGGTTTTTTAGACATTCTTATACTTCTATTTATCGGATAGTATGGGTTGTTATCTGATATTTTATTAATTACAAAATAAAGTACATAACGCCCTTTTTAAACTTCCTTGTATTTCAGCAATTCTTCTACGTATGCTTTACCATAGGTGGACATCGTACTGCCCTTTCTAACGATATATCCTATTGTAAGTGGATCTTCTTCCTTTAGTTTTATCGATCTAAATCCATCAAGTATCACATCTTCACCTGTTAACAGTCCCGTTCCTATTGAATATCCATGGAGTTCTGCTATCAGTTCCATGGTAGTAGCACGGTCATCTGACTTGATCATTTTCTCAAAATCATAATCAGCCATCGCTTCTTCTGTGAGATAAAAATTACTATCATTACTCTGATCAAAAGACACACAGGGATAATCCGATAATTCCTCGATAGATATTTCATCTCTGCCTGCAAATTTATGATCCTTCCATACATAAGCGTATGTCTCTTTGACCATGAGTGGAGTAAATTCTAGTCCATATTCTTTTACAAGCTTCTTTAACAAGTCTTCATTGGAACTGGAAAATGAGATGATACCGACCTCACTCTTCATACTTTTAACATCTTCCAGAATATCTTTTGTCTTTGTTTCATGGATAGAGAAGATGAATTTGTCCGGATAGTTCTTTTTTATTACCTCAGTAAACGCTCTTATTGGGAAATTATAGTGCTGGGTCGAAACCGAAAACCGTTCTTTGTCACTGTCCTTTGAAAGATATCTTTCTTCAAGGATCTCATACTGACCAACAACTTTTTGAGCATAAGTAATGAATTCCCTACCCTCATCCGTAATAGATATTCCCTTATTTGTCCTTTCAAATATAAGGATTCCAAGCTCTGTTTCCAATTCCTTTATACTGGCTGAAAGGGCCGGTTGAGAGATAAAAAGCTTTGTAGCAGCTTCTCTCATGGATGATGATGTTGATACTTCAAGAACATATTTTAACTGTGAAACGTTCATTTCTTTTCCTGCTTTCGATTTATTAAATGGCACGTAATTTTTACTTTTGACCCTGTCATTATAAAAATAAATGATACCAGCTACTATACTATCACTTCACACCATTAAAGTACACCACTTTCGTAGGAAATAAAAAGGATAAAAAACGAGCACCTGACAGTTGAACTACAATCGTTCATATCAGGTGCTCCTCATATTGCTCTTTATATCCATTTTTCCTCTGTAATCGTGATCTTTATCCTATACCTGTATATCAAGTGCCATTCCATCAGTTTCTGCGAGCGCCGGCATTGCTATTTCTACGCTCGATGTATAGGTAACTGACGGCATACTGAAAGTATTACCTCCTGACGAACTTCCGGATACAGAATTACCTTTTTCCATCTGATGTTTTATCATTCCCTTCAGATAATCCATATCAGCTTTAACTATAGCGCGGCTCTCCGCTGCCCTATGCTTCCGCTTCAGATCCTCCAGTTCCTCTTCACTCATATGCGGATCTATGATTTCCATATTCTCGAGCATTTCCATTTCTTCTTCGAGTTCTTTCAGTTCTTCCTCTCCAAAGTCGGATATTATCTTATTCAGCTTATCAAGCATCTTTTCCGAAACTTCAGAGCTTCGTTCTTCTGCCTCCTCTGTCGCTTCCTCCAGCATTTCCTGACGCTCTTCAAAAATCTCATCCTCTTTCTTAGTTACTTTTTCTTCCTCGGCTGATACTAACGCACTTTGGATATCGTCAGATGCTTCTTCCATCTTATCCATATTTTCATCTCGCTGCTGTGTATTTACCACCATCTCTTCCAGTTCCAGATGATGCTTTTTCTTCCGTGCGATCATTTCCATTCGTTTCGCATGCGTAAGCGCGAGCTGAAGTTCTTCCGGATCCCCGTCACCAGATGAAATCTGTCGTCTGACTTCTATCACCTTTCTTTTTGCAGCAAGTACCGCCTGCCCCGCACTCACCGATGTCTTTGCTCTAAGTATCTTTGACGACACTTCTTTATAGCTGTACCTAACCGGCTTTTTTACTTTCTCTTCTTTCTTGCTTGTAGACGTAGACGACAGATCCAGATATCCTTTCTCCTTGTCCTTTGAAACTCCTACAAATGTCTTTGGTCCTTCAGTTTTTTTCTTACTGAGATTTTTGATAAGCTTCCGCATTTCCTCAGAGCGACTGGTATCTACTCCGGTCTTTTCTGTAGTCTTAACCGCATCTTTATCAGGCTTTTTCCCTAAAGACCTGCCGGCTAAACCTTTTGTATTTCCACCAGGCTTTTTCAAAAACGAAGAAGAATACAGAGTTTGTTCATAAATCGAAATATCCATATCACGCCCTCCGTTTATCCTATCCTCTAAAGTCAAACTGTCTGCCTATCATACGCTCTTCGTTCGTAAGTACACGATCTGAAGCCATCGCATAGGAATACTTCTGAACTTTTGAAATAAGACTATCCAAAGTCCGGTCTTCCCGCGCCTTTTTCTCAGCAGCTTTCTTATCATGTATCTTCTTTTCTTTCTTCTCCGCCGCCTTTTTTTCGATGCGCTTTTTCTGCAGATCCTGAGACTTCTCTACTGTTGCAAAGAAACTCTCTTTACCATTTGAATCCACAGACATTCCAAAGTTCTTTACATTTGCACCGCTGCTGACCAGGCTGTTTTTTGCTTCGGAAAGTTTACTTTGTGACATGGCTATTATTCCTTCATACTTTTTTCTGAAGGATTCATCTGTTGCCATGCGTTCCAGCTTTTCTTCATCGATCAAAACAACCATTCTCTGCGAATTGCCATACGATGCGGCATTTTGCTGCACCTGAGACTTCATATCTTTGCTCACGGCAATAAAATCGAGATTATGGAATTTCGATTTCAGCTTGCTGTAGTATTCCTTTGCTTTGTCAGAAAGCTGAACATTTCCAATGGTATTTCCATATTCAGTTTGTCTCGGAACCAGGGAACTACTCGTATCGATAGGAGACCAACGCTGTACCTCAACTTCATCGGCCGTGGCCTCCTTTGCTAGATTATCATGATCCGCTTTCTGAGGTCGTTTATCCGAAACCTTATCAGACCTCTTATTCACGTTTTTCCATGATTCGTTCATCTGCATATATGCAGAAATGCCCATTAAACCTGACATGACGTGCCACCTCCTTGTATTGTGAAACTGCCGAAGTCCATTTCAGCACACAAAAACACTTATGGTTTTCTTAATTATATATCGGCACGTCATGCGATTTTCTGAAGAGATGATTTCTCATTTCACTCCCACGCTAAACTTGTAACTCCTATTGAACTTTCCGGCATTAAAATCATTAACGACATCCCAGCCATTACACTGTCCGGAACAGATAAAGCTGTCGCATCGAGACAAAAGATAAAGTGCATAGAAGTAATTGATCGTCGTATCCTCAACCATCATATCCAGTTTTTCAGGATCGATGGTCTCTTTTTCAAGTTCACTGATAATCTGTCCCTTCTTAAAATCAGAAACTCTGTGCCTCTCCTGTGATACAGCAACGATTTTCTTTCCAAACTCGGCTTTCATCTGACTCAAAATATCATCATCTTCTGTGGCGAGGAAAATGCGATCATATCCGTCCTCATCGATCCATTGATGGATCGTTGGGAGCATCTGCGGCACAGTTGCCATTAATCGCTCCCCGGAAAGTCCGGATGAAATATAATCTGTACCACGGATCAGTACACCAAGGACCTTCCTGCCCTCAAAAATGGCCTCATAATATTCATCCATCTCTGCCCTAAATCCTGGTGCAAGAATCGAAACATCCGTTGACTGTTTGATCGTATAAACAAGTTTAGTCTTTATCAGTAATAGTTGATTTTCAATCATCAGTGTATTTTTTTCATTTGCATCATCAGCTTTAAGGTTCAGTGAAAAGTATTTTTGCATCATATTGACGCTAAACTTTCCAACCCTGTCCCCTGTCGTGATAAGTTTCAGACCAAAGTGACTGAATGCGATCTCAAATCTCATATGAAAAGCCAAAATCGCTCCGATACCACCGGCTGAATCGGTTTTCATTGTGACGTATTTGAGATCGGATAGTTTTTTACCATTCAGCATCCACTGTGGAAAGAATACGTTATGGAATGCATATGTGGAATTCAGGCGGTTAAAATTTCTATCCTCAAGACCAGTTCTGAATTGTTTTTGTACGTATAGTGTGGTCTCCTCTGAAAGGTCCGGCAGCCGGTCAACCACATGAAGACGATCATTATCAGAAATAAACCATAAAATCCTCGGATCATCAAACCAAACATTTAACCTGGTGAATGAAAGAATGACCCTTGTCAAAGCTACAGAATACTCATTCACTTCTTCGAATTCGGCAGCATCCAGTCCCTCAAAAAATCCCACATAAAGAGTTTCCTTATCCGTCTCATCGTAATCAGGATATTTTGCCATAAATGGTCCCTTCACATATTTGGGATACCTGTCGATCGGCTCAATATCATCATTATTGTCCAGATATTTTATATCAAAACTCTCACCGCTCTCATTTTTTACATGATATCTTTTAGCCCCGCCTTTTAATGCTCTGTGAAAAATGTCGTGGTCTAAGATTAGTTCCTCGTATTGCTCACTCTTATCATAATCTGACAGTACAAACATTTACCTCTCTCCTTATCTAAAGCATATTGATCACATTCTTCATGTATATCGGACATAATGCTTATGTACATTAATTATGCCTCAGCCTTCATCACGATATCTTCCATAGAGAAGCGTTACCCCATATCTACTGTCCGGATTTTTTGAAAAGAGAATGTCCGCGTAACCCATGTAATCCTCATCACCACCATTGCTCTCATAGTAAGAAGGTCCTGTAAGGAGAATGTATTCGTCATCCTCATAGTACTTAGTTTCTGTGATCCTTACCCAACCTTCCCCATCAGCCATCACCGGATAATAAAATCCATGTTCAATCTTTTCATATTCGTAGGCAGTAAAGTCTTCCTCGTCATAAAAGTCCTTAAACAGCTTTTCTGCATCCTCCAAAGGAACGGCTGTCTCATCATTTACCCTGACAGCCAGATCTTCATGAATATTTCCATTAAGCAGCAGGACACTATTCATGATCTGATGCCTGAGTGATGCCTTATCCATATTATCCATTTTTGAAAAAACAACGCCTCCGCTATTAAGGACTCTTCCAAAAGTCGCACAATCCGCCATCTCTGAAAGCGTCTCGGCATTAGAAAGAGTAACCGGCTTTGTTGTCAATAACTCGTCGACTTTTGAAGCATACTCATCCGAAGAATTATCAAAATCAGCTGATGCTTCAACTTTTGTTTTATCCGCTTCCTTAAGCTCTTTTGCATAGTTCTCGATATCAGGGATCTGTAAGTCTTCGTAATTGTTATAAGTCTCGGTAAAGACATCAGGATAATCCTTGAATCTTAATTTTACGCTCTGGGATCCGATCGCGTAACTACCCATGGCATAGTCCTCGAAGTAGATCACGATTCCGTCATAGTCCAATGCCCAGGCAAGGTTTTTGGCGTTTTCTGAAAGTCTTTCGGGGATTCCATCCTTAAGGTTTTGAAGATCACCTGGACAGCTCTCAAAATAATCTACCAGATCCTCATTCTGCTTCTGAAGCTCATCCGCGATTATATCAGGCATATCCTTCGTTTCTTTTACCACATCAGAAAAAGATATGGATTCTCCGGTTACCGGATCAAGATTACACCCCTTAAAACTTGCAACACCATGGACTCCCGCAAGGTATGTATACTCTAAAAGTGAAAAAGAAAACACTCTGCCATCAGATCGGATGGGCGTATAACCATGATCAAGCTCATATGGAAGAAACCATCCCGAAGCTATCATTTCTGCAATATCATCTTCACTACCTGTAAAGAAATCCAGTATTTCCTTTTTGTCATCCTCGGCAATCTCATCAAGCTTTGTCTGCAGCTTGGGAAACATCTCTTTTCCTTTGCTATCGAGCTCGATACTATACATATTACTCATTGCAAGTTCTTTCTCTCCGGTCACAAAGGAATACGGATGATTTTCATATGTATAACTTATAGGTGCATCAAGGTCTATATCTGATGCAGCTTCGGTGGCTTCGATACTTTCACTCTCATCAGCCGAAGTGTCGGTCTCAACTGTTTCCTCAACCGTTTCTAAACCGGAATCATTATCTTCCATCTGCTCTTTCTGTATATTGCCACATCCGGTAAGTAAAGCCAGGATCATAAATGTAGTCATGAGTGCTGTTTTTTTCATAATGCTCCTTATTTCTCGTCCAAAATCCAATGGCTATTCAGCGTTCTTGATTAAAAAAGCCTTTCGCTATACGAAAGATTAATTTATCTCACTCATTTTAGTACGTCAGCGCGTGACTGCACGTATTTGCACACTTTCATGTAAAGTGCTAGTGTATTATCGCTAAATCTCAAAGGCGGTAATCATATGACAAAAATTAGTACACCTATGGATATGGCCCACGGGCCTCTCATGAAAAATATCTTTATATTCTGCATCCCATTAATGTTTTCATACCTGCTGCAGATCGCATTTAATGCGGCAGACACAATCGTTGTGGGAAAGTTTTCAGGGCAACAGGCACTAGCCGCAGTCGGAGCCACCGGTTCCATTGTGAGCCTCCTTGTTGCCCTCTTTAATGGTCTTTCTGTTGGCGCAAATATCCTTATTGCCATGCAGATAGGTAAAAAAGAGCACAAACAAATTTCAGATTCCGTTCATACCGCCTATTTTATGGCAATAGCAGGTGGACTCCTCTTGAGTATCGTCGGTTTCTTTTGTTCAGCGCCTGTTCTTAAACTCATGAACACACCGCCTGACATAATCGCTCTCAGCACTCTTTACATGCGTATCTACTTTATAGGAAGCATACCACTCCTGATATATGACTTTGGTTCCTCTATCCTGCGTGCACGTGGCGATACGGCTGGTCCTACCGTGATACTTGTGATATCCGGTGTCCTAAATGTAATCCTGAATCTAGTATTTGTTATTGGTTTCAATATGAGCGTCGCAGGAGTTGCAACGGCAACCGTTATATCCGAGGTTCTTTCCGCAGTCCTGATCACTCTGAGCCTTATGCGGCAGACTGACAGCACCAGGCTCTACCTAAATAAGATCAAACCTGTTCCTGAATTTTTCAGTTCTATCCTTCAGATCGGTGTTCCCGCAGGGCTTCAGGGTATGATGTGGTGCATTTCAAACGTAGTGATCCAGTCATCCATAAACAGCTTTGGCTCTATTGCTGTTGCAGGTAACAGTGCTACACAGAATATAGAAAATTTTGTTTATATCGGTATGCAGGCTTTTTCACAGGGATGCACCACTTTTACCTCCCAATGCCGTGGTGCAAGAGAATGGACCCGTATAAAAAAGATCATGTACATCTTTTGTATCTTAAATGTAGTAGTGTCCTTCATTGTAGGCGGAGCATCCTGGCTCTTTGGTCCGAAGCTCTTGTCGCTGTACACAAATGATGCTGACGTCATCATCTCCGGCATGCTCCGCATGTGGTTTGTAGTCTTTTGGCTATGGATAAACGCGCTCCTTGATATACCGGCCTCTTCTCTCCGTGGAATGGGCTTCAGCACCACGCCTGTCGTTGCTATGCTACTCGGAATAGTAGGCGTCCGACTTTTCTACATAGGCACCATCTGGCAAAGTTTCAAAACCCTCGAAAACCTGTACCTTATCTTCCCTGTTTCATGGGGAATAACGACCATTGCCATGTTTTTCTTATGGCATATATGCTATCGCAAGGCGCACTATTTGCACAGCAGTGAGGCCTACTGAATGGTTCGACCATTAAAGTGGCGGTTGAGAAAGCGGAAAATCCTACCGAGAAGGATACATTCCCTCTGAAGTGGAAGTTGAAGGGTTGCTCATTTGAGCAACCCTTTTTTGGAGGCAACAATGAATCCAAAAATACTAAGTATGTTTACAGTTAACATGAAATACATTAAAAATCTTCATAATCAGGTGCGAATTTGCATGGCAGGCGAACAGCCCGATTGATATAATGTCAATATTGGGTAGTTCGCCTTTTCTATTATGACAAGAAGGACTACCAATATGAAAAAAGAAAGGATAACAGAGGTTTACACCTTTTGCCGGTGTAAATATGCCAAAATAGGCATATTTTATGCCGCAAATGAAAAGTCAAAAGGCGTAAAAACCCTGAAAAAACAAGGAAAAACGATATGATTAAGATTTTATTTGTCTGCCACGGCACTCGATTGGGGTGACAGTGTAAATCGCATATAATGCGGGCATAATGGGATTATTGACGGCATCTGAGATGGCTTTACTACTGATCGTACTACTAACAGACGTGAAGTCGATGCATAAGTGAATATGATAAATAAAACCACAATATCACGGCATTTGCTACCGGAATTGTGGTTTTATATTATGGCTTTTCAGGAAACATTTCATTTAAGAGTTGCTCTTGACAAGAAAAAAACTGTCGCGGCACGGCGAAGGCCAAGCGGTTATTCTTATAACTATTTATTTTTTACGTTTCATGGACTTCAACACTTAGATTTCACAAAAGAAATCACATCTTCATTTTTTTCCATGATATTTTCATCACCAAGCATATCTTCAAAAGTCATCCACCTATAATCAATTCCATCAATAGTAAATTTCTGCTTTTTTGAAATATCATTATTCGGATCTACATTAAGTCTGTATAACTTATGATTGTAGATTTTATAGACCGAATCGCTTACAGAATACTTGCAATGTTTAGCACTTGTTATGTACTCAGTTGATTCATCTGCGCCTATTATCTCTCTTACAAACCTATCCACATTATCCTTATTATTTTCTTCCGCACTTCTTACATATGGAAACAGCCAACATTTCCAACGATTATCATAAACCTGCAGATATTCATCAGGATTCCTTTTGATGGCAACGATGGAAAACTCATGTTGTTTTCCAGATGTATATTCTGTTACAAGCTGTAAAATTTTATCCTTATCCTTTTGGGACAATTCTCCAATCTTACAATCCATAAGCATTTCATCAATACTGATTATTCTGTCAATTCTGGCCCACGAAGGTTTTGGAAGCCCTATAGAGTCCCAGTCCTCTATTTCAATGCTGTAAGGATTATCTTTATTTTTGCTTGTTACATATACTGCCAAGATGGCTATTATATCATTATCAAGAACTATCGCAGGGCGTCTCTTCGCCTTTGGTTGATCACTAAATGGAACTGTAACCCACCAGACTTCTCCGACTTTATAATCTCCCATTATCATGCTTTTCTGTTACCTCCCGCTTATATATCTCATCCCACTCATCATCCTGAATCCATTCGTCGTCAGCAGGAAGATCTTCTATACGGACAGTATGTTCAAGAACTTTTTCCCTATTCTCTCTCAAATACTTTTTGAATTTCTCAACCGTATCTGTTTTTTCCATCAAATCAGCCTCTCGTGTAAAACATAGTCTGAAATATACTTTAGACTACAGCTTTCATAAAACAATTATTAGATTACCACAGATAAGATCGAAAGAAAATGAAAATAAATACGTTATCACCTCTATCATATTATCTTGAACATCTTCTGCGAAACCGGCTTCTCTTTCCCCTTCTCGATTTCTTCCTGAGCCTTACGAAGTTTTTCCATTTTCTGGAGTTCCTCCTCAGCGTCGTCAAAGTTCACATGCGTGTAAACATTCATCGTGACGCTTATGTCCGAATGTCCCATCAGATACTGAAGAGTCTTCGGATTCATCCCGGCTTTGGCTTGGTTAGAACAATAGGTGTGCCGGCAGACATGCGGCGTTATCGAAATCACTTTTCTTTCCCTTAGTAGTAACCCCCTATTCTCCGCCACCTTTACTACTATTTTTACTACTAACCGCTGGTAATAACTTGCCTCAATTTGATATAATCTACATGATTTTGGCATTTCAGACCGAAAATAAGGATCCCCGAAACGCTGCGTAAACACGGGCTTTTCGGGGTATAAAGGAGTATATTATGACACCAATTAAAGTGCTTTTTGTCTGCCACGGCAATATTTGTAGAAGCCCGATGGCTGAGTTTGTTATGAAGAATCTCGTCGAATCCAAAGGTCTTTCGGATCAGTTTGAAATTGCTTCAGCTGCAACCAGTACGGAGGAACTTGGAAATCCGGTATACCCTCCGGCACGAAAGAAACTTGCCGAGCACGGTATCAGCTGTGACGGTCATCATGCACGTCAGATAAAACGCGGCGATTATTCAAAATGGGATCTGATAATAGGCATGGACAATGAAAATATGTGGAATATGCGCCGCATACTTGGCGATGACACAATGAATAAGATTCATCTTCTTATGGATTATACAGATCGTCCGGGCGAAGTTTCTGATCCGTGGTATACCCGTGACTTTGAAGCAACATGGCGTGATGTAAAGGAAGGCTGTGAAGGACTGCTCCTTAGACTTGACAGCGATGGTATGCTTGAATAAAACTATCCCAAACATTGCTATCCATAGAATATTCATTTGAAGATTTCATTTTTCGAACAAAAATAGTACATATAAAGGATTGTAAAAATGACCTACGAAAAAGATAATTCATATAATGAAATAAGATATAAGTCACTCATGAAATGGCTTGATGAAGTTGAACAGAACGAGGACCTCGCTATCAGTGGCGGAACAGTTTTGGCAAGAGAATACATTCAGTATCTCCGTGACGAAAATCAAAGCCTCAGAAATGAAAATGAACTGAAGAAAAAATATATGAAGAAGCTGCAGGAAAAGCTATTACAAAATAAGGATTGAAGATGTTAAGTAATAAATCAAAAGGAATCATATGTATCTTATTAGCTGCTCTCGGATTTTCGCTCATGACATTTTTTGTAAGAATCTCCGGTGATATCCCTACTATGGAAAAAGCGTTTTTCAGAAATGCTGTTGCTGCTCTGGTTTCAGTTTTTCTCCTCATCAGATCAGGAGACGGCTTTAGGATAAAAAAAGGATGCAAATTTGATGTGTTCTTAAGATGTATATTCGGAACCAGCGGTCTTATCGCAAATTTCTATGCAATAGATAAACTAAATATTGCAGATGCAAATATGCTGAATAAGCTATCACCTTTCTTTGCTATCCTTCTTTCGATTCCCATCCTGAAAGAAAAACCAAAAAAGATCGATATCGCAGCTGTTATTATCGCTTTTATAGGAGCCATGCTCATCGTAAGACCATCCGGCAGTAATATGCAATTTATCCCTGCCCTGATCGGTCTGTATGGCGGATTCGGCGCAGGTACTGCCTATGTTTTTGTACGGAGACTCGGTAAAAAAGGCGAGAGAACACCGGTAATCGTCTTATATTTTTCACTATTCTCTACACTGATAGCGATACCGTTCATTGCGGTGAACTTTGTTCCTCTCACTCCTAGGCAGCTGTGCTGTCTTATCTGTGCAGGAATAGCGGCTACACTCGGTCAATACGGTATTACTTCCGCATATAAATTTGCACCGGCAAAAGAGATCTCCGTGTTTGATTATACACAGGTTATATTTGCTGCGATCCTTGGTATACTTTTCCTCGGAGAGATCCCCACAGTACTATCCTTCGCAGGTTATCTAATCATCATAGGCATCGCTGCATTCCGTTGGGGATATAATCTAAACACGTCTATAACACCAAGCAACGAATGTAATTCATAATTCAGTTCACACATTCATCTATAGCACTTATACCAAGAGCTGCCGCTAATAACGGCAGCTCATTTTTCTAAGCCCATTCAACACACTGGAATACACGCCAAAGCCTACGAATATCATCAAAAAATTAACTGCTACTTTCATAAATCTTTTTGGAAGTATGAGACCAAACGGTATTGCCAGAAGTTTCCGTAAGGCAAGTAATATCATCAGCCCGATGACTATACGCAATATTCTGACACCAACAGATACACCTTCCGTGCGGCATCCGGGCTTATAATCATGAAGAACCGCTACTGCAGCAACTCCCACCCATATGCCGACAGCTTCATAGGAGTCAATGACAAGTTCCGCTGTGTCCGCCAGAGTCTCTCCATTTACCACAGGCGGAAGAGGATAAGCCTTTAGTTCATAATAAATGATCGTAATAATACTAACTACCACTGTCATTCCCAAAAACATCCAGACTTTACGCCGTTTTTCACCGATCTTTTCAAATTTCTCAAATTTCTTTATTAAAAGAAGCCCTACTGCAGAACTACAAAATCCTACCAGTACATCCTGTGGTGTATGTGCACCCACATAGTTTCTGGAAAAACCTATTAGAATGATAAGAATAAGCATTGCTATTGCAAGCCATTTTTTCTTATCCTTATATTCAAGCCCAACCGTTCCATACACTCCCACCGCATTAGACGTATGACCGCTCGGAAATGAATATCCGGTTGCCTTTTGCAGCGGAACGATCGAAGTATCCCGGACCCAGGGACGAAATGCACAGACAGATAATTTCATCATTCCGTTTATCATAAAAGACGTACCTACAACTCTTATCATCTTTTGCCCGAGTTCAGGATCTATCCCAAAATACACTATCGACAATATGACAAGCGTCGGATAAACACTGCCAAGATCAGTTATCCCTACAAAAATATGGTTTATCACACTTCCTGCCCTGTCCCGAATACCTTGCAGAAAAAGCAGATAATCCAGGTCTGCCCTAAAAACCTCAGACTTAAACACAGTCAGACTCAACCAAAAAATCAATGCTGTAATTCCAACAAGTGCAGTTATTATCACTTTTTCCCGTTGCTTTCCACCATTCATATTCTGTCCCCTCTGTTCACACCTTTTTGTATTGAACAATTATCCTTATCTCATTTTTCAATACAACTTTTTAAGGCACCTTAAGTTCTGTGTAATTTAAACAATTCACTAGCAAGATTTTTATTAACACAATGTCGCTTCGTCAAAAAAATTATACCATGACAAAGCAATTCTATGACGGCTTTCCGGCATTTTATTTATACAATTGTTATTTATTTGACAGAATCTATGTCAAAAAGCAGAACTCACCTTATTTTTAACCGTGACAATCGAATCCAATATATTTATAATCATTTCCGGTTAGAAATTAGTTAAAAGAAATCAGCCGCCCAAAGAGCAGCGGCACCGATTTTACCGAATTGAAAGGAATTAATCAAAATGAAAGTACAGAATATCAAAAATATCGATGCATTTTTCGAAGTGATCAATAAATGCAAGGGACGTGTTGAAATGGTAACTGATGAAGGTGATCGTCTGAACCTCAAGTCACGTATGACTCAGTACGTATCTCTTGCAAGACTCTTTGCAAATGATATGATCCCTGAGATCGAACTCGTTGCATACGAGCCTGAGGATGTAAAGCTTCTCGTTAACTTCATGATCAATGATAACTGATCAAAGTTATAAAAAAAATCCACCGGTAAGTGCTCAAAGCACATTCCGGTGGATTTTTTTCATTTTAGCATGCTTTTCTTGACTTTGCCGTATTTTTACAAAAATCTTCGATTGCCTGTCGGTTCTCTGCTGTATCAACCCAGCCAAACCATCTGAGGGAGCATCCGTCCCATTCAAAATTATCAGGGAGTTCTTCTACCGGGATAATGCTGCAAAAACCGGTTCTCTCTGCCTCAACGGCAGCGTTCTCATCATTAAACCATTCCTGAGACTTCTCTGTCACAGGATCACAATCAATGATCACTTCAACTTCCATCATGCCTGTATTTTCAAAGTCTGCTGTTGTAAAGCCTCTGCCTGCTTCTTCAACAGTCCAACCTTTGATCACTGCATTTCTTACATCAAGTTCTTGATAATTCCACATCGGGACCACTCCTCCTTTTTGCTTTACGCAAAACTGTATGCAGTATACACTGTATCGAGAAGTGTTGCAAATACTGAACAATTTCCAAAAACCCCGATAAATACTGGTTTTATAACACTTGTCTATTTTTGTTTGAAAAAAAAGGCATTTCAATCGTTTAAGATTTCCCCAACTCTCTCATACTCCATTTTATCCATTGCTTTACGAACCCTTTCATATTTTTCTTTTTCACTCTCCGGTGGTCTGTATTTCCGCAGATTATCAAAGATCATTTCCACATTTTCGAAATCATTCACCTCGATAAACTCTTTTAAAGCTTCATATCCTTCATACAATTCCTCCTTACTGATTTCAGGATACGACTCGTTATCGTTATCAGGTAACATTTCACGAAGAGTATTTGCGATCATATCTGCCCATTCCAATAAAAAAGTTATATGAAGATAAATGAAATCAATTTTTCGGGCATCACCACTTTTTTCCATATCAAAACATAACCTGGAGAAATCCGGGAAACCTGCGAGACGAGCTGCCGTTTTCAATGCATGAACTTTTATTGTAAAGTTATCAATATCACCCCTGTCTATAAAATACTTTAATTCTGCAGACTTTTCAGGAAGCGTATACACAAACTCCTTCAATACCTTTAGATAAGTAGCCGGGTCTCCACAATTTTCAATGGCATCTTCTATCGTCAGCTGTGGTATCCTATCAAGTTTCATCAATAGTTCACGCATCTCGCTGTCTTCAATTTTGTCAAACCATGCCCTACCGTCTTTCTCATCTTCACTTTCTTTTACCGGTTCCACCTTTTCTTCCGGCAAGAAATGACGCACTGTATTCTCCAGTTCATTTGGGTTAACGGGTTTTGGTAAATATGCATCAAAACCATCCCTCATGAATTTCTCTTTCATCCCTGACATAGCATTCGCAGTGAGAACGATTATCGGAGTATCACGATTAAGAGCACCCTCCGGGAGCTTCCTTATAGCTTTCATGGTCTCCGTTCCATCCATCTCAGGCATACGATGATCCATAAATATCATGTCATATTTAGCCTCTTTGATCGCCTCCAGACACGCTTTTCCGCTTTCTACCGTGTCAACCTGCACCTTTGTCCGTCCTAAGAGATTTCTGATAACGGTGAGGTTCATGGAAGTATCATCAACTGCCAGTATTCGTCCATCCGGAGCATGGAAAAATTCCCTGTCCTGTCGCTCCTCATATCCCCTTTCTTTTCCACGGGTAATATAATCATTTCCTATCGGAGCCCAGTCCGCCACCTCCTGAACCAACGCACATGAAAACTCAGAACCTTCTCCATATACGCTGGAAACCTGTAAGCGACTTCCCATAAGTTCAAGAAGAGTCACTGTAATGTTCATTCCCAGACCGGTACCCTCGATGTTACGATTTCTTTTTTCTTCTATTCTTTCAAATGCAGCATACAATTTGGGAATATCATCTTCTTTTATCCCGATTCCGGTATCTTTAACTCTAAAAGTGATCTCAATTTTATTATCTTCGATTATTTTATACGAAGCACAAAAAGTAATCTTTCCTTCTTTCGTATACTTTACAGCATTACTTAACAGATTCATAAGTATCTGTCGTATACGGATCTCATCTCCTATACACTCATCAGGTATCTCCGGATCGACTTCCATAACGAGTTCAAGCTTTTTATCCGCGATCCTTCCCTCAGTTATCACATAGAGATCATTAAGCATCGATGAAAGGCTATATTGTATCGGAATGATCTCCATTTTTCCGGCTTCTATCTTTGAAAAATCAAGTATCTCATTTATTAGCGAAAGCAGCGTATCTCCTGCTTTTTTGATATTTTGCGCATATTCCGTTATTTCAGCGTCACGGCTTTTACGCAAGATCATCTCATCCATTCCGAGTATAGAATTGATCGGCGTCCTGATCTCATGAGACATATTAGATAAGAATGAGGATTTTGCATTATTCGCAGCCCTTGCAACCTCGATCTTGCTCTGTAGTTCTCTCTCTTTCTCCTGCTCCTCGAGCTCCATATATTCTTCTGTCGTAGCCTGGATCAGATGCGTTACCTTATCAAAAAATGGTACACGGCTCTTATTATCAACTTCATACTGTATCTCTGTTACTTCATCAGTCGCAGGCTCGCCCTCCCTCATTGCCATAGCGACCAACGAGCAATTAAGCAGAAAAACACCTTTTTCCACATTTACAAGCTCACCAAAACAACAGCATCCGGACAGTTCCGGCTGAAGCTGCGTAAAAAATTCGATTTCCTGCTTTTCCTCTTCTTTCATGTACATATTTCTGTTCGTACAAACTGTGAGGAACAGTGCTTCTCCCCGGAATTTCGCAAGTTTTTTTGCTCTATCCCAAGAGTAATTGAGCATTTCGGAAATCGTCCCCATTGACAGACGTACCTTATCTTCTCTTACTATACCTGCCTTAATGAGTAATCCGCCTCTCTCGGTAATCACAGGAACATCACGCACCAGATCGTAAATCCCATGCTGAACCATCAATGGAAATTCCAAAATATTCTCTATAAAATTCTCATCAACTTCTACACCCAGATATTTCTGATAAAGTTCTGTTGCCGGCAGTCCATCTATCTCAAGTATCTCATTTCCATCTATCTTGGTTATGGTATGACTAATACCTGTCGGTCTCCAGCCTTGGGAATAAATTGTCTCCGCATAGAGATCATTTCCACTAAATACCACAAGTGCAGCACCTCTATGATAAATTTTTTCTCCATCTGTAAAAAAATAATGTTCTTGATCCAAATCCCCATGATCCTTTGAGGAAACCACATCTCCCGCCAAAGAAAATTTATCCGACGGTAATTCAAGCGACTGGAAGAATGACTTCACATCTTTCATAAAAGAAGTATTAATGTACAGTCTTGCACAAACAGCCTCCGGAATTTCTCTCATAGCTGCTGTCATTCCGCGTGCCATTTCCCTACAACTTACAACATCTTCATCGTACGCAAAAATATGCACATTACTCTTTTCGAACACAAATATCCCAAGAACAATCGAATCCTGTTGTATTTGTCCCTTCGCTATCTCGAAATGTGTACTTATCCCCAAAATATGAATATTTCGTATTTTTTTCCGTAATTCAGACGCGATCTTCATGGTGTGATGAGTAGTGTATTCACCTACCATTATTTCCGCAAAGACAGCAGAAGAAGGCGCATAGCAGTCATGCGCCTTCACTTCTTCAATTGCTCTGCTGAGGTCATTATCATCTCGAATAGTGTAGGTAAACTGCTTCATGCACTATCATCTCCTGACATATTCACCCATATGTATGTCTGTTGATCTTCCGTTCTCCGCAGCCAGCTCTCCGTTTACGAAAACATAACGTGGACGTCCTTCGACCTTTAATCCCTCAAAAGGAGTGTAATCCACATTCTGCTCCATGTCACTTGCCCTGATAGTCCACTTCACACCCGGATCCCACACAGTGATATCCGCATCCGCACCTTCCTGAAGCGCACCCTTTCTCGGGTACATTCCAAAGACTTTTGCAGGATTTGAACTCATTAACCGACAATAATCCATCGCAGAAATCTGATCACCAAATATTTTTTTCATGATGACAGGTCTATGTTCTATTCCGGGACATCCATTAGGAATCTTCGTGAAATCATCTCTTCCAAGGTTCTTCTGTGTGTCAAAACGAAAACTGCAGTGATCAGTGGCAATAGTGTCTATATCCCCGACGATCACAGCTTCTCTAAGAGCATAAATATCCTCTGCCCTGCGAAGGGGCGGACTGCATACATACTTTGCCCCCTCAAAGTCCGGGAGCTCATACTTTGACTCGTCAAGTATCATATACTGAGGGCAGCTCTCCACATATACTTTCACGCCCTGTTCTTTTGCTTTCTTTACTTCCTGCAAGCCGAGTCTCGTTGACAGATGCACTATATTTATCGGACAACCTGACAATTTACCTAAGTAGCAAAATCTACTTATCGCTTCAGCTTCTGCCTCTGCAGGATGCGCCAACGGATGCGCGTCTGTGCCAAACCTGCCTCCTGCCTTAAGTCTTTCCTGCCTGTTTGTGATCACTGCTCCGTTTTCACAATGACATCCCACGATAAACCCATATTTTTTCGCATTTTCCAGCAATTCAAGAATCTCTGAATCCGTAAGTGCAGTATCATATGCCATATAAACCTTCAGAGAAGATACACCTGCTTCTCTAAGAGCCTTAAATTCATGTCTGGCATCATCGTTCCAGTCACAAACTGCCATATGAAAAGCGTAATTTACATGAGCTTTTCCCTCAGCCTTTCTTTTCCATGTATCAAGTGCATTTAAGAGTGTGTCACCTTCATATTGCGTAGCAAAATCCACTATGGTCGTAGTTCCACCTGCTGCTGCTGCTCTTGTACCCGACTCAAAATCATCCGCCGTCAGGTTTCCTCCAACCGGAAGATCCAGATGAGTATGTGCATCAATAAATCCTGGAAATACAAGACATCCTGAAGCATCTATGATCTCATCATCCTC
Source organism: Lachnospiraceae bacterium MC2017 (assembly GCA_000701625.1). Classification (GTDB taxonomy): domain Bacteria; phylum Bacillota; class Clostridia; order Lachnospirales; family Lachnospiraceae; genus NK4A144. The sequence goes on from JNJK01000005.1 coordinate 196,511, forward strand.
TTTAGGTACTATTTCTCCGATCTCAACTATTTTTCCGTTATAAATTGCAAGAGAAAGGTCGTAAAGCCCTTTTGGCGTCACAAGTGTTCCATTTTGAATTATCTTCATAACCCCTCACTTTCCAATGGACTGAGACTATGCATGTATGATGGTTCCAGTTTTTCCGTTTACTCCGTCTGATGCGCTTAAAAGATGTGTTATGAGTGTCGTCCTCCCGGGTTTACTCTCTGTAAACTCCAACGCCGCCTGCATCTTTGGAAGCATCGAACCCGGAGCAAATTCACCATCCTCTATGTATTTCCTGATCTCGTCCGGTACAAGTTCATCAAGTTCCTTCTGTTCCGGAGTACCAAAGTGAATGGCTACTTTTTCAACTGCCGTCAAAATGATCAGCATATCGGCATCCAGCTGTTCGGCAAGCTTTTCTGCTGCAAAATCCTTATCTATTACAGCAGCCGCTCCCTTCAGATGATGTCCTGTCGTACGAAAAACAGGTATGCCTCCTCCGCCGCAGCAGACAACTATGTGATCTGTCTGTACCAGAGATTCTATGGTTCCGATCTCGACTACCCCTACAGGTCTCGGCGAAGCTACGACTCTTCGGTATCCCCGTCCTGCATCCTCGATAAAATCATGATTTCTTTCATCCATCATCGCCTGAGCTTCTTCCTTTGTCATAAAAGCTCCGATAGGCTTTGTAGGATGCTCAAATGCAGGATCCTCCGGATCTACTTCAACCTGTGTCAGCACGGTAGCGACGCCTTTATCGATACCTCTGTCCAGCATCTCCTCTCTCAGAGCATTCTGCAGGTCATAACCAATATAACCCTGACTCATGGCTACACATACAGATAAAGGAAACGGAACATGATCCTCCGGCTGCTGTCGGACGAGATACTGCATTGCCTGCTGTATCATTCCGACCTGTGGACCGTTTCCATGAACGATTATCACTTCATGTCCGTCCTCTACCAGATCAGTTATAGCTTTTGCTGTCTTTTTAACAGCCTTCATCTGCTCCGGAAGGTTCTTTCCAAGCGCATTTCCGCCAAGCGCGATAACTATGCGTTTTCCCATTGCATCACCACCTTAACACAGATTTTTTCACTTCATGAAATGTCTTTCTTTTCCATTTTCCTCAAGCGCTTTCAGTACCGCCTGCGGATCCTTACATTTTGCAAGGAAGATCATCGCAGCGATTATATACGGCTTATAAGATGCCTCTTTATAAAGTGAATCTCTGTATCTGTCAAATACGGATGCTTCAACCTCGCCCTGTTCACAGGATACATCATTTATATCTGCAGGCAGACAATGAAGATACAATGCTTTTCCGTCTTTTGTAGTCTTCATGAGTTCTTCCGTGCAGCACCAGTCCTTATGCTCAGCATTCTGCGCGAGAAGTTCTTTTTCTAATGCTTCGATCCCGTCAAAGTCACCCTTTCCATACAGATCGGTTCTCTTCTCCATTGCTGCAAAAGGAGCCCAGCTCTTCGGATAAACTATGTCGGCATCCTTAAATGCTTCTGCCATATTATTTGTCTTCCTGAAACTTCCACCGGATGCTTCTGCCTGCTTCTTTGCGATCTCTTCTACCTCAGGCATTACTTCATAGCCTTCCGGATGTGCCAGTACCACTTCACAACCAAGTCTTGTGAAAAGGCCTATCGCCCCCTGGGGAACAGACAACGGTTTTCCGTAGCTCGGTGAATATGCCCACGACATGGCGATCTTCTTACCCTTAAGATTTTCTACACCGCCAAATTCATGGATACAGTGAAGTGTATCTGCCATAAGCTGTGTCGGATGATCCACATCATCCTGCAGATCTACCAGTGTCGGTCTCTGCTCCAGTATTCCGTCCTTATATCCTTCTGTCACTGCATCATCAACGTCATGCATATATTTCAGACCTTTTCCTATATACATATCGTCACGGATACCTATTACATCTGCCATGAAGGAGATCATATTTGCAGTTTCCCTTACTGTTTCTCCATGTGCGATCTGACTCTTTTTTTCGTCCATATCCTGTACCGCGAGTCCAAGCATGTTACAGGCCGAAGCAAAAGAAAATCTTGTTCTGGTAGAATTATCACGGAAAATACTGATACCGAGTCCAGAGTCAAAGATACGTGTAGAGATATTATTCTCTCTTAAATTCCTGAGAGCATCTGCCACAGTAAATACCGCATGCAGCTCATCATCTGTCTTTTCCCAAGTCTTAAAGAAACTTCCATTGTACATTTTTTTGAAATCAAGTTTATTAAGTCTGTCGATATATTCCTGAATATTTGCACTCATGGTATCACTCTCCTTATTTTCCTAATTCATCCATATGACACGAATTGCTTCCTTTTTGAGCAAGCTCAATCGGATTTTTTACTTTTGACCCTGTCATCATACAGATTTAACGCTGCTACATATTCTGCTGCACATCTGACGAGATCCTGCTTCCAAGTGATCTCATTAGGTGCGTGAGCCTGATTTTCTGCACCCGGTCCAAAACCTACACAAGGTATTCCATGACGTCCCTGTATCGCAACACCGTTTGTGGAGAAAGTCCACTTATCCGTCAACGGACGATCACGCAATGCTTTCTGGCTGTCAGGTCCCATTCTATGATCACCGAAGAGTGCCTTATGCGCATCTACCAGAGCTTTTACATGTGGATCGTTTTCTCCGTTTATCCATGTTGGGAAATATGCTTCTGTTTCGTACACAGTTCCCTTCCAGGACGGACGGTCATACATATACATAGAAACCTTTACATCATCACCATATTTCTTCACAGACGGTAGATTTCTGATCTCATCAAGACAGGATTCCCATGTCTCTCCTGCTGTCATTCTGCGGTCTATAGAGATGCTACAGGAATCTGCGACCGCACAGCGGCTTGGAGATGTATAAAATACCTGCGAAACTGTGCATGTTCCGCGGCCAAGGAATCTCGCATCTTCATAATGGTCGGGATTATACTTCGGATCCAGCATTTTAACCAGGCCTCGTATCTCTGTTGATTCATCGCAGCCATTATTATTAAGAGCCCGAACTTCCTGAATGATATCCGCCATTTTATAGATAGCATTATCGCCTCTTTCCGGAGCTGAACCATGACAGCTGACGCCTCTCACGTCCACACGGATCTCCATACGACCTCTCTGACCTCTGTAAATACCGCCGTCAGTCGGTTCTGTGGAAATGACAAATTCCGGACGGATACCATCTTTTTCTACGATGTACTGCCAGCAAAGTCCATCACAGTCTTCTTCCATGATCGAACCGACTACCATGACCTTATACCCCTTTGGTACAAGATCCATATCTTTCATCATCTTTGCTGCATAAACAGATGAAACCAGACCTCCTGTCTGATCTGATCCGCCTCGTCCATAGATCACATCATCATCTTCCCATCCTGTATACGGATCATCTGTCCAGTTGTCCCGATTTCCGATTCCTACTGTATCGATATGACTATCAAGAGCAATTATCTTTTCTCCGTCACCGATCCAGCCAATGACATTTCCGAGACCGTCTATCTCGACCTTATCAAAGCCAAGCTCTTTCATCTTTTCTTCAATATGTTTAACGACCCCTTCTTCCTCACAGCTTTCGCTGGGAATAGCAATGAGTTCCCGTAAGAAAGCTGCCATATCAGCTTTATATCCTTCTGCCTTTGCCTTTATCGCTTCGTAATCAAGCCCCATTTTTTCTCCTCCATACAAATAATGTAATGTTCAAAAAACACTTTTTCTATTTATAGCGCCCACGCGCCGTCCCATACTATCTCACGATAACGTTCCGGATCTGTATCTCCTTCCGTAGAAAAGCAAAGGACCCTGCTCTCAGAATTTAATCCCAGTTTTTCTCTAAGTTCTTTGTAATTCTCATCTGTCATTATCGTATATACCGCGCCTGTATCCACTGCTCCGGATTCACCGGATATAACCCTTGGGTCTCCCTTTACAGGCGACGAAAGGATCCTCATACCTCTTGCAGATACCCAATCAGGACAGGACAGGAAACAATCCGCATGATTTCTCAATATATCCCATCCGATAGTATTCGGTTCTCCACAAGCAAGACCTGCCATTATCGTCTGCAGATCACCAGTTACTATCTGTTCTTCTCCGGTTCCCAGTACAGCGCCTTTATACAGACAGGCAGCCGCATCTGCCTCACAGATGATAAACTTCGGCGGATCATCAGGATAAAGATTTGAAAAGTATCCAACAACAGAAGCCGCCAGACTACCTACCCCCGCCTGTACAAAAATATGTGTCGGGCGATCGACTCCGTTTTCCTTAAGCTGCTCTGACGCTTCTCTTGACATGGTTCCATAACCCTGCATGATCCACGATGGTATCTCCTCATAACCTTCCCAGGCTGTGTCCTGTATGATCACTCCATGTTCTGTCTCACGTGCTTCCGCTGCTGCAAGTCTCACACAGTCATCATAGTTAAGCTCTTCGATCGTGACCTTTGCATTTTCTTTTGCAATATTGTCAAACCTGGTCTTTGTACTTCCTTTTGGCATATGAACTACTGCTTTTTGATGCAGCTTATTTGCCGCCCAGGCAACTCCCCTGCCATGGTTACCATCGGTCGCGGTAAAGAATGTCGCATATCCAAAATCTTTTTCAAATTCCGGGCTTGTTAAGTATTCATAGGTCATCTCCGAAACGTCACGCTTCATTTCACCTGCAATGTATTTAGCCATTGCAAAGGATCCTCCGAGCACTTTAAATGCGTTGAGCCCAAAACGATAACTCTCATCCTTTACATATAATCCACCTATACCGATCTCATCTGCAAGCCCCTTTAAGTTTGCAAGCGGTGTAACAGAATACTGCGGAAAACACTTATGGAATGTATTTGCCGCTTCTACATTTTCCTTTGACATGACATTAAGCCATCTGTCATCGCTCCTTGGCATATGATTATCTGACCATTTGATTAGTTCCATAACAATACCTCCTCTACCTGAACATATTTTATAAATAACAAATTTTTGTACGATACTGTCATTGTTTTATTTTCTCGACAATTTGCTGCTTCCGAGTCATTTTGTGGTTATTTTCAACATATTTCTATCTTATCATCTGACAGTTCACTGTCAATCTTTTACAATGAAGTTCATTGAAAAATTTGACTATTTGATCAAAACCCAAGGTAACAAAAAAGGGCATCGAAGCTTTTTACGGCTTCGTTGCCCTTTTGTTTCAACGCATTCAACGCATTTTTATCTGTTTTCTCTGAAATATGCCTGTCCGAGTCCTGCCGGAGGCTGATTTTCAAGCTTATTTCTAAAACTTGTGATTATCAAAACGATTATAGTAACTACATAAGGAAGCATCTTGCAGAGTTCCTGCTGTCCTCGAGATAATCCCGGAACATAGATATACAGGATGTAAAGCGCTCCAAAGAGGAACGAACCCCATATTGCATTTACCGGCTTCCAAAGTGCCAGAATAACCAGTGCTACCGCAAGCCAGCCACGGTCTCCAAATCCGTTATTTGTCCATGTTCCACCGAGATACTCCATTACAAAATAGAGTCCTCCGAGACCTGAGATCATTGATCCAACAACCGTTGCGACATACTTATATTTCATTACGGAAATACCTGCCGCATCTGCTGTTGCCGGAGATTCACCCACCGCACGGAGATTAAGACCTGTTCTTGTATGGAACATGAACCATGACAGTATCAATGCTGCGATCACTGATATATACGTCATTACACCGTAATGAAAAAATAAATCTCCGATAAAAGGCACCTTACTAAGTCCCGGAATACTCGCAGTATACGCAGAAGCAGTTGACTTTACCGAGATCTGACCTACACCACCCGCAAGCTTTGAGATAGATCCGCCAAAGAAATTACCGAATCCCACTCCAAAAGTTGTAAGCGAAAGACCAACCACATTCTGATTTACCCTGAGGGAAATAGTCAGAAAACTGTAAATCAGACCTCCTATCGCACTTGCTATGAGTGCTGCAATGACTGAAACCAAAAATCCCACAAACGGGATCGGATTTTCTGTACTCTTCTCATAGAAGAAAGCACCCATAAGCCCTGAGATGCCGCCCATATACATGACACCCGGAATACCAAGGTTCAGATTACCGGATCTCTCAATAAGGATTTCTCCGGAAGCACCGAAAAGGATCGCAACAGCCTGACCGACCGCCTGCTGTATAAAAATAATAATTGCCGCCATCTCAAGCCTCCTTCTTTCTGCCAAACCGGAACTTATACTGTACAAAGTATTCTGCACCTATCATAAAGAAAAGAATGATTCCTGTTATGATATCAGATGCATTTTCATTAAGACCAAACTGTGTAGCGATCTGTATCGCTCCCTGCTGCATAAATACAAAAAATGCAGATACTACAAGCATCGCGATAGGATTGAACTGAGACATCCATGCTACAACGATCGCAGTAAAGCCTCTGCCCCCTGCTGTACTGGTAGATATAGTATGACTGCTTCCACTAACAATGACCGCTCCTGCAAGACCACAGATAGCTCCGGAAATCATCATTGTACGGAGAATAACTCTTTTAACATTTATCTTTACATACTCAGCAGTCCTGCTGCTCTCTCCTACAACTGACAGTTCAAAACCCTGTCTGGAACGACGCATATAAATCGTAACAAGTATTGTAACGATAAGAACCAGCAGCACATTAAGTCCATATGTACCTCCCAAAAGCTTAGGGAACCATCCGGCTTTAGAAGCCGAATTAATGATACCTACTGTATTGGAGCCTGCAGGTTTCTCCCAGAAAACAATAGCATAATTGATTATCTGCATGGCAACATAATTCAGCATCAGAGTAAAGAGTGTTTCATTTGTATTCATATAAGCCTTGAATACTGCCGGAACAACACCCCATATCATTCCTGCAGCCGCACTGGATATGATAATAAGGATTAGAAGAATACTATTTGGCATTTTTTCTGCACCGTAGATCATCCATGCTGCAGAAACCAGACCACCCATAAGGATCTGCCCCTCTGCTCCGATATTCCAAAACTTCATGCGAAAAGCCGGTGTAAGACCTACTGCAATAAGGAGAAGAACCGCTGTCTCACGGATAGTAACCCAGATGCGGTTAGGATTTCCAAAAGCACCATTTACAATTCCGAGATAAACATTCACCGGAGATTCGCCTGTAATACCTGTTATGATAGCTGCGCAGACAACAAGAGACATCATAACCGCGATAAGACGCACGCACATTGCCTGACTCTTTGTCACATCATCTCTTTTGATCATACGAAACAGCGGCTGTTTAACAGATGTTTCATTCATGTTACTCATTTTCTCCCTTTCCGCTGTCCATCATCAGCATACCGATTTTTTCTTTTGTGGTAGTACGTGCGTCTTCTATTCCTGTCACTTTTCCACCACTCAAAACCATGATCCTGTCGCAGAGTTCCAGTAAAACATCCAGATCTTCTATAACACAGATCACTGCGACTCCCTTATTTTTCTGCTCATTTAAGAGATTATAGATCACGTAAGAAGAATTAATATCGAGACCGCGAACGGGATATGCAACCATCAAAATTTCCGGATTTCGTTCTATCTCGCGTCCAACCAGTACTTTCTGCACATTTCCTCCGGAAAGCCGACGTACTGCTGTTTTCAGATCCGGTGTAACTATCTTTAACGACTCTACTATATTCTTTGCAACTTCTGCAGGACCGGTCTTATTAAGAAACAAACCTTTGCTCTCTTTATAACTTCTGAGCATCATGTTATCCACGATATTCATATTTCCGACAAGACCCATACCCAGACGGTCTTCCGGAACAAAAGAGATCTGTTTATCCTTAGTCACATTACCGCTTTCATCATAAAACTTTATCTCACCTGACTCATATTTCTGCAGTCCGGCGATCGCCTCCAAAAGCTGCTCCTGACCATTTCCGGAAACTCCTGCTATACCAAGGATCTCTCCACTTCGTGCTTCAAAGGAAATATCTTTAAGGATACGTACGCCTTCACGATTCCTTACTGAAAGACCCGAAACACTAATACATTTCTTTGGTGCGACCGGTTCACTTCTGTCGATATTAAGTGCAACCTTTTCGCCAACCATCATTTCTGTAAGCTTATCAACGGATGCATCTTTTGTCTCGATGGTTCCTATACTCTTTCCTTTTCTTAAAACTGCTACACGATCTGAAATCTCCATAACTTCATTTAGTTTATGGGTAATGATGATAATGGATTTTCCATTCGCTTTCATATTCCTTAAGACAGCAAAGAGTTTTTCTGTTTCCTGCGGTGTGAGAACCGCTGTAGGTTCGTCAAGAATCAGGATATCTGCGCCTCGGTAGAGCACCTTGATGATCTCTACTGTCTGTTTCTGAGAAACTGACATATCGTAGATCTTTCGATTTATATCAAGGTCAAAACCATATTTATCGATGAGTTCCTGAATCTTTTTGTTTACTTCCGCTATACCGCCCTTTTTGTCCTTATCAAGACCAAGAACCGCATTTTCCGCAGCTGTAAATATAGGGATCAGCTTAAAGTGCTGATGGATCATTCCTATTCCGAGATCAAATGAATCCTTTGGGGAACGGATGACCGTTTCCTTTCCATGCACAAATAATTGTCCCTCATCCGGAAAATAAATGCCGGAAAGCATGTTCATGAGTGTCGTCTTTCCGCTTCCGTTCTCACCAAGTATGGCGAGGATTTCTCCTTCCTTCAGAGTAAGATCGACGTGATCGTTAGCGACTACACTACCGAACCTTTTTGTTATATTTTTAAGTTCAATCGCATTCATCTCATTCAAAATTCATTCACCTTTCCGACAGGTTTAATTAATTAAAGAAAGATGAGGCCACCTTTAAGACAGCCTCATCCCGAAATATATCAACTCTTATTACTGAGCCTGAGCTGTTACACCGTCAATAATGATATCAAAAGCAGGTGCTGAACCAACCTCTGATTCATGGAAATATCCATCAGATACATAAGCTGCATACTTTGCGTAATCTCCGCCTTCTGCAATAAGATCCTCAAGAGTCTTTCCTCCAACAGTAAATGTTGTTGTATCAAATACATGAAGAGAACCATCTGCAAGAGCTGATTCAACTTCAGCTACTTTATCAACAGTACCCTCTGCAACAACACTCTCATTAAGAGGAGTGATATTTACACAATTCTTATCGTAACCCTCTGCATAGTCAACAGGGATCTCTGTTCCATCAACAAGTGACTGACCGGCGATAGTGTAGTAAGCACCCCAGTTATTTGCTGCTGATGTAAGTGCAACTGAAGGAGCAACTGAAGTCATATCTACGTTATAACCAACGCAAGGAACACCAGCTGCCTCACATGCTGAAGGAGCACCTGTTGTGTCAGCATGCTGGGAGATCAGAACAGCACCATTGGAAATAAGGGATGTAGCAACCTCGTTTTCTGCTGACATATCAGCCCAGCTGTTTGTGTACTGAACTTCCATTGTTACAGAAGGACAAACGCTCTTTGCACCGAGGTAGAAAGATGTGAAACCGGAAATAACCTCTGCATAAGGGAAAGCACCAACATAACCGATCTTTGCCTTATCCTCAGTGATCTTGCCGCTCTCGATCATCTCATTAAGCTTGAGGCCGGCAACGACACCGGATACGTATCGTGCTTCGTAAATTTTTGTGAAATAGTTATGGAAATTTGAAAGACCTGAAGAAGCAGCCTGATAACCTGTAGCATGGAAGAACTGAATGTCAGGATATTCATTTGCTGCCTGGAGAAGATAATCCTCATGACCGAAACTTGTAGCGAAGATAGCATTGCAGCCCTGGCTTGCGAGATCAACTGCTGCATCGTAGCATGTCTCATCCTCAGGGATATTTGTCTTCTCGATCACCTGATCATCAGTAAGACCAAGAGCAGCCTGCATAGCATCGATACCAGCCATGTGGGACTCTGTATAGCCTTCATTCTCATCACCAACATAGATAACGCCGACTTTGAGATTCTCAGCAGCGATTCCTGTGCCTGCTACTGCTGTTCCCTCAGATGATGCTGCATCTGAAGCGGCAGATGTGGAAGTTGTGGCAGCAGTAGCTGAACTACCGGTTGCACTTCCGCATGCACTTAAAAGGCTTGTTGCTGCGAGCATGATTCCCAAAAGGATGCTGCAAGTCTTCTTTTTCATAATGATTCCTCCTCTTAAACGTCAGATCAAAACTGTCAGCAAGTTATAATCTGATTAAACAGTTACGGATGTCCGATTCAAAATCGGATCATCGTGTTACTTATGTACAAAAGGGGAGTATCCATGTATACGCATGAACAGCTCCCCTTGTTGTCCGAAAGATATTTTAACACACAAAAAGGAGTTGTACATACCTAAACTGTATCTACAACTCCTTTGCCGTATGAAATCACTTGAATTTATGCATATTTTACGCCTAAAAAAAATTTTTGTCAACATTTTTTGATTGATTAATCAACAAATTTTTTTGAGTTCTATTTTATGTCGGATTCCTGTATACGATCCCCCTGTTTTTCTGCATAAACATCAGCATGTACGTTTCGTGCGGACACTTCCTCAGCGATATGTTTTGACATACCTACAACATTGCACACTGCTTCCAAAAGATCATCGGATATATCTGTTATACGTCCACCGGATCTAAAAACTACCTCTCCATTACTTACAAGTACTGCATCTCTTTCAGAAGGATCAGATATGAAATCAAGTTCATCTTCATATATGGTCATTTTTTCAAGATACGGATCATGCCCCATAATGCACGAAGAACTGCAGCAGCCACATTCGTTACACAACCTGTTTCTATGGAGCACGATGTCAAAACCGCTCTTCATGGTAACTCGCGCATTTGCCCTGTTAGGACAGACATCTGTACAATTCCTGCATTTGGCACATATCGAACTATAACCATCTTTCGTCTCAAAGACCGGATATTTTTTCCTATCATAGTTTTTATCATATATAGCATCTTCAGCTGTCTTTTCCAAAGATATGAGGTTTACTTTATCCGGAATAATGACATCATCAGCTGCTTTTATGAGTTTCGCTATATTTCCATATCCTCCCGGCTTCAGGAGAAACGACGATACGGTTATCGGTCTTATACCTGTTTCAAGTACCTGTTTTATATTTTTAGTATCGATTCCCCCAGAAAAAGAAACCCTTAAATCCCCTACCGCGGAGCAAAGCAATGACGCAGCATTTATAGACAACGCATAAAGCGAAGGTCCTGACATGTACATTGTTTCTCCCGGAAGAACGTCGTCATGCACATTCACAGGAAAAGTATTTGTCATTTTCACTCCAAATATCAGACCATTCTCTTCTGCTGCTGTCATGCAATTTTTTGCGATCTCAGCTGCATCCTCTAAAGTTATATCGTGCCTGAAACTATCCTCAGAAAAATCTATACTTCCGTACCCTTTTTCACAAAGGATCTCCTTTGCTCTATCCACTCCCACCAAAGTTGGATTCATCTTGATAAAAGTATTAAATTTCTTTTCACAGATCAGATAGAGTGCGATCTTTTCTATATCTTCTGCCGGACATCCATGCATTGTTGACAAAGTTACCGTATTCGATACGCAGGTTTCTTTCTCAATTTCTTTAATATAGTCCTCCTGCATATCCGTATAGTTCCTTATCCATGCTATATCATTTTTCCATTCATCCGTCTCTGATGCATCACGCATGGAATTTAGAAAATTGTCGATCTTCGGAGATCTTATCCCTTCCAGATCATATCCGACACTTACGATAAATTCCGGCTTTTTACGTTCCTCAAGACCCGGAAGCTTTGATAACGCACTGATAAGTAGATACGCTTTTATATACTCATCCCGTGCTTCTGTCACAGTTAATTCCGTAGACCACTCGACATTATAAACCTCGCTTCCGACATAGATGCAGGGTTTCTGTATGCCAAGTTCCGCTCCCTCCAATATCTGCACGGTTTTCAATTCCATGACCGTTGCACCTGCAGCAAACGCTGCCACCAGGTTTTCTGCCAGCTGAGTATGCGGCCCCGCCGCCGGGCCTATAGGCAGACCACTCTCTTTCTCTGAAACTTTTACACCAAAAAGAGAGTTCTTCTCAAAGTACTCCTTAATACCTGCTTTATATAATTCTTCAAAAGGAAGTGGTATCATTCTATCGCTCATTTTTACCCCCGATCCGAAATCGCTGTTTCAGAGTTTTTTCCACAATGCCTCAGCTGCTTCACGGCTCTTACTCAGTATCTGTTCTTCATCTGCCAGTAAAAGTTTCCTGTGCCTCATCAGCACCTTCCCGTTAATTATCGTAGTATCCGTCATTGCTCCGCTCACACCAAACATCAAATGACCATTTATATTTTTTCCTGTAAGTGGAGTCACCGGATGATAATCTACAAGTATCACATCTGCCGGCAATCCTGCCTCGATCGCACCATATCTTTCCCCGATAATATCAGATGCAATGATCGCATTATTTTCAAAACACATCCGGCAGGCTTCCAAAAAACCTCTGTCCGGCAACCCTCTCCTGTGCTTTTGCAGGATGTTTGCAACTTTCAATGATTCCATCATGTCATTCGTGTAACCGTCCGTACCAAGACCTACCCGAATACCCTTATCCATCATAGTGATCATATCCGGTGCCCCTACTGCATTTCCCATATTTGATTCCGGATTATGGATCACAGTTGTCTTTTTTTCAGCGATAAGATCCATATCTTCTTCGCTAATATGATTACAATGGACAGCTATTGAATTCTCTTTAAGTATCCCCATGTCACAAAAACGCCGGACCACAGACTTTCCATACGTTTTTCTACTATGTTCCTCATCATACAGACCTTCTGCCACATGCACATGATAGCCTGCATCATGGACATTTTTTTGAACACACATCTCAAGTGTCTCATCACTTAATGTAAACGATGCATGCAGACCGATAAGACCTTTCAGCATATTCGATCTTTCATCATGAACACGCTCTATAAAATCAATATTTTCATTTACAGAATCATCTCTTTTTTCCTTACCGTCCCTGTCAGATACTTCATAGGACAGACAGGTTCTTACTCCCAGCATTTTTGCAGCGTCTGCGATTTTGTTTAAGCTACCTCTTATACCGCCGAAGCTGGCATGATGATCGGATACAAATGTCACTCCATTACGGATACATTCAATGTAGCAGGCAGCTGCACTGTAATATGTTTCATTCAGAGCAAGATTTCTGTCTATATGCCACCATGTACCATCCAATATTTCCAAAAAATTCATTGGAGCGCTGCCAGGTATTGATGCTCCTCTCGCAAATTCACTGTAAATATGCTCATGATTATTTATATATCCCGGCATGATAAGCATACCTTCCGCATCTATATATTCTGCATCCGGATATTTATGCAAAAGGAGAGCGTGATCCCCCGCTTCGAGGATCCGCTCTCCTTCTATGCACACTGCTCCCTTATCGTAAAAATGATTTTCACGATCACGGGTTATTAGTATTCCGTTTCCTATCAGGATCTTACTGCTCATACGCAACCGCCTCCTGCTTACCCAACTCATAAATACGATTTTACCTGACTTAAAAGTATCTCTTTCCCTGTTTCAAAATACTTGTCCAGATCAAACACACCTTCATCTGCAAGATACTGGAGTGTAGCTCCTTCCAGCATCGAAACAAAATGCACCGGCAAATACTCCAGCATTTCATCCGGAAGAGCCGGCACATATTTTCTGAGCATGGCTCTTATTTCCTCTCTCCATTCCCTAAAAGAATGTGCAAGTTCCTGACTCGTTGCATCTCCAAGTCTGCTCTGTACCCAGAAATCAATCTCAGCATAATCATACTTCTTTTCCCGAAGTATAAATTCCTTCTTCTGACCGATAAACTGATCGAGCGCAGATTCCAACGTATCTTCTGTCTCTTTCTTGATTTCTTCCCGTATCTCCAGACTCCTCTCTCTTACTCTCCTGAGCACAGCCATCATAAGATCTGACTTTGTCTTAAAATAATAATGAAGATTTGACTGGAGCATCTCTGCTTCATCCGCTATGAGATGCATACGGGTACCGCTGATCGTATGTTTTTCTATCGTATCAAGTGCAGCGCTGATAATCTTTCCTTCAACTATTTTGTTTTTCTTTAACTTTTTTTCGGGATCCATATACCCTCACGCTCTTATAATACTTTTCTTCCAGCTACAAACTTTGCATCTATACTGCATTCTCCGGAGAGATAGATCATCCGCTCCGCTCTTTCATTCAGTGTCAGTTCTCTCATGCTGCGAAGTGCTCTGTCATCAATAACCAATGCGTCAAACTCATATCCCGGCAGGAAGGAACCCGTCTTCCCAAAATACTTTCCCCCTCCAAGGGTTGCCATATAAAATGCATCCTTAAACTGCAAAGGCTTAACATTCTGATCCACATGACGCCAGTACATCTTTGACACCTGGATAGCATGTACCATAGCCTGAATCAGGGATAACGATGCTCCGCCCGCTACGTCGCTTCCAAGGCCTATTGATACACCTGATTCGAGGAAAGTTCTCACAGGAGCGATTCCTGACGCAATATTAAGGTTAGAATCCGGGCAATGTGCGATAAAAGTATGATGTGCCTTTAAGATTTCCAATTCTTTCTCATCCGTGTACACGCAATGTGCCATAACCGCCGGATGCTTCTCATCTCCAAGTGCATTAAACAATGCATACGCATCACCGTAATTCTCCGATGCAGGCACAAGCTCCTTAACCCATGCGATCTCCGAAGGATTTTCAGACAGATGAGACTGAACACGCAGTCCCTTCTCTTCTGCGATCATTCCTATTTCCTTCATCAGTTCATCACTGCAGGATGGAATAAATCTGGGAGTCAGGATCGGCATAGTTCTTTTATATCTGCCCTCTATATCATCCAGCCACTTTCGTGTCTCTGCTGCAGATACTTCCGCACTTTCTTCCGACAGGCTTTCCGAACCGTTCCGGTCCATATTTACCTTTCCCACATACGTTATGAGTCCGGTTTCTTCCAACTGATCCATAAGGATCTCGGTCGCCTCTCTGTGAAGTGTGCCAAAAATACATGCTCTGGTAGTAAAACTATTCTTCAGATCTTCTGTAAATATCGAATAAGCTTTTTTTGCATATTCTGTATCGATATATCGCGATTCTTCAGGAAAGGCATTTTCATTAAGCCAGTCCAAAAGTTCCATGTCCATCCCCAGTCCGCGATAGGTATACTGAGGCGCATGTACATGCAGATCAGTCATTCCGGGGACTATAAGCTTTCCGGTATAGTCTTCAACAGGAAAGTCTCTGTACTGCTCAGGAATATCCGTAAATACACCCTCGCATTTACCATCCTTACATATCAGAAAGGAATCCGGCACGGTTTGAACTTTCCTGTCCTCTGTACAGAAAAGAACATCACCCTTTAATACAAAATCATACTTCACTTTCGTGCCACTTCCTTTCAAAAAAACAATTGGATTAAGAAAAAAACGAAGCTTTAAGGAATTCTTATTCTTCTTAAAGCTCCGTTGCTGACATCTCTTATTTAGATGTAGAGGACCAAACCCTCTTTACTACTATTTAATTATAAATATAAAATTTTGATCAGTCAATCAAAAATGCTATATAGTCAATTTCACAAGTCGTAGTAACGATCATTCCCCACGGAAGAATATTTGTCCATCATCTGTCATCTTCTCAACGATAGCAAGTGATGTAACTTCATATCCACGCTCACGAAGGTAATCTCCACCTTCCTGGAATCCCTTCTCGATACAGATACCGATTCCACAAACCTTAGCATTTGCCTGCTCACAAATATCGATAAGGCCTCTCATAGCCTTTCCAACAGCCAGGAAATCGTCCACCAGTAGAACTCTGTCTTCTGCATTCAGAAATTTCTTTGCAAGTGTAACAGTATAGTCCTTATCATAAGTAAATGAATGAACCACAGATGTATATACATCACCATCAATATTCTTGCTCTTTGCCTTTTTCGCAAATACAACCGGCACATGGAACCATTTTGCAGCCGCGCACGCAATAGCGATTCCGGATGCTTCTACCGTCATGATCCTTGTGATACCCGAATCCCTGTACTTCTCGTAAAAAGCCTTACCTATCTCATCCAAAAGATCAACATCGATCTGATGGTTCAAAAAATTGTCAACCTTTAAGATATTGCCCGGACGAACCTGTCCATCCTGTCTGATACGGTCTTCAAGAAATTTCATAAGTGATTCCTTTCTTAAACAATACATTATAATTTTCCATTATAACCTACTTTTATTGCTTTGGAGCATAAAAAATTGATTAAACAGTCTGTTTTTTTACAAGCAGATCATATAATGTCGGCTGAACATTAAATTCTTTCATGGCATTTTCCACTTCTGTCAGAGCAGTCTTTCTCGCTGCAGGAAGCGCAGGCTTTTTAACTGCACGGATCAGGATGTTCTTTGGCGTATGCTCAAAATCAATGAACTCGAGGAGCTGCGTCCTGTATCCGGCATAGGTCAGAAGATTTCCACGTATTGAATCCGTAAGCAAAGCAGAAAACCGTTCCTGTACTATTCCAAATCTCGTTAGAACCGAGAGATTATCCGTCTTCATCTGCTGATTAAGCTCATGTTGACAACACGGAACCGAAAAAATCATCTTTGCGCCCCATGAAACAGCGTTATACAAAGCGTAGTCTGTCGCTGTATCACATGCATGAAGCGTAATGACCATATCAACGTCAAACGGACAATCATAGCCGTTGATATCTCCCAGTTCAAAACGGAGACCTGTATAACCATACTTTTTCGACGCAGCATTACACTTATCTATTACATCCGCTTTCAGATCAAGTCCGATAATGTTTGCTTCTATTCCACGGATTTCCGTAAGATAATAGTAAACGATAAATGTAAGGTATGACTTTCCGCATCCAAAATCTATGACATTTAGCCGGCTCAAGTTTCTTTCACGTATGGTATCATCGATGATCTCGATAAAACGATTGATCTGACGATACTTATCATACATGGATCTGACGATCTTTCCGTCCTTTGTGAAAATCCCCATATCGATCAGCGGCTCAATTATATTTCCCTCTCGCAGTATATAGTTTTTCTGTCGATTATGGTCGCCTGTGCTCTGATTTTTTACCATTTCATCAGGCGAAAGCTTTTTTGCCTTATAAAAAACCTTACCCTTTTTCGTAATTTTAATAGAAGATTCCTTTGTATCAGACCAGGCATTTAGCTGCATAAAACGGTTATTCATAAGAACTGCACATTGAAATGCGATCTCATCTGATCCAACATTTTCATGAAAAACCTGTTTTTCCGTATATTTAGCTATCTGATAATAGTCTTTTACGGGAGACACTGTGATCTTCCTGTATTTATCAGACTTGTCAGCGGGTTTACTTATGATCAGCTTCTGAACTTTTTCTTCAAAAATCTGCCCAATATATTGTTCTAATTCGCTCAATTATATTACCTCAAATGTATCCCATTAAAACTTTGCGTAGATCATTCCGGCTTTATCATAACCATTTCCGTATGCGCCGAATATAACTACCGCTATGATCATAAGATACCACAAAGTCCACCTCACAGGCTTTGGAAGTGCAGTAAATTTCTCTTTCAAAGGATATTTATATTCTCTAAGTACACCATAAACTACAACAAAAATAAAAGAAATCGTAACTGTCCAATAATCGAATTGATCGAGGCCAAACGATCCCAGATGTTTAACTAACTTATGTGGTCTGTATTTTGTAAAGATCATACGGAACATCTGGAAACCATCTTCCATCGTTTCTGCTCTGAAGAACATTTCTCCTATCAAAACAATGAAAGTAAGCTTGATAAACCTGAATAATCTGACAGAAATGCTCTCTTCTGTCAGATGTATCTTCTCTAATAATGAAAGAAACGGTTTTTCTACTATATTCTCAATAAAGATCAGTACGAAATAATACATTCCGTAAAAAATGTAATTCCATTTAGGACCATGCCATAAACCATTTGATATCCAAACACAAAAAATAGCAATTGTTGGTCCAGCAAAATGACTTATCGTCTTTCCTAACAGATTCTTTATGTTCTTTGTAAGCTTCATTACCGGTTTGGAAACTGAAACCGGATAGAAAATATAATCTCTGAAAAATGTTCCGAGTGTGATATGCCATCTATGCCAAAAATCAGATGCATTCTTCGCAAAGAAAGGCTGCATAAAGTTTTCCGCCAGATCGATCCCAAAGATCTTAGCACTACCTATTACTATATCTATCGCTCCGGAAAAATCCATATATTCCTGAACTGTAAAAATAACAGCACCAAAAAGTGCTATAGAACCGGCTTTCTCATTCCATTTAAATACCGAATCCACCGCCGGTGCAAGATGATCCGCTATCATAAGCTTCTTAAATACACCAAGATAGATCCTCTGATAACCGGCAGTTAAATTTTCATATGTTATAGGACATCCGGAAAACAGCGCTTTGGCATCATCACCATATCGCGTGATCGGTCCCTCAACGATTTTCGGAAAGAATCCCATGTAAAGAGCAACATGACTAAAATCCGGATCGGCTTGTATATCCTCTCTATAAACATCCGTAAGATATGAGATCGCTTCCAGCGTATAATATGAAATACCAAGAGGGATAGCCAGGTTCAGCATTTTCCATTCTCTTGATATATGAAATACATTAAGTATCTGAACAATATTCATACCTGTAAAATCCAGATACTTCAGTACAAAAAGTACAGTGAGCAAAGACAAGATGCCGAAAGCAAGAACTTTTTTCTTACGTTTATTTTTTTCTTTGCGCTTTAGTTCCTTATTATCAGACAGTCGCTGAATAGCAAGCCCCATCTGCCAGATCCAGATAACTTCTAATACATGTATCAGAAATAGCCATCCGCTAAGTGTTATGAAATAAAACCAACTGGCAAGTAAAAGAACTCTGAAGCGATTTTTCGCCGGAGTAAAATTGTAGGCAAGTATAACAATTGGCAAAAACAATGCAAAGTAGATCCAGCTCGCATAAGACGGATCCCACCACAAAGCAATACATTTAAAAAACAATTCCGGTGTCATTAATATACTTCAAACTCCTTATTATCTCTCTCCCAGTCTTCATATGCTTTTTCTCCATAATGATTCGGAAGCTTATAGTTTTCAGAAAGATATGCTCCTATAAACGAGCTTGCCTTTTTGGAACCCTTAAACGATAAATGATTTCCGCCATCCATCGTATCAACATTCCAATCTATTCCCATATCCTCGATATGAAGATTGAGATCAACAAAGGGGATTCCATACTTATCTGCATACGCCTGAAGGACATTATGTCTTGACCATGTCCAGTTATTTGGATTAGGTGCTGCCGTGAGCACCAACGGAACCTTCTTTTCATCACAGAACTCCCGAAATCTCTCCAAATACCTCATACTGTCTTCACCGATAGCAGCCTGTTCTTCACGGTTCATATAATCTGCCGGACCTGTATAAGGAACAGCCAGATCAGTTTTTATGAACCCCCTTAATGGATGCTCAACTTTTAGATCATTATTTTTCTCTTTCATTTTTTTCGTTACAAATGATTTATAAAAAATATGATAGTGAAAGATTGGAAACATATCTTCTATAAAATTAGTTGGAAGTGCGTAATCATCCTTATGCGGATCCGCATCCGAAAAGATCGCGTCAGCCTCAAGAACTACAACCTTTGGATTCTGGGTATTAAAAGAAGCCTTTGTCAGCTCAAGAGCATCACACAAACGTAGCGCACTCTCACTCATACAATATGAACTGATACCACGTTCCAGATAAAGCTGCAGTGGGGAAAATGTGCTATAAACTTCACTATTTCCCGCAAATATCACGTCTATAGTATTTTCTTTTTCTTTTGAGAAGGATTCGAGTTTCTGATTGACCTGAACAATATTGTAAACCTGACCAAAATCCGGCTTTACGAGCGACGAAAGTATTGAAAGTATGATAACGAAGATAACCGCAAACATTATCCCGTTAAATATATTATTTTGATTTAGTTTTTTTAGCATATTTATCCAACGTATTCTGTTATTATTTATGATCCTGTTTGCTGCTTCGGGCTGTTCTGAATAGTCTCCAAACAACAAGCCTTTTTAGTTTACCACATTTGTGCATTAATGTTATAGGAATTTCTTATATGTTAAAAAAGCAATCCAAGCTGATAATTCACTTGGATTGCTTTTTCTGTCCTATCATATGATTCAACGGTTCCCACTCACTTAAACCGATACTCTGTCTGTAAAGAGCTTCCTCAAATGACATACGTGGAAGATCTTCTTTTAAGTACTCAAGTAATTCATTTATACCATCCCGGGTTTTGTTATTCACTTCAAACACTCTCTCACAACCCGCATTCTCCATCCACTGCCTGATCATAGGCACATTCGCATACGGCGAATCCGTCTTTGTAATAACTCCTATTAGCGGTCTCTGTATAAAAGTGTGTAAACTCGGGCCAAACAGATTATAGGGTTCATCTGCCGCCTGTACCACTGCTATCACATCTGCTTCAAATGAAAAGCATGCAAGCCCCAGACTAAAATACTTTGATTCCGCATATTCTCCGGGCGAATCGATCGTATCTTCACCAGTATTTGTATATTGTGTTTTAACGTAATGAAGCTCTTCTCCCCGAAGCGCCTGAGTAAGCGATGTTTTACCGGCTTCACTCCTACCCATTAAAAAAATCTTTTTCATGCTATTAATTCCTGCACACCCTGCATGTCCTAAATTTAAGATCTTCCCTGAAAAATCTCACGACTTCCTCTACAGAACTTTGAACATCAGAGAGTCTCCCGGTAACAATAAGTGTTCCGCAAAAGCGATCCATAAAACCTATCTCAACATCACCTGATTTCATAGCTATGTCCGCAGCAACGACAACAGCTTCCCACGGCGTAAACTTTATGATCCCGATAGATTCACCTGTGTGATCTTCCCCCTCATGTACTCCTATGTGAAGTCCCAGATTTTTGTATATACTTTCTTCCGATGGACTGAATATATGCGCCATGCAAACTTCCCGCCCGGGGACACGTACTCTCGTCATACGAAGAGTCTTTCCCTTAAGCTTTCTGTAATCATCATGGAATATCTTTTCCAGTAATTCTTCTTTAGTCATCAAGCTGCATCCTATCGTCTGGTTATCCTGCAAACAACATATTCTAATTCGTCTCTGAAATAATTCACTATCTCCGTCATAGCAGAATTAACATCAGAAAGTTCTCCTGTAATGATCAAAGTACCTGTGAAACGGTCCGCAAATCCCAGATAAACATTTCCACTTTTTACAGCTATATCTGACGCAATAACCGCTGACTCAGGCGGCGTCATATTCATGATACCTATTGCAGATGATCCATAGTCGACCTGTGGGTTAAGTCCTAATTTTTGGTATATAACAGGAGCCGGTCCACCCATGATATGCGCAAAAGTTATTTCCTTACCTGCAACAGTTTCCTGTACTATTCTTATCTGTTCTCCGTGTTCATTAGCCATTTAAATTTCCTCTCTTCTGGCTATCATTTTATCACATCGGGCATAAACCGTCACCATTTAAATAGTTTTTTCACACAATCTCACATATTTTCTTTCAAAATACCACACAGAATTCGTTTTTTCCCAAAATCCACCTTCCCATCGTAATATCCTATAAGCTAATAAAATAAGCGCTCGTCCCTTTGGCATTTCTGCTGCAAAGGAGATCGAACGCTCAATTCATTTTTATCTCTCAATTATTTTTTCAAGCGGTTCCGGATTGTACTCAAAGTGATAGCGATCATCAAGCTTGTCTCTGAGTGACTTACAGGTATCCTGAACTACATTATAATTACCTAATTCACTCTCATACGAAGCCTGTCTTGTTCGTGTATATCTGTGCTCAACTTTTGTAATCTGTTCGTCCATCTGCTGACGATAAAGAGCACTCAATTCCTCTATAACATTACGCCTTTCTTCTTCACTTTCAAATCCTGCAGACGCATTCTTTTTCCACCAGTCCACAGGTGTCATATGAAAATTTGCTTTTTGTAAAGGCCGGCAGTCAAATGCGTGATCACGTATATATAAAGGCACACCCTCTGCACCGTTTTCACATACTATACATTTTTTTAACGAAACAGGATATTGCGCGACCACAAAATCCAAAAACTCTCTTTGAAGGTTTTCAAATTCTGATTTTAATCCCTTGAGCCAAAATGGTGTCTCTTTTTCGTCTGTCAGGTCATTTCCTGCTTTCGACATCACTTTATCCATCATTTCATCATATGTACGATTCAGAAGATCTACTTCTTCGTCAACCTGTTTCTTTATTATCGCATTCTGATCATTAAGGACTATCGCCCTTTTGATACACTCTTCCATGATCTCACAGATCTGTTCTGCATAAAACTCAAGCTTTTCTTTTCCGTCACGGATCATATCATCAAGAGATTCTGTTTCTTCAGGCATCTTTCCTTCTGCCTGTTCTCTGCATATCAGATCATGAATAGCATCCACATTTCCCATGAGAGCCTTTTGGATCCGACCGTTTCCCATGGCATGTATATCCACTGCACTGTTTCTTGCAAATATTTCCAGTCTCTTTAATTCTCTCCTGTAAACTGTACGAAACTGTATCTTTTCGACACTTTCCAACTGTAGAAATAAATCCAACGCCTGCTCCGAAAGTGACTCAATTTCCTCTAAAGCATTGGAGCAATAACGCATCATTTCCACACCTTCTTTGCAAATACCGCAGATACAGCTGCAATAACACATTTAACAGCTATAAGTATTATACCGTCTGAAGGAATGATCCCCATCAAAACGACTACAGCAAAAATGATAACACTCATCCAACCGATATTTGTTTTTTGTCTATGTATTTCCTCTACTACAGCTGAGTTCTCAGAAGCCTGATCTGAAAGCATCTCAAGAATTTTTTTCTGCTCTTCCAGAAGATTTGTGCCGAATTCCTTTATTTCTTCAGTTTCAGCTTTGATAACAGCACACTGGTTTGCAAGGTTGTCATACAATTCTTCGTTTTTTTCTCCGGCTTTTTTCACCTGACGAAGAACATCCTCAAGAGTTGAACGCAGCTCATCTTCTTTTTTATTTACTTCTGCGATCGTATCATTGGAAAGATTTATATCCTTGATCTTTTCTTCAATAATTTGTGAACTTTGACCTATATCATCACGGATTTTTTCGAGATCATCAAGAAATATATTTTTACTGACTTTATCGATAGTTTCAGACATGAAATCTCTAAACTCATCTTTAAGACTTTTTCGTTCCATTAAGAATAATCCCCCTGAAAATATTTAAAATAACCCAAATCTATTTTATCGGCATTTATGCCAATTAATCAATAAACATACTGTATAATTTCCAGGCGCAGATTTTTGTACTTTTGCCTATTGATTTTGACGTAGTGCATTTTTATCTTATAGAAATTCCAATGGTATTTCTTTTATGTTAAAAAAGGGATCACGTTCAGATGTGAATCCACATTTCCACATTAAACGATGATCCCTTATGATACGACCAATGGTCATTAATTATCAGAACATGAAAATACTTCCATTTTCACTTTCATTTATAACATAGTATGCTCTGTCTTCAGCCGGTTTCAGATAAATATTGATGGACTTGATTGAATCCTTGTCATGACCTGTTACTGTCCATGCATCATATATTCTCTGAAGAAGAACCTCCTGATTTACAGACTTTCCATCAAACTGGATCTCAGCCTCTATCTTTGGTAATGTCTTAGTCTTAGTCGTAGTCTTCTTTGCAGTTGTAGCTTTCTTTGCAGTTGTTGTCTTAGCCGGTGCCTTCTTCGCTGTAGCCTTCTTCTCTGTTGTAGCCTTCAATGCAGCTGTTTTCTCCGCTGCCGGCTTAACTGCCTTTGATTCTGTCTCTGTTCCTGCTGTCTTAGTCCTTGGTGCCATAAAATGTATCTCCTCTCAACATTGTATCTGTCACTGATCCACATAAATAACCCCTATTGTGAATCAACAAACATTGTCATCATAATAATACACATTTTTTTGTTCTTTTTTCAATACTTTTTTATCCCATTGAAAAAATTGGATAACAATGTGCCCCTTCCTGCGCTTCCATAATATAATCATGCGTTTCCCCGTCAGCTGTTGCAATCCTTGCGTGATTACCGCTGGCATATACTGTTATAGTAAATAGCAGTCGACCGGTCTCTCCGTAGTACTTCACAGACTTAACTGCCGTTTCTTCATCAAGCTTTGACGCACGAGTCTCATCACCATAAACATAATCATTGATAAGTTTAGCAGCATCACTTACTGACCCCGAAACAAAAAGCGCAGGTGAGATCGTATGGAACACGTTCTGGACTGATGTTCCACCTGAGTTCGCTATCTCTTCTTCACTCAATGCGGGCAACGCCGTTCCATCCTCAAGAGAAGCTGAACCATCTGTATGTATCACGCACTCTGTTTTATTTACAAGATAATTTTTTGCTGCTCCGTTCTCCGCTGTGACAACAATTTTTCCCAAAACGAGGTTAGAATTCAATACGATATCATTCCCACTATATTCTGCATTTAATGCTCCCGTGAGACTGCCGGTAAAACTAAGCTTTTTTGAACCATTTTTTGTTTTCATGGTCAGCTGATATCCGTAATCATCACCATTTATCGTTACTCCATTGGAAACATTTGCGACAACCGACTCCGCATTTGTAACCTTAAACGAACAAAAATATGTACTATTCTTTATTTCCGCAGAAGCTTCTTCCCCGAGATTTGTAAACGTCACCTTTTTTGAAAAAGGAATGCTTTTTTCAGTTCCACCCTCTATGCTGCTTTCCGATCCGTCAGCAGCAGTTACCGTGATCGGCTCTTTTCCGGATGAAGTGATAGTAAAATCATCTTCACCTATATCTGACTCAGGGATAACGATCGTGTATTCATCATCTCCCTCACGTTCCGTTGCCTTTTCTATCGTTTCCGCCTTCACGGCATCTCGTCCGTATCCGGTTTCTACTGCATACACACAAACTCCACATATACATAACACTGCCACGACGGCAGGTACAAAAATCCGCTTCATTACTAATAAACTCCTACAATTATTTCTATTATCAACGCCATCTTTTAGCGTTATTTTTCAAACCGTAACACATTATACAATAAAATGTATTCGACTTGATACATGAATGAAACGAAAAAGTAAAAAACAAAAAGAATACAAAACTACATTTTGATTGCGTTATGCAGAAAAAAGTCCCGGCGGATCACTCCACCGGGACTTCGTTTGGTTCATAATTTTGTTATTTGGGAGATTCCGCTACCTTTATCCTATGGCGAAATTTGATGTGGCTGTATAGTTTATCCAGAATTTCCTCTTCCGGACCACTTTGGATCGACTTTTCTCCTTCATCGTTAACTTTCTGAAGAAACCATACTCCGCCTTCTTCCCAACAACTTATTGCATTTATATCCGATACTTCTTCACCATAATAAATATCAAGGTCACTAATATCTGTATTTAAAATATCCAGCTTAAACTCCAGTTCAGCCATTGTCATGATAGATCATTCCTTTCTTGCAAAGCTTTAACATCTGTCTGGTGCCTCGCGATCAGCTTATACCGTCTGAATTTCCTTCTTTCCCTCACGCATGATCACCGATGCAACATAATTCTTTTTTGCCTCTGCATTGATCTTCGCACGATATTCCGGATCGCATCTATAATTCGTTTCTTTCTGGATCGTATCAAGGAGTTTGCACCTTTCTGACCAGATACCAAAGTCTCTGATATGGATCTTCTTTATTACATCGCTTGAGCTTATTCCACCATCAGGGTTCAGATGAAGTTCAGCCACGAGACCGTCTATACTGATCTGATTTGAATCATCCCGGAACTTTGTATTGGTCTTATTTACAAAGTCCTCTGCAATCTTCGGATCAAGCTCATAGAGTAGGATCATCGCTACATCAAAGCGCTTTCTACCGTACTCTTTCTTTCTGATCCTTGGCTTGTTCTTCACATAATTAATTACGTTATTCAGAAGTTCCTTACGACTTTCTTCGGCTTCTCTTCTGGAATTGGTTCCCTCTCTGCTGCCATTCATTTCTGCGATCCACCCAGCAACCTTGTAGCGATAATCTCGAAGAGCCCACATCATATCACTATATGAATCAGAATTGTATCCCCAGCTCTTTGCAGAAAGAAGTGCGTCTTCAAGAATAACAATATTTTCAACGTGTTCCATGAGCCAGTTACGATCATAGTCTCTTGCTGCGCCTTCAACCTCAGCTTCTTTCTTGTTGAGTTCTTTTAGGCTGACACGTTCTATTGCAACCGGAGGCGCCACAGGAGTAACGACTTCATTGATCACTACCGGTTCAGCTTCGTTGTTCATTATCGCCTCAGGTTCAGGACTGACTGCCTCTTCTGCTTCCTGAGCTTTATCAACTTCCAGAGTAAATTCCTCTACAAAGTTTTCTTCCTGGATAGCTTCGATGTCTTTGTTTTCACTACTCTGAACAGCGTCTGTTTCAATGTTTTCACCACCCTGACTATTAATCTCATTGATCGCATCAATGATCTCACGCTGCTTGTCCGTAATAATTGGAGCTTCCTCCATTACCGGAGCTTCTTCCATCACCATTTCTGGCATTACGGGCGTCTCGGCTGCTGGTTCTTCTGGCATTATTGGAGTTTCCTCCATCACCATGTCAGGTATTACAGGTGTCTCGGCCACTGGTTCTTCTGACATTATTGGAGTTTCCTCCATCACCATGTCAGGTATTACAGGTGTCTCGGCTACTAGTTCTTCTGACATTATTGGAGTTTCCTCCATCACCATGTCAGGTATTACAGGTGTCTCGGCCACTGGTTCTTCTGACATTATTGGAGTTTCCTCCATCACCATGTCAGGTATTACAGGTGTCTCGGCTACTGGTTCTTCTGGGATTACATCCTGCATTAATGTTTCTGTATAATCTATGGATGTCTCTGGTAAAGCCGCTGCTTCTGGTGAAGCCACTGCCTCCGCAGGAATATCCTGCATCAAAGTCTCTGTATAATCTACAGATGCTTCGGGCATTACCGGTGCTTCTGCCATTGGCATATCCGGGATGATCGGTGTCTCTTCTGTTGGCATCACCAAATCTTCCGGATTGATTGCGTCTGTCGGCATCGCTATATCTTCGGGCGCAATCGCATCTGTCGGCATCGCTATGTCTTCTGGCGCAATCGCATCCGTCGGCATCGCTATATCTTCAGGCGCAATCGCATCCGTCGGCATTATCGGTTCTTCTGGCATTACCGGGGTTTCTGCCATCGCCATATCAGGCATTACCAGTGCTTCTTCTACCGGCAAATCCGGAATGATAGGTGTCTCATCCACTGGCATATCCGGAATTACCGGTGCCTCATCCACCGGCATGTCAGGAATGATCGGTGCTTCTTCCGGCATTGCCAAGTCTTCCGGACTGATCGCGTCTGTTGGCGTCGCTATATCTTCAGGCGCAATCGCATCCGTCGGCATCGCTATATCTTCGGGCGCAATTGCATCCGTCGGCATTATCGGTTCTTCTGGCATTACCGGGGTTTCTGCCATCGCCATATCAGGCATTACCAGTGCTTCTTCTACGGGCATATCCGGAATGATAGGTGTCTCATCCACTGGCATATCCGGAATTACCGGTGCCTCATCCACCGGCATGTCGGGAATGATCGGTGCTTCTTCCGGCATTGCCAAGTCTTCCGGACTGATTGCGTCTGTTGGCGTCGCTATATCTTCGGGCGCAATTGCATCCGTAGGCATTATCGGTTCTTCTGGCATTACCGGGGTTTCTGCCATCGCCATATCAGGCATTACCGGTGCTTCTTCTACCGGCATATCCGGAATGATAGGTGTCTCATCCACTGGCATATCCGGAATTACCGGTGCCTCATCCACCGGCATGTCGGGAATGATCGGTGCTTCTTCCGGCATTGCCAAGTCTTCCGGACTGATTGCGTCTGTTGGCATCGCTATATCTTCGGGCACAATCGCATCCGTAGGCACTATCGGTTCTTCCGGAATAATCGGGGCTTCTTCTGCCACCGGCATATCGGGGATGATCGGAGGCTCTTCTGTTGGCATTGCCAAGTCTTCCGGACTGATTGCGTCTGTTGGCATCGCTATATCTTCTGGCGCAATCGCATCCGTCGGCATCGCTATATCTTCGGGCGCAATCGCATCCGTAGGTATTATCGGTTCTTCCGGAATGATCGGGGCTTCTTCTGCTACCGGCATATCGGAAATCACGGGAGCCTCATCCATAGGCATATCCGGAATAATCGGTGCTTCTTCTGCCACCGGCATATCTGGAATGACCGGTGCTTCTTCTGCTACTGGCATATCGGGCATTATCGGTTCTTCCGGCATTACCGCAGCTTCTTCCACCGGCATTTCAGGTGCTGCATTTACAGAATACTTACTCAGTATGTCCGGTCATTCAACCATTCCTGATGCCAAGTATCCTTCTAAACTGTCATTTGAAAGATAAATACCCTTTATAGCATTGATAAAAGGCTCCGTATCCAGCTGCCTCCAGTTTTCCCGATCGGTATTATCCAGAACAGCTGCCAAAATTCTTGTATCTTCCTTTATATTTCTATTTGCCTTTGCTGCCTTATCAAGATTTCTCATTCTGCATAGATCTGTTTCCGGTCTGTCCAACAGATGCTGCAAAAAATTGCTGTCTTCCAAAAATCCATGATACAGTGTCGCTATATAATTAACGAGTGCCGTATCATCCATGACATATCCTTCACCCATCTGATCGATCCTCCTTCGTCGTCGGCTCTGTCTGAATCCATTCTTACGCCGCGAAAACATACAATTTATCTAATATGAAATACGAATTCCTACTCCATAATCCACGAATAATGTAAAAAAATACAAAAGAAGAGCCGCTATCCCAAGTGAACATTCACTCGAAATAACGGCTCTTCTTTTACGACAAAATATCAAATTTTGCTTTCAAGTATCTTTACAGCATTTCTTACACAATCATCACAATCGCAGAGAACTTTTCCTGTCCCGATTCCCTTTAAATCTCCACAGATAGTTGCACCACTCTTTTCTTCAAACTCCTGCAGCATCTCACGTGATACAGCTGTTGTTGGCTTTCCGGTATCATTTGCAAGTCCTAACACCATATTCGCTCCGACAAGTGCACCGCATGTAGCCTTCATGCAGCCCATTCCACCGCCAAAACCGGAACCAACCGCTTTTAGCTGCTCATCTGTCATCCCTGTACGATCTTCAAATGCCTTCAGCACCGCCTGACAACAATTGAAACCACTGTGCTTAAATTCTACTGCCTGTTCTGCTCTTTCCATATTTCTCTTTCCTTTACTTTCCATTCTTTAATTTACAAATTCCCTGAGTCATAGTTCCCATAGGACAAAAAGTACACCATGTCCTCGGACGATACAATTTCATGACGATCAGTCCGATAAGCGTGGACGTAAGCATCATGCTGTAAAATCCAAAACTGAATTGTGCTACCCAATCAGGTGCCATCCCCACAGTATATGCCCAGTTCCACGGAACCTTAAACGTCCAGAAAAGCTTTAATACCTGACGCAGATCCCGCGCGCCACCTGCCACAAGCCATGTCTGATATAACATATTTACAAACATAGTCATGAAAAATACCAAAAATCCATAGCGGAAATATTTGGATGACATCCACGCCGGAGCCGGTCTCTTTCCCGAAAACTTCAACTTCTTTCCAAGGAATCTGAATAATTTACCACGCCCGCAATACTGATTGCAAAACATCTTGTTTCCACCAAATATCGCAAGTATGAGCGGCAGGATAAAATCAATCATCCCGAGCCATGCAAACAGGATATTAAAGAATCCCAGCGAAAAATAAATGATCGGCCATATCCAGAGATAGTCAGTCCACTTTTTCTTCATCTTCATACCTCCATGACCGCGATACTGCCTGCCGGACAGCTGCCTGCGCAAAGACCACATCCGACACAAAGATTCTGATCTACCTCTGCTGCGATGCCCTTTCGTATATGAACAGCCCCTCTCGGGCACTCATTCACACATTCACCACACGCCACACACACGTCTGCATTAACAAATGCTTTTTTCTTAGCCATTTCTTCCTCCTACATACGGTCATTGACCCGCTTTCGAAGATATCATACCCGATACTAAAAGCATTGTATGTAACTCAATCACATTACACGTATTTTTTTAATAATTCCGTATCATTTATTACAATTTTTCCTCTTTGCAACTCTATTGCCGAATCCTCTTCCATATATTTCAAAACACGACTCACAACTTCTCTCGCGCTGCCGATCAGTTTTGCGATCTGCTCATGTGTATAACAAACGACCTTCTCTCCGCTCTCATTCACTTCGTGCAGTAAAAATTCTGCCACTCGCCTATCTGCACTATAGAAAAGAATCTGCTGCATAAGCCACAACATATCAGAAAACTTCTCACTTGCATGTTTATACAAAAACAATTCCAGCTCCATGTGCTTCTCTGCAATTTCATGAAGGATAGCTGATGGAACGACGATAACTTCTGTCTTTTCTATAGCTTCTATCATGATATCCACGGTTATGGCATCCATAAGACACGATGCTGTGAGAATACAAACATCACCGCTCTGTACCCTGAAAAGCGTCACTTCTCTGCCTTCTTCAGAAACTATATACGGTCGGAGCTGTCCTTTTTTTATAAGCAATATCCCTCTGCAATCATCACTGCTTCTATGAACCACATCTCCCTTTTGATATGTTTTCGTAACTGCCTGTTCAATAATACGCTGCTTCTCATCATCGGACAGCAGCTCCCACTTCGGAAAATTTGACCCCAAAAAATCTTTCATAACAAACAAAAACCTTTTTATTCTTCACCTGTCTTCACGATCAAAAAACTCTATTTTTTCACAAATAAAGCTCTGTAACTCCTCGGAGACATACCCATTTCTTCACGAAAAACCCTGTTGAAACTCGAAATACTCTGAAACCCGGAAAGCATAGCAACCTCAGTAAGCGTAGTATCACTTTTAGATAATAACTCCGCTGCTTTTTCAAGCCTGATCATATTCAACCATTTGCTGTAATTTTTACCGGTAACATTTTTAAATATCCTGGAAAAATAATCCCTGCTGATGCCTGCCATCTTTGCCATCGCATTCTGCGAGAGATCGTCTGCCGTAAGATTATGCTTAATATACTCAGTTACCATTATCATTCTCTGCATAACATCATCTGTGTAGCTTATCTGTTCCCCATCAATATCCGCTAACAGCTCTGAACGATATTCCAAGAGAGTAAGCATATAATCCATGAAAAGCATACAGCATTTTATCTCTCGCTCCGGATCTCCCGACAAAAAAATATCCTTCATTTTTTGAATGATCTCAAGTAATTTTCCTGAGAGCTCCGGATGATTATCTGCACTTATCTTATGTAGATGTCTAAATAAATGCATTATTTTTTGCAGATCAAAAAATGTATTTACAAAAGTATTTGAAAATTTGATTATCACTGCATTTTCAACATTCGCATCCACTATAGCATGCATCTCCATTGGCCATACAATGATAAAATCTCCGGGTTTAAGATCATAAGTATTTTTACCAACCTTATAAATATTTGTATCTCCGGCTTCTATCAGAATGAGTTCACCATACGAATGCCAATGAGTTTGATAGCCTCTTCCCTTATGGCCATAAGACAGATTAAAATTACTCGTGCTTTCGAAATCATATATTTCAAACTTACTATAATCCATAACTGTCAGTTCTCCCCACAACATTGATATCAAAAACTTTGTCGTGCTCCCCTGTCATCAACATAATAATAAAGTGCAAGAAAGAGGTCTATAGATTATTTCAATCCAGACCTCTTCTCGCGTGTATACTCAGCAAACTGAAAAGTATGGGGTACGAATATTTTCAGTAGCTTCGCCATATATAATTCTTTCTCTTTACTATAGTGTTAAGAAGGGCAAAATTTCTTTTGGGGTTAACATCATATAATAAAGAAAAAGTATTTTATATTCACATATTATCTATCATATCTTACTTTTTCTAATCATTTTTTGTCACGATAATCATCACTTTTTGCACAATTGTTCAGAATGAAATCTAACGATCATTCCTATAAATAAACCAATCAAAGCAGGAACTCCCCAGCCTATACCCAGATCGTAAAGCGGCAAAAATTTTGACACTGCGTGTACAATTATATCAGCATGAATACCTGTTTGAACGTCATCAGGCAGTGTACGGAGCAGATCAAAAAATGCTGCAACCGAAGTAAATGCCGTTACTGATATGAATACTCGTTTATCATACTGTATCACTCCTCCAAAAAGACACATAAGTATGAGAGTGATCGCCAGAGGATACAGGAACATCAATACCGGAACTGCATATGAGATCAACACAGTAAGTCCTACATTTGAAATTACAAGCGGCAGGATAGTGAAAATAACTGCCCATTTTTTATAAGTAATTTTCGGAAAAAGCTGTTCAAAAGTCTCAGCACAACTTGTTACCAGACCGATCGCAGTTTTCAGGCATGCCAAAAATACCATTATCGCCAAAAGCAGCTGACCTGTTTTTCCGAAATAATGAGCTGCAATCTGTGCGAGTGCGATACCACCGTTATCGCTGATATCAAGTACTCCACGGCTCTGTGCACCCATAAGTGTGATCAGCGCATAGATCGTTCCCATTAAAATGCAGCAGAATACGCCGGCTTTCAATGTACATTTAGCAATAGCCGCAGGTTCACTGACACCGAGTTCTCTGACTACGCGGATGATGATTATACCAAATGCGATCGACGCAAGTGCATCCATTGTATTGTAACCTTCGAGAAATCCATTAAAAAATGTATTATCAGCAATTGACGGATCCGGTACTACATTCCCCATCATTCCCATCGGACGAACGAAAGCCAATAGAAGCAAAAGTCCCAAAAATGTCAGGAAAACCGGATTAATAACCTTTCCGACCCACATCAGTATTTTTCCCGGCTTCAGAGAGAATATGAGTACCAGTGCAAAGAAAAACACAGAAAATGCAGGCAGCCATAAAGATGAGCCCGACGCAGCAAGCATGGGTTCTATTCCTACCGTAAATGAAGTTGTGGCGCATCTCGGTATCGCAAAGAAAGGTCCTATCGTCAGGTAAAGCGCACAAGTAAAAAAGAGTGACCAGCCTTTACCAACACGGCTAGCCATGTCAAAAAGACCTTCGCTCCGTGAGCTTCCCATAGCGGCCACACCCAGGAGCGGCAGCCCCACTCCGGTCGCAATAAAACCTGCAGCTGCGATCAATGCCTTTGATCCTGCGAGCTGTCCCATATGCACTGGGAATATCAGGTTTCCGGCTCCGAAAAAGAGCCCAAATAACATACTGGCAACAGCCAGTGTTTCTTTAAGTGTCAGTTTTGTTTTCATAGCTAAAAATGTATCCTTCAAATCATTACTCTTTTAAGAGCATAATATATCTATTATGATGTTCCACATCATTTTGGTCAATACCCTAAAACAAAGTTCCAACACTGACACAAAAGAGCTTTACTGGCATAAAAACCAGTAAAGCTCTTTTTCGCATTTCACTATACCCTTATTCGGATCCCGGCAACTGATGTCAACTACTCAAAACCGTAACAACTATTGGAGATAATCCTGCCTGTGTGATCTTCTCGAGCTCAACTTCCATCACTTCCTGTCCGGCTGTGACACTTTCTCCTTCTTTGACTAATGGCTTTAGTCCCTTTCCGTTAAGCGTAAATGTATCGATACCCACTAAAAGGATAATCTCCGTATTATCATCGATCCGGAATGTCATTGCATGATTTGTATCCGCGATTTCAGAGATCACCCCATCACAGGGAGCAAAAATATGTCCATTCTCCGGCATGATACCCATGCATTTTCCGATTACACCTGATGAAAACATTATATCCGGGATACAGTTCATCGGAACAGTTTCTCCGTCCGCAGCAGCTGCGATCGACAGATTACTCCTGCCGTGCCCTCCGGTCTCCATCAAAGCATCGCCCGCATGAACAACTTTTGATTTTTTCCTGCTAAGACGTGCAAAAGCTGCCGAACGCCAAAATGACACCTGTTCATCAGAAAGAGATGCTTCGATATTCAGCCCCTTATCACCATAGAAAATATTTGTAATTACAAATCCACCTAAATAGCTGATAACGATCGCTATCAGATAACAAAGAACACTGATAAAACGACCACCACGACCGGCTGTCATCATAAACGCACCCATAAGGCCGGATGGTCCCCAACCTGTCGAAGCAACCCCTGTAAGCATGATAAATGCTCCTCCGAAACCCGCTCCTAGTCCTGCTGTAAGAAAAGGCATACCTAACGGCAGAGTTACTCCGTAGATCAGCGGTTCTCCAACACCCATTATTCCCGCAGGCAGTGCACCTGCGATAACAGAACAAAAATCGTTGTTGCCGGTTTTCCTGGCTTTTTTCCAAAGTGCCAGTGCCGCACCAACCTGTCCTGCTCCTGCCATGGCAAGTGCAGGATAAAGTGTTACATAACCAAGTTCCGACAACTGAACACTATAAAGAGCAACCAGACCATGATGCATACCTGTAGCCACCAACGGCAAAAAACATGCTGACGCAAGATAACCTGAGACAGCCTTGATCAAAATATTCTGTGATAGACATGCCCTGCCAAAAATCCAGACAATTCCCTCTGAAATATATCCGTATAATGGCATTACAAATATGATATACGGGATCACACACACAACCATAGTGATGACCGGTGTAAAGATCACATCAACGGAACGAGGCATTATCGTACGGACAGCCCTTTCAACATTGGCTATCAGCATCGCTCCAACGATAACCGCCATGATGCCGCCTTTCCCGCTTCGAAGGATCGAATCCAGCGGAACCTCATTATTATAAAGTCCAAGGATTTCCGCTATCACATTTATCCCTTCCATAGATGTGATCATTCCCAGCATACCACCAAGGATAGGCGTACCTCCAAACCTCTCAGATGCACGGTACCCCGCCCAGGCAGTCAAAAAAGTCATGACAGATGAATTTATCAATGACAAGATCTGGTAAATAAACATCCACACATCATTTTCTGCGTAATTCGGAACCATTTGCGCTATGAGCGACGCAAAACCACCGCAAAGACCTGCACAAATAATACCCGGCAACAGTGGAATAAAGATCTCTCCTATAGTTTTCAGGTCATTTTTTAGCCTGTTCATTCTCATTATCAACCCCTCCGGCAAGACTATGGTTTTCTTACGCTGATAATCCGTCTGTTCCGTAGTAACATAAGCACAGCATGGTGATATCGTCAAACTGTTCTGCCCCATCCACAAAGCGATTTATGTCATCCATAACATTTGTCAGGGTCTTTTCCGGAAGTGCATCCGGTTCACTGTTAAGTGCAGCCAGCATCCGTTCAGTACCGTAAAGCTCATTATCAGCGTTAGTAGCTTCCGCAACACCGTCCGTATATACAAAAAAGCTGTCTCCCGGATTCATCTGGAATTCATGCTGTCTGAACTTTAATCCTTCCATAATTCCGACTGGCATCGAATGCCTGTAGACTATCAATTCATAACTGCCGTCAGCTCTTCGGACTGCAGGATGTTCATGACCGGCATTCGCAACGATTCCCTTACCTGTAGAAATCTCAAGCACCGCAACCCACATTGTCACGAAAAATCCCTCATCATTTCCTTCACAAAGCTGATTATTCACGTGTTCCAAAGCTTCCGATACACTATTACCGTTCTGAAGACCGGACTTAATAAGAACACGACTAACCATCATGAGCAGTGCCGCAGGAACTCCCTTTCCAGATACATCCGCCATTACAAAACCGATGTGGTCATGATCTATCATAAAGAAATCGTAAAAGTCTCCTCCAACTTCTTTCGCAGGAGTCATGCTGGCATATAAACGGAATTCTTTTCTATCAGGGAATGGTGGAAAAAGTCTTGGAAGTTGGCTTTGCTGGATCTTGCTCGCCATCTCAAGTTCCGCGCCGATCCTCTCTTTTTCAGCAGTAACTCTTTTTATCTGGTCGATATAAAGTGCTGTACGGAGCGACTGCTTTGCAAAAGCTTCCGCAAGAACCTCAATCTCATCTCCTGTTCTGTACACATCTTCCATCTTGAATTGTCTGTGCCTGATACCAAGAGATGCTATCCGTCTCGTGATGGTATTCAGCGGATCGATGATCCTCCTCGAAATGGAATACGCCGAGATTAGACCAGCTGCTACTATCAACACTACCAGGATAAGAAGTATATTTCGCGCATGGAACATTTTTTTACGAAATGAAGTCATAGCACCACTTTGGATTTCTTCATACTTATCCTGTAGTCCGTTTTCCTCATACACCTGTCTTTGCATCTCGTAGGTGTCATCGACCAGTTTTTCTACCCTGCTCGTCTGATAAAAAAAGACTGCAGTATATGCCACGATGATAAGTACGATCGTAACCAGCATCATGCTAAATATTTTATGCCGGATACCACCTCTAAGAATCCCCCTTTGATCTCCCATCGATACTCCTCCGCTTTCACAGCGATTTCGCTAGTTTTATATATACACTACATTTATTTTTCGACATTTTTTTATCATATATATAGTTAATACAACTAATTTCTTTTTAAGTATAAGCGCAGAAATAGCGCCTGCGGATTTGCAGGCGCCTGTGTTTAGTTTTTTACCAACGATCATTCCTGATCAAATGTGATCGAATCGATTATTCCTGAAAGAGCATCTGACACAGCTATGTTCTGCGCTTCATCATTTCCGTTATGTCCTGAAATCTCAAATATAAGTGCTCCATCCATATAATCTCTGCCGAGAGCGGTCGCGTATGCGCCGGAACCATCTTTGTCCGGATCGAGAATAGCCCAATATCCGGTAACAGCCTCATTACCAAGGAAAGGTGCTTCAGAGTATGTTGTCTTATCAGAACCCCATGACTCACCAAGCTTCTTTATAGCAGCTTCTGCCTTATCCTCAACAGTGTAAGTCACTGTGATCATATTTGTACCGGCAGATTCACCTGTATAAACTATAAAAACATTACCGTTTTCTCTATTTATCTCGAAATCATTTGCATTGTACTTGATGCTCCAGCCATTGGCATCGTGATAAACACTCTTCTCCGGTCCATTCACATAGTTCTCTGCGCTGAAATTGTCCGCATCTACATCATCAAGTCTCTCAAATACCAGCTCTAGTCCATCGACAAATGAACCTGTGATCCTGTCTTCTTCAAAAGATGTAATCTTTAATGTGTCTTCAACAGAATCCGAACCTCCGAAACTAAAGGAAACTTCGCCATCTCCCTGAGTGCAGTCAAAAGGTACGCCTGTTCCTGTTGTGCCATCCTCGGTATAACCATAATCAGCTCCGTTAAATACGTAGAAATAAGTCTTATCAGGATTTTCAGCTTCCTTTGCATAATTAACGTACACACCCTTTGTGAAATAAACCTCTCCGGCTGCGGTTTGCATGATGTCATCTTCGATCGAATCCAAAACTTCCGATGCGCCTGCTGATAAAGACACATCTTCCTCAGCGCTCTCTGTCGTCTGGGCTGCGGCCTCTGTTGCAGTTCCTGCCGGCGCACTCTCTTTTCCGCATCCTGACATAACTGTCAGAGCAACCACACCTGTAACCATGATCACCATAAATTTTTTCATTTTGTTTACCCCTCTGCTAATTTTTGATTTTATCAGTACTTTGGACTGAACAAAAATTGAATCAGTCTCTTGTTTTCCTTGGGACAAACAAATAATACCAACATGATCATCACAGAATTGTCACACGATAAAAATTGTGTCATATCGTTTTTATCCCGACCAAATTTAATTGTTTCTACTCATATTCTAAAAAACGAGAATGACACCATCTGTCATTCCCGCTAAAAACTGCAATTCGTGTTATGAATTAAATTTACTCATATCGACAAGACCTTCTTTTTTAGCAATGATCGTAGATACAACTGCATCGCCTGTGACGTTGGTACAGGTCTGCATCATTCCAACTAACGGGTACAGACCCATGACAAGACTTACTGCCTCTGCCGGTACGCCGATCTGCGGTATCAAAAGTGCGATGCAGACCAGATTTCCACCAGGAACTCCGGGGCTTCCAACAGAAAGAACCATTATCGCAATAAACAAGGACAACAGCACGCTGGGAGTAACCGGTATCTGAAAGATCTTTGCGCAGAATAAAGCTGAGATCAAAAGCGAAATACAGCTTCCATCCATATTTATAGTAGCTCCAAGCGGCAGTGAAAACGAATAAATCTTTGGTGAAATTCCTAATTTATCGCAGCACTCGATAGATGTAGGAAGAGCCGCATTACTCGATGCACAGGTAAATGCAGATGCCATTGCAGGGTAATACTTCTTTAGGAACTTGTTCGGTGTCAGACCTGCAAACAATGCCAATAAGATGATATACACACAGATCATCAAAACATCGCCGAAATAAATAACCGGTGCCCATACAAATACATTCAAGAGTGTCTCAAAATTCATTGCGATCATCATCTTCGCCATAGAGCAAAAGACAATTAAAGGAATTAACTTTACCATCACAGACGTGATCTTAGAAAACACATCATTTAAAATGCCAAGCATTTTTTTAACTTCGGGGATTTTTCCTGCTAAAGAAGCCGCAGCTATGCCAAGTACCACAGCCATAAATATCAGCTGAAGCATATCTGACTTCTGAAATGGCGTAATGATATCACTTGGTACGATACCTACAATAGTATCCTTGATGGAAATAGTCACTCCTTCAGCCTTCTGCAGGGTTGCCTCTGCCGTCTCTTCAGAAACTGCCACTGCCAGATCAGTACTTCCTATCGGGAAAAGCTGATATGTAAAATATCCAACACAGATCGCGATCATAGAAGTCAGGAGGTAAAAGGCAACTATCCGGGTCGCAATCCTTCCAAGAGCCTTTAGATCCGTAAAGTCAGCAATACTGTAAGCCACCGAGAAAAATACCAGAGGCGCCACGATCAATTTAAGGAAATTTAAAAACATGGTATAAACCGGCGTAATAAGCAGCGTGCTGATATTTTTTCCAACTTCTGCAGGCAAAAAATTGTGGATCAGAAATCCTGTCAAAATACCGAGTATCAGCGCAGCGATAGTATATATCAGGTTTGTGTAGGTAGATTTTTTTACAGGAAAAGTAACTATAGTCTTCCCTTTATTTCTACGTACCAAAAGAGTATCAGCAAATAGCTTATCATAAAGCTTCTTGATAACATCTCCTGCGTCTTCATCAAGTTCATCAACCTTAAGCCTCTCATAAATATCAGAAACCGCAAAAGCATCACAACCTGCCTTTATCTGAACTGACAGATTTCCAAAAAGCCCCCTGATCTCTATCACAATATCACTACCTACAGGAGCAGATTCCAAAATCTTAGCCAATACCTCCTCTGTGGTCAAAAGAGTCTGAACGATCTGTTTCGAATTAATGTTCCGTTCCTTCAAAGAATCCTGAACAAACTTCACTCCACTTGCTATTACACCACTATCTGCTTTCAGTACCTTCTTATCCATATGCATTTCCTTATAAATAATGCACCCCTACGCTCTTTATAGACAACGAATGATCCTTTAATCTAACCAACTCCGAGCAGACTTTGCAAAAAAGCTTTGCGAAAGCCTCCGCTGTAGTTCTTTCATAGACTCCGGCATCGTAATCAACCAAAACCCCGAAAGCATTTTCGCTGTCAAGTATCTCCAAATCCATTTTGTTGTCACATGCTGTATTTGGTGACACCAGTTCAGATATCTCTTTTACTATTTCGTCATTTTCCTTAAAATCATAAATATCTCCTTGAAAAATCATGCAAAGAAGATCATTTCCATAATATCCGCCGCATTCTTCCCAGTACGATACATGACCATGGGCGATACCATCCCTTACCTGTGCTGCAACTTCATTTAAAAAACTCTCTATAGACAGGTCTTCCTCAAGCGTAAATGTCACCGGCAGATCCAGCAAAAAACATCCGACCGAATCCATCTTTCGCAGATCATTTCTTCCGTTCCAGTTCCATGTAAATGCCACATTTCCGTTTTCACTATCTAAAGAGAGCGCGATCGCCGCTGCCGCGATATATAGCCCGTTCCTACCAAGCTCGTACATATCACTGATCCGCTGCACTTCTTCTCTCTTAAACGGAAACTTCAGGAAAAACTTGTCATCCACATTCTCGCGATCATTATGATCAGGCGTTGGATACGTAACACAGTCTGTCCTGTCATAGCGTTCTCTAAAATAATCCATTTCCTTGCCAAACGCATCCGACTCCCTGAACAATTCTTCATCAACACAGATTTCTAAATACTCATCCTTAACCACGGGCTCATTTCTGTATATCCTGCCTATATCTTCCAAAAGTAAGTGATATGATCCCCCAGCGCATATCGCGTGGCATACATCTATCAAACATACCTTTGAGTCCGGTGTTTCTATCAATCTGCATCGAAACAGCGGAGTATTGTCAAAGCGAAACGGCTTTACAAATTCCGCGGCGGCTATTTCAAGTTCTTCGTTATTCATCTTTTCCGGAACGATCTTCGACATGACACATTTATCAAATCTCTGCAGAAAACCGGATTCAGTTTCTTCTATAGTGCTGGTTATCGACGGATGCAGGAGCATCGCTTTTTCAATAGCCTCCGCTAACTTATTGAGATCAACCGAAGTATCAAGTAAAAATCTTTCCGCTAGATTTAATACCGAAGAATCCGGATTCTCTTTTTGAACACATATCAGATAATTCTGGGTAGCATTTACATGTACATAAGGAACCTCTTTAGCAGGTACCGGTATGTCTGATCTTTCTTGCTTCCTAATCAGCGTCTCTATCTCTTTCGCAGTCCTTCCTTCATATATATCCTGCGCGTTTAATCCCTTAAGACGGCATTTCAATATCACGAGCATCACCTTGATCGAGTCTCCGCCAAGGTCAAAGAAATCATCATTTATGCCGACTTTTCTATTACATTGAAGAACTGTCTCAAACGCTTCACATATAGCCCTCTGTACATCATTTTCAGGCTCTGCATATGTACCATGCGTCCCTACAGCAGAGGGTTCCGGCAATCTAAGCTTATCAACTTTTCCATTTGCATTAAGCGGGATCTCCGTGATCCTCACAAAGCACTGCGGTATCATATACTCCGGAATATATGAACTGAGCAGCTTAAAAGATTTTCCCGGAGAAAGCTCTATGTCTCCCTTATAATATGCACAGAGATACGACGTGCCATTATCTCCCTTAAACGCCTTTACAGCGCAAAACTCTGTGCCAAATGCTTTATTTACAGCATTTTCAACTTCTGATAATTCTACGCGGTTTCCGTTGATCTTTACCATTTCACCGATCCGGCCCCAAACGGTATATCTGCCCTCTTTATCCAGTGAAGCATAATCTGCGCTCTTAAAGAACCTCTTTCCGCGGATCGTTACAAATGCTCGTTCATTTTCCTTTTGCAGGTCATGATATCCTCTAAAGAACGGAAGATATACGCACAGCTCACCTTCATCAGCTTCGTTCCTGTCTTCATCTATAAGCACTATCTCACTGTTCTTTGTAGGGTAGCCTATTGGCGTGTTGCTGTATGCACGGTCTATCTTAAAATGGCAGGCAGCGTATGCAAATTCACTAGAACCGTAGATATTTATTACATCAAAATCACCTCCGGCAATACCGGATACGATCTCCCCTCCCGTATAGCAGACACGCATTGACTTTATTCCAAGCTGCTGCAGTACTTTTAAAAATGTAGGTGTCATAAATGTTGAATCGATCCTGTGCTCATTTAAATATGAACTGAGTCTGACCGGGTCCATTGTGATCTCCCATGAAATGGCGTGGATCGTACATCCAAACCCGAGAACCCCCACAGTTATATAAACTCCACCCACAAAAGATTCCGGAATAACGTGTCCAAATCTCAATATTTCTTTTCGTTTTCCTTCTCCCTCTCCATCAGGATACACATGTTCATACAGGAAACCTTTACCTAACCCCTCCCACATGAGGTCATATACACCATATTCTTCAGCTGCCCCCTTAGGTGCACCGCTGCTGCCGGAAGTATAGATATAAAATGCAAGGTCATGAGGATCCGGCTCAATAAACTCCGGACATTCCGGAAGCTTCATAGCTTCTTCCCATTCTGCCTCTCTCATTACCAGTGCGCAGCCGCAGTCTTTTATCACATAATCTATTCGCTCTTTCCCCATCAGGTCTTCAAGCGCGACCCACGCTGCACCAGCCATCATTACACCGATGCGAGTAGCTATATACTCCATTCCCTTGGGATAATATATCCCAACTGTATCCTCTTTACCGATGCCTCTGTCCTGTAGATAGCGGTTGACCCTCATAGCACAGTTAAAAAGATCCCTGTAGGTCGTACTCCGCGCACCATCCCGATCCACCACCGCAACACGGTCAGGATACTGCTCCGCATTCTTTTTAAGTCTTTCTATAAAATCCATAATTTTTCCCTTTAGTCTATCTCAAATGAATTTCGGTTAAAGCTGAGTGACGTGAAGTTAAGTTTATTATTCGTAATATTTTCGATAAGGCATGAAACAACAAACGATCTGAGCGATCCAATCTCGTTATCCGGATCAGTTAGATCATAAAAGACCCCATTATCCTTGGTTATTATATGCACTCCCTTTCCTGCTTCTACTATGCACTCCGCAAGAACCTTTTTCCCGGGATTCAGATCATATATGAGCATAAACAGTTCTTCGAAAAGTATCATGACCCTGTTTACAGTCGTATCACTTTTTCCATCATCCCTCAGCGTCTGACATATCCGGTCTCTTGTGGAAATGACCACCTCAGGTGTGACTTCAAATTCATACATCCAGATGTGGCGCTCTTTTTCCAGAGGGGAGATGAAAAGGGCATAGCTATCTTTATCATACCGGATGCAGATATAGAGATATGACAGCAGATACCCAAGCCCCGGAGCGATCGTCAGTCCGACAAACATACCAAAAACTCCCCCGATCTGTCCGCCGATAACAGCTAACGGAGCCGCGACTGCCGCATCTCTTAATGCACATATCAATACACCCAATGGAATTTTGTCTATGAGGATATAATAAGAAGAGTCAAGATACATCCTGCTCGTGAAAACCAGCGTAAGAGACATCATTCTCAGCCCCGTCACAGCTATACCCACAGTCTGCGGATCTGTTATACCGAGGAACCGCACGATCAGCGGGGCACCCAAAATGATCATAGCTGTAACAATTGCGCTCTCGATCACTGCTGTATTTCTCGCGAGCTTCCATACTTCACTCACCCCCGGATATGTTTTCTCTCCGAGATACACGCTTACTATCGGAGTGAGTGCCACCCCGACTCCGTCAAAAGCAAACTGTATTTCTTTGATAAAAGCCACAACAGAGATCAATATCATCATACTGCTGCCGAAACTCCAGGATATGTAACGGCTCAATACAAATGTAAATATCACCAGGAATAAAAATGTGCTTGAAT
Source organism: Lachnospiraceae bacterium MC2017 (assembly GCA_000701625.1). Classification (GTDB taxonomy): domain Bacteria; phylum Bacillota; class Clostridia; order Lachnospirales; family Lachnospiraceae; genus NK4A144. The sequence continues at coordinate 240,214 of JNJK01000005.1, forward strand.
CCACAATACTGTATTCGATAATGCCCTTAAGCTTCGCATATGAAAAATAAAGATTAAATCGAAGTGAATTTTTCTTCTTAAAAAAGTGGATTAATAATATGAGCATGGATGCTGCACGTGTAAAAAAAGATGCGAAACTCAAGCCTCCGATTCCCATTACCGGAGCCAGCAAAATCGAAAAGATGATATTGCCTATAGCAGATGACGCAGTTGCCAGGGTACTCAGGAACTCATCCCCATCAGCAAAGACCATACCGGAAAGCAGTGTTTCAAAAGGAGCGATAAGGGCAACATAGTTTATCCAAAACAAATACTTCCTTGCCTGTATCAGTCCCTCACCCTCAGCTCCGATAAAATCAAGGTATATTTTTTCGCTGGAAAGCAGCAGGACAAACAGAAAGACCCCAGTAACGATCGTTCCGAGAACCCCTACACCAAATGTACGGTCAGCTTCTTTTCTGTCAAATGCACCAACCTCTTTTGAATAAATGATTGGTACGCCCAGCGAAAACATCAGTGCAAAAAAGCTCGCCAGAGAGTAAAACGGCAAAGCCAGATTTACGCCTATGACAGCATCCGCTCCCAGCATGATACCCGCGATGAACGAATCCGACATCACCACAAATGCCAGAAAAAACGAAGTCACTATTCCTCCTGCCAGCATGGAATAAAATTTTGACGATATAAAAGTCTGTTTAGTTAACACGTTCATTACTTTATGTATTCTCCCCTTGTGTAACAAGTTATGCCTGGCTCGATAAAGCCTTGTTACTCTATTATCTACATCGGTATTTTTTCTTAAAAATGTACATTGCATATTCTTGTTTTCAAAAAAATGACTATAGCCTCAGGCTTTCCAAGGTCATGAAAAACTCCGAATCTATTTATCTGTTTATAGCATTTTCATTCCGAACATATTTGATTGTTTCTACTCATATTCTAAAAAAGGGAATGACATCTTCTGTCATTCCCGCTAAAAAATTAATATCCTCTCTTTTTATCTACCACATATTTCAGCGGTAACCCATTGACATAGTTTTCCAGATCTTCACAGAACATCTCTACATTTTTATCTACCGTGTATTCCAGCGGAATGACTGCTCTGAACATTTTCCACTTCTGGATATTCCTACTATAGTCTTGAGATCAAAGGCCTTCGCTCTTTTCGCAATCATCATTGTCAAAATACGCAATTAATATACATTTTATCAAAAAACTGCCGAATAATATATTGGAAACCCGTATACCTCAACCTTTTTTAATCATTTTTAAGGGGGAACTACCATGAATATAAAAAATCTTGTAAAAGTGGATAAAAAGAAAATACATGACATGAATGTTGAATCTAAATTCAGTTCAACTTTCAAACAGATTATCGTGATGTTCTGCGCTGCAGTTGCCATGCTTACGATCACTATAGTCTCATCAGGCATATCTGTAAGCAGGCTTTATAACACCTACTACACCATGAACACTATACAGGGTGATATAAGAATAGATATGCAGGCTTTATCAAAGGCCTTTCTCTGGGCGCTGTCATCTCCGGATGATGCTATCAGAAAAGAACAGCTTCAAAAAGCTATGGACAAATTTGGTGAGTTTGAAGATAATCTCAGCAACCTATCTAAAGTCATGAAAAATTCTGACTCTATTTCATTGGTATCAAAAGACCTGAAAACTGTCGAAGCAAATGGAAAAGTTCTCGGTGATATGTTCAGCAATAATGCAAGTTCTGAGGATTTATTCTATTACTTTAACGATACTCTGTATCCATCTATAGATGCAGCTGTAAAAGATTTTAAGGCTGTGTCCTCCGCTTCTACCGACGAAGCCGCGAAAGCATATAAAACTTCTCTCGTTTTCTGCATCATTATGTCTGTCATTACTCTTATTGTCGTTATATTGGTAATGCTTTACATAGTTGATGTAAAAATCGCACTGTCTGAGTCGATACTTAAGCCTGTCGAAGAGATTTCCAAAGCTGCCGATAAAATGGCCACGGGTAATCTCCATATAAATATCGACTATGAATCAGAGGATGAACTCGGACGACTGGCAAAAGACCTTAATTCCTCAACTTCCGTGACAGAACAGATCATAAATGATATCCGAGAAACACTTTTACTCCTTTCCAACGGAGATTTTACACACGGAACTCTTAAGCCTGAACTATACAAAAACGATTTTGCACAAATTAGCGAAGCTCTGACAAACATTACTGATTCTCTTTCTGATACATTGTCACAGGTTCGTGATTCTTCTAATCATGTTTCAGATGGTGCAAATGGTATGAGCACGGCAGCCTCCGATCTGGCTGAGGGCACTGCAAATCAGGCGGCAGCTGTTCAGGAACTCAACGCTTCTGTCTCTACGATAACTTCTCAGACCAAAAACATGGCTGAAATAGCCGAAAGATCAGAAAAAATGGCTGACAAGGTTAGAGAAGATGCAGATGCCAGCGCACGAAAGATGAGCCTCGTTACAGAAGCTATGGTCCGCATCACCGAAGCCTCTACCGAGATCGAGCAGGTTACAAATACTATCGAATCCATAGCCAAGCAAACTCAGCTCCTCGCTCTTAACGCTTCTATAGAAGCTGCGCGCGCCGGAGAATCAGGACGCGGCTTTGCCGTAGTTGCTGATGAGATCAGCACTCTCGCCAGTCAGAGTACTGACGCCGCTAAGAATACTTATCAGCTCATTCAGGATACTATGAGCGAGATAAAGAACGGAAATGCTGTTGTCGGCGAAACAACCGACGCCCTGCAGCATATGCAGGAATCTGTTGAATCTATCACGACCATGATAGTAGAAACCGGTAATATGGCAAAACATCAGGCAGCCAGCATGACCGAGATCTCAGCAGGAATCGAACAGATATCCACCGTTGTACAAAGTAATTCCGATACAGCCCAGCAATCAAATGATCTATCCCAGTCACTAACCGAACAGGCTGAAAATCTGATTGGAATAATTAATAACTTTAATCTGAAATAAATTCTAAATAAGATCAGCTACGCAAGATCCCCGCCGGAAACCGGCGGGGATCTGCTGATTTGGAATTCTTATGGGATTTTTATCTACACACAGATTACTTAAGAGTAACCTTTGTTGTGTACTTCTTGCCATTGATCTCTGCAGATACTTTGAGAGTACCCTTCTTTGCACAGGTAACACTTACATGTTTACCGTCCTTAGATACAGAAATCTTTGCGTCTTTTAACTTATTTGTACTCCATACAGCTGTGCTGATGTCTGTGCCCTTAAGTTCAAGTGCAACAGCTTCACTAACCTTACCAGCTGCCTTCTTCTCCATTTCAGGAGCCTGGATCCTGAGGGACTTTGTGACATCCTTACCCTCAACCTTGTAGCCGATCACTACTTCAGAAGCACCCTTCTTAAATGTGATCTTGCCATTCTTACTGATCTTTACTCCCTTTCCGCTGACTACCTTAAATGTTCCCTTATCACCCTTAAGTACTACCTTCTTTGCACCAAAGTTAATAGTTACATTACCTGACTCAGCAGATGCAAGAGTAGTTGTATCACCAGGTGCTGCGATCTGGTCAGCTGTAGAAGATTTTCCGTTACCTGCTGATGCCTTTGCTGCAGGCTCTGATGCAGGCTTTGTTGTGTCTTCCGGTTTTGCAGGAGCCGGCTGATCCGGTGTCTCTGGTGCCGGTGTTTCAGGTTTCGGAGCATCAGGATTCGGTGTATCCGGTGTCTCTGGTGCCGGCTTGTCCGGTGTCTCTGGTGCCGGCTTGTCCGGTGTCTCTGGTGCCGGCTTGTCCGGTGTCTCTGGTGCCGGTGTTTCAGGTGTCGGAGCATCAGGAGTCGGTGTCTCCGGTGTCGGCTTGTCCGGGGTCGGATCATCCGGTGTTGTCGGTGTCGGATCATCCGATGTCGGATCATCCGGAGTTACAGGAGTCGGATCATCCGGGGTAGGCTGATCCGGTGTCTCTGGTGTCGGATCTTCAGGTATTTCAGGTGAAGGATCCGGTGTCAGATCGCCTGTGTGTCCTTCGCCTTCAAATACGTAAGAGTCAAGTTTCATCAGCTCAGTGCCTTCACCCTTAAATACAAGGAACACATTTCTCTTTCCGGTAATGTTTGTGATATCTGTAGAAAGTTCAGTATACTCCTCTGTACCTGCCGGAACTTCCAATGTTCCTAAGAGGCTTCCTTCAGGGCTGTCTACACGTACTTCAATGCTTCCACCCTTTTCAGACTTTACTCTTGCCTTAAATGTATCAGCGCCGGCTTCACCAAAATCTGCACCAGCAACACTTGTCCAGTCACCGTCATCAAGCTTTACAAGTTCTCTGTGGAAATCATCGATATTAGCAACTTTGATGCCCTTATTCCAAGCAATTGTCTCAGCTTCGATCTTCTTATATGGATCAAGAGATTCAAGCTGGCTGATTCCTTCGTAAGTTCCCTTTACAGGCTTGATCATACCATCTTCATCAAGTTCAAGAGCATCGATATGAGTTGAGCGATAGCCCTGTGCCTTGTTATATTCCTTTGCAACAGTCTGAGCATGATAGATAAAGTAACTCTTACCTCTGAATACGAATGTTGCGTGATGGTTATTTCCACCTACTCCGAACCATGTCTGCGGATTATCGAAAATCTCACCTACATACTCAAAGGGTCCCATCGGACTGTCGCTAGTCATATACGCGATGTTTCCTGTTCCCGGATATCCAGCCTTATGAGGTCCGATGAAGTTGGAGCAATAGCTGTAGTAGTATTTATCTCCATACTTAAAGATACCGGAATCCTCAAACATCGCAGGAGCATCGATTTCTACTGCTTCACCCTCGATGCTTATCATGTCATCACCGAGCTTTGCAACTCTTGCTGTATGCGGGTTGTTATTCTCACCATTCCTTCCATCATTCGGAACACCGCCGCCAAAGTAGATGTAAGCAGATCCGTCATCATCTACGAGTACAGCCGGATCAAAACACCATGTTACGCCTGCACACCCAGGTGTAGCACGTGTGATGAGAGCCTTTTTGATAGGATCCCTCCAGGGACCTATAGGTGTATCTCCCTCTATAACGCCAATACCGCTGGCATCGTTTGCGAAATACAGGAAGAACTTATCCTTGCCGTTGATCTTTTTATGAGCGATAGCAGGAGCCCATGAATGATTTGCCCACTCTTTAGCTGCGCCATCTTTGCCTGCGACTTTGATCTCTCCATGGTCTGTCCAGTTAACCATATCAGATGATGAGATAACTCTAAGAGTTTTGATATAACCAAAGCTGTTGTCCTTCAGACTTCCGTCTGTTTTATACTCATAATCATCAGATGTCATATAAACATATACTCTGTCATTGTAAACAAGAGCATATGGATCTGCGCCGAGTTCCTGAGTTACGAGCGGGTTAGAATAACCAAGCTGCTTTGCAATTGCGCCTGTGTTAAGGAACTTGAGCTTTACAACCTTTACTGCATCCTTAACATCATAGAATACAGTCTTGCCGCCGTCCACGTGAGCAGAAAGAAGATTAAACTTGCCCTCAACATCCTTTCTTACATATCCGCTCATCTTGAGCTTAAGTGTTGCGAAAAGTCCGTCCTCAGCATCAAATGCAACATCATCACCGTCTACGTCGATCACGAGCTTGCCGTCTTCGACAGCAAATTTAGCATCTCCACTGATAGCATCCTCATTGAACTCAACGTCATCAACATTAACCTTTTCAGGAAGAGCTAATGTAAGTTTAAGGTTCTTGTAACCATTCTTCTCAAGCTTATCGAGTTTGATCTTTGCTTCTGCTTCCTGGTTGATAACACCAAGGATCTCATCGGGAACTTCAAGCTCTGCTTTAATATTGCTCTCTCTGTAGTCCTTATTTCCTTCATTTACATCCTTTGAAAGCTCAACGATAGAAAGATCATCAACTATGATATCTAAGAGATCGGCTTCTGTTGCCTGTTGTGCGTTCTTATATGGTGTTTCAATGTAAACATTTACAATATCTCTGTCATCATTCTCAGAGAATGTATACTGACCGGAAAGATTTACCCACTCACCCTTCGGTACTGCTTTTGCGTCGATATTGGTAAAGCTCTGTCCTGTGCCCTTTCTGATAGAAAGTTGGATATCCTGTGAATCAAACTGATCCTGTTTTACCCAAGCGCTGAACTTATATGTATAGCCTTCTTTGAACTCGTTCTCAAACCGCTGACCCAAACCGTCGTTTGTAAGAGTTCTGTTTACTACCTTAAGAGCTTTCTTTCCGCTGTGAGCATCATCTGTTTCTACGATCTTGAGGTTTTCATTCTTGCCTTCTTCGTGTTCGTATGTTGTCCAGCCTTCTGCTCCATTTTCAGCATCACCATTTTCTGCGAGTTCTACATCACCTGTCTCTTCTGTCATGGACACATCGTCAACATAGAAATCCATCAAATCCTTATCTTTTGACGGATTCTGTGCCCAAGGTGTTTCAAAGAAAACATAGTTCTGATCAGCAGTGAACTCACAGTTCTCATTTTGTGTATTTACGAACTCAGGTATTTTATACGTTCCCTCAAACTCAGTCCATTCACCCTTCTTGGCATCGACCCTAAGGATTTGATGTCTCCACTTATAGTTCGGACCATTCTGAATCTCCAAATGGAAAGTTTTTGTATCCGGACCATCCTTATACATAATCTTTCCCTTAAATGTATAAGTCTTTCCAACTTCGAGTTTTCCTGACACATCCTGCTGTGCACCTGCTCCGCAAGTCTCTCTGTTCTTTACCCAGATACAAGTATCATCTTCAGATACGTCTTCTCTGCCTTTTGCTCCGAGCTCTTTTACATTAGCAACATCGAGCTCTCCTCTTTCGGTATTGGTGATAGTCCATCCTTCTGTTGTTCGTTTGGAAACATCACCATTTGTAAACAGCTCTTTTGTTAATTTCTTTCTTGAAGCTTTTGCGGACATTGCCCGAACTGCACCATCTTCAAGAACTGCATTGACTACTGCTTCATCACGGACTTCCTTCGCCAATACATTTATCGGTGCGCTGCCCGCTGCCAGCATGAGTGCCAGGCTAACAGCCGCAGCACGTGTCCCCACTAACCTTGCTTTTTTTCCCATATATCATTCTCCCTTACAAAAAACTTTTGACGAAAGAGTTTTTATAATTTCACACGCATTCTGATACCCTACAGTACAGGACTGGTGATTTTTTATAAAAACCTGTCTCATCTGTATATATTTTTGCACGAATAGGAGAACAATCCATCCCTTTAAAGTATATTAATTAGCCACTTTTATCCTTAAAACTATACTTTTGATGATTTTTAAAGCAATTAACACAATACAACTTTGCAATTATTTGAATTTATATAGCCATTTTTGCCCGATATATGTATATCAGTTCATTTTAATTGTGCAACTTGTTTCCATTTATAGAAAATCCTTATAAGTTAAAAAATGCACTGCGTGCATTGAATGCAACGCAGTGCGGAGAATCTTACTCTTTCCTGATATTCTTGAGTTTTAAGGTCTTTAAGTATTCTTTCTGCTCATCCGTGATCCTATAGCTTTCCACCGCCTTCTGGATCGACTTATTATGAGTCCACGTATCAAGCTTTTTTTGTTCTATATATGGGAGGATCACATCATATTGTTTCGCAAGTGCCGTAGCAAAGTACCATGCGATCATCATATTTACGTAGTATTCATCAGACCTAAGCTTAGATACCATCTCCGGATATTCTTCAGAAAAATCCTCATCAAGAAAATGCTCCATGAGCATACCTACAGCAAAACGTATCGTATAGACTTCTGTTGAACCGATCCATTCTTTTACCTTCGGCAATAGTTCCGGTCTGTGTTTTTTAAAGACCTTTGGAGACATCTGGTCGCAGGTAGCCCAGTTGTCTACATAAGGCAAAAAATTGCACAAAGCATTCAGACATTCCTCATAGTCTTTCATCCCGGAGATCAAAAACGCATGCAGTTGATTTTCATCAAAATACTTATGCGGCAGATCACTTAAAAACTCTGCATAATCTCCGCTTTTCAAAATTTCTTTGGAGAACTTTCTGAGTTCCGGTGTCCTGACGCCTATCACTGTCTCCGGATCAATAGAAGGTATGAGTTTACTCTGAAAATCTCTGTACTTTGTATCCTGAAGCTCAAAAAGTCTTTTTCGAATTTCATCAACTGACATAATCATTCTCCTACCGGATGCTCATTTATATATTGTTCAAGAATTTCCGCAGCATCTCCGATTATCTCCGCACAGGGACGCTTTTTATAGTATTCCTGTGTGCGGGCTTCGGGAGTAGCCGCATCATGCTTTACATTTAATCCCAGCATCTCACGACAGACGATAGTGCCATGCTTTTCCTCAAATTTATGTGCCAGTTCCTGTATCCTTGCATAATGAGCAGCCTTAACCTCGCCTGTTTCCGGTCCATCATAACCGTAAAGGATTCCGGCTACCATAAACATACCTGTCACTGAGCCGCAAACTTCCCTGAGTCTTCCCATCCCACCGCCAAAGGATGATGCGAGGCTCATGAGGATCTTCTGATCTCCGGGAAGCAGATCCATAAATGTGAGCATTATAGACTGGGAACAGTTATATCCCTCTTTAAAATGCGCCATTGCCTGTTCTCTTCTGGTCATTATCACTATTCCTCCATATCAGATAATTCATTATCTATCTTATCATCTACAATAAAAAATCCCAACAGAACTTTTGACTAAAAGTCCTGTCAGGATTTTTTATTTGCCATTCTATTTTGGAAAGCCGATCAAGAAGGGGAGATCAGCCGATTCCACCGTAGATCGCACCAAGGATAAGTGCTGCGATGCAGGCAATTACATATACGTACTTGCCAATCGCAAACCATTTCTCGCCAAGAGGCTTAGCACATCCGCGATTAACTTCCTTCAAAACATATTTCTTTCCGAACACCCAGAAGAACATCAGGCCTGCAAGAGCTGCTCCGAGTGGGCAGATATAGATAGAAACTACATCCATCCATTCAGAAACAATACCCTGAATAACAAGTCCTATAACTGTTCCTACAACACCTATAGCCACAACAGCCTTCACGCGGCTAAGTCCAAACTGCTGCTGCAAAGTCGCAACCGGTGCTTCGAAAAGATTCACCAGTGAGCTAAGACCTGCAAAAATAACGCAGAGATAAAATACCATTGCTACTATTCGTCCGCCAGGCATGCTGTTCATTACATTTACGAGATATATGAACATGAGGCCCGGTCCGCCTGATTCCAGCTGAGAACCGGTCGTTGCGATAGCAGGGATCATAAGGAAAGCTGCTACCAATGCAGCGATAGTATCGAAAAGCGCGATATTTACTGCTGCTGCCGGCACATCCTCATCAGAGCCCAGATAAGAACCGTAGATAACAGTTCCGTTTCCGGCGATGGAAAGTGAGAAAAATGCCTGACCAAAAGCAAATATCCAAAGCTTAGGATCTGCAAGACCTGCTGGATTTACAGTAAAGATATACTTATAGCCTGCAGCTGCTCCCGGCTGAAATGCAACATAGACAGCAAGTGCGATAAGCATAGCAAAAAGCAAAGGCATCATGACTTTATTGGCTTTCTCAATACCATCGGCGATACCAAATGCCATGATCGCAAATGTGACAGCCATTCCTACAACGAGCCATACATTATTACCCCACGCAGAAGCAGTCGCTCCAAATGTACCGCCGATCTGATCCATGTCAGTTCCCATAGCATAAATCTGTCCCGAGAAAGCCATGACCAGATATTTAACGATCCATCCAACTACACAGGAATATCCAATTGCAAGTGCCATAGAACCAAGAACCGGTATAAGACCGATCATTTCACCGAGTCTCTTGCCTTTGCCGGCTTCTTCCGTAGCCTTACCAAAGGCACCGATCGGACCACATCCTGTGCTTCGTCCGAGAGCGATCTCCCCAACCACTCCCGTGCGTCCGATCAGAATAACGAAAATAAAATACGGGATCAGAAATGTCATTCCTCCCCAGGCGGAAACAAGTACCGGGAATCTCCACAAATTTCCCATACCTACTGCCGATCCTACGCAGGCAAGCACAAAACCGATCTTCGAATCAAATCCATCTTTCGCAACAGGTTCATTCGTATTTGCGATCATTGAGTACCCTCCTCATTATATCTGTACCTGTTCAAATTTTTCTTTGTGGAAACAATTCTCGTTATTTCAACAAACAACATGGCGATCTTACCGGTCACCCCACCGATAAGACCGCCTGTTCTATGTACGCTTTATTTAGTTTTTAATGAACGGAACACTTACTTTCTCTTCTTCTCCTGCTCCTTCTCCCATTCTGTCCAGTATGAATAGTCCAGACCATCTGCCAGTTCTTCCTTCTTAGGTGCATACGGCTCAAGCCATGCATGGAAATGTCTCATAGGAAGTGTATGACCAAAGGTGATCTTGAGATCAGGAATAGTGTCACGATCCTTGTAAAGCTGTGTCAGAGCTGCGACAATGTACTCCATGTGCTGCTTGCTGAACTGACTTCTATTGATAGCGAGACGAACTACGTTGCAGACCTCTGCCTGCTGTTCAGGCGTCTTCAGATCGTACTCCATTGAGAAATCACCGAGTTCTGAGCAACGGATTCCGTAACGATGAACCATTTCAAGAGAAAGTGCCTGACCTGCAAAGCTCTCATGACCTCTCTTGTAATCAAAGAATTTATCTACATCTACATAGATTCCATGTCCGCCGGCAGGCTGTACAACCGGAACTCCATTCTTTGTCAGCTCATCTGCAAGGAACTGGCACTGCTTTACTCTCTCATCCTGATAATCAAATCTCTGCTCCTCATAAAGTCCCTGTGCAAGAGCCATGATATCGTGACCTGACATTCCACCATAGGAATCATTACCATATGCAGAAATCTGACGAACCTTTAAGAGATGTCCGATATCTGTCTTAACTGTGCCGTCCTCATTGAAGTCTGAGAATTTCTTCCAGAAAAGACCCTTATCTCTGAATGCAAGGAGTCCGCCCATATTTGCATGACCATTCTTCTTAAGAGAAGCAGATACAACATCGAAATATGAGAACATTTCCTTTGCGATCTCAGGAATGGACTTATCCCTGTATCCGGGCTCGTTCATCTTGATAAAGTAGCAGTTCTCAGCCCATCTTGCACCATCCATAACGAACGGGATGTCATACTTATGAGCAAGCTTTGCAGTCTCACGGATACTATGCATGGAAACAGCCTGTCCACATACAGAGTTATTTGTAACTGTTGTGTAGATAAGAGGAATACTGTCTACTCCAACTGCATCGATAAGCTGCTGAAGCTTATCCAGATCCATATCACCCTTAAACGGATTCACATCATACTTTCCGCTCTCCGGTACTTCAAAGAGGATCTCTTTATGGAACAGGTTACGAGGAACACTGCCCATCTGCTTGATATTTCCTTCTGTAGTATCGAAATGTGCATTTGACGGGATAACAAACTGCTTTCCCGGCCACTTTCTGGCAAATACAGGCTTCAATACATCAAAAAGAAGTGACTCTGCACAACGTCCCTGAGGAACAATGAAAGTATTCGGACGCGACAGCTGATACTGTCCACCATTTATGAATCCGCCTTCATGATCCACAAGATAAACATCATCCATCATCTTCTCGACATCATCACGATCAATGCCCTCTTTCATATAATTAATCAGGCGCTTCTGATCATCACCACGCTCCCAGACATCTCTGAATGCGTCGAGAAGCACGTAATAGCCCTTGTTTCGTCCATAGGACTCATCTGCAAGAAACATTGCAGCCCACTGTGTATCCGTCATGGATGTCGTACCGGAATCAGACAGGCAGTCTACATAGAGCATACCTGCCGGAAATGCAAATTCGTTATAGTGTGTCATTTCCAGCGCTCTCTGTCTCTGCTCTGCCGTTACGGTAGGAACCTCACGTACCACATGAGTCCAGGACTTCGGTGCTTCGATATTTAACTTGTAATCCATTATTAATACCTCCAAAAATATATTACTTTTGATATTCGTAATACCCCGGTCATCATCCTTCGACACAACCATGAGTCGACAGCTATGACTGGCGGACAGTATTAACAGCTATTTATTTAGTTTTCTAATAATCACATGTTTCTAAATCGCTTATCCCACAACCGCAAGACACTCTATCTCGACCTTTGCGTCTTTCGGCAGTTTTGCAACCTGCACAGCACTTCTTGCCGGACATACGCCATTAAAGAAAGTCTCATAAACACCGTTCATTGAAGCAAAATCATTCATATCCTTCAAAAAAACCGTCGTCTTTATGACATCATCCATGGTCGCTCCGGCTTCCTCCAGAACCGCCTTGCAATTCTCAAGCGACTGTCTTGTCTGCTCTTCAATAGTATCCGGAAAAGTACCGGTTTCTGTATTGATCGGGAGCTGACCTGAAGTAATGATAATATTCCCTGCCTTTATACCCTGAGAATATGGCCCTATTGCAGCAGGTGCCTTCTTCGTTTCCACCTGTGTTTTCAAACTATCACCTCCATTCTGATAATTTTTTCTCAGTACGAAAATGATTATTTCATCTTCTTTGTCATTTTCTGATAATAAATTATCATCTTGATAAATTTGTGTCAATACAGTTTTTGTATATATTGTGTATTTAAATTGACGTATATTATTTTATGTTGTGCATTATGACGTGTTAATTCTTTAAAGCATTAAATTATGCTTGTGTATTTTGCGTATTTTATACTCCAAGAAGATAATCCTATTATCACTTTACGATAATTGTATCATCGTTCGATCATTACAGATTTTTTCTCAAATGCCAATCAAAGATATGATTGATTTTCAGCCATAATCATCTATAATCAAAACATAACCGTTCATTATCATTCTTTTTATCATCTTTGATAATGATAATTCTCACGAGAACAACGAATTATTTGAAAGGAATCCATATGAACGCTCATACCATAGAACAGTACACAAACCTGGCTAATTTTCTGGGGCAGGCTCTTGGACCGCATTTTGAGGCTATCCTTTATGACCTTCACAATGTCATCGCCACCTACAATAGTTCGATAAGCGGCAGACACATCGGTGATCCGCTCACCAATACGTTAAAGCAGATCATCCGCGACAAAAGATACATAAAAGAGAACTATATCGCTAATTTCCGTGGTCTCACTTCTAACGGAAAGGTTTTGCGATGCTCCTGTCTTTTCTTAAAGGATAAGTATGGTGAACTTGAGGGTTTTTTCTGCCTTAATTTTGACGATAATCGATTTAAGGAACTCGCTGAACAGCTTTTCCGTCTCTGCCATCCTGACAGCTACGTTGAGAGAAATATCGCTATTGAGATCAGAGGAAGCGATGACTCCGGGACATTTTATGACACCATCTCCGGTGCAACTAACGAAGTGCTGCAGCGAGTCGTAGGTGATGAAAACATCCCGTCCAGTCGTCTCACAAAGACAGAAAAACTCGAAATCATCCGCCAGCTTTACCAGCGCGGTGTTTTCCACATGAAGGATTCCATAAACACCGTTGGACAACAGTTGGACTGCTCTCAGGCAACCATGTACCGCTATATAGCCCAGGTCAAAAAAGAAGATAAACAACTTGACCCGCTTAACAGTCTGAATTTCGGAGGCAATATTTCCGAATAACTACTTTTGGAGGTTCTAATGACAGACATTAATAACGAAGAAGTAATAGAGTTTTCAGATCAGGACGGAACCGTCCCCAAAGATTTGATATACGATGAAGTTAAACGCCTCCTGGAAGCCTGGGATACAGCCTTTCAGGAAGATCCCGAGGATAGTTACATATCACGCATTATATACGAAGAAAAACTTCCGGATCTCATTGATAGTGTCGCTGTTATCATGGTATTCCGTGATGAACTCATGCAGGTAGCTACAAAATATCAGCAATCCGTTCCGGTTTCAAAATCCGCTGATATTCTTAACTACATGAATTACATTAACTCACGACTTGAATATGGAGCTTTCACATTGATCGATGATCACATAACCTTCCGCACGCATCTTTCATACGATGATATGACAAGAGTGTCTATGGCTACTCTTTCTAATACGATCCAAAAGGGCATCGACAGTTTCTATGATTACGGTGATGGTTTTGCCCGTATCCTGCGCGGCGATACGACTTCAGTGGAAGAAAACCTAAATGCGCTTAATTTTACACTGCTGTCCACTGTCACGGATTATATAGCTGACGAGGATTTCGAAGAGTACGACGTTCATCATGTGCTTCAGCAGGAATGGCTACCTACTCTCTTCTATAACCTGGAATACACCCGCGACCTCCTTGAAATATTGGATAAGAATGGTGCAAATTTTCTTTCTTCCGCTCTTCACGGAGCATATGACGAGCTAGAAATAGATGCAGATGATGTGCAGTATGATGTTTCAAAAAATGTATCAGCCGACGGGATCACCCACTTTCGAATCACTCTGCCTGAAACCGATGAAGATGATCTTTGCTTAGAAATACACCTGCTCTGCACTGAGGATCTCGCTCTCAGGCAGTACTTTATGATCGTGTACGACGAAACTGAAAACCGCTACGTCATCGCATCCCTGCTGCCCGATCCGGATGATATGGTCTATTACAGCAAAGCAGACGATGATCCTGCGTTAAATGCCTCCGCTATAGAAGATCTTTTCCACTCCGAAAACGGTATATAATGTACCTTTTCTCATAATACAAGAACGGCCGAAAACGTTAATTTTATAACGTTTTCGGCCGCTTTTTGTACAATATGATAAACAATCGAAAAAGATATTGTACACATTATACAAGCATGGTAATATCCATTTCCAGAGAAACAAAACGCATATTAAATAACAAAATCGTATTCGGAGGTACAATTAAATGGCTAAGGTTTTAATCGTAGATGATGCTGCTTTCATGAGAATGATGATCAAAGATTGCATCACCAGCGGTGGCCACGAGGTAGTAGGAGAAGCTGTAAACGGAAAAGACGCTGTTGATAAATTCACCACATTAAAACCCGATATCGTAACAATGGATATCACAATGCCGGAAATGGATGGCATCCAGGCTCTCAAGGCGATCAAAGCTCAGGATCCCAATTCAAAGGTTGTTATGTGTTCTGCTATGGGACAGCAGGCAATGGTTGTAGAGGCGATCAAGAACGGCGCAAAGGACTTCATCGTAAAGCCTTTTGAAAAGGACAAAGTTCTTGCTGCTATCGCAAAGCTTGCAGGCTGATAAAACTCTAAATAGTTTTTAAAGCGCATCCGTAAGGGTGCGCTTATATATTTTTTCGTTCCTCTAGTATCCACTCTATGACACGTTCTATGCCTTCACCTGTTTTCGCACTTACAGGGATCACAACGGCCTCAGGATTTAAGCTCTTTATCCGTTTCTCAGCGAGTTTTACATCAAATTCAAAATAATCCAGTGTATCTATCTTATTAATGATGACCAGATCTGACACGCTGAACATAAGCGGATATTTCAGAGGTTTATCATCTCCCTCCGGAACACTCAGGAGCATGATGTTTTTATGCGCTCCTGTGTCAAATTCCGCAGGACATACAAGATTTCCGATGTTTTCCAGGATCAGCAGATCAAGTCCCTCTGTGTCGTATTCCTGCAAAGCTCTTGAAACCATATCCGCATCAATATGGCATAGTCCCCCATTGTGGATTTGGATAGACTCGACTCCGGTAGCATCGGCAACTTTCTGTGCATCAAGACTGGTTTCTATATCAACGTCCATTTCACCGATTTTAAATTTATCCTTCATCCGATTAATCAAGCTGATCAAAAACGTAGTCTTTCCACTCCCGGGTGCTGACATCACATTCATAAAAAATGTTTTCTGATCTGTAAGTTTTACCCTTATTTCTTCTGCAGTCTTATCATTATCAGCAAAAACACTCTCGTTTATTTCAATAACCTTTACTTCGCTCATAACCTCATACCATTCCACTCATTTTCATTATTGTTCACTCGCTATCTGTATACTGTAACGTCTTTTCTACCAGATACTCCGCAAGTTCTTCTACTCCCTCTCCTGTCTTTGCAGAAATATAAAAGATCTTTATATCCGGATTTTCTACTCTTGCGTATTGCTCAACCTTGCTCTTATCAAAATCAAAAACAGGGAGCGTATCTATTTTATTTATCACAAGTATATCTGAAACCTGATATATAAGCGGATATTTGGCAGGCTTATCATCCCCCTCAGGAACAGAAAGAATGGTCATATTTACCGACGCCCCTGTATCAAATTCTGCAGGGCATACCAGATTTCCGATATTCTCAAGTACCACGAGATCCAGATCATCTCTGTCAAAAGCACGCAATCCCTGTCTCGTCATATCCGCATCAAGGTGACACATACCTCCTGTATGAAGCTGGATAGATGGGATTCCTGCATCGATAAGGGTATTTGCATCCACATCAGAGTCAATATCTGCCTCCATAACGCCCCATTTAATATGGTTGTCAAAATACTGTTTTAACGCAAGAAGTGTACTTGTCTTTCCGCTTCCGGGGCTCGACATGAGATTTATCAGGCATATCTTTTTGTTCTTTAGTTCCTGACGCAACACCTCAGCATCAGCATCGTTATTCTCAAGTATAGTTTCTTTTAGTTCAATTATCTTAGCTTTATCCATTGTTACAAATCACTTTCTGATGTTACTTTATCCCGAAAAATGAATATACAAAGATGCCTGTTTTCGCTTTCTGCATGTTCACAGACTCTGTTTACACGTTTTAAATATCCAAAAATCTCACTGTGTTCATCCGGTTCATATATGCCTATGCAGACATCCTCTGTTATATCGGTAAGACAATCATGCAGCGAGTCCAGATTTCTTCCGTAATACTCCGGAAACTCCAGCGCACTTTCAAGCATATCATGTATATCATCTTTATTCTCTGAATTTCTGAAATCCAAAACAATTTTTTTCATACAAAACCCTCTAAACTTTTGACTTTCTAATATAGCTGTTCAAAGCTTTCGTAATGATCTTCAGTATAGTATATCAAGCCGTCATCCGAAAAAACGATCCTTTTGGCATTACGCCTGCCGCCGTTATAATCGATATCACATTCATGATAGTCACGCCCTTTCTTCTCCGGAAGCAATCCCTCATAATTTCCAAAATAACTTCCGCCGATGCTTTTCCCAGGCGCAACGTCCCACAGATTTCCTTCTTTATTGTTCCACCCGAGGGCTTCCGCTTCTTTCTTAGTTATATAATTGTCCGGCAGATGATCATACAAATGTATATAGAGCGCAACTTCATCCTTTGATGTGTATTCACCATCTTCCGTTACAGAAACCTTATCACTCTCCGTTTCTTCTGATGATAATGCCTCTGTTTCAGATAACGATTCATCCGTTTCAGATGTCGATCCGTCACTGTCCGATATCTCTTCTGTTTCAGATGATGATGCTTCTTCACGCACTTCCCTGTAATCGTCTGTAGCTGCTTCTTCAGTACTTTCCAGCACTTCCGCAGCATATCTCGCTACCTCCAGAGCTGTATCGCTCCTGCATGCCGACGCAGAAAGTGCCAACATGATCACCAACTGAAATACAGCCAGTTTCTTTATAATCTTTTTCATTATTATCTCCTCTTCTCTAAATTTTAATCGCCTTCAACGATTGCGATTTTGCTATAGTATCCCACATACGACATTTTTTTGCCACTATACACTATGTAAAAAAGCCCTCCGGACTTTTTATCCGGAAGGCTTTATCATGTATATAAAGATTTACTTATGCAAGTGATGCTGTGATGATAGCCATTGAGTAAACCTCAAGAGCATTACATCCACGGGAAAGATCGTTGATCGGAGCGTTAAGTCCGAGAAGGATCGGTCCGTATGCCTCGAAATTGCCCATACGCTGAGCAATCTTATAACCTAAGTTACCTGCATTTACATCAGGGAAGATAAATGTATTTGCATGTCCTGCAACCGGTGAACCCGGAGCCTTCTGACGTGCAACACGAGGTGAAACAGCTGCATCAAACTGAAGCTCGCCATCAATCGGGATCTCAGGATACTTTGCCTGAGCCTTTGCAGTAGCATTCTGCATCTTTGTAACTGTAGGATCCTTTGCAGAGCCCTTTGTTGAGAATGAAAGGAAAGCAACCTTAGGATCAACGCCAAAACGACGAGCACACTCTACTGTCTCACCACAGATCTCAACGAGCTGATCTTCATCAGGATTGATGTTGATAGCGCAGTCACCCATTGCAATTACTTCGTTCTCCCCTGTAGCTGAAGGACGTACGAGAATGAAACAGGATGATACAACACTGTTGCCCGGCTTTGTCTTAATGATCTGCAGCGCGGGTCTTACTGTATCAGCAGTTGAGTAAGTAGCACCTCCAAGGAGACAGTCTGCCTTACCCATCTTTACGAGCATTGTACCAAAGTAATTTGTCTGGCCAAGAAGTTCTCTTGCCTTCTCCGGTGTCATACCCTTTGCCTTACGAAGCTCTACGAACTCATTAACCATCTCATCAAACTCTGCATAATTTGCAGGATCGATTATCTCTGCACCACGAATATTGTAACCTGCCTCTTCCGCAGACTTCTGGATAACAGCCTCGTTTCCAAGAAGGATCGGCTTCAGGAAATTGCTTGCAAGCAGTCTGGATGCTGCCTCAAGAATTCTTGCATCCTCACCCTCAGTTAAAACGATCGTCTTCGGGTTTGCTCTGAGCTGATCGATCATTGTTCCAAATCCGTACATAATAATAGTCCTCTTTTCTCTACCGTAAACGGTAGTTAAAATTTTTGATGGGTTACGTATCACTGCCGATCACTCTGATCGGTAAAATCTCGTTAAGCCATTCATATTAAATTTTACATGTGAAAAATTTAACGTCTTGTATTTTTTTAAATACAATCTTAAAAATTGCACATATTTTTATAAAAAAGAGTCTTATTGTTAAAATTTTATCACAATACACCATATTTTCAAGCTTTTGATCACTATAAAAATGTACTATTACACATTAAAAATTATGTTAAATCATTAACACTTTATCCAATTAAATCATCAGAGTGAATTTGAATGCTCCATTTGCGTCTGAACTGTAAATACGCATGAAACCCGTGAACTATAATCCTAAAGAGTCTAATTTATCAAAGCTAACATTTATAATGTGTGGTATGATGACAGGGTCAAAAAGAGTAAAGAATCCCAATGCACATAGTGCATTCCCCATTAATTAGAATCGGACAAACAGAGGAAAAAATGAACAACAAACTGTTAAAGCAATTTGGTGAAACCGTTAGAACAAGCCGCGAAGCACATAATCTTACTATAGAAGCTCTGTCAGAACAGCTAGAAATAGATGCAGACATACTCCGGTCTATCGAAGCAGGAACATATGATGCGCAATATGACACTTTTCTCCCACTGATTTGGGCTCTGGAAATAAAGGGTGCCGCATTGGACGCCCTTATCGAAGCAGAAAAAGAATAAGAGCAGTGCCTTTTTATCACACTGCTCTTCGTTCATATCAACCCTTTGTACTCTATGTAGTTTTATACAGCCTTGCTAACGAGAAAATCTGACAGACCGTTTACTGCTTCCTCTTCATCGCTTCCCTCTGCGATCACTTCCACATCCTGCCCTTTACCCATGCGAAGCGCCATCATTCCCATGATGCTTTTAGCGTTTACATTCTTTATTCCGGCTCTGATATGGATCACGCTGTCATAGTTACCTGCAAGCTGTACGATCTCTGAAACGACAGATGTTGACTCTTTTTCCCACTCACCCGTTGTGATCTTTCTACTTGTCATATACGCACCACCCTTTACAAGCTTTGTACAAATACAAAAACAATTATAGTGATATTCTTTTCACAATTCAATGCATATTTTCGCATTTTCGCAAATTTTCTATACATATTTTACAATCATCATTCGAATCTCCCTCAATAATCATCACATTTCGTTAATACGAGTTTTACCGTTCCCTTTTTAAGTACAGGCTCAAAAAGTGTGATATAATGCTCAACGTGCATCAATTTTAGGAACAGCCATACTAGATTTTTCACCATAGAAAGAGTACCTAGCAATGAACGAAATACCGGAAAATGCTTTCAAAAACATGTCCTTAAACCAGAAGATCGAATATATATTTGATTATTACAAGTTTCATATAGGCGCTGTGCTGCTTGTAATTGCTATTATCATTTATATATTTCATGGCATCATTACCCACAAAGATTCTGCAATAAATATAACTGTTTCGAACCTTTACCTTGATTCCGAAACCGAATCTCTTATCACCGATTCTTTTTTAAAATCACAAAATATCGACACAAACAAAAACAAAGCAGAGATCTACAGTATCTCTGTCACCAAAGAGGATAATGCAGGCTCTGAATACACATACGCTTCACAGATGAAGCTAATGACGATGACCACTGCTGAACAGATTGATGTCATCCTGATGGACAAAAACTCCTATGAACTTTTTTCATCAGAAGGGTATCTTTCAGATATGAAAGAATATGTAAGTGATGACGCTCTTTTCACCGATGGAAAGACCGATCACATAATACTTCCTGCTTCAAAATATTTTAGCGATAACGGTCCTAATGATATCTATCTGGCCGTAGCCGGAAATACCCCGCATAAAGAACTTACTGCAGCATTTATCAAATATCTTCTGAGTTCAATAGCAGAGAATCCTGCTCAGTAACCTAAAAATGAAAAGCGTTGTGAAACGAATGACAGTTTCACAACGCTTTTTTAATCTTATTTAACTATCGCAAAATATCCTAAAACAACAATTCCAAGTGCAATCCTATACCAGCCAAACGGCTTGAAATCATGCTTTCTGATATAGCTCATAAGGCATCTGATAACGAAAATAGATACTGCAAATGCAGATATCATTCCGATAAGCAGGATCGCTGCCTCAGTACCTGTGAAATCAAATCCAAACTTCACTATCTTCAAAAGACTTGCGCCAAACATAACCGGGATTGCAAGGAAGAATGTGAACTGTGCTGCAACTGTCCTGGAAACGCCAAGGAGTAATGCCCCAACGATAGTAGCACCACTTCTCGATGTACCGGGTAGCAGTGCTGCTATAACCTGCCATGCACCGATTATCAGTGCAGTCTTAAAGGTGATCTCATCAAGTGAATTAATCTTACTTTCTTTACCCTTATTGCGTGTCTCAACAACGATAAACAAGATACCGAAGAGTATCAACATCACAGCGACAACAAATCCGTTATAAAGATGCTCATCGATCCAGTCATCAAGCGGTAATCCCACGACTACAGCCGGAAGACAGGCTATGATGATCTTAACCCACAACATCCAGATATCCGGTCGGTTTATCTTTTTTTCAGCAATCGCTTTCTTTGATAAATCGAACGGGAATATCTGATTCCAATAAAGAACTACTACCGAAAGTATCGCACCAAGCTGTATCACAACGAGGAACATGTTCCAGAATTCTGCAGAAACATTCATCTTAACGAATTCATTTAAAAGGATCATGTGTCCTGTGGAACTTACCGGAAGCCACTCAGTGATACCCTCTACGATACCAAATAAAAGTGCTTTTATAAAATCCAGCATAACTATTCTATTCCTGTCTTATACATATTTACAGCCGGTACTTTAACAAACAGTACCGACCGTAGTTTCTATTATTAGATCCTGTCCTTAACTTTTGAGTTAATCTGAGCATAGAGATCATCCACAAGCTTCTTTGTCTCTGTGATGATATCCTCTTTATTTACCTTGAGCTGAACACTCTTATCTCTTGTAGAAAGCTCGATCTGACCCTCTGCAAGAGCCTTCGGTCCAACTGTAACTCTTACCGGAACACCGAGAAGATCTGCATCAGCGAACATTACACCGGCTCTTACGTCCCTGTCATCGTAGATCACATCGATTCCAAGCTTCTGAAGCTCAGCATAGATCTCATCTGCAGCAGCCTTGCACTCTGCATTATCCTGTCTCATGCAGCATACATGTACCTGCCATGGAGCAACTGTGATAGGCCAGATAGGTCCCTTTTCATCATGGCATGCTTCCATAATGCAGGCAGCGAGACGACCAACACCGATACCATAGCATCCCATGATAGGAGTCTTTGTATTGCCCTCTTCATCAATATAAGTCATGCCCATGCTCTCTGTATACTTTGTGCCGAGCTGGAAGATGTTACCTGCCTCGATACCACGGCTGATACGGATGGTCTTCTTTCCGCAGCAAGGGCAAATGCCGCCGTCCTGGATCTTGCTCACATCAACGTACTCTACATCGCCTATATCACGCTTGATATTGAGACCCGTATAGTGGTAATCAACCTCATTTGCTCCGCAGCAAAGGTTCTCGATGCCCTCAAGAGACTTATCATAAATAATACGGCACTTTGCCTTCTGATCATAAGGTCCGCAGAAACCTGCTACCAGACCGGAATCCTGTGTTACTTCACCCGGATGAACTGCCTCATGGAGATAGTTTGTGAGTTTTGTCTCGTTTACTTCGTAATCGCCGCGAAGGAATACAACGATATACTCATCTGTTGCATTTACCTGATAGATAACAGCCTTACAAGACTCTTCTACTCTTGACTTAAGGAACTTGCATACGTCCTCGATAGTCTTGCAGCCCGGTGTATGAACCTTCTGAAGCTCAGCTGCTGCACTGCATCCACTGTTATCTACAGTTGTGTCAGCTGCTTCCATATTTGCGCTGTATCCACACTCATCACAAAGAACAATGGAATCCTCACCTGCATCTGCGAGAAGCATGTACTCGTGAGAAACACTTCCGCCGATCATACCGGAATCAGACTTTACGGAAATAACGTCCGGCAGACCTGCACGCTCAAAAATACGATCATAAGCGTTTGCCATTCTGTCGTAGTACTGCTCCAGATCTTCCTGAGAAGTATGGAAAGAGTACGCATCTTTCATTGTGAACTCACGAACACGGATAAGTCCTGCTCTCGGTCT
Organism: Lachnospiraceae bacterium MC2017; assembly: GCA_000701625.1. Classification (GTDB taxonomy): domain Bacteria; phylum Bacillota; class Clostridia; order Lachnospirales; family Lachnospiraceae; genus NK4A144. The sequence continues at coordinate 263,239 of JNJK01000005.1, forward strand.
TGCCTCATCACGATACTTTGTCTGGATCTGGAAGATAGAGAACGGATAGTTTGCATATGTCTTTCCGTAGTCTCTTGCAAGATGAACTGCTGCTTCCTCGTGAGTCATACCAAGAACCATCGGTGTATCATTACGATCCTTAAAACGAAGAAGCTCTTCTCCTACGCTCTGATATCTTCCTGACTCTTCCCAAAGAGAACCCGGCAGAACTACAGGGAACATTACTTCCTGACAGTCGACTCCATCCATCTCTTCACGAAGGATTTTTTCGATATTCTGAGTAACGCGTTTCATCGGGTTATATAAAGAGAAAATACCGTTTGATACACGCTTTACATAGCCGCCTCTAAGACTGAAAGTATGGCTGTCGATCACGCAGTCAGCCGGCTTTTCCTTAAATCTCACACCTACTAATTTACTGAGTTTCATACGTACACCTTCCTTAAATAACTTATATCAGCTGCCCAGGATTTTAATTTTAAATAGAAAAAGTCCTAAGCATACCTTTTTTTGTACACTTAGGACGAATAAAAATCCGCGTTACCACCTAAATTCAGGTCTTTGACCTGCTCTCTGCGTGAGGCATCCTCACTTGTCCATGATCACGGTGACTGCCGTCAGAAGTTTCCGATCACTTTGTAACCGATCGTTTTTACCTCCTGCTGCTCCCAGGCGGGTTCAGTATCCGAAAACCAAAGCCTCGCACCAACCGGCTCCTCTCTAAAGGTCTCAAAACACCTACTATTCCTGCTCGACGCATTTAACAAGAATTTTACCCTCTGAAATCAAAAAGGTCAACCGAAAAAGTTGTTTTCATGAAAGCTTACTAAGTTTATTAACACTTTACAGTTCTTTCAACAGATGTTATATTCTAACAGCCTCAATTTCTTACATAAGAGGTGTCTTGAGCATTTCGCTCACAGAATCCCTTTATAAATCATTTTTCAAAACGAATTCCCTTTATAGACCAAAGCGACTACATATGGCAATTTTCCAATTTTTAAGGAATTCAATTATATTTATCATTTTTAAATTGTTATAAAACAACACATTTTCTTATACACCTCTATGCACAGTTATTGAGCCAAGCATCACTAAATGATAGTATTAAGAAAGGCAAATAAACTAATGTCCAGCACTAAAAAGAGAACAAAGAAACCTTTTGATGAGCTTACCATCACCGATAACTATATGTTTCAGACGGTGATGACTGAGCCAAAGCACGTCCGACCGTTACTGGAAATGGTCATCGGAAAGAAAATTCGTAAGATAGATAGTTTTATTATCTTTATAACCACCTACGATCCTTTCGACAAGGGTTGGTATATGTATCCCTTTGAAACGATATGTACTTGGGACAGCAGCGTAAAGATGAAAGACCACGCTAAACGGATCATCCTGAATACCAAGGGAACAAACGATAAAGAAGGTCACGAAGTAAGCGATGAGATCAAGGGCATGCTATCCTACATGGACGGAAATACACCGGACTCCGATTACGCTAAAATGCTTGATGACGCAGTGAAAAAGGTTAAAGATAATCAAGAGAGGAGGAATGAGTATATGAACTTAAACTTATTTGCTATAGACGAGCGAGTGATTGGTAAGTACAGTAAAGTTGTAGAGCAAATCAGAAATAATAATGGTTTACTGTCTGATGAAATGATGGTGAAATTTATGAATATCACTCCCGAATTCCTGCAATGTGTCCGTGAAGCCATTGAAAATAATCCGGATTGGGATGACGAAGACATCGCAGACTATGCAATATCAGAGACTGAGAGTGATTAATTCTCTCCCATTATCCTGCTCTTAAAAAAGTTAGGATCAAAGGTCGTTATAACCTTTGATCCTAACTTTTTATTCATACGTCCATCCATGCTCACCGTGATAGATCATCTGTCTGGTCATACCACCATCAATACAGATATTTTCTCCTGTAATAAATCCTGCTTTTTCTGAACAGAGGAACATCACCATTTCTGCTATATCCTCCGGTCTTCCTACTCGGCCTGTCGGCTGTTGTAATGCATCTGCACCACTATAAACCTCATCTGTTGTATTTATCCATCCGGGTGAAATGCTATTTACTCTTGCTTTTCCTGCGAGACTAACTGCCATCGCATGCGTAAGAGCAGATATTCCACCTTTCGCAGCAGTATAACTCTCAGTCTGTGGCTGACTCATCCTGTCGCGTGATGAGGAGATATTTACGATCGATGCGTTTTCAGAAAAGATCGGCATCAGAAGTTTTGTCAGATAAAACGGGGCAGTCACACCAACCGAGAGAGCATACTGGAACTCTTCATAACCGCATTCGTTTATCCCCTTCATAATGGGCAGAGCGTTATTTATAAGATAATCCACACGTCCGGATTGCTCGGTCACATACTTTGCAAATTGTTCAATATCATCTTTTTTGCCCACATCACCTACAAACCATTCTCCCTGCTTTATATCTATAATATGAACAATTACATCTTTCGCTCTAAACGCGTCCGCGACAGCTTTGCCAATCCCATGACCGCCGCCGGTTATCACTGCAACTTTTTTTGACATAGTTTACCTCCGTAAGAATGAATTAAACAAACACCTATCTGTTTGTTATTGAGACAAATATCACTAAATGATAGTATTAAGAAAAACAACGTTATTAATGACCGAAATTAATAAACCTTTTGATATGATTATCTTACATGAATAGAAATACATCAGACTCCGATTATGCTAAAATGCTTGATAATGCAGTTAAGAAGGTTAAAGATAATCAGGAGAGGAGGAATGAATATATGAACTTAAATTTATTTGCTATAGACGAGCGAGTCTTGGGAAAATATAGTGAAAAAGTAGAACGAATACGAAAAAATAATGGCCAACTCTCAGATGATCAGTTAATTAAATTTATGGAGATCACGCCCGAGTTCCTGCAATGTGTCCGTGAAGCTATTGAAAATAATCCGGATTGGGATGATGAAGACGTTGCAGACTTTGCACTGTCAGAGACTGAGAGTGATTAATCCTCTCTCTATTATCTGATCTTTTAAGAAAATGTCAGGATCAAAGGTCCTTAGAACCTTTGACCCTGACATTTTTTTATAACGTCTATCCTTTTCCTTACATATTCTCCGTATTTATACTTAGAAAGATCGATATTAAAATTGATCTGCCCACTTTCTATTTTTTCCGAAAGCATTTTAACAGCAGAACATGCAGCATCTTTCATACTTATTCTTTTTCCGAGTAAAATATACGGCTGACAGATATCTTCTCCCTCAGACTCAAAAGCATGGTCAAAGTCATAAAGATAGGATAATCCTTTTATTGAAAATGCCTGCTCATCTGAGTCCTCGCATAGTTCATACATCATTCCCCAATTTCTACTATGCCTGTCCGTATTTCCTACAAGATAGTCTGCAATGACCATTGTACAAAATTCTGTCGAAAGCTCCCCAGTTAATTCAGAAACTATATCTTCATCTCTGTTCATTTTATATATCGCATAGTATTCTGCCTTCACCATGTTAAGTTTTTCATCTGTAAAACATTTGCAAACCGATACATCATGACCGGCAAAACTATCTTTCGTATATTTGACAACCTTTTCACCGAATATTTCTCTAAGAATTTCCGAGGCTTCCACCTCTTTTGTAACAGAATCATTTCCATTATCTCTTTTCAGTAAAAAGAAGCTATTTCCTGTCCGCTTCCAGGCTTTAGGTGCCTTTCCGTCTGTATGAATATCCGGCGTATTAATATCCTTTCTATCAGCTGTAAATCCCCGCCCCAAAAGTGGGATCTCAAGCACATTGTTTTCAAGACTGTTTTCAAAAAGGTTTACATCTTCCCACGTCAGTTTTTCATCTGCTTTCTTTACCCAAAAGCAATCGTTTATTGATAAACATCGGGTTGCGATCCCGATTTCTGCTCTCATCGGAAGAGATAACGGATTATCATACCCGTAATATGCCAGCAGTTCCTTTGCATATTTCCTATCCAAAGGAATGATTCTTTCAGAACACCAGGTATTAAAATTCACAATATTATTTGTCCTGGATTCAATATCATCATCTGTTTCCAAATAAATTTCCATTGGCATGAGATCAGGATTCGCAAGCTCAACCTTTCCTCCGCCATCAATGGAAAACACTTTGAAATTCTTGTAAAAAACCTCATGCGTTATGGTTGATGTCATCTTCTACTCTGCCTCCTCGTCCAATGTTTCCAAAAGGAAACTGACTGGTCTGAACCCGTCGTTACAGGATATCATAGCTGACCTCGGGTTCTTCATCCAGCCATCATAAAAATTCTCACCTCCGTGAGCCAAGGTCATGACAAACGAAGAAACCGTATCCCACGCACTATCACAAAATCCCTGTGGTTTTTTCCATCCATTGCAGATGAAAGTCTGCCCAAGCTGCATGTCGCAGGCATGCTCTATCGGATTTTCATATTGCTCTATCAGATCATCGTATCGGGCAATTTTTTTCACAGTAATACGTACTTTCTTCATAATTGTACCCCACCGGCAGTTTTAGATATCTCTAAGGAACCACGCAAATCCGAGACAGCCACTTCCTATTACGAAAAATATCAGTGACAGCGGAATATTTCCCGAATAAGTCATTGTTCTATAGATAAGGTAATACATCAGGACACCGACTCCACTATAAATGATCATCTTGCCATAACGTATTTCCATGAGTTTCATAATTCCAAAACCGACAACCAGAGAAAGTACCCATCTCAAGGCATGTGTATGCATGATAGTTTCTATAATCTCCAAAATTCCTTATCTCCTATACGTATCAGTTTATATAATATGATGTCAGGGTCAAAAGGTCAAAATCCGATTGTGCTTGCACAAAGAGGATTGAGACCTTGGGACCCGCAAAACACGAGCAAGTAGCGTTATTACGCGGAATGCGAGTGTTTTAGGATTGCGGGAATTGCGTAGCAATGAAGCAATCCGTGTTATTGTTCAGACGCAACCGGAGCACTACGCTGCGGATGCTACGAACACTTTGCGAACGAATGTGAGCTTAGTGAGAGTGTATGCTTTAGCTGGTTGCGACCAAGAAAGATGAAAAGCCATTGGATTTTGCCCATCGCCGGAGGCGATTTAATTGGCAAAATCCGTTACGTGAGCGAGCTGGAAGCGAGTGAACAGTAACCAATCCGTGACATCAGTAAGGGGCAAAATTTACTTTTGACCCTTACATCATAATATATATCAAGTATAACACAGACATATCCATCACATGAAGAAAGGACCACAGATCAGAGTTACTCTCAATCTGTGGTCCCCTTTGTTCTGTTCACGCCATGATCGCCCTATTATACAGGATATGTGTCGCGCCATCGTTTGTCTTTATGATATCTGCGTCGATCTTGAAAACATCCGCAAGCAGGTTTTTCGTAATGATCTCAGATGGAGCGCCGTGGGCGACTATGCAGCCTTTATCAACCACATAGATCTCATCACAATAATTAGAAGCAAGATTAAGCTCATGAAATACTGATATGACAGTCTTTCCTATATTTTTAATGAGTTCCATGATCGCCCATTGATAATGCACATCGAGGTGATTTGTGGGCTCATCCAGGATAAATATTTCCGTATCCTGCGCGATGGATCTGGCGATCATTACGCGTTGCTTCTCACCACCCGAGAGTTCCGCGTATGGTCGCTCAAGCATCTTGTCCATGCCCACATACTTAAGTGACCTAAGCACTATTTCCCTGTCGTCCCGCGTATCGGCTTCAAACATTTTTCTGTACGGAGTTCTCCCCATCATCACCATCTCATAGATACTGTAAGAGAAATCCGTATTATGCTCCTGCTTCATGACAGTCATTTCTCTGGCACTTTCCCGATAACTATACGCATGGACATCTTTGCCATTTAGAAAAACTGCCCCATCTTTTGGATCTATAGCTCTGTAAATATGCTTGAGCGTAGTCGTCTTTCCGCTGCCGTTTGGTCCGATAATACCGATCATCCTGCCCTTTGGTACGTTAAGAGTCACACCATTTAGGATTTTGTGCGATCCCGCAGAATACTTCAGATCTTTAACAGATATCTTTATTGTATTTTCCATCTCTCACACCTTTCCACCGTTATTCCGATACAAAAGCCATGCAAAGAAAGGACCTCCGCAAAATGCCGTAAATATTCCGATCGCAAGTTCCTGCGGCGCCATAATGGTTCTCGCAAGTATATCCATCCATAAGAGAAATATCCCACCACCAACAAAGCACATCGGCAATGTCTTTCTGTGGTCAGAACCCACAAGACTCCGTATAATGTGTGGAATAATAAATCCCACAAAACCAACAAGTCCTGCCGCAGAAACGATTATTCCGGTAAGGAACGAAACCGCGATGATCGTCCTTTTCTTAACTTTTCTGGCATCCACTCCGAGGCTTATCGCAGTTTCATCCCCAAGTGACATTGCATTGTACGCTCTGGCATTTGTGAGGAGATATACAAAACCGATGAACGATCCAAGGCAAGGGATCAACACATTATTCCACCTTGCTCCGGCGAGGCTTCCCATCATCCACATGGTCACGCTTCTGATGGCAGAATTATTATCCATCATTGAAATAAAAAACTGAGAAACCGCATTTAAAATAACCGTTACTGTCATTCCGGCAAGTACCAGCCTGCTGTTATTTCTGCCATTCATGCCTATCTTATAAACCATCATCATAGAGAGCATCGCCCCGGCAAAGGCAAATGCCGGGATCACATATCCAACATATACAAGAGATGCTGCAAAAAAATACACACCTGTGACCATCGCAGATGCTCCGCTGGATACACCAAGGATATACGGTTCTGCCAGTACATTCTGAGTGATCGCCTGCATCGCTGCTCCCGCAATGGCAAGTCCTCCACCCACAGCTATAGCAAGCAAGGCTCTTGGAAACCGCAGATCCCATATGATCTTTACCATAACTTCTTTTGTCTGACCGTCATACAGTCCAAACAGCTTATTTGCTATGATGTGAAATGTATCCATCCATGTCGCTCCTGCTGTTCCGACGCTCATTGCCATGATAAAGCTGACACTGATTATCAACAGCATCGCTATACTTATCAATATAACCTTCTTACCCATTGACTCTCCATTACTCCTTACGATGCTTCTCCTACAGCTACCAGATTTCTAAAATCTTCATTTGTATCTATGAGATCATCGTATCTGCCCTCAGCTTCCACACAGCCGTCTTTCAAAAAAATGACTCTGTCTGCACTTCTGATCGTTGACAATCTATGTGCGATCATTATCGTCGCTCTTCCTTTTTTCAGATCATCTATGCCCTTATTAATTATCCTCTCGTTTTCCGCATCCAGATTTGCAGACGCTTCATCCAGTATCAGTACAGGGGAATCTTTTATCATAGCCTGAGCTATCGAGATCCGCTTTTTTTCTCCTCCGGATAGTCTCAGTCCATGCTCACCGAGAACCGTCTGATATCCGTCACCAAGTTTTCTTATGAATTCATCTGCTCCCGCACGCTTTGCCGCATCCTGCATTTCTTTGCCGCTGCACTCCGGATTTGCCATCATGATATTATTTTCCACCGTATCAGCAAAAAGAAATGCTTCCTGTGGTACAAGAGTTATCATTCTTTGCAGTTCTGACAGTTTATAATCCCTGATCTTTGCCCCTGCGACGGAGATACTTCCGTGATCCGTATCCCAAAATCTCAGGATAAGTTTGGAAATAGTGGATTTCCCACATCCTGACGCTCCAACCAGCGCTACAGTCTCCCCTTTATCAACATGGAAAGACACATCCTTTAACACTTCCGTCTTTTCCTTATCACCTTCATTCGGATATCCAAATCCCACATGAGAAATCTCCAGAAAATGCTCTTTATCCGAAAACTGTCCCAAAACCTGCTCTTTTGTAAGCACTCCATCATCTCTGACATCCGGCTTACTTTCCAGAAGTCCCACAACTCTTCTCGCTGCGCCAAAAATTAGTCCGTAGTTATTACTCATATTCATTGCTTCCATGATAGGTACGAAAACGCCTGTTGCCATGAGAAATATCGGGAGCATGAATTTAGCAGGTATCACACCATTTTTTACAAGAATAACCGTCAGAACATCTGATGAGAATCCGGCAATGCCGACTATCAGATTTAAGAAACTGCTGTCTCCTGCGCTTCTTTTTTCGTATGTAAGATATGCTTTCTGATATTCCTTCTGTGTCTTGGCAAAACGTTCCAGATATTTTTTATTCCATCCGAAGCTCAGAATATCCCTTAATCCCTGTACTCCGTCTACGATCTCAGCACTGACTTTACCTGCTGCAGTCCTGACTTTACTACCCTGCATATTTGCTTTTGCCGCCTGATGTTTGGGAACCATTATCATTGCGATTATGAAAGGAATGATGAGGAGCGGTATCCATACAGAAAATACTCCCATAGAAATGAGCATGATGACCGGTACGCAGAAAGCCACAATGAGCTGAGCTATGACGTGTGCATAAAACCATTCCAATAGTTCCACGTCTTCAAGAATTATACTTATATAATCTCCGCTTTGTTTTCCAACCATTGCCGCCGGAGAAAGTTCACTTATCTTGTCATAGGTCAGATCTCGAAGCTTCGTTAAGATCCTGTAGGTCACATCGTGAGAGATCAGTATATCCAGATATGAAAACACGGCATCTGCAATGATGAGACCGATAAGTGTTATGAGCAGCGTCGGTATCATAGCAAGATCATGCAGAAAGACCTTGCTTATCATAAATGACATCACAAATGAGATTGCGAGTGGCAGCAAAATAAAGATCATATTGCAGAGTATCGCAAAAAATAGAAAAACTCCGTATCCCTTTATATATTTTGATAATCTCACCGCATATCCAATGCGTGAACGTTCTTTTTCCACTTATGCAATACCTCCTGCAACCGCACTTTGTGATCCGGCATCCCACTGAGATCCCATTATCTTTCTGTATGTCTGATTTTTGTCTGCTAGTTCCTTATGCGTTCCCACGGCCTCTATCACTCCATTGGAAAGGATACATATCTGATCCGCATTTTGAATAGTTGATAGTCTGTGAGCTATCATTAAAACAGTCTTGTCTTTACTTAATCTGTCTATACTTTCTTGGATTTCCTTTTCATTTTTCCTGTCAAGTGATGAAGTCGCTTCATCTAGGATCAGGATAGGTGTATTCCTTAAGAAAGCTCTTGCTATAGCAATTCTCTGTTTCTCACCTCCGGAAAACCTCATTCCATCCTCTCCAAGAAGTGTGTCATATCCATTTGGTAAGGACTCAATAAACTCGTGGATATTTGCCTGTGCGGCAGCCCCCTTTATCTCTTCATCCGTCGCATCAGGCTTTCCTATGGCGATATTTTCCCTGACCGTACCGTAAAAAAGATGGCCTTCCTGCCACACAACAGATACATATTTTTGTAGTTCACTGACATTATCCATGGTGATGATTTTGTCACCGAGTTTCAGTTTTCCCTCCGTCACTTCATAAAATCCGGAAAGCAGATTTCCTATGGTGCTTTTTCCGCTGCCCGACTGACCGACGAGCGCTGTGACCGTATTATTTTTGAGCGTGAGATTTATGTTATGCAGTACATTCCCATCTTCTTTTGTGTACGCAAAGCTAACATCTTCAAACCTGATGTCTTCGTTAAACTCTGCTTTTCTATCCGATTCAAAATGCCCTTCTCTCCTCATATAATTACTACGAGCATCGATCAACTGAATGATTCCCTGAGAAGCCGTGATCCCCTTATAACCGATGTGCCACGCAGGTATCAGGTTTAATAATGGTGTAAACCATGCGCTTATAAAAAACATGACATAGATCAGATAATCCGAATCCATCATCCCACGATATGCAAGATAAGCCGCTATCGCAGGACAAAATGCGGTGCCGAGCCTGCCAAAAAACTCCAGGCATCCATTCTCTATCATCGATATCTTCAGCTGACCCATAACCGTTTTTCTGAGTCTTTCTCCGGATGCATGTATCTTCTTTTTCTGTTTCCCATCCGCTCTGAAAGCCTTTAAGGTCACGATTCCCTGTATTCCTTCCAGACAATCGGAGTAGTACTTTTCCTCAGCTTCCCACTCTTTTTTACCTCTCTCACTCATGATCTTGTAAAAGCTCATGGGGCATATCAAAATCCCTGCCATGGCAGCGATCCCGACCATTGCTACGACCTTATTGATGTTAAAAATTATGAACATGATAAAGAATGCGTTAAGGATGCCCGATATTGCCACAGGAATATACGCCGTATAGTAATTTCCCAGCCATTCAACTTTATTAAAAACAGTTGTCGCAACAGCTCCGGTCTGCTTGTCCGCCATATATTCCGGTCCGAGTGAGAAAAGCTTTTCGATCAGCCTGATACGCACGTTTTCTTTGATCTTAGTACTGCAAACAGCCGCCATCACACTTTTTGTCCTAAGTACGGCGTACTGGAGCAATATGAGTATAAATAATATGGAGAATAAATATTTCGGCTCGACCACATCATATTTTCCGGAAGAACCGAGTATCTTTCGAATTATCATTGCAGTGCAAAAAGATATGCTCGTAGAAATGATCACAAACACGATATTCCAGAGACAGGTTATGAAAATCTCTTTCTCCGCTCCCTTTGCAAGCTTGATAAGAGCTTTATTGATAAACATCTGATTTTTCCTTTCCGCTAAAGTTGAATTGAACACGTGTTATTAGTGTATGCTAACGTAATTAACGCGTCAACGCACTAAAATAACAACTTTTCTCAATACCATTTATTGCTAATTCAAGTTATGAATGGTACGATATTTCGGATTAGTGTTGACTAATTCATTTCATCAATTTTATGTACTTTACACATGGAGGAGAATATGAAGATCAAGAAAATCTTATCTGCATCACTTGTTTTATGTATGAGTTTATCTCTCGCAGCCTGTACCGGAGAAACCTCTGCAAATGCAAATTCCGCATCTACTGAAGCTACATCAAGCGCAACGATCTCAGAGTCATCTGATGTATCTAATGATATATCCACTGCATCCGTTGCTGTAGAATCGCAAGACACGACTTACTCACCCGTAACTATCAAAAATATGGACAACGATCTCGTATTCGAATCCGCCCCCGAAAAAGTCGTAGTTCTGTCCTACGATACAGCAGAGATTCTGGCAGCTCTCGGTCTAGAAGATAAGGTCATCGGACTCGCAGAAGCTGACAGTTCAATCGATGATGTCCTGCCGGAATACCGTGACAATGTTTCAAAAATGCCTCTTATAGAAGGTCTTTCAAATGGTGTTCCTTCCCTCGAAACTGTTTTGGCAATGAATCCTGATTTTGTTTACGGTGCTTCCTATTCCTTTATGGAACAGAATGCCGGTAATGCATCTGATTATCTTGATTCCGGTATCAATGTCTATGGCTCTACCGGAACATATTCAGACGTGCCGACTATCGAAGACACCTATACTGATATAGAAAACCTTGGAAAAATCTTTGGCGTGGAGGACCGCGCACAGGCTCTTGTCAGCGATTTTAAGTCACGAGTTGATGCTATCACCTCAAACACAGATCCAAACTCTAAACTAACTGTATTTGTATATGATTCCGAAGAAGATGCACCCTATACAGCAGGTGGAACAAGCCTTGAAAACGAACTTATAGAACTCGCAGGTGGAACTAATATCTACAAGGACCTCGATTCTGATTTCACCTCAGTTGCATGGGAAGATGTGATTGCAAAAAATCCTGACGTCATCCTCATCAATAAGTACGGGGACGAAAATGACGTTCAGAAAAAGATTGAATTTTTGAAAAACATGCCGGAGCTTGCCGACGTAACAGCTGTCAAGGAAGGCCGCTTCGTTTCCGCATCCATGCTCGCGATCTTCCCCAGCCTCCAGAATGTAAATGTGATCGAAGATTTGAATAAATCACTTGATGAGTGGAAGTGATTAATTTGCTTCAATAAAGTAAGCGTCATATATGCCCCCGGATTCCCATGCAGCTGATTTTTCTTCATAATGGTGTCGAAATCCGATCTGCCACATTGGAAGGTTGGAAAAATTGTAAGCGTCATATATGCCCCCGGATTCCCATGCAGCTGATTTTTCTTCATAATGGTGTCGAAATCCGATCTGCCACATTGGCAGGTTGGAAAAATTTACTTTCATATTGTCTAAACGTTGGAAAAATTTACTTCCAATGTGCCAAGGAAGGAGATTCGATGCCCAAAGCTCTTTTTAAGTCTGATGATGAATTGTTTGAAGCAATCCAAAGATGTCGTACTAGCGGTATGACTGATAAAGATTGGTGTGCTGCTAATGGAATCAGTCAAACCGCTCTTTATAGATACATCAGGAAATTGAAGAAAAAGTCATATGAGATTCCAAATCATACCAGGT
>JNJK01000006.1 GCA_000701625.1 Lachnospiraceae bacterium MC2017
ATGATGGACTACAACAATGAGCCCGAAAACATTGATGCATTGATGCCATGGACAGATAAAATGAAAACAGCTTGCTCTACAGACCAGAAAAATGACGATGAAAAATGAAAGCGAAATGCATTTCCGAGGATTTCTACCCGGTGTAATACATTTCGCTTACGGAGAGAGCTTTTGGCAGTGCAAAGTGAGCAAAATAATGACAGGAGAGCCTGTGCGATGAAGAAAATCGGAATCGGATATGAGAGGTTTAAGGATTTTGTTGAAAACGATATGTACTACGTTGACAAAACAATGCTGGTACGAGATATCGTCCGTGACGGTGGAAAAGTGACATTATTCACCCGTCCCAGGCGTTTTGGAAAGACTCTGGCTATATCTATGGTTCAGACCTTTTTTGAAAGAGAAATTGGAAGCGATGGAAGCGTCATTGATAATAGCCGATGTTTTGAAGGCATGAAGATAATGGACGCGGGGGATGATGTCTTATCCAAGATGGGGCAGTATCCTGTAATAAAGATATCATTAAAGTCTGCTAAACAGCCTGATTTTGAAACGGCATTTTTAAAGATAAGAGATGAGATAGTAAGTGAATATGTTAGGCATAATTATATCTTGAAGTCAGAGGATGTTTCTGATGACTTAAAAAATAGGTATATAGAAATTGAACGAGGCGACATAGAATGGAATAATCGGGTAAATACTTTTAGAAGTGAAGAAGAAAGAAAAGCAGAATTTCGTAAAGAGGTTGGCAAATATGCTACTTCTATCAAATCTTTATCGGAGCAGCTTAGAACATATCATAATAAAAATGTGATCGTTTTAATTGATGAGTACGATGTTCCTTTGGAAAATGCATATTATGCAGGGTTCTATGATGAGATGGTTGGATTTATCAGATCTCTTTTTGAATCGGCGTTAAAAACGAACGATGCTCTTGAGTTTGGTGTTGTGACAGGGTGCCTGAGAATCAGTAAAGAGAGTATTTTTACGGGATTAAATAATTTGAAGGTAAACTCTGTTCTGAGTGGTGATTTTTCAGAGGGGTTTGGTTTTACAGATGCTGAAGTGAAAGATATGTTAACTGCATATGGTATCCCGGAGAAGATGGATGCTGTCAGAAAGTGGTATGACGGATATCTTTTTGGTAATACCGAGATATATAATCCATGGAGTGTTATTTGTTACGTGGATAGTGTAATAAATGGACATGCAGAATTTCCTATGCCGTTTTGGTCAAATACTTCATCTAATTCAATAATAAAGCAGATGGTTGAAAATGCTGATGAATCCATACGTATTGAGTTGGATGATCTTATAAGGGGAGATACGATCGAAAAACGTGTACAGGAAGATATCACGTATGGAGATGTAGATAAGAGCAAGGACAATTTATGGAATTTCCTTTTCTTTACAGGCTATCTTAAGAAAGTATCGATGAGGCAGGATGGCAGACAGATCTATCTCACTATGAAAATACCAAATGAAGAGATTTGCAGTATTTATGAGAATAAGATTAGAGATTGGTTCGATGAGAAAGTAGAAAAAACAGATTTTTCATCGCTTTATGCTGCAATAAAGAAAAAGGATACAGAAGTGATCGCTGGGGTTATTCGAAAGCTGTTGTCAGAGAGCATAAGTTTTTATGATAGCGATGAGAGTTTTTATCATGGATTCTTTTTATCTCTTTTGTATCAGATGCCTGATTATACAGTGAGGTCTAATCGTGAGGTCGGCAATGGTCGTCCTGATGTGGTTCTATATCCGAATCATCCGGAAGATCCGGCATATATTTTTGAGATAAAACGAAGAAAGAAATTTAATGAAATGAAGGATGGACTAAATGAAGCTCTCTCACAGATTGCTGATAAAAGATATGAGGAAGGAATCATAGAAGAGGGATATTTAGGAGCAGTTTCTTTTGGTATTTGTTTTTGTAAAAAGAGCTGTATTGTTGGTTGTTATACATTAGACAATGACATTAGTGTTTGACTCTGGAGCGGGCACACGATCGTGGGGGAAAGAAGATGAATAACGATGATGGGGCACCCTCGTGTGATCAGGATTCTGCAAATGAGTTGAATATGGACACAATTAATTATAAATAAACAAAATGTTTCAATTCTTAAATTGGATGTAGCTTTTGGTTATGTTGAGTAGTAAGATGTCTTTAGGAGGAAGTTGTGATGAAAAGGCTTTCTGTAAGAATAGATAAAATTAACATCCAAAATTTTAAGAACGTTGGTTGTGGAACAATTTGTTTCGAAAACAGAAGAAAGGAATATAGAACAAGCATTTTAGGCGTGTATGGACAGAATGGATCTGGAAAAACTGCGCTTATTGATGCAATTGCTTTACTTAAGATTGTCTTATGCGGAAGAACGGTTCCGAAAAAGTATGCAGATTATGTTAATGTTGATGCAGAAAATGCACATTTGAGTTATCAATTTCAGATGAAAACGGACGAGGGAATAATTACTATATGGTATGAGTTTGGTTTGCGTAAGCTTGAAGATGATGTAACTCATAATATGGAAGAAAATGTTGATCAAATTAAATATAAGGCAGAAATATTTGATGAAGTGCTTTCTTATTCTTTTGAATCTTCAAATGAAAAAATAAGGAAAACGGCTCTGATTGATACAAGAACATCTGGGGTCTTTGTTCCAAGAACAAAATTGGGGGAATTGGTAGGAAATGAAAATGTAGATAATACGGATTTGCTTGTGAACAAAAAGTATATACGGAATACTTCAAGAGGATTTATTTTCTCAAAAGAGATGATAAAAATCTTTAAATTAAATTGCAAAAATGCAAGATACATGTCGGTGATTGAAGGTTTAATGACTTATGGAAACAAAGAGTTATTTATTATAAATACTGAGAATAGTGGTCTTATCAGCATGAATGCACTACCGATTGCATTTAGTTATAAGGAGGGCAGTTCAGAGGCAATTGGAAATTTAATGTTGCCGTTGGATTCACCGGCAACTGTTCCGGAAGAGGCGTTTTCTGTTGTAAAAAAAGTTATTGATAATATGAATATAGTTTTGGAACAGATCGTCCCAGGATTGACAATTGGAATTAAAGAACTTGGATTGGTGGTTTATAAGGATGGTAAGTCAGGGAAAAATATCCACCTTACCTCTCTTAAAAATGGTAAGGAGATACCTTTTAGGTACGAGTCTGAGGGAATTAAGAAAATAGTCTCGATTCTTCAATTATTGGTTGTTGTATATAATAATGAGTCGATTACAGTTGCTGTAGATGAGTTGGATGCTGGGATTTTTGAGTACCTCTTGGGTGAAATTCTAAATATTATTTCGGAAAAGGGAAAGGGTCAGCTAATATTTACATCTCACAATCTCAGGCCGCTTGAAACGATTGATAAAGGTTTTATTGCGTTCACAACGACAAATCCGCAGAATAGATATATTAGATTGACAAATGTAAAGGGAAATAATAATTTAAGAGATTTTTACTATCGAGATATTGTTCTGGGAGAACAGAGCGAGCAAGTGTACAATCCGACTAATAATTTTGAAATTGCGTTGGCCTTTAGAGAGGCGGGTGAAGCATTTGGCTCGTAAGAAAGTTGTACTGGTAATAGTTGAAGGCTCGTCTGACGATACGGCATTGGGAATCGGCTTGTCTCAAGTATTTGATAAGGATAAAGTTTATATTCATATAATGCACGGTGATATTACTACTAAAAACGGTATTAATTCTGCAAATATTGTATCTAAAATTGGTAATGTGGTTAGGACATATGCTAATTCACAGCATTATAAAGCGAATGATTTCAAACAGATAATTCATATAGTAGATACAGACGGAGCATTTATACCGGATGAAAAGATATTCGGTGAATGATGATTATAAAAAATCGTGGGAATTTATAGAGCAGGAGATGAATTCAATAGAACGTCATACTAATATCTGCATTTGTATTAAAAGTGAAGTTGGAAAAATGGAATAATGTTAACGATAAGCCCGCAGATTGTCGTAGTCTTATTGCAAGAGTCATTGCTCTCAACTAATAATAATTTCTTTATGATAAGTAAGAGTGTATCCTGCTACAATAACCATAAATATTAATCATGTCCCAGAGTATACGACGTATTTGTGAGTGTGCTCTGGGACGTTTAATTTTATGTCATTTTTAATAATGTTTATATATATAAGATGAGGGGTTAAAACTTGGTCTCGTAAAGCAGATCATAACATTGATTGATGAAATCTAAAGAATTTCGACAGGGTGATTATAGATGAACATAAAAAGGAATGTTTTATTAAATCCAGGACCGGCAACCACAACTGATACGGTAAAACTGGCGCAAGTAGTTCCGGATATCTGTCCTCGTGAGAAAGAATTTCAGTCTATCATGGCACCTATGAGAGATGATCTGGTTAGGATCGTGCATGGAGGAGATGACTATACTTCGGTTCTTTTTTGTGGATCGGGAACGATATGCATAGACGTAACATTAAATTCGCTTCTTGATGTTGAGAAGAAAGCGTTTGTAGTAAATAATGGTTCATATAGCCAAAGAGCTGTGGATATATGTAAAGCATATGAGCTCCCATTGATCGAACTTAAGCAGCCAATAAACTCAAAGCCTGATCTGTCTGCCATAGAAGAAATTCTGAAATCAAATGATGACATTGGATATGTATATATTACTTATCACGAGACGGGAACCGGTCTCTTAAATCCTGTAAAGGAAGTCGGAGCGTTAGCGCATAAATATGGTTCTTTTTTGATCACAGATACGACTTCTGCATACGCAATGATGCCGATTGATGTTTATGATGAGAATATTGATTTTTGCATGGCATCTGCGCAGAAAGGCATCATGGGGATGACAGGACTTTCTTTCATAATCGGAAGAAAATCTATTATTGAGGAGAGCAAAAACTATCCTAAGAGATCGTATTATTGCAACTTATATATGCAGTATGAATATTTTGAGAGGACTGGAGAGATGCATTTCACTCCGCCTGTTCAGACAATCTATGCGGCAAGACAAGCGCTTATAGAGTATTTTGAAGAGGGTGAAACAAAAAAATGGAGCAGGCACCAGCGAGTGATGGATGCTATTCATAAGGGTGAGGATAGGCTGGGATTAAAGGAAATATTGTCGCGAGAGGTTCAATCCGGCTTGGTATCAGCTATAAAATATCCTGATGATATTAATTGGAGCTTTGATAAAATCCATGACTATTGCTATGAACGTGGATTTACAATCTATCCAGGCAAAATAGAAGATCAGGGAACCTTCAGACTTTGTGCTTTAGGTGCAATAGATGAAGCAGATATTAATGAGTTTTGGAAAGTGTTTGAAAATGCTTTAGTTGAAAATGGTGTGCGGATACCTGTTCAGTATATAGAGGCTTGATATGAGAGAGTGTGCAATTCTGATGGCGGCAGGGTTGGGTACAAGAATGAGACCACTTACTGATTCTATACCAAAACCGCTGATCAAAGTAAATGGAAAATCCATGATCGAGACTGTTATAGAGGGACTAAAAAGTCGTGGTGTTAATGATATTTACGTTGTAGTTGGATATCTTTCAGAACAGTTTCAATATTTGAAAGAAAAATATGATGGCTTATATCTTTTAAAAAATGAGGATTTTGAATCGGTTAATAATATCTCTTCAATATACGCGGCCTCTGAGATACTTATTGGTGCAGAATCTAATATCTTTATATGCGAAGCTGATCTGTTTGTACAGGATGATAGGATATTCCATGCAAAACTCGATCACTCTTGCTATTTTGGAAAAAAAGTGATGGGACATACTGAAGACTGGGTATTTGATACGGATCTGTCAGGGAGGATTGTTCGTGTTGGAAAAAACGGGAATGATTGCTACCAAATGGTAGGAATATCATGGTTCAGGAAAGAAGATGCTCGTATCCTTGGAAAAATAATTACTGAAGCATATGGTAAAATAGGGTATGAGAAGTTGTTTTGGGATGAAGTGGTGGATTCTAATCTTGACAAGATAAATCTTATTGTTCATCCAATAGAAGGTAATGAAATAGTTGAGATTGATACCGTGCTTGAATTATCAGTAATTGACAGTTCATATGGGAGGTAGGCTATTGAACATAGGTAGGTTTGTTGAAATTCTTGGTGCAGATTTTTTTACAGGGGTACCGGATTCTCAACTTAAGGCTTTGTGTAATTACCTGATGGATAAATATGGGATTGATCCCAAACACCACATTATTGCTGCTAACGAAGGTAATTGTGTGGCTCTTGCAGCGGGGTATCATTTGGCAACAGGAAAAGTTCCGGTTGTGTATATGCAAAATAGCGGAGAAGGAAATATCATAAATCCTATTGCTTCACTGCTTCATGAAAAGGTTTATGGTATACCGGTGATATTTGTGATCGGATGGAGAGGTGAGCCGGGAATCCATGATGAGCCGCAGCATATATATCAGGGTGAGGTTACATTAAAACTTCTTGATGATATGGAGATAGAAAATATGGTCATCAGTAAGGATACAACGGCTGATGAGCTTACGGCTTGGCTGATTGACCACAGGGAGGCACTTGAAAGAGGCCGGGACATTGCTTTTGTAATAAAGAAGGGTGCACTGTCCTATGATCAGAAGGTTGAATACAAAAATGATCATAAGGCCACACGAGAAGAAATAATCGAGCACATTGTAAAGTATTCGGGAGATGATCCGATTGTTTCCACAACTGGAAAGGCATCTCGTGAATTATTTGAGATACGGGTGAGAAATGGGCAGGATCATAAGCGTGATTTTCTAACCGTTGGTTCGATGGGGCATGCTTCGTCTATCGCCTTGGGAATAGCGATTAATAAACCTGATAGGAGAATATGGTGCATTGATGGTGATGGAGCTGTTCTCATGCATATGGGGGCAATGGCTGTAATCGGGGCAGTTAGACCGTCAAACATGGTTCATATCCTTATTAATAATAATGCGCATGAAACAGTTGGTGGTATGCCTACGGTTGCAGGTAAAACAGATGTCCCATCGATAGCACGTGCCTGCGGATATGAGAGTGTGTATAGTGTTTCAGACACGGATGAACTTGATAAGGTACTTGAAAAGATCATAGAAATAAAAGGTCTTATTTTTATAGAGATCAAGACAGCGATGGGAGCGCGTGAGGATCTTGGAAGACCTACAACGACAGCAAAAGAGAATAAGATCAATTTTATGAACTTTTTGGCAGGAGAATAAAAGGGATAAAGATATATTAAGTTTTGACGATATATAGTCTAGGAGTGTGATTATTTTTATATATTTAAATGTCAGGATTATTTGAGGTGCAGAAACCTGCATTTTAAGGGGGAGTAATTCATGAATTTTAAGCTGACTGCGTCTATGATGTGCGCTGATTATCGCAATCTGGAGAATGAGGTTAGGATGCTTGATGAGGGGGGCATAGATTCTTTTCATATCGACGTGATGGACGGTCGGTTTGTTCCTAATTTCGCTATGTCGTTAAATGATCTTAGCTGTATTGCGGGTCTTACTAAGAAGCCGTTGGATGTACATCTGATGGTTGAGCATCCGGTAAATACTGTTGATATTTTTCTAAAAAAGATGAGACCCGGAGACACGGTCTACATCCACCCTGAGGCAGAGTACCATCCATCCGGAACTATCATGAAGATAGTAGATGCAGGGATGATCCCAGGGATAGCGATCAATCCGGGAACCAGTGTTGAGTCAGTCGTTGAACTTCTTCATATAGTAAAAAAAGTACTAATAATGGGTGTAAATCCCGGAAATGCGTCGCAGATGTTTTTGCCGTTTGTATCAAAAAAGATAACGAAATTATTGGCACTTAAAGATGATTCGGAAATTGAATTATGGTGGGATGGTGCTTGCAGCGCAGAGAAAATTTTAAAGTATGCGCCGAGAGGTATAGATGGATTTGTACTTGGAACTTCACTTTTATTCGGTCGGGATAAGCCATATGGAGAGGTGATCCATAACGTCAGAGAGATGAAGTTTTAGGGAGGCTTTTTATGAAAGCGTATGTGCTGCATGGCATAAATGATCTGCGGTTTGAAGATGTGAAGATACCGGAACCGAAGGAGGGAGAAGTACTGTTCAGAGTTTCTGCGGCAGGTATATGTGGTTCCGATATTCCGAGGATTTACGAAACTGGTGCGCACAGGCATCCGCTTATTCCGGGACATGAATTCTCGGGAGTGGTGGAAGATGTCGGACCTGGAGTGGATAAAAATCTTAAGAGCAAAAGGTGTGGTGTTTTTCCGCTGATACCATGTCGGAAATGTGTACCATGCAGTCGTAAAAAATATGAGCTATGCAGAAATTATGATTATCTGGGATCCAGGAGAGATGGGGCTTTTGCTGAGTATATTGCCGTGCCGGCAGATAACCTTATAGTAATTCCGGATGAAATATCTTTGGAGACAGCTGCCATGCTGGAACCGATGGCAGTTGCTGTACATGCTATTCGGAGAGTGATGCCTCATGGAATCAATGAGGGTTATACAGCTGCTGTTTTTGGAGTCGGAACTATCGGACTTATGCTGATCTCGTTTTTGCTGGATGCTGGATTATCGGTAAATAAGTTGTTTGTGATTGGAAATAAGGACTTCCAGAAAAATGCAGCATTGGAAATCGGTGTATTACAGGAGAATTTTTGTGATATAAGGGATTGTGATCCGGATCAGTGGTTAGATGAAAGAACCGGTGGATACGGAGCAAATCTGACTTTTGATTGTGTAGGAAAAAATGAAACGGTTATTCAGGCTATTAGTCATGCGGCACCTTCGGGGTATGTGCTGCTCTTAGGAAATCCCCATTCTGATATGCATTTGGAAAGGGATGTGTACTGGCAGATCCTGCGACATCAGCTTCGCGTCACCGGTACATGGAATTCTTCTTTTAGAAATGAACCGGATGATGACTGGCACTATGTATTATCAAGCCTCCAGCGGGGAAAAATAAGACCGGAGTCTTTTATTACACACAGGCTTTCGCTTGAGGATTTAAGTCAGGGATTTGAAATAATGCGAGATAAGACTGAGCCATATATTAAAATTATGGGAGTTTATAAATAATTTAGTATACAAAATACTAAATTTTCTGTTCATGTCTGCCGATATAAAGATTGAAAGTGTAAGTATGTCTATAGTTCATTATCAAACGGATTTTGACCCTTACATCATAAGATGCACGGAAGCATGGAGGTAGTAGCATGAATGGAATCAGTGGAAATTATGGTATTTATGAACAAAATGCTTTACTTCAGGAGTCCATGAAGAAGGTCGCAACCGCTCGAGACAAGAAAACGGAAAAAGACTCAAAGAAATTCGGAATGGATCCTGCTGCAGAGTATATCCCGTCCGGCAAGGCAGACGAAGCAGTAAAGGCTGCAAAAGCGGAAAAATCACTTGGAACTAAAAATCAGATTCAATTGTCACAGGCTGCTGTAAAGCTATTACAGGAATTGAAAAAGCAGTATGGAAATGCAGATATTTTTGTAGGAAATTATGAAAATAATTACGAAGCTCAGAAATATCTGTCCCAGGGTACAAAGGAATTTAGCATCCTGATCGAGCCGGAACTCCTTGAGAAGATGGCAGCAGATGAGTCTGTAAAAGCCAAGTACATGGGAATCATCGAAGAGAGCACTCAGAAGCTTGCGGATATGATGAGTGAGCTTGGCGATGATGCTGACAATATCGACAAGATTGGTTTCACAGTTAAAGAAGACGGTACTATAAAATACTTTGCAGAACTCAGCAAATCAGCTGAATCTCAGAGAGAGCGGATTGAAAAGGCTCACGAGAAGAAAGCTGAAGAAGCAAAGAATACAGAGAAGAAGCTTGCAGAGAAGAAAGAAGCGGAGAAACGTACAAAAGTAGAAGCAGACTCTGTGGAAGAACTTAAGGACGCGATCAAGAACATCGATTGGGATTCTATCGAAGCTGTAAAGAAATACGGTTGGCAGAAAAATGATCCCGCTGATGCAACGTTGAATTTTTCAATCTGAGAAATTATCAAAAGTCGCATTCGTATGACGTTATAAAGTGTGTGAATATTGCCCCTTCAGGACGGCTATTAGCTTGTCTTGAAGGGGCTTTTTTTATACAATGAGTTATAAAGAATGCGACGTTAAGAGGATAGTGCTGTTATGAACGATTATTATCTGATGAATAAAGATAGACCCATAATCGAGTTTTCTATTGAAGCTAATCCGTTAGGCGAAAGAATAAAGGCTCACAGTGTAGAAGTATCATCAGACTCTGAAATCCCGGATGTTCCTTTGCTCAGAAAAGCCATAAAAAATAGCGATATATCTGTGTGGATGACGGTATGGCTTGATGGACGGAACTATGCGAAACATAAAGACCATATGAAAAAATGGCTTAAAGAGTGGGGGATAAATAATACAAAGGGATTTATTGACCTTACTCATGCTTTATCACTTAATGATTCGTTATGGGTTAAAGATGTTTCATCAGATTTATCATGGTCAGAAGTTAATTATTACAATAATAAGTTTTCGGATGTTGCGGAAAAAACAGCTTTTGATGTTGGGTTAATGGGACTTCAGTTTTCGCCGACAAGTCCGGAAGTAACTGCAGAAGGCACATTTCCTAAATGCTGGCGAAGAGTTAATGGTGATATATACCTGTATAAAACAGGCCTTACAGGTGCGGCAAATGTAGGTTTAGAGCCATATAGTGAGTATATTTCATCCTATGTGGTAGCGCAATTAACTGATCAAAATGTGTTATCGTACGATCTGGAGATGTTCAAGGACAAACTGTGCTCTGTATGCAAAATATTTACAAGTGAAAACGAAGGTTATATGCCGTTTTACAGATATATGACCGGAGATAGGCAACGGTATACTATCAGTGATGTTATTGAAATATGCGCAGGATTTGGTTTTGAAAAAGAAGTCAGAGAAATGTTCTTTACTGATTCGATAGTTATGAATCAGGACAGACATCTCGGAAACTTTGGCTTTATTGTGGATAATGATTCTTTTGAAATAAAAAGATTTGCACCGTTATATGACTATAATAGTTCGCTTTTATGCAATGCGCTTGAAAGTGACCTTGAAGATTTTGGGAAATATGAGGATACGTTTCTTTTGGGACATAAGTTAGGTGGAACGTTTTCCGAAGTCGGAGCAGCTCTGTGTACAAACGAGATGATTGAAAAAATACCAAAGCATATAGCTATTCCGGTTCATGAAAAATATAATCTGCCGCAAACACGAATGAAAAAAATCATAGATATACTAGATCAGAATATAAAGAACATAACCGGAAAAGACTATTATTCATTTGGTTTTTTGACACACACACACAATCTAAAGGGCTGTTATGAAAAAACATAAAACCACATACGATACCCTGATAAAAGGAAAGCAGTTTAAGAACTATAAGGAAGAATATGACTACCTTAAAAAACTGATAGATACAGGGAAGATATCTCCGATAAAAGCCTCTGGAACTAACGGCAAAAGGCCTGCTATGTACAGAGGCTTTTGGGTATTTGAGGAAGAGGAAGACTATTCGGAATACATCGATGAGCTGAAATATAAACTGTCCGCAAATATCAACCCTGAGTTTTACCTAAAGCATCCTGACGTTTATGACAAAGAGCGTGAATATGTAATTGCACTTAGTGACTACCTAAGTAACCGGTCAGATAAGCTGCATGTCACTCTTTCCGAAAATGAAAGAAGCTATGACATATGGAAAAAGGAAAAGTTTTTATCAGGAAAAGCATATGGACAGGGGAATAACGTGGTATCGGCAGCGTCACT
This sequence comes from Lachnospiraceae bacterium MC2017, assembly GCA_000701625.1. Classification (GTDB taxonomy): domain Bacteria; phylum Bacillota; class Clostridia; order Lachnospirales; family Lachnospiraceae; genus NK4A144. The sequence continues at coordinate 11,817 of JNJK01000006.1, forward strand.
GCTCCGGCATTGCAGCGTCTCGATGGATCAACTAAATGTTTATCACACAACAGAACCTTTGGTATATTTTTCGATAGATAAAGGTACCCCACAAAATATACTCATATCGGAAAATCTCGATCCTTTTTACGGTATGAGAAAAAAGCTCATGTCAGGCGATAATGAAATACTCGGTACAAAATTTTCGACATTGATTTATGGCGGAGGGAAGAGAGTAACCGCATTTTTTACAGGTTTTGAAGAATTTGCTGAGGAATATATGAAGCATCCGGATAATAAGTTTTACTATTTTGGAGATCTGGATTATGAAGGCATCGGCATATATGAATCATTTGCTGAAAAATTTGGTGAGGTCATAGATGTAGTTCCTTTCAAAACAGCATATGAAGCACTTGCAAACGGAAATACAATAGAAGAACTTCCATATTCAAGTGAACTCCAGAATAAAAATATTGGTGAAAATTTTTGGAGATTTTTTTCGCAGGAAACAGTTGAAAAAATGAAGCAAATATTAGATAGCGGCAGATATGTGCCGCAGGAAAAGTTATCTATAGTAGATTATTGAAAAAACGGCGGTATAAAAGATGCAATATGATTTCCTAAAGTCCTTTCCAAAGCGTATGAAAAACGTAGGACTTTACACGATCCTTGTGAGAAGCGTAATTTCAAAAACATCGTGGAATGAATACGGTTTCATGGAAGATGACGAACGAATAAATTTAGTCTTTTCGGTGCTTCTCTTCATCATGGAAAAGTCTTTAATAGAAGAAAGTTGCACGATAGATGATATTGCAAGCTTCATAGATGACATAAATAATCTGCATTACAGAAAATCTCTGAATTATGAGGACTGCAATGCGTTGTCTGATTTTATAGTTAATACCATTCTTTCTAACGAAGGAAAACAGATGTCCTTTGAGGGCTATGATTATTCGGAAGGAAAGTACCATTCCATATATATCCGTTATGTCAGGAACAAGATCGTATATACCGAGCATGATATCAGGCGAACTTCGTATATGCTTACGGATGACGGATATAATCTCTTGCTTTCCACGCTGGAAGTGGAAAAGAATCTCCAGATTCCTATTCAGGAAATGATCTTCAAGATGCATCTTGAAAAACAGAGCTATGATAAGGCTGTCGAGAATATCCGTACTATTTTTCAAAGTATCCGTATGCAGTATCAGAAAATAATGGAGGCAATGTACAGGATACGAAGAAATGCTTTGGAATATTCTGTAGAGGAGTACCGGCAGACTCTTGAAGAAAACTTAAGTACCATCCAGGAAACAAAGGATAAATTTCAGAATTATAAAGAACTGGTCAAGGAACGTATAAAGGAATACGAAGAGCGGGAAATACAGCTATCAAGTCTGTCGCCGGAAGATGCAGACAAGCTGAAAAATTTGAAGATTATTAGCTATTGTCTTGGTATGGTAATAGAAGAACATCAGTCAATCTTAAGTAAACATATGGATCTGAAGCAGCTATATACAAAAGAGTTGGAAGAATTGTCACAGGTGGCTTTGATCAAGAGATTTTCGCTGAGAAGCGAAGTATATGAGAAGATCCTTGAAAGACCGGAAGCTATAGGTGATCTGAATTTATTATTATCACCTCTTATCTGTGCAGATATTTCTAAAATCTACAATCCTAAAATTGCATTAAAACCCCATAAGGTGATCAGGAAAAAGTCGGAAGAAGAACTAACTGAAGATATAGATTTTGATGAGGAAGCATGGGAAGCTGAGCAGGAACGGTTAAGACTTGAAAAGCGAAAAGTCTATGAAACCTCTTTAGGATTTATCCTGCAGAATGTATTCAATGAATCATCGGTTACATTATCTACGATACAAAAAAATGTAAATGCAGATGAAGAGTTAAAGTCAAAACTTATACCGGATATCGAAGTCTTTAAGGAAATCATGGTCGAACTTATAAAGGCGCAGAGCATTGATATAGATGCGATCAAGGCTGAGAGAAAAAATGTGCTTGATGACGGTAATGAGATTTTTGAGCTGAATTACATGCTTTTGGAGATGCTTGAAAAGATTGATAAAGAAAACAAGGTGAAATTTTTGTACATAGAGAAGCTTCCGGAGGCAAGCATGGTAGTTTTTGAAAATGTAGTCGATGCAGATGGCAATATCCGGAATATCAGATGCTCGGATACAAGGATATCGATTGGTGAAAAATAATGGCATATGAATTTGATGAAGTAAGGAAAAGTCAGGAAATCTTTTATAACCTGCTGAAGTATCATACTTTAGAAGAGGAGAAAGAACCCGTTTTATTTAATGCGTATCTTGAAAATGAGAATATTCAGAATCTTGTAAAAAGTCAGGGAGAGGCAGCTGACAGCCGCATTGAACGTTACGGAAGCGTACTATACTTGATCCCGGATGAGGATAATTATTATCTTGGTTTTTCAAAGACAGAATTAAAGCAAAGTCTTTGTAAATCACAGGCGACGGATAAGGATTATTATTTATCACAGTTTGTGATATTACTGCTTCTAATGGAGTTTTATGATGGGAAAGGAGCCAGTAGTAAGACACGTGATTATATCAAGCTTGGTGAATTTCAAAATATCATATCAGAGCGTCTTCGAGAGGGCTGTGAAAAATACAGCGAGGAAGAACAGCAAAATTATGAAGTGGCGTTCTTCCCTATGATGGAGGCATATGAAGCTCTTAAATCTGATAAAAATGGAAATCGTTCAAAAACAACAAAAGAGGGATTTCTCTATCATATCCTGAAGTTTTTGGAAAATCAGAATCTCATAGATTATATAGAAAAGGATGAGATGATCCTGACGACAAAGAAACTTGATAATCTGATGGACTGGAATATTCTGAATCAGAATAATTATAAGAGAGTTGAATGTCTTTTCAGCGATGAAATTGAACTAGAGGAGTCATAAGTGGGAACGATTAACACAGTACGCATAATCAATCTTAACTACAATAATAATTCTATAAAGGTCAATGATGAGATCTTTAATCTGAATGGTCAGAGTACGCTTATATCCCTTCATAATGGCGGTGGAAAGTCTGTTTTGGTGCAGATGCTCACGGCTCCTTTTGTGCATGCAAAGTATAGAAATGCAAAGGACAGGCCTTTTGAAGGTTATTTCACAACTAGGCAACCGACTATTGTTCTTATTGAGTGGCTTTTGGATAATTCAAAAAATAAACTGATAACCGGATACATGGTGAGACAGAATCAGGAAAGCGATGAGGAGAATCCGAATGCTCTCGATATGATCGGCATCATAAGTGAATACGATAATGCGTGCATAAATGATATTTATAGTTTGCCTGTAGTTGAAAAGACGAAAAAAGAGATGAAGTTAAAGAGTTATGGGGAATGCAAGCAGCTCTTTGACAATTTCAAAAAAGATCGTTCAAAAAAGTTTTTCTGGTATGATATGAACTCCTATGCTCAGTCACGACAGTACTTTGATAAATTAAAAGAGTACAAGATTGATTACAGAGAATGGGAACACATAATAAAAAAGATAAATGAAAAAGAATCCGGTCTGTCGGATCTTTTTGCTGACTGCAAAAATGAGAGTGATCTTGTAGATAAGTGGTTTCTTGATACTGTGGAGAAAAAACTTGATCCGGAGAAAGAGAAGATCAAGAATTTCCGGGATATTGTGGGTAAGTATGCGAGGCAGTACCGTGATAATGAGTCAAAGATAAAGCAGAGGGATTACATCAGATTATTTAAGGATCATGTACTAAATGATGATGAAAAGACCTCTGTCAGAACGATCGCAGAGGAGTATACCGGTTATGTAAGAGAGCAGGAGGTTCAGGAAAACAAGATTGCCTGCTTTCTTGATATTTTAAAAAATCTGGAAACGTCATCGGAAGAAAAACTTAGTGATATTGACAGGCAGACTGAAGACACGGAAGCGGAAATTCAAAATGTGGTGTATGAAAAATATTCCTACGATATTCATATGATCGAGCAGGAATTAAAGGAAATGCTGCATGTACGAGAGCAGCTTTTGATCGAGCTTCGTGTTTCGACCGACGATCAGGAAAAAGTTATAAAAGAACTTGCTGTCCTTGACTGTGCCAAAATGTATGAATCGTATTGTGAGGAATTTGAAGCCTGTCAGGAGAAGGAAGCAAAGATAAAAAAGCTTCATGAAGCAAATGAAAATCTTCTTCCAAAGATAAATGAGCTGGGTGGATGTCTGTATAGATACACTGAACGACAAAATTCGAAGTTAAATGATGAAGCAGCAGAGATTCATGGAGACATAGAAGAGGTTAGAAAGACCTGCAAGGAAAATGAAGAGATCATTTCTGCATCTTCGGAAGAACTATTACAGAAAACCAGTGCACTCGGTGAGCAGGAATTTGCCATAAAAGCCTTTGGAAAAAATGAAGATGAGTTCAATTCGCAGTGGAATAAAGACTATTCCAGAAATGTACTTGGCAGATACGAAGATGGTCTTTTTGAGATCGAGAAGGATATTGCCGGAAAAAAGATACGGGAATTAAATGAAAAGCAGAAGCAGACTGCTGCGCTTTTAGCAAGGCTTGAGCAGGAGTGGCTGAACCTTGATAAAGAGCGGATAGATGCAGAGAGACGAAAAAGCGGTCTTGAAGAAAAAATAATAGGCCTCCGTTCAAAGATAGAAGCTTTGAATGCTGATATCGAGATAAGGAAAAATCTAGTTATTCTTTTGCAAATTCAGGAAGCTGATATTTTTGATACAGATTTCCTTAAAAATGAATTTGATAAAAAAATCGAGGAATCAAATGTGTCGCTTCAGCAGCTTCATGGACAGTTAAAATCTCTCATGAATGAGGTGAACTGTCTGAAAAATGGTGTGATAGCTGAGCTTCCACACGGAATGGTAACGGCAATTGAGAAACTTGGTATACATATGGTATACGGTATGGAGTGGCTCATAAAAAATGATCATTCGCTTAAGGAAAACATGCAGCTGGTTCGAGATAATCCATTTCTGCCGTATTCTTTGATAATGACAGAGAATGACATACAAAAGCTTAAAAGCAGTGATATGGAGTTTTATCATCAGCTTCCGATTCCTATCATTGACAGACGTGATCTTGAGACTGGGAATTTTGTCTTGGAAAACAATATGGTTTCTTTTGACAAGATTACTTTCTTCATAAATTTTGATGAAAGATTTCTTGACGAAAAAGAGCGTGAAATGATCCTTTTTTCAAAAGAAAAGGAACTGGATAAGCTATATTCTAAGATCGGTATAAAGACAGGTGAACGTGACAATTATTATTCACAGAGGGGAATACTTGTAAATCAGAAATTAAGTAAGACTATATATGATGCGGCGGTTTCGGATGAAAAAGAGTGCGAAGAGGGACTGAAAGAACTGGCTGAGGTGATTGAAAGCACATCAGCAGCATTGACTTCAAATTCGGATGAAATAAAGAAAAATGAGAAGCTCTATTCTGAATTAGCTGATGATGTTAAGGAAAGTGAGAGATATAGATCGGGACTTTCGCTTTTTGAGGAAAGTTACAATAATTATCTTTCAGCACTGGAAAAGCGTACGAAGCTTATGGACACGATCAATAAGCTGAAAAACAGACTTGAAGTAGCAGAAGCAGCAAAAAAGAAATGCCATGAGAGGGAGGAAATCCTAAAAAACAGACTTCGTGCAAATAGTGCAGAACAAGGTGAAGTTAGTAAAGAACTTGCGCGGTACCAGATGTATAAGGACACAGAGAGTTCTGAGTCGGAAGTTCCAGAGGAGGACGTGCTGAAGCTCAGGGCGGAGTTTAATGCGCTTACTTCTAAATTTTCCGGAGATATAGCGGAGCTTGAACAGGATGTTAAACGTATAAAGAAAAAGATAGGCAGTATTGAGCGGGATATTAAGAAAACATCTGATGAAAACGGGCTTACAAAGGAAGAGTATAGTAAGGTCTCCTATAACGAAGAAATAGAGAGCAGTTTACGAAAGAAATACAGGGAATTAAAGGCTCAGATAGATTTATACAATTCAAAGTACAGCGCTGGTGAAGCAAGGATCGCAGCGGTAGATCAGAAAAAGAAAAATACACTTCAAAATATGCAGAAGGATACAGGAATAGATGAGCCTCGGAATGTCGAGGATATTTCTTCGTTTGATTTTGAGGCGCGTCAGAATATCCTGCAGCATAAAAAACAGGAACTGGGAAAAGAGTTTACTCTGACAAAGGAAAAGATCAATGGATATGCAGGCATAATTGATGGTCTTTCTGAGTATTCGGACTATGCGGTTAGAGAAGTATGCGACTTTGATGTGGATTTTGAATTTATGAGTAGGCGTGAGTTGTCGAACTTTACAGCGGAATTAAAGAAAACTAACAACAGGATCGGAATTGATATTCAAAAAAGCCGAAATAAGCTTTCTGACAGGATACAGGAAGTGATAAATCTTGATAATCTCGCTGAAGACCAGTACAAGAAGCCACTTCGAAGTATGCTGAGGATGCTGGACAGACCACAGGATATCCTGGATCAGATCGATATTACTGTGCATGCGCTCGATACTTTGATGGAAAAGCTTGCGGTCGACATAGAAATTGTCGAAAAAGAACGTGACGAGATAATTGATGAGCTAGCGTCCTATCTCGAAGAAATCAATACCGGCTTGGGAAGAATTGATAGCAATTCAACCATAAAGGTTCAGGGAAAGTCATTAAAGATGCTCCAGATAAAGGTTCCGCTCTGGTATGACAGTAGAGAGATCTATCTATTGAGACTCAAAGACTTTCTAAGTGAAGTTACTACAAATATAATCAGACTCTTAAACAATAATGAGAATCCGGACAATGAGCTAAGTAGCAAGATAAATGTAAATAAGCTATATGACGCTGTGGTGGGAGTAAGTAACGTTGAGATACAGATTTATAAGATCGAGAAGCAGAGGACTTATCCTATAAGCTGGGCAGACGCGGCAAAGAATTCCGGAGGAGAAGGCTTCTTGTCTACGTTTGTGATATTGTCGAGTCTTCTTTATTACATCAGGAAAGATGAGAGTGATATTTTTGCGGAGCGTAATGAGGGTAAAGTGCTCTTAATGGATAATCCTTTTGCCCAGACAAACGCAGAGCATTTATTAAAACCACTTATGGATATGGCAAAGAAGAATAATACTCAGCTCATATGTCTATCGGGACTTGGTGGTGAATCCATTTATGGAAGATTTGATAATATCTATGTATTAAATCTCATTGAGTCAAGACTTAGCGGTGGAAAACAGTATCTCGGAGTAGAGCATAAAAGAGGAGCCGAACCGCAGAGAGTGGTATCATCGCAGGTAGAGATCTACGATCAGATGACACTGTTTTGAGCATGCAAGTGGAAAGAAGAGCAAAAATATGATCATATCAGTTATAACAGGTGCGGCGGGATTTGCCGGCTGCAACCTTACGGAAAAATTAGTTGAAAGCGGCAGAAAGGTCATTTGTATTGAGAGACCGGGTTCTGCTCATAATGAGAGACTTGAGAAAATAAGGCTTGATGCGGAAGAAAAGCGAAGAAACGGAAATGTTTCATACGGCGAATTGATACGTGTTCCGCTCGATATGGCCGAGTATCGTCATATTTCTGAAAAGATCGAGGAAATGACCGGTATCCGTAAGTGCGATGAATTTTATCATTTAAGCTGGGTTGGCGGCAGAGACGATTTTGAAGGTCAGATGAAAAATATCGAACCTGCGCTGAACGCAGTTAAGGAAGCCGCTGCACTTCGCTGCAGACGTATCCTTATGATAGGTTCTCAGGCAGAATACGGCTATCAGTCAGGTATGGAATCAGGTGTTACAGAGGATACTGTGCCCGATCCGTTTTCTGCATATGGGGCAGCAAAGACAGCAGCCATGTATCTCACAAAACGTCTGGCGGAGCAGCTGGAGATAGAATGGATATGGGGCAGGATTTTTTCTCTTTATGGCAAATATGAGCGCAAAGAAACGATGATACAGTATGTTTTGAAAAGCCTGCAGAATGGCGTATCGCCGAAGCTTTCTGCGTGTACTCAGATGTGGGATTATCTGGATGCCGGAGATGCGGCTGATGCCATGATGGCTCTTATGACAAGGGGACATGCCGGAGAAATATACAACCTCGCGGATGGACGGTACAGACCATTACGAGAGTTTGTAGAGATCCTTCATGAGAGAATAAGCTCTGAAACAGATATACGTTACGGAGACATTGTTGGTGGTCAGATCGTATCATTGTGTCCATCTGTTGAAAAAATCCGTGAGCACACCGGATGGAAACCCAAAGTAGATTTCCCGGGAGTACTTGTGTAAAGATCGATAATATCCGACATATAATGATAGAAGTGCGTGAACTTCGTAAGAAGTGAAGCAATTCGTATCATAGATATATGTGAATAATGAAAGACGAAAGGAGATATCGACAATTATGAAAAAGTATAAGTGTGAGCCGTGTGGTTACATCTATGATCCTGAAAAGGGTGATCCTGAGAGCGGGATCGAGCCCGGAACAGCTTTTGAGGATATTCCGGATGACTGGCTTTGCCCGATATGCGGTGTAGGCAAGGATATGTTTGAACCCGTGGATTAATTGATCTAAGTGATAGAAAAGGAGCGGAACCGACAATGCTTATGCGCGGTTCCGCTTTTGCGCGTAAATCAGAAAGAAGGCATGAATGAAAATCGGAATTCAGTCAATGGGGACTATTGGTTGTGAACCAGGGGATAATTTAGTCCATGAATTTAAAAAAATAAAAAACGCAGGTTTTGATGCTGTGGACTTTAACTTTGAAGTGTTCGTTGATTCAAGAACACAGTATATGTCTGACGGGAGTTGTTTTTTCGATAAGCCGATAGGAGAATTACTGACATTTTTTGAACCTTATAAAGAAGCATGCAAGGCAGCCGGGCTCGAATTCAGTCAGGGTCATGCAATGTTTGGGATGTATCCGGAAACAGAAAACGAATTAGCACAATTTATAAAAGTACAAAAAAATGTGATCATGATCTCCGGTGACATGGAAATACCGTATCTTGTGATCCACCCATTGAATCTCAGAAGAAAATATGGTAAACACGCGGAGATAGAAAAGAATCTGGAATACTTCAGAGCTCTGGCTCCGACAGCCAAAGAAGCCGGAGTAGTAATATGCCTTGAAAATCTGTTTACGTGGGAAAATGGCAGGACTTTTACGGGGGCATGCACGGATGAAAACGAAGTATTATTTTACATGAAAGAACTCAATTTGGAATTTCCAGAGCGATTTGGGTTCTGTCTGGATACTGGACATGCAAACCTTATGAGGAAAAATTTACGAGAATATATAAACCTCATAGGTGATAACATTAAAATTCTGCATATACATGAAAATGATGGAGTTCGTGATCTCCATGCTATGCCGTTCACGTATGTAAGTAACTGGGGAAGTCCGTCGCTTAGTGATTGGAGAGGTGTAATAGACGGACTGGCTGACATAGGATATGATGGAACACTGAACTTTGAGACAGGGCCTATGTTTTTTGCATTACCGGAAGGACTGCATGATCCGGCTCGCAAATTTATGTACGAGTTAGGAGCATATTTAAAAAAAGAAATAGAAAAATAGGCTAAAAAGCGAGGGACAATTGACATCCCTCGCTTCAAATCTTGAATTATCAAATTGGTTTTATCAGTCCTTAGATAAACGATCCTCGATAAATTCGTTCATTTCTTTTTCATCAACGCCCAGAGCGTAAGACAGTTCGCTAAAAAGTGCATGTTCTGCAGAACGAAGGAAATGCTCATCAACGGAAGTTGCGGTACGTCCCTTTCTGATACGTGCTTCCTTACGGGCATGGGTAGTCTTTAAGAGGCGGCACAGTTCACGAGCATCATTTTGCACAAGAGCTTTATTGTACTCGTTCTGGCGATTCTTTTCATTCTCGACGCATATCTCATCAAGCTCAGGAATAGAGTCGATGAGATCCAGTGCTTCGTCGTGAGTCACAGGTTCCCGAAGGGTGGCATCACCGGAACCGACAGCAACGTAGATCTTGCTCGTCGGACAATCGGTAGGGATCAGATAGTAGTACTGTTTATTATGATCGCAGTCTGGAATGTCCAGAGAGGAAATGTTTGTGATCTGACAGAGACCATCAACTTTGTGTACAACGAAATCACCGGTTTTATACATCCAATAACACTCCTTTCGTGAGAGTCGCATTTCCTTTTATATTTTATCACCATTCTCAGGTACTGGATCTTTGAATAATTAACAAAAATACCTGTAGTGTCTATTGTAAAATCTTCCTAATGAATCCGTTTTCCGAGTAAAATCTTACGAATTCTCCGAAAATTGCATACAAATTTTGCATTATAAAAATGCCCGTATCGACTGATTAAGTGGTAAAATTATATTATGTTACCAAATGAATTTATAAACCGAATGAAACAAATGATGGAGCCTCAGGAATACGAGTCCTTTGTGGCTTCTTATGATCGTCCGCGGGCACAGGCACTTCGAGTTAATCCTCTGAAGAGTACTGATTCTGATGGTCAAAAAAATGTACTTAATCAGGCTTTTTCTCTCGAACCCGTTCCCTGGAGTGAAAACGGATACTACTATGAACCCGGGGAAACACCCGGGAAACACCCGTATCATGAAGCAGGCGTGTATTATATCCAGGAACCGAGCGCAATGGCACCGGTGACATTTATGGATGCTGCACCCGGAGAAAAAATACTTGATCTTTGTGCGGCGCCGGGAGGAAAAACAACTCAGATCGCAGCTGCCATGCAGGGCAGGGGGATACTCGTAGCCAATGAGCCGAATCCAAACCGTGCAAAGATACTGGCACTGAATATCGAGAGACTGGGCATTTCCAACGCGATAGTGGTAAGTGCCATGCCGGATGCGTTGTCTGAGATCTTTCAGGGATACTTCGACCGGATACTTGTAGATGCGCCATGCTCCGGAGAAGGAATGTTCCGCAAAAATGAGGAGGCGGAAACAGAATGGAGCCCGGAAAACGTGGAAATGTGCGCTGAAAGACAGGAAGGAATCCTTCGTGAAGCCGTAAAGATGCTGGCCCCCGGAGGTCGTATCGTTTATTCTACATGTACTTTTGCGCCGGCAGAGGATGAAGCTCAGATAAGCCGGTTCTTAAAGAAAAATCCTGATTTTTCCTGCAGGAAAGTTGACGCTTCCTTTGGTATGGAGTACGGCAGAAAAGAATGGGCAGGAGAAGAGCCTGCAGAGGGTGTAGAAAACAGTATAAGACTTTGGCCGCATAAGATGAGAGGAGAAGGACATTACCTTGCAGTTCTTGACAGAGAAGGTGATCTTTCACGTAATCCTGTCAGAGTATCGGCAAATGGACTGCTTGTAGGAGTACCGTCAAAGGATCTGAAACTTTTCCGTGAATTTGAGGAAGAAACCTTAAATCCCGGCGTACTTCCGGAAGGAGTATTTCATCTATTTGGCGATCAGCTGTATCTTGCGCCAAAGGATTCTCCGGCATTTACCAGGCTAAAAGTACTTCGTCCCGGACTTCACTTAGGTACCATAAAAAAGAACCGATTTGAACCGGGGCATGCACTTGCTCTTTACTTAAAAGAAGGGGATGTAAAGAGAACAGCGTGCCTAACGGCAGATTCACAGGAAGCGATGGGGTTTATAGGCGGGCAGACATTACAGGATACGGGAACCGGAAAGGGATGGTGTCTCGTAACTGTAGATGGGTTTTCTCTGGGTTGGGGAAAATCCGATGGCCGTATCATAAAGAACCACTACCCTAAGGGGCTGAGGATATATACATAAACTGTTACCTAACAACTGATGTTTATAAAGGAGAGTATAAACATGACTGACACACAGATGAATTCAGTAGCAGAAACACAGGACACAGCGACACTTAAAGAGCTTCTGGAATGGGAGAAGAAAGAGGCAAAATACGCTAAGCGTACGAGTATGCTGCTCGGGGCGCTGGTCATGATCTTTCTTGTGAGTGCGATCATCATTGTCCCCAGAGTAGTAACAGTTCTCGAAAACACAAATGAAGCAGTGGTAACAGCACAAAGTTCGCTTGAAAAAGTCGATGAACAGCTGGACAGCATAAAAGTTATGACAGACTCCATTACAGAAACCAGCAATAACATGAACACGATGGTAGAAGATAACGCGGAACAGCTCACAGAAGCAGTTAAAAAGATGCAGAGCGTAGACTTTGAAGGACTTAATACCGCCATACAGGATCTCGAGGATGCGGTTAAGCCGATGGCAAAAATGATGCGTGCGTTTAACTAAAGGGGGTAATGCCTATGAAGCTGACGTTCGTTGGTGCAGATCATGAAGTCACAGGAAGCTGTCATTATCTGGAAGCTTGCGGAAAGCGTATTCTTGTAGACTATGGAATGGAGCAGGGACTAAATCTTTATGAAAACGTTCCTCTGCCCGTGCCGGCAGCAGACATAGACTACATCTTTTTGACACATGCACACATAGATCATTCAGGACTCCTGCCGCTTGCGTATCAAAAAGGATTTCGTGGAAAGATCTTTGCAACGACAGCAACAGTGCGGCTTTGCAGTATCATGCTTCGAGATAGTGCTCACATACAGACTTTCGAAGCAGAATGGCGTAATCGAAAAGCACGCCGAAGTGCAAATGTTCCTCCATTCGAGCCGCTGTATACGATGGAAGATGCGGACGGCGCGATCAGACTCTTAAATCCGGTGCCTTATGATCAGAGGATAAATGTATCAGAAGGCATAATGATACGTTTTACAGATGTAGGACATCTTCTTGGGTCATCAGCGATCGAAGTATGGCTTACGGAAGGAAAGGTTACGAAAAAAATTGTCTTTTCCGGTGACGTTGGAAATAAAGATCAGCCGATACTTAAAGATCCGCAGCCTGTAAAAGAGGCAGATTATGTGGTAATTGAGTCTACCTATGGAGACCGACTGCATTCAAAAGAAAAAATCGATTACATAGGTGACTTAACAAAGATACTCCAGAGAACTCTCGACAGAGGCGGAAATGTAGTGATCCCATCCTTTGCGGTTGGGCGTACACAGGAACTTCTGTACTTCATCCGACAGATAAAGGAAAAAGGTCTGGTACATGGACATGAGGATTTTCCGGTATATGTGGATTCGCCTCTGGCGGTAGATGCAACCAGTATTTTTGGAAAAAGCTCATTTGAATGTTATGATGACGAAGCTAAAGAATTGGTGGAGAAAGGTATAAATCCACTGTCTTTCCCGGGACTGACACTGTCCATCACACCGGATGAATCCAGACTTATTAATGCCGACGATGAACCAAAGGTGATCATTTCCGCATCAGGAATGTGTGATGCCGGACGTATACGTCATCACTTAAAACATAATCTCTGGAGAGATGAATGCACAATCCTCTTTGTAGGATATCAGTCATCGGGAACTCTTGGACGCGCACTTGTAGAGGGTGCAGACAGCGTGAAACTTTTTGGAGAAGAAATCGCTGTCAGAGCAGAAGTGACTATTTTGAGAGGAATGAGCGGACATGCGGATAAAGAAGGTCTTATCGAATGGATGAGAAACTTTCAGGAAAGCAGACCGCACATGGTATTTGTTGTTCATGGAGAAGACGAAGTTACAGATCACTTTGCAGACTCGCTTCATGAAGAACTGGGATTACGGGCATATGCACCTTACAGCGGAACTCGTTATGATCTGGAAGCCGGAGTTATCGAGTATGAAGCAAGAGGCGTCAGGGCAGTAAACAGAAAGGTGAGAACTGTTACCCGTGGAAGCTCTGTTTATGACAGGCTTGTGGCAGCAGGTCAGCGCCTGATGGCTTTGATACGCAGATATGAACATGGAGCGAATAAGGATCTGGCAAGATTTGCGGACCAGATATCAGCTCTCTGTGATAAGTGGGAAAAATAAAGAAGATATAAGGAGATTTTTTTAATGAAATTAATAGCTGCAGCAGACGCAAAATGGGGAATCGGACTGAAAAATGAACTTCTCGTTCGTATTCCTCAGGATCAGCAGTATTTCAGGCAGGAAACCACCGGTCGCGTAGTAGTTATGGGTCGAAAGACATTAGAGAGCTTTCCGAATCAGAAACCACTCCCGAACCGTATAAACATAGTGATGACCAGGCAGGAAGATTATGCTCCAGAGGGAGTGACGGTTGTTCATGACATAGATGAACTGAAAAAAGTTCTTAAGCAATATGATCCTGAGGATCTTTATTGCATAGGTGGTGAGCAGATTTATAAGCTGCTTTTGCCGCTTTGTGATACGGCACTTATCACAAGGATCGATCATGTATATGAAGCAGATGCATATCTTCCGGACCTTGATCATGATCCGGAGTGGAAACTGACTATGAGAAGTGAAGAACAGACATATTTTAGTCTGATCTATTATTTCCTGACTTATGAGCGCATAAGCGGAGGAGAAAGATTTTAAAATTTTTTAAAGGAGAAGGAACAACATGGCTGTTTATAAGCTGAAACCCGCGTACAAGGACGATCTGTGGGGAGGGAGCAGGCTAAAAAAGAATTTTGGAAAGTCTGAATACCATGGCTATGTATTATCTGAAACATGGGAATTATCATGTAATCCGGAGGGCCTCACAACCATCAGAAATGGGGAATACAAGGGAAAGACTGTAAAGGAATATCTGGAGCAGGGCGGCGAAGCCGTAACGGGTACAAATTACTCCAGATTTAAGCAGTTTCCTATTTCTGTAAAGTTTATCGATGCGCATCAAAACCTTTCGATAAAGCTTCATCCAAGGGATGAGTATGCCGACGCAAAGGGACTTCTTAAGGGCAATGATGAGTGCTGGTATATACTTGACTGTCTGCCAAATTCCGGGATCTTTTACGGTCTGGAGCATGATCTTACAAAAGAGGAATTTCGCCGTAAGATCGAAGAAAATGAATTGATGAAAGAGCTGCATTTTCAGCCGGTACATCCGGGTGAGATTTATTTCCTACCATCGGGAATACTTCATAGTATCGGTGCCGGTGTTCTTGCGGCAGAAGTAAAGCAGTATGAACAGGTTAAGTACAGAGTATATGACTTTGGACGAGTGAAGCCTGATGGTCAGCCAAGAGAGCTTATGATCGATGATGCTGTAGAGGCAGCTATTCTTACGGCTGGTGTTCCGGAGAGAAATGACGGAGATCACCTGGTAAAATGTGATACTTTTACGCTTGATAAGATAGAAGTGAATGGTGAAATTACTTTGAAGACAGATGGTACTTCTTTCCATCATTTGCTGACTATTGATGGAGAGATGATCTTGAAGGATGAGGAAATCCGTATGGAAATCCTTAAGGGCGACGGAATATTGGTATCTGCTGATGAAGGAGAGTACAGCATAAAGGGAAAGGGAACGCTTCTCCTGATTACAATTTAATATGAGTTGTTCGACAAATGGTCGAAATATGATCCGCGTCATTTGTCTGACGTTTTTTGAAAGGCAATAATTATTATTATGGAAAAAACCTATAATTCGATTTCAGGAAAAGAAATATTAAAAACGATAGGAGGTCAGGTGAGAGAGTTTAAGAGAGACTCTTTCCTGACTCCCTTTTTTATGTTTCTTGAAGTAATAATGGAAATGATCATTCCGTTTCTTATGGCGTCGATCATTGATAAGGGTGTAATGACAGGTGATCTGGATCATATATACCGTGATGGCGGTCTTATGATAATCGTGGCGCTGCTTGGACTTTTTGCAGGTATTATGGGAGCCTGTACTGCCGCAAGAGCTTCGGCAGGACTTGCAAGAAACCTAAGAAATGCAATGTTTCGAAATATTCAGACTTATAGTTTTTCTAATATTGACAGGTATTCGACGGCAGGACTTGTGACAAGACTTACTACAGATGTTACGAATGTACAGAATGCTTATCAGATGCTCCTGCGTATGTTTATGAGAGCGCCGTCATCGATCATAGTTGCTATGACCATGGCATTCGTGATAAGTCCGAGGCTTGCATCCATCTATCTTGTGGCAGTGATTTTCCTTGGGATGTTTATCGCGTTTATAATGTCAAGGGTAACAAAGTATTTCAAAGAAGTATTTGAAAAGTATGATGATCTAAATTCAAGTGTACAGGAAAATGTTTCTGCAATACGAGTAGTAAAAGCGTTTGTGCGTGAGAAATATGAGGAGGATCGTTTTAACAGCGCCAGCAAAAATATTTATAAAATGTTTGTTAGAGCTGAAAGTACTGTGGTTTTAAATATGCCGGTCATGCAGTTTACGGTATATGCATGTATTCTTCTTATAAGCTGGTTTGGAGCACATTTTATTGTTTCAGGTGATCTGACTACAGGTCAGCTAATGAGTCTGCTTGCATATTGCATGAACATACTTATGAGTCTCATGATGCTTTCCATGATATTTGTGATGGTCAGTATGTCTTCAGCAAGTGCGCAGAGGATAACTGAGATCATAAATGAGGAATCGGACATTAAAAATCCGGAAAATCCGGTAATGAGTGTTGAAGATGGTTCAGTGACATTTGATCATGTGTGGTTTTCGTATGGAAATGGCGAGCCGGTTTTGTCGGATATAAATCTTGATATAAAGGCAGGAGAGACCATAGGTATCATAGGTGGAACAGGATCATCCAAATCTTCGCTGGTAAATCTCATAAGCAGACTTTATGACACGGGAAAGGGAAGTGTAAAAGTAGGCGGCAAAGATGTGAGGGAGTATGATATTACGACACTCAGGAATCAGGTTGCTGTCGTATTACAAAAAAATGAACTTTTTAGTGGTACGATCCTGGATAATCTCCGTTGGGGAAATGAGAATGCAACGGAAGAAGAGTGTAAAAGAGCCTGTGAGATCGCCTGTGCAGATGAGTTCATAGAGCGGATGCCGGAGAAATACAATACACATATCGAGCAGGGCGGAACCAATGTGTCTGGCGGACAGAAGCAGAGAATATGTATTGCAAGAGCTCTTCTAAAAAATCCAAAGATATTGATACTCGATGATTCTACTTCGGCTGTTGACACAGCAACTGATGCAAAGATACGAGAGGGGTTTGCAAAAGAAATCCCGGGAATGACCAGATTTATCATTGCCCAGCGAATATCCAGCGTACAGAGTGCTGACAGGATCATTGTCATGGATAATGGACGAGTTAGTGGTTTTGACACACATGAAAATCTGTTAAATAGCAATGAGATCTATCGTGATGTCTACGAATCCCAGACAAAAGGAAATGCTGATTTTGACGAGAAGGGAGGAGAGGCATAATGGCTGAAAGACGAGTCAGAGAATTTGGACGACGGAGAGGAACTCCCGGAGTCAGGGTTCGTGTTAAAAATCCCGGAAAGCTTTTTAAGCGTGTAATGGGATACGTTATGAAAGAGTACGGGATCAGGGTTGTCCTGGTTGTTTTTCTGATATTTGCCGGAGTGCTGGCAAACGTGCAGGGAACGTTATTTATGAGAAATCTCATAGATGATTATATTACTCCGATGGTAAAGTCGGATTCACCGGATTTTTCCCCTCTCCTATATGCAATGTTAAGAGTCGCTGTTTTTTATATAATAGGTGTACTGTCGACTTTTGCATACCAGAGGATCATGATCAGGGTCAGTCAGGGAACTTTGTTAAGGCTCAGAAGTGACGTTTTTTCAAAGATGGAGAGTCTTCCGATAAAGTATTTTGACACTCATGCGCATGGCGACATTATGTCTGTTTATACAAATGATATTGACTCCTTAAGACAGATGATAAGCCAGTCATTGCCGCAGTTCTTAAACAGTGCTGTGACGATCGTGAGCGTATTTTTCAGTATGCTGTTTTTGGATGTTCCGCTTACGATCCTGTCGGTGTTTATGGTCGCAGTTATGCTTTTTGCCTCAAAGAAAGCTGCAGGATTGTCCGGTAATTATTTTAAGAAGCAGCAGAAAAATCTCGGTTCCTTAAATGGATATATCGAGGAGATGATGACCGGAGAAAAGGTAGTTAAAGTCTTCTGTCATGAAGAAAAGGCCATCGAGGAATTTGAGAAACGAAACCAGGAATTATACGAGAGTGCGTATAATGCCAACCAGTTTGCAAATGTATTGGGACCTATCAATGCGCAGCTTGGAAATCTGAGTTATGTGCTATGCGCAATAGCAGGAGGCATACTGGCGCTTACTGGTGTTTCGGGACTGACTCTCGGGCGTTTGGCTTCTTTTCTCACATTTAATAAGAGTTTCAGTATGCCGATAAATCAGATAAGTATGCAGTTAAATGCTGTTGTAATGGCTCTTGCCGGAGCAGAGCGTATATTTGCACTTCTTGATGAAGAACCGGAGAGAGATGAAGGATATGTGACACTTGTTAATGTAAAAGAAGGCCCTGACGGCGAGCTTATAGAGACTCCTGAAAGAACGGAGCGTTGGGCGTGGAAACATTATCATAAGGCTGACGGCACTACGGATTATAAAGAACTTAAAGGAAATGTTGAGATGCTTGGTGTCGATTTCGGGTATAATGATGACGTGATGGTTCTTCATGATGTAAAATTATTTGCAAAGCCGGGACAAAAAATTGCGTTTGTGGGTTCAACCGGCGCGGGAAAAACCACCATTACAAATCTTATTAACCGTTTTTATGATATTCAGGACGGAAAGATCAGATATGATGGTATCAACATAAATAAGATCCGCAAGGGAGATCTTAGGAGATCTCTCGGAATGGTGCTTCAGGATACGCATCTTTTTACCGGTACGGTACGTGAAAATATCCGTTTCGGAAGGCTTGATGCCACGGATGAGGAAGTTGAGGCAGCAGCAAAACTTGTAAGTGCTGATGGATTTATAAGACAGATGACGGATGGATATGATACCATGATAACAGGAGATGGTTCATCGTTAAGTCAGGGGCAGAGACAATTATTATCTATCGCAAGGGCAGCAGTGGCAGATCCGCCGGTGCTGATACTTGATGAAGCAACGAGTTCCATCGACACACGTACAGAGAGAATAGTCCAGGAAGGGATGGATTCTCTGATGCGTGGCCGTACTACATTTGTCATAGCTCACAGACTGTCGACTGTGCGAAACAGCGACTGCATCATGGTCATGGAGCAGGGACATATTATAGAACGTGGTACACATGAAGAACTTATGGCAGAAAAGGGGAAGTATTATCAGTTGTATACAGGCCTCTCTGTCGGTTAAATGTAAACAAAAGCAAATAATCTAAAACCTTTTTCCTCTTTACGGGTACTAAACAGTAGCCGATGAGTTACGGTTCACATGCAGACGGTGCAATTGGATGCCGGAGTGTAAGTGAATAGTGACACAGATGAGAGAGATTGCGGATTCATCATGCTCCGGATTCGGTAATGATCCATGTGCCTGGAGCAGAGCAGTTGATGGAGTATGAATGAAGAAGCTTGGTTGCAGTGCCGGTGTGGAGGCCGGTATTGCAGGAGAAAAGGAGGAAAAAGGTAATCGGAGATCTCAATATATGGAGATAGACCAGAAACTCATATCGGCCGTTGGTAAGATGAAAGCTGGAGAAGAAGAGGGTTTTAATCAGGTTTATTCGGCAACGTACAATTTTGTGTACTTCCGTGCGCGTCAGATCATGAAAAATGAGGATGATGCTAAGGATCTGGTTCAGATCGTCTATATGGAAGCTTTCAAATCCATCGGGTCTCTGGAAACGCCGGAAAGCTTGTTTTCATGGCTTGGAGCGATTACCTATAGGCAGGGAATGAAATTATTCAGGAAAAAAACTGAATTATTGCTTGATGAGGATTTCGAGAGTGTATTTGAAAATCTCGAATCTCACGATGATAACTCCCGGCCGGATATCTCTGCGGAGCAGAAGGAGGAACGTGATCGCATAGCTGCGCTTATCGAGGAATTACCGGAAGCACAGCGTATGACCGTTGTGGCCTACTACTATGACAATATCAAGATCGATGACATCGCAGAGGTCATGGATTGTTCTGTGGGTACAGTTAAGAGCAGACTGAATTATGCCCGCAAATTTCTGAAAAAGAGGCTGGAAAAAGATGCGAAAGCTAATCATACCAGCACAGGAGCAGTCGTTCTGTCAGCACCGCTGATATTCCTTGCGGTACAACAGATTTCGACAAAAACTGTTCTCGCAGCGACAGAAGCGCAGACACTTTACTCCGGTATTTGTACCGGAGTCGGACTTACGGCAGGTGCCATTACAACAGCAGCGGCAACCACAGCAGCGTCAGCAGCTGCGGGAACTGCTGCTGTAACAGGTACATCTGCAGCAGGTCAGGCGGCAGTTGCAGGCACTGGAGTGTCTATGGCTACAGTGTCCGGGGCTTCGGCAGGAAGTGTTGCAGTGGCGAGTACGGCAGCGGCAGGTACGGCAGCAGTTGCTGAAACTGCAGGAATTGCAGGGACAGCAGCGGTTGGTACAGCCGCAGCAAGTACGGCTACTGCAGCAGGTACTGCAGCGGCAGCGGGAACAGGAACCGCAGTTGCGGCAGGTGCCGCGGGAGGAGCTGCGGCTAAGAGTGTTGCTATAGCAGTAGCTGTGGCAGTGGCCGGAACAGGGGCCGGAGTCGGGACGGTGGAACTACATCGTCATGCTACAGTTTCTTCTGTATCTGTGGGAGAAGCTGTCAGTATGGACGCGGTGGAAGCGTCAACGGATGTAGTACCTGATGATAGTATGGAATTGTCTCTAAATGATCTTGTTGAGGAAATTCCTACATCTGTAGAAGAAGCTCCCGATTACGGACTGCAGGAAGGAACGGAGGGGACTATTCCTTTTGAAGAGAGAGATAGAGAGGAAATTCCTGAAGAACCGTCAGTGGAGAAGACGGTTTCCGAAAACGGCGGAGAAGAGAAGGTTTCCGATAATTCTGCGAGAAAATTCAAAATGTCAAAGAAGGTTGGAAAGCATCTTTCGTCTGCAGTTGCATCCTTGCTGTTGCTGAGCGGTCAGACGTCCTACAGCGGAGACGTGAATAATACATCGCTGGAAGCAGCATATCTTGTAGGCGAAAGTTCTATCGTGACAAAGAAGGAATTTTCTTCACTGTCAGGTAACACATTGTTCCTGAAAAAACCACTTGTTGAGAGAGCTACCGAACTGAATGGAAAGATCATGGTAAATGGTCGGTTCTATATGGGGCAGATCGGTGAGAACGGACAGTACAGCGGTAAATGGTATGAGTTTGAACTGACGGCTGCAGAAAACCCGGAAGATAAGATCTTTGGTGGACTTTCAGCAGAAAATCTTGTTATCGTGGCAGAGCCTTCGGGGGAGGAACCTGCTGATAATGTTCCAGTAGATACAGTACCGTCAGCCAGTGACGATGCTTCCGGTGATGTTTCTGATGGAAACGGAAACGGAACCGGGGAGAGTGCAGAGGAAAGTGTCGGCACAGGAGAAAAGGAGACTGATCCTGAAACTCCTGAATATGTGGAAGACATAGTGCTGGAACTCGAATAGGACCGGAGAGAATTAGGCATAATAAAAAAGGATCACCGCAGTGGAGAGCGGTGATCCTTTTTTAACTTATTCTTACTTCAAAGCATTTTCGATACAGTCAAGAAGACGGTTATTGTCATCCGGATTCATGAAGCAGATACGGAAGAAATGATTGTCAAGGAATGGAAATGTGCTGCAGTTTCTTATCATCATGTGTTGCCTTATGCAGGTATCAAAGAGAGTGTCAGCATCTGCTTTGTCGGAGTCGATACGGCAAAGTACAAAGTTCGCTGAGGGTTCAAAGCAGGTAATTCCCAGATCTTTCATACTGTTAAGCCTGTTCGTAACACGTTTTCTTTCTGTGATGATAAGATTGCGAGTGCGCTTGATATAATCTGAGTCACAGAACATGATCCTTCCTGCTATCTCTGCGATGGAACTAATGGACCATGGATGTTTTTTTGTGTTGATCTCCCGGATCAGATCTTCGTTACCGGTGACTGCATATCCCAGTCTGAGACCCGGTGAGGCGAAAAATTTGGAGACACCGCGTATGATGAACAGATTGCTATATACGGCGGTGAGAGGGATTCCCTCGAGTTTTTCCATATTTTCCGTAAATTCTATGTAAGTCTCATCAACCATTACAAAGATATCACGGGATTTGCAGATATCCAAAACCTGTCTCAGACTTTTTTGATCAATAACCGTGGAGGTAGGATTGTTTGGGTTACAGAGGATCAGCATATCAACATCGTCAGTGAGCCTTTCCTCAAGTGCATTTATATTCAGCTTAAAGCCGTCAGCTTCTTTTAATGGAAAATAAAGGGAAGTTCCACCGCCGAGGCTTACTTCGCGTTCGTATTCTGAATAAGAGGGTCCTAATATCATAGCTTTTTTGGGGTGCCTGAGTTCGATAAGGATGGATATCAGTTCCGTAGAGCCGTTACCGACTATGATGTGTGATGGATCGGCGCCACAATAATTACCAAGGGTTTTTCTTAGTTCAGTATATTCGCGATCCGGGTAGGTTTCTATGCATGTAACATGCTCGGAAATGGTTTCCTTTAACAGGTTTGAGATTCCGAGAGGATTTACGTTGGCAGAAAAAGAAATGATATCTTCTTTTTTTATGCCATAGACTTGTTCAATTTTTTCCAGATCGCTTCCATGAAAATGATCGGTGTGTTTTATCATTGTTACTGCCTCCGCCAGTCTTTTAATAAGTTATTGGTCGTGGTATAATCATATCGTTACAGTCGGTGAATAGTACAACTTTTTGCGACTGCTTTAGTCTTAGTTTAATGCAGCTTCGTTTTTCTTTCAAGAAAGTAAAAAATCTAAGTTACAGTTCACACGTAAACGGAGCATTTACTGCGGAGTTTACGACCAAAAAAGTTGAATAGCCATTGGATTTTGCCCATCGCCGCAGGCGATTTAATTGGCAAAATCCGTTACGTGAACGAGCTGAAAGCGAGTGAACAGTAACAATTCTAATACCTGGGGGAAATCATGCAGGAAACCTGTCTGGATAAAATCTTAAGCGGGAAGTTTGAATATGAGCATGATTCTCTGGTGTTTTCTGAAAAAAAGATCGACCTGATCATTCATCCCGGCGAAAAAGCTACAGGAACCTTCCATATCGAATCAAGCAAGGAGGGAATCCTTAGGGGAATGATCAGCACGTCCAGCCCGAGACTTGTCTGTGTCAATGCAGAAGCGGATGAAAGGACTGCTACTGTGCAGTATTCCTTTGATGCCAGTGGTCTGGAACCCGGCAATGTCGTCAGGGGAGTCATTTTCGTAATTTCCGATGCAGGTGAATACCGTCTTCCATTTTCTGTAAGTGTAGTGAGAAACTATCTGGATTCAGAAGAAGGAAGGATAAGAAATCTTTTTCACTTTACAAATCTCGCACGTCGTAGTTTTGATGAGGCTGTCAGAGTTTTTTATTCACGTTCTTTTTCGGAGATATTTCAGGATTCTGACCGGAGATTTCTGAATGAGTACCGTCTGTATTCGGTGGTACCCGGCTCTGCAGCAAATATGGAACAGTTTCTCATTGCTGTCCACAAAAAATCACCCGTTGTTTTTTCTACCGATGTCGCAAAGATAGAAATGACGGATGTGAGTGATGACATAGAGGGTGAAATAAAGATAAGAAAATCCGGGTGGGGTTACATTCATCTGGACATTGATTGCGATGGAGACTTTATACGTGCGGAAAGGTATGAATATTCGGCGGAAGATTTTAGTGGAGATCTGCTGACAATTCCGTATCAGATAAAATATTCGGATCTTCATGCAGGAAAGAATCTTGGAAGTTTGACGATTTCTTGTACAGGAACAGTGATCGTCATTCCGTTTACCATCGTATGCTCATCATCAGAAAATTCACAAGAGAAACTTGATAAGCGGCGTAAGCAGCATATAATTCTGGAACTCATGCGTACATATATGCAGTTCAGAACTCATCGTATAGATGTGAAAAAATGGTGCAGTCGTTCTATGACTCTTACAGAAAAGCTGCTTAGAGATGATGAGCGGGATATGGAAGCCAGACTTTATATGGCTCAGATCCTCTTGGCAGAGGGGAGAAATCGTGAAGCTGGTTTTATATTGGAGCATGTCAGAAATAATCTTTCACTTGGGGGAATGCCGGTAGAATACACGGGATATTGTGATTATCTGGAAGCACTGCTTAACAGAGATCCTGATATCGTAAAGAGCCGCTCAGAGAGTGTTAGAGAAATGCTCAGGAAAAATCCCGGATCTATGCGTCTCACCTGGCTGACACTTTACCTTGATGAGTCAGTAGCAGGAGATACAGAAACCCGACTGGCTCTTATCCGCAAAGCATTTGAAAACGGAAGCCGCAGTCCATTGCTGTATATAGAAGCATTGGCGGCATTGAAAGACTGGCCGGAGTCCTGGGATGTGATGGACGATTTTTACATTCAGACTCTTTGGTGGGGCGTACGTAATGGAGTGATGTATGAATCATTGGTTTCAAGGATGGTATATCTGACATTACGTAAGGATGGATATTCAAAGATTCTTATCCGTGTACTGAAAGCCTACTATGATACTTTCCATACAGAAGAAATTCCGGAAGCGGTATGTACGCTTCTGATTCGTAATGCGAGATATGGAAAAGAAGAATTTGGATGGTATTCGATAGGAGTAGAGAAGTCATTTAAGGTAACGAGACTATATGAATCGTATCTTAATTCTGTTCCGTTGGACTATGATCAGCTTCTCCCACGTCAGGTTCTTCTGTATTTTGGAATGAAGTCAGGTGTCTCTGATGAGAGGATGGCATTGTTATATGCCAATATGATACGTAATCAGAGCAGAACGGCAGATCTGTTAAAGGAAAATAGTGAGAAGATACTGCAATTTGCAACACGTGTTGCAGAGCAAAATGTGTTGAGCAAAAACATGTCAGTGGTATACGAATATGCAGCTTCTCTTAAAGAACCTGAAAATAAGGACGAGTTTGAAAAAGCAATCGCTCCGGTGATTTTCCGCCACAGGATCCGAATACCGGATAAGAGAGTTCGAAATATTATAGTGGCGGAGGAAGGAATAATCCCGTTAAAGAAAGCACCGGTAAATGAAGGCCGTGCATATATCTCGATCTATGGTACGGAATATTCGCTGGCATTTGAGTATGCGGATGGACGTCTTTCTGTTCCGAGTCCTGCTTTGAAGGATCGTCAGATGCTTAATCCGGCACATTTTGTTCATGCACTTACAAATTTTGGAACAGATCGTGCAGGTATCGCGTTTTATATCTGCGGTATCGGACGCAGGGCAGCATCAGTAAACGAATTCAATGTAGATTCTGCCCGGACTCTTGTATCTTCAGATCAGATAGAACCGGAGATACGTGAAGAGTTTAGACGCGAGCTCATGAGATTTCTATATGAGCAGGACAGGATCGATGAACTCTATGAGCTTTTGGCAGATGCTCCTATAAAAGAATTCAGCAGTCATACCCGTTCAGAACTTGTTCGATATATGGTTATCTGTGGGATGCATCGCAATGCTTATGAATGTGTGACGACCTGCGGACCGGAAGGAGTAGATCCAAAGATCCTTGTCCGTCTCGTAAGCCGTATGATACAGGAGGGAGTAAATACTGAGGATCCAAGACTATTGGATCTGTGCTTTATGGTTTTCCGGGCCGGAAAATATGATGAGGCAATGTTGAACTTCCTTTGCGGAAATTTCCATGGTACAGTACGTGATATGCGTGATATCTGGAAAGCATCCGTAGGATTTGATGTAGATGTAATGACGATCGAGGAGCGTATTCTTAATCAGATGCTCTATGCAAGATCTTTTGTAGGTGAAAAAGATGAGATTTTTGCAGATTACTGCAAGAGAGGCGGCAGGCAGAAGCTTATAAGGGCATTCCTCGATTACAGTTCATATGAGTACTTTGTAAAGGACAGGATAACTTCAGCTGAGATATTTGATTCTATTCTCAGGAGACTTAGAGAAGGGGAGCAGATGTCTGAAATCTGCGCGCTGGCTCTTACAAAGTATGCCGCTGATTCGAAAAGAGCTTCGGATTCACTTAGGAAAGAATTGGCTGATGTGGTTTCTTCGCTTATGGAACGCGGACTGATGTTTGAATATTTTAGAAATTACAGGAAATATGTTTCTGCTCTGGCGTTGTTTAGCGATAGAACATTTATAGAGTATAAGGCCAGCCCGAGGTGCAAGGTGGTACTTCATTCCTTGATATCCGGGGAAGGAGAGAGTGTAGACGAGTATAGAAAAGAAGATATGCCTAATATGTATGAGGGCATATATTCCGAAAATATGGTCCTTTTTTTTGGTGAGACGCTTCAGTATTATGTGACTGAAGAAATCGATGGAAGGTCAAACCTTACGGAAAGCAGGAGTATAGAAAGAGATGTCACTCGTCTGGATCGTAATGATTCCAGGTATGACCTGATCAATGACATGCTTGTTTGCCAGTCGGTCGGTGATATAGAAAGTCTCAGAGGGCTAATGGAGCAGTATATAAATAAATCGGAGATCGTGTCGGAAGTATTTCGGCTTAGATAAAAACGAAACGAATGGAAATAATAGAAAAGAAAAAGGTTGTTTTCGGAATAGATCTTACTGAAGATACAGCACAAATATCATATTGCTTTGGGCCAGAGGAAGAAGTGAAAACAGAGCGGATCGGAGCTGAGGAGGAAAACTTCGCTTTTCCGGTAGCTGCTTTCCGCCTGAAAAACGGAAACAGGTTTGTGTTTGGTTACAAGGCGATTGAGGAAGCAGAAAAAAATGGTTCTGAACCTGTGGATCATTTTTTGAGTGCGGCGCTTGAGGGAAATAAGCTCTATGACGAAGTTGGGGAAATAGATCCGACGGATCTTATTGGAAGTTTTTTGTCATGGCTCCTCAGGGTTCCGTTGGAAACAGTTGATGCAGAACCGATAGCACTAGTGGTTTCGGTGTCTGAAGTTACTGAATTGTTGCCGGGAATCCTCTGTCAGGCTATTCATCAGGCGGGAATCCGGATACCTGAGGTAAGGTTCGTAAGTCATGCGGAGAGTTTTTATTATTATGCAATGAGTCAGCCGGTGGAGTTATGGAGAAACGGAGTTATCCTCTTTGACTATGATGATGAGCATTTTGAGTATCGCCGCCTTGTCATAGACGGAAGAACAAGACCGGCTATCGTGACTACAGAAGGTCGTAAATGTCCGGAAATGCTACCGTTTCTTTCAGGCCAGCCTGAGCATATGGACAGTGTTTTTTTGGAAATAGCAGAGGAGGCGTTGAGGAAAGAGATGCCGTCTGTTATTTATCTTACCGGAAAGAGGTTTGAGGTGCGTTGGGAAAGAGAAACACTTCGGTTTCTTTGCGGCAGGGGCAGAGTGTTTCAGGGGCAGAATCTCTACAGTAAAGGTGCATGTCATGCAGCCATGGACGCGGTTTTCTGGAGCAGACTTTCCAGGAGATATCTTTTTCTTGATGATGACAGCCTGAAGCAAAACATCAGTATAAGGTGTGTGAGTGCTATCGGCAGAGAAACACAGTTACCGGTTATAGATGCGGGTATAAGCTGGTACAATGCGGAGTCGCATATTGAGGTCCTTCTGGGAACAGACAGAGAAGTCACTGTGGTACTTACCGGAATGATGGATGGTTCTGAGAGAAATGTAGTTCTCCGCCTTGACTGGATGCCGGAAAGGCCGGACAGAGCCAGCCGTATCGGTATGGATTTTAGGTTTATCGAGAAAGAACGGCTGGAAGTGACCATCACGGATCTTGGTTTTGGAGATCTCTTCAAATCCTCAGGACTTAGGGAGACTGAGAGGATCACATTATAAGGATGAGTTTATGGTTTATCAATGCGTTGGGCAGAGAGCTTCGTCACCTTTTCATATGAAAGGGGCGGGACTGGGGATTTATTCTCTGGAAGAACTGCTTTTCTACATTAGGGAAAATGTATTTATGATAGATTCTTCGCTTATGAGTGAAGAATTTGTAAAATTTGTGCGATGTGAGCTTTGTCTTTCATCCCTTGCAGACAAACTCGCTGAGATAATGAATAATGATGGCGATCTTTCAGCGTTTGTTGAGTGCCTGTTTAAGGCATCTGACTTTGTATCGGGAACAGAACTCGTGACCATACTGGGAGCACTGGCAGTTACGGATCGCCTGAGCAGTCACGAAAAACACAAGATCCGCGGAGATTTTTTAATGAAATGCGGACATACATCCCGCGCGGTCATGGAGTACTATTCGGCATTACAGGATATGGACAGGAACAGTATGCCGGAGGAGTCAGCCAGACTTTGCAATAATATCGGTGTAGGTTGTGCCGAGATGTTTTTATTCAGTCGTGCAGCTGATTACTTTGAAGAATCATATCGGTTAAAACCGGATGAGGAAACAGAAACAGAGTTACTGGTTGCGAGAAAATTATCTTTATCAGATGATGAGTATGAGAAATATTTAGCAGGCAGAGGTGTTTCTAAAGAAACTGCGGTGAAAGTGGAGCAGCTGCTGAAGCACGCCGAAACAAAGGTTATCAGAAGGCGTGATGCCCGTATGGTACGGAATGCAGAGAACCGCAGGAAAAATGGAGACAGTTTTGGGGAGAGCAAAGTACTGTCAGAAGTTCTTGAGCTCTGGAAGAATGAGTACAGAAGAATATGAAGATTACAGAATGGTTTCGCAGTAAATTGAAAAATCCGTTTCGGACTTCGGCTGAAAAGGATGGAGATGCAGCTGATGTAGATCGTGATGAAATACGTGAGGAGAATGCACCTCTTCGCAGATCTTCTATTGATATACGTGACAAGGAGCAGCGGGACAGATATATATCTAATTGCTGCGAGCAGATGATCGAGGCTACAGAAGAAGTTGAGAAGGCGACGATGGAGTATCGTCTTGTCACTGAGTATCTGAAAGATATGGAGGCGATCGACAATCTTCCCTCTGATATCAGGAATCCTATAAATTCGACGGCAGAGCGGATCATTAATCTTGACAGACAGTCACGTGCGAATCAGAAAAGCCTTGGAAAGATCTCAGAGTCCCAGTATATGCTCATGAACCGTTATGAACGCGATGTTCCAATGGATATAGAAAAGATTCGGCAAAATGAAGAATATCGTGAGCTTGTAAGGGGAGATATGCAAAAGCTTGAAAGTGAAAAGGCTGTCAATTCTTTCCGTGCCCGTGAGCTGCGTCTTACGATAAGAAATATGAGAAATATGGTAGGGATCACGCTGGCTTTTGGGGTGCTGCTGATCTTTTTACTCTGCATACTTCAGTTTGTGATGGAGCTGGATGCAACCGTGGGATTTTTTGTTACGGCAGCAGTTGCAGCTGCAGCATTTACAGCGGAATATGTGAACTATGCAGGTGCTGCAGCACAGCTCAGAAAGACGGAGCATTACCTTAATGCAGTAGTATCAAAGCAAAATAAGGTAAAGGTTCGATATGTCAATACTACGAACCTTTTGGAATATGAATATCGTAAATATCATATAAATGTTTCTAATGAGCTGGTTTATTATTGGGATAATTATCTGGAAGAAAAGAAGGCAAGACAGGCTCTTGAACGAAATGATTCGGAAATTGCAGAAGAAAAGAAGAGTCTGGTAAAACAGCTTCGTAAAGCACAGATCCATGATCCGAATGTATGGGTAAACCAGTGTGAGGCGTTGGTTAATCCTAAGGAAATGGTGGAAGTGCGTCATGACCTGATCGTTCGCAGGCAGTCTTTAAGAAAGCGCGTAGAATACAATACCGAAAACCGTGATCAGTCTAAGGATGAAATAAATTCGATTGTTCATGATTATCCTGAATACGGTCGTGAGATATTGGCAATAGTGTCAAAATATGACCAACAGTGAATAGTCTGTAAAATGATAACTGTTCACACGTAAACGAAGCATTTGCTGTGGAGTTCACGATAAAATGATTTAATACGTTGAATCATTATAGTTTTTCGTTGCATGGATTTTAGCTGTGATATATAATAATCAACGTTGTTTCGACTGGATCTATTCTGAACGATGTTTCCGCTGACATACGTTCCAGGGTTCAGTTACAGGCTCTTTGTTTTTTGGTGTGTTTATGCTTGGCGGGCAGGCACATCATGGGGAAAATGAATGGATTTTGACAGACTGGGTGAGGAGTGCGGCGTATTCGGAATCTATGATTTCGATGGAAATGATGTCGCGCAGACAGTTTACTATGGTCTTTATGCTCTTCAGCACAGAGGCCAGGAAAGTGCAGGTATTGCGGTCAAGGATACAAATGGCGCCAGAGGCGTTGTATCCAGCGTGAAAAACATGGGACTTGTCAGTGAGGCAATTGATAGTGAAAGTCTTCAAAAGCTTCACGGAGATCTCGGTGTAGGTCATGTCAGATACTCAACTGCAGGTGCATCCACAAGAGAAAATGCACAGCCGTTGGTATTGAACTATGTTAAAGGAACTCTTGCATTAGCTCATAATGGTAATCTGGTTAATTTTCCGGAACTTCGCAGAGAACTGGAATATACCGGTGCTATCTTTCAGACGACGATCGATTCAGAGGTCATCGCCTATTATATTGCAAGAGAAAGACTCAATTCTAAAAATGCAGAGGAAGCATTCCGGAAGGCGTGTTCCAGATTAGTCGGTGCATTTTCTATTGTAGTAGCAAGTCCGAGAAAACTCATGGGCGCAAGAGATCCATGGGGGTTCAGACCTCTTGTTATCGGTAAGAGAGGTAATTCCTGGATCCTTACATCTGAAACTTCTGCTCTTGATACTATCGGTGCAGAATATGTCAGAGATGTGGAGCCGGGCGAAGTCGTTTCCATTTCTAAGGAAAACGGTATCCAGTCAGATCGCACGCTTTGTATAGAACCGTCTAAGCGTGGTCACTGTATCTTTGAATATATCTATTTTGCAAGACCTGATTCGGTGATCGATAATATCAGCGTATATCAGGCACGTATCCAGGCAGGAAGATTTCTGGCTATGGATTCACCCATCGAAGCCGATGTAGTTATCGGTGTTCCGGAGTCCGGAAACGTAGCTGCGATGGGATATGCACTTCAATCAGGAATTCCCTATGGTATAGGATTTTACAAAAATGGATACGTTGGACGTACCTTCATAAAACCTAAGCAGAAAGCCAGGGAAAATGCTGTTGAGATCAAGCTGAATCCGATCAGGGAAGCTGTTAGCGGCAAGAAAGTCATAATGGTGGATGACTCCATCGTTCGTGGTACTACAAGTGATCAGATCGTAGAGATGCTTAGAAAAGCAGGTGCTACTGAGGTTCATATGATGGTCAGTTCGCCGCCGTTCCTGCATCCTTGCTTTTTCGGTACAGATGTGCCGGCAGAGGATCAGCTTATAGCGACAGGAAAAAATGTTGAGGAAATCCGTCAGATCATAGGTGCTGATTCCTTGAATTATTTAAGAGTCGAGAGACTTCCTGAGTTGGTAAATGGAATGGCTATCTGTGATGGCTGCTTCAGCGGTCATTATCCGGTTGATCCGCCGAAAGAAGATATCCGTGGTAGTTTTGAAAAGTAAAAAGGAGACCAGAATGTCAACAGATCGTTACACAAGCCCGCTTTCTGAGCGTTACGCATCAAAGGAAATGCAGTATATTTTTTCGCAGGACAAGAAATTCCGTACATGGAGAAAGCTCTGGATCGCTCTTGCCGAGACTGAGATGGAACTGGGACTTCCGGAAGTAACGCAGGAAATGATAGATGAATTAAAAGAGCATCAGGATGACATAAACTATGATGTAGCCCGTGAGAGAGAAAAGATAGTTCGTCATGATGTTATGAGCCATGTTTATGCCTATGGACAGCAGTGTCCGAAGGCTGCAGGTATCATCCACCTCGGAGCTACCAGCTGCTATGTAGGTGATAATACAGATATCATTATCATGAACGAGGCTCTTGAGCTTGTAAAAAAGAAGCTTGTAAATGTTATCCGTGAGCTTTCAAAGTTTGCAGATCAATATAAGGCTCTGCCTACGCTTGCCTTTACTCATTTTCAGCCGGCGCAGCCTACAACAGTAGGTAAGAGAGCTACACTTTGGCTTCAGGAATTTACCATGGATCTGGAGGATCTTGAGTATGTCCAGTCTACTCTTAAGCTTCTTGGTTCAAAGGGAACAACCGGAACACAGGCAAGTTTCCTCGAACTTTTCCATGGTGATCAGGAGCGTATAGACAAGATAGATCCTACTATCGCGAAGAAGATGGGCTTTGATTCCTGCTATGCAGTGTCTGGTCAGACTTATTCAAGAAAGGTAGATACAAGAGTACTTAATGTACTTGCCGGAATAGCTGCAACAAGTCATAAGATGAGTAATGATATCCGTCTCCTTCAGCATCTTAAGGAAGTTGAGGAACCGTTTGAAAAGACACAGATTGGTTCATCTGCAATGGCGTATAAGAGAAATCCCATGCGTTCTGAGCGAATTGCATCACTTTCCCGTTACGTAATGGTTGATGTTCTCAATCCGGCTATTACAAGCGCTGTACAGTGGTTTGAGAGAACTCTCGATGATTCTGCAAATAAGCGTCTTTCTGTTCCGGAAGGATTCCTTGCGACGGATGGTATCCTTGACCTTGATCTGAATGTTGTTGATGGTCTGGTAGTATATCCGAAAGTAATTGAGAAGCATCTCCGCGCAGAGCTTCCGTTCATGGCTACAGAGAACATCATGATGCACTGTGTTGAACTTGGCGGAAATCGTCAGGAGCTTCATGAGGCTATCAGAGAGGATTCTATGATAGCAGGACGTCACGTAAAGGAAGAGGGTCTCGACAATGATCTGCTGGAGATCATTGCAGCAGATCCACGTATCGGAGGAAGATTCAACCTCTCTAAGGAGGATCTGGAAAAGAATCTGGAACCTTCCAAGTATACCGGTCGTTCGGAGATTCAGGTGGATGCATTCCTTAAGAATGTTGTAAATCCTATACTTGAGAAGCATAAGGATCTTCTGGATGATACAAAAACAGAAATTAATGTTTAAAGAGTATACATTGGATTTGACAGCTGTGGTATTATATTAGAGGTCTGCCTGGGGCAGATCATAGAAATCGGTTTCTTTTCTGAAGAGATCGAAAAGTTTAGGATCAGTCGGAACGGAGAGTTACCGCAGATCTTTAGCCAGGAGGAAAATCAATATGGTAAAAGCAATCGTTGGCGCAAACTGGGGCGATGAGGGTAAAGGAAAGATCACTGATACCCTTGCAGAGAAAGCGGACATCGTCGTTCGTTTTCAGGGAGGTGCAAACGCAGGCCACACCATTAAGAATAAGTATGGTAAGTTCGCGCTTCATACATGCCCGTCAGGTGTGTTCAATCAGGATGTCACAAATATCATTGGAAACGGTGTTGCTCTGAATGTACCGGTTCTGATGAAGGAGATTGATGACATCATTGCACGTGGTGTTCCGAAGCCGAAGCTGCTGGTTTCAGATCGTGCACAGCTGGTAATGCCTTATCACGTTCTTTTTGATCAGTATGAAGAGGAGAGACTTGGCGGAAAGTCTTTTGGATCAACTAAGTCCGGAATCGCTCCTTTCTACTCTGATAAATATGCAAAGATCGGTATCCAGGTATGTGAGCTCTGGGATGAGGAGTATTTAAGAGATCGTCTTGAGAATATCTGTACTCTGAAAAATGTTATGCTTAAGGATCTCTATCATAAGGATGAGCTTGATCCTACAGAGCTTTTCAATACTTGCATGGAATACAGAAAGATGCTTGAGCCCTATGTTGCAGATACATCTGCATTCATCTGCGATGCACTTAAGGAAGGAAAGACAGTCCTTCTTGAGGGTCAGCTTGGAACCATGAAGGATCCTGATCATGGAATCTATCCGATGGTTACATCATCATCTACACTTGCATCCTACGGTGCGATCGGCGCAGGTCTCCCTCCTTATGAGATTAAAGAGATCATTGCCGTAACAAAGGCATATTCTTCTGCAGTAGGTGCAGGCGTGTTCACATCTGAGATCCTTGATGCAGAGGTTGCAGAGGAACTTCGTCGCCGTGGTGGTGATGGCGGTGAGTACGGTGCTACAACAGGAAGACCCAGAAGAGTTGGTTGGTATGACTGTGTGGCTTCAAAGTATGGTTGCCGTCTGCAGGGTGCTACAGATGTAGCTCTTACAGTTATAGATGTACTTGGTTATCTGGATGAGATTCCTGTATGCACAGGATATGAGATCGATGGAAAGATCACTACAGAATTCCCGACTCCGAGAATACTTGAAAAGGCAAAGCCGGTTCTTGAGACACTTCCGGGATGGAAATGTGATATTTCCGGAATTCGTAAGTATGAGGATCTTCCGGAGAACTGCCGTAAGTATGTAGAGTTCATCGAGGAGCATCTTGGATTCCCGATCACGATGGTAAGTAACGGTCCTAGCCGTGATGATATCATTTATAGAGAGTCAGCTCTTAAAAAGTAAATCAATGTAGAAATAAGTCCATGATGGAATTTGAAAAAATCCCTCATGGACTTATTTTTTTTCTCTTTGAGCCTTTTCTCGGGCAGCTTTATGTTTTTTCTTGTTTTCATACATTGCTGCATCGGCTTTATTTATTGCATCTTTTGTTGAAAGAGGAGCGTCTTTGGTGCTGCTTGCGCGTCCTACCGCAACAGTTACGGGAAAATCAAAATCGGTTCCTTCTGTTTTTAAGATATTAAAAAATTTATTTAAGAAGCCTGAAACTTCGGCGGAATTTCTGAAGCAAACGATAAATTCATCTCCGCCCCAACGTCCGTAGAAACCATCAGCATCAAAAGCTTTTTTAATGGAATTTGCGATAAAGCATATAAGTTTATCGCCGGTTTCATGTCCATAGTGGTCATTCGCGAGTTTCAGATTGTTGGCGTCTATAAATAAAACAGTAAAGTCGGTGATATGTTCCTGCTCGATAGATTCCAGTTCTTTGTAGCAGCCTGTGCGACTGTGAATGCCGGTCAGAGTATCCACATAGGCCATAGTTTCCAGCTGATGTTGGACGAACAAAATACGTTGGCTTTCAAAGTACTTGATCACACTGTTAAGGAACAGAGCACCTACAAATATCAGGAGAGCGATGGCTGAATACGATGTATTTAGCGTTGATATTTCAGCATGGTTCGTTTTGAAAACGCGGATCTCTATAACCTGAAGTGTTATTAACATGGCAAAAACGGCCACGCCTATATTCATTATCTGATCACTTATGCCTGTTCTTTTTTTACGTGTTTGCAGGAATGTAAAGAAAAGTATAAGGACAGACAAACAGATGGACACATGTACAACGGGGAGAAGCCGATTGTAATTCCACTCGGTGCTGTAGAATTCTAAAAGTGTTGCAGAGACAAATAGTATCCCTGATGCTGCACTTAGAATGCCATAAGTCCGTTTAGCATACCTTTCTGTGGCACACAGATAGAAATAAATAAAAAGCGGTATCGGTGCAAAGTATAAAGCCGGATACTCGAGCATCGAACACACAAAGTCATTATCTGATAAGATGTAGAACATGTCATTGTACCCCATGAACCAGCAGCTTACAGCGAGGCAGAAGGCTGCCAGTGAAAGTGCTTTGGGGCTTCTCAGACCAAATGGAAATAGTATGGCAAGGAGACCAAGTACAAAACTCGAGAATACCAGGATGGTTGAAAAAAGCATAAAATCCAGTTCATGATTTATGAGTGGATACAGGCTTGCCTCTTCGAGAGGAACAAGCCGTAAATGAATAAGTCGGGAAATAGATGTATGCCGTTGAGGCTTGATTTCTATCAATACTTCCATCCCGCTATTAATTGTGGAAGCATTTATTGGAACACGGCAAAAAACATTACCGGCAAGTTTTCCGTGTGCATTTGCTAGTTCTCCGTTAGAGTAGAGCATATGACTGTTTGAAAAAACGCGGACAACGGAATTATAAAATACAAAGCAGATCTGATCGCCTGAATGTGCATTAAGTTTTTTTACAGGGATATGAACTATTGCCCGTTCGCCGTGGTGAATCTGCGGAAATGAAGCAGATTGAACTGTTGTCGATGTTCCATCGGAAAAAAAGACCTGAGTATAAGCCAGATCATCAATATCCTGTATGCGTTCATTTTGCAGACCGATGGATTTAAATGCGAAATCAAAGACCAGCATCAGTACAAAGAAGCCAAAAAAAACAGTCAGTATGAGTCTGCGCAAAGTTTTATTGTCAAGTTCGATATTTGATTTTGAAAAGTATTTCTTTTCCATATTGTCAAACTCCGGTTTAATTACTGCACAGAAGCATATTCTACAAAGGATTTATCGGATAAATCTTAAGGAAAGTTAAGGAGCAGACAGATTGGATATTTGGTTGTGAATGTGATATAGTTTATTGGTGTGTGTAAAGCGGACAGAGTGCCGCCGGAAGTATGGCGTTTACAGATAAATGCTATACAGGATTAAATTTAGACGTAAAGTATTAAAAAGAGAGGAATGTAAATGAAAAAGCTTAGTTATTTAATGGTGCTTGCTCTTACAGGTGCTATGCTTTTCACAGCATGTGGCAAGAAGGAAGCAAAAGAGGAACCTGCTTCAACAGAGGTAGCAGACATCGTGATTGGAAGCGAAGCAGTATCTATTGAGGCATCAACAGAGGAAGTTGCATCAACTGAGGTGCCTGAGGAGGCTCCGGAGGGAATGTACGCGAGCGAGCTCACAGGTGAGTGGATCGACCAGTCTCTTCAGGATCAGCGTCCTATCGCAGTAATGGTGGATGATGAAAAGACAGCTCTTCCGCACTATGGAATTTCTACAGCAGATATTGTTTATGAGATGGTAAACTCTACAGCAAATGAGGGTGTTACACGTTTCATGGTAATGGTAAAGGATTGGGCAAATATCAAGCAGCTTGGTTCAATCCGAAGCACAAGACCTACAAACCTTCAGATTTTCCCTGAGTGGGGCGCAGTTCTTTGCCACGACGGAGGTCCGTTCTGGAATGACAATTTCTATAAAAACGATTTCGTAGAGCGTTTCAGCGGTACATTCTCACGTGTAAACAATGGTAAGCCGAGAGAATTTACAGAGTATATCCTTCCGGGTGATCTTGAGAAGAACTTTAAGAACACAGGCTATAGCACAACATACAGCGATTGGAAGTTTAGCGAGGGTACATCTTTCAGCAGAGAGCATTATCAGTTTGCATCACATAATACACCGAATACTCTTTCTGAGTATTCAGACGCTGTAGATTGCAAGAAGATCAGCCTTCCGTTCCACCACAACAATCCGTACCTTGAGTACGATGCTGACAGCCAGACATACAAGTACTTCCAGTATAATCAGGCTGAGGTTGATGCAGGCAACGGAAATAAGCAGATCGCCTTCACAAACCTTCTTCTTCAGAATGCAAGACTTGAGCAGCTCGATGATCACGGATACATGATGTATTATCCTTCAGAGTCTAACCGCGAGGGATGGTTCATTACTCAGGGTAAGGCTGTAAAGGTAACATGGACAAAGCAGAACGATCTTGATGCAACACGTTACTATGATTCTAATGGAAACGAGATCAAGATCAACGTAGGTAAGACATATGTAGCTCTTATTCCTGAGAAGGAATGGGATAACATCAGCATGGAGTAATATAATTTAATATTGCTGGAATAACAGAAAGCCCCCAGACGTCATAGAAACGTCGGGGGCTTTTTGCTGTTTTAGTACAAGTTTTAGTGAACATATACAAAAAATACAAGTTAATACTTTTGAAATATGGTATACTGCTGTTAAGTACTTCTTTGGATACAAAATGTATTGTTGATAATGGTTATTTGTATTTGTTCTTATCCATTGATTTATCACTTAGCTGTTTATAGGGGAGAATAGCAGGCAAAATGCCTGTTATATTGCTGTACGTCACAATTTGATCTGTTGAGGAGGCCGATATTGTGTGACTGCAGTAATGAATATAAAGAAAGGAAAGTTAAGGATGAGTGATTATATCTTGGAACTACGAGATGTAGTTAAGACCTTTGGCGGTGTAACCGCGCTGAATGGAGTACAGTTTCAGCTGAAAAAGGGTGAGATCCACGCGCTTATGGGGGAAAATGGTGCCGGAAAGTCCACTTTCATTAAAGTAATAACCGGCGTACACAGACCTGATAGCGGAGAAATGCTGTTAGAGGGGAAAAAGGTGACTTTCAAGTCTACCGATGAATCCTCAAAGATGGGAATTGCGGCGATATATCAGCATGTTACGGCATTTCCGGATCTGTCTGTCACAGAAAATATCTTCATGGGACAGGAAATAAAAAATGGACTCGGTTTTTATAACTGGGCTGAAATGAAGAAAAAAGCAAAAGAACTGATAGAACCATTAAGTGCGGATATAGATGTCAGTAAGCCGATGTCAAACCTGTCGGTTGCTCAGCAGCAGCTGGTTGAGATAGCAAAGGCATTGTCAAGAAATGCGCGCATACTCATAATGGATGAACCTACAGCATCTCTTTCGAAAAGGGAATGTGAACAGCTTTATCAGATAACAGAGAGGCTTCGTGATAACGGAGTATCTATAATCTTCATAACACATAAATTTGAAGACATGTATCGTCTCGCAACGAGAGTCACAGTATTTAGGGATTCACAGTATATAGGAAACTGGGATGTTGATAAGATTTCTAATCACGATCTTGTAAACGCAATGGTAGGTCGTGAACTTAATGCCATGTATCCCGAAAAGACGGCAAATATCGGCGATGTGATATTGGAAATTGAAGATATCTCAAAGGAAGGTTATTTCAAGAATATCTCATTTAATGTACGGAAAGGCGAGATTCTTGCACTTACCGGACTTGTAGGTGCCGGACGTACGGAGGTGTGTCAGAGTATATATGGCATTATGCCGCCTGACAGTGGAAAGATAAAGTTTGAGGGAAAAGAAGTCCGGATAAAAAGTCCAATAGATGCTTTGAAGCTTGGAATAGGACTTCTTCCGGAAGACCGGCAGACACAGGGACTTATAAATGAACTTCCTATTTATCAGAATGTGACGTCTGCTGATATGAGCAAATATATAAAGGGAGGTGTAGTTGACACAAAGGCGGAACAGGACAAAGCAATAGAACTTTGTCAGAAAATACAGCTAAAGGCATCAGATATAAGTGCGCCGCCATCATCTCTTTCCGGAGGAAATCAGCAAAAAGTTGTTTTTGCGAAATTATTAAATTGCAATTTGAAAGTACTCATACTCGATGAACCCACAAAGGGTATCGACGTAGGTGCGAAGTATTCAATATATGAAATTATGAATGAGCTTGCCGCAAATGGATATGCGATCATTATGGTATCTTCAGAAATGCCTGAGGTATTCGGAATGGCAGACAGGATCGTTGTATTGCGTAACGGACGTGTTACAGGAGAATTTAGTCCGAAGGAGGCAACACAGGAAACTATTCTGAATGCTTCTCTGCTTGTTAAGTCAGAAGGGGGTAATTAAGGTGAAGAAAGAGCAATCCTTTGTTTCAAAACTGACCGGCAGCCGAAATTTCGGGCTTGTGGTTGTGTTGATGATCATTATCTGTGTTGCAGCGGTAGTAACTCCGTCGATCTTTATGCCAAATACTTTCATAGGCATGATCCAGAATAATGCTGTATATGGACTTTTGGCTATAGCGGAGATGCTGGTTATCATTACCGGAGGAATTGACATATCCATAGGATCTATATTGGCTTTTGTTGGTGTGGTGACCACAAGGTATATGTCTGAAAACATGCAGATACCATCTTTTGTATGGATACTTGTTGCTCTTGCAGTAGGGCTTCTTTGTGGCATGTTGAATGGACTCCTGGTAGGATATCTCAGGATAGTTCCTATGATAGCGACTCTTGGAACCATGTATATCTTTAGAGGTCTTGCGTTCCTTGTAAGTAAGGGACAGTGGTGGATGCCTCATCAGATGACTGAGAGCTATCAGTTATGGGCCACTCGTAAGATCGCCGCTATACCGGCTATAGTATGGATACTGATAGTATGCTTTGTGATCTTTGGTGTTTTTCTTGCATTTACCACTTATGGACGAAGAATATATGCGATAGGTACCAGTAGGGAATCTTCAGCAGTAGCAGGTATAAAGGATTCAGTCGTAATATTCCGTTCAATGTCACTGTGTGGCATGCTTGCAGGTCTTGCAGGAATGTTGTATACAGCAAATTATGCTACATGTGTTTATACAATAGGAAATAGTTATGAAATGACGGCTATAGCTATATGTGTGCTTGGTGGTGTCAGCATAACAGGCGGAAGAGGACGCATGGA
The DNA here is from genome assembly GCA_000701625.1 of Lachnospiraceae bacterium MC2017. GTDB lineage: Bacteria > Bacillota > Clostridia > Lachnospirales > Lachnospiraceae > NK4A144. Next base: position 52,083 of record JNJK01000006.1, read on the forward strand.
TGGTGTTGTGATCGCATTCATTTTGATGTCCTTTATAACACAGTTCATAAGTCTGCTTCCGGGGCTTTCAGTGTGGTCTAATGCCATACAGGGGGCAATAATAATCGGAGCCGTCGGACTCAACTTCTTTACGATAAGACAGGCTGAGAAGAGAGCCCTTAAAGAAAGGAGTGAGTTGATCTAATGGCTGATAATAAAAGTAATGCAAGGAACTTAAAAGTTGATGATGGCTTTAAGTTAGGATCATTTTTGAAAAGTTGGGAAATGGTTCTCATTTATATTCTAATAGTGATAAACCTGGTTCTCATAGCGGCAAGACCGGATCTTTATTTTAAGTCAGGTACTTTGCAGTCTATCATACAGTCAGGTATGGACGTGGGACCTTTGGTTCTTGGAATGGCACTTATCCTTATGCTTGGAGATATTGATGTTTCATGTGCTTCGGTTATGATATTTGCGTCGATGTGCACAGGACTATCTATAGATAATGGATTGCCAATGGGTCTGGCTGTGCTTATAGGACTTTTAGGAGGAGTTTTCTGCGGAGCCATAAATGGATTTTTAGTAGCTTATATAGGAATGCCTGCAGTTATCGTAACTATTTCTTCGTCAATGCTTTTTAGAGGAATAGTAGAGATCATATTGAATGTTAATAGTCTTAAAAATTTCCCGGAGTTTTACGTAAGCCTTTCCTGGAATAATATCGGTGGTATTCTGCCGGTGTCACTTGTGATTTTTCTCATTATGGGTGCTGTATATGTATATATCCTGCAGAAATCCAGATTTGGTCGTAATCTTTATATAATCGGAAACAATGCTATATGCGGACAGTATTCCGGTATTGATGTAAAGAAGACAAAACTCATGGTATTTATGCTGATGGGATTTATGTCAGGTGTGGCATCGATATTTTTTGTAGGACGTATGGGAGGATCGGTTTCGTCTTCTATGGGTACCGGTTATGAGATGAATGCGATCGCGACTTGTGTTCTCGGAGGTATATCCACAAATGGTGGAAAGGGAAAAATGTATGGTCCGATAATCGCAACACTTATAATGGCGTTCCTTACATATACCCTTGGACTTATGGATATTGATGCGAATGTACGAAAAATTGTAACAGGAATCGTTTTGATCACAGCGATCCTTATATCAAATTTCCGAGATAAATCTGATCAAAAGAAGAAAAGTCTGGTTCGGGCGAAAGCAGCAGAGGCTAAATAAATATCGGATAAAAAATAGAGGTCTGCCGAAAGGCAGTCCTCTTTTTGAAAAGAGAGGTAATCTGCATGAATTATTATCTGGGACTTGATAATGGAGGGACTACGACTAAGGCAGCACTTTTTGATAGTCATGGTCATGAAATCGGAAAATGTAGTGTGTCCACTGCGTCCATAGCGGAAAGACCTGGTTTTGTCGAGAGAGAGATGGAGGAAATGTGGGATGCAAACTGCAGGGTAATAAAGGGCGTTATAGATAAAGCCGGTGTGAATCCCGGTGATATAAAGGGAGTCGGAATATGCGGGCATGGCAAAGGGCTGTATTTATGGGGAAAAGATGACAGACCTTTAGGAAACGGCATAATATCTACGGATAACAGAGCATATGCCTACGTTGAAAAATGGAAAAAAGACGGTACTGAAGAAAAGGCTTTTGAAAAGTCGTGTCAGCATGTTATGGCTTGTCAGAGTGTGGCACTTCTTGCCTGGCTTAAAGATAATGAACCTGAGCGATATAGAAATATAAAATGGATTTTTGAGTGCAAGGATTATGTGAGATTTAGAATGACAGGTGAAGCTCGTGCAGAGATTACTGACTATTCCGGTGCTCATATAATGAATCTGCACACGAGAGATTATGATATTGAACTATTGAAATTATTTGGCATAGAAGAGATATATGAGGCACTGCCGCCATTATGCCGCGCAACTGATGTATGTGGAAGAGTCAGTTCTGAAGCATCAGAACAGTGTGGACTTGAAGCAGGAACACCTGTGATCGGAGGCATGTTTGACATTAACGCCTGTGCGATCGCTACCGGTGTCACAGATTCGGAAAAAATCTGTATGATAGCAGGAACATGGTCAATAAATGAGTATATAAGAAGAGAGCCTGTTATTGACGGAAAAGTAATGATGAATTCGCTTTTCTGCCTTCCGGAATATTATCTCATTGAGGAATCTTCACCGACATCATCAGGAAACCTGGAATGGGTGATAAACGAGCTCTTGCCGGAGCTTAAAGAAGAGATGAAAGATAATGGGCAAAGTATATACGATTATGTTCAGGAGGCTTTGTCGGATATTTCGCCGGAAGAATTTGTACCTGTTTTTCATCCGTTCCTCATGGCTTCAAATGTTCATGTGAACGCAAGGGGAAGTTTTATAGGTTTGAATGTGAGCCATAATAGGAAACATCTTATCAGATCAGTGTGTGAAGGGATAACGTTCTGTCACAGATACCATCTGGAAAAATTACTGGCAACCAGAGAAAAACTGCCAAAGGTGATAAGACTCGCCGGAGGGATGACGGCAAATCCTGTGTGGGTGCAGATGTTTGCGGATGTGATGCAGCTTCCTGTAGAGATATCAAAGGCGGGAGAAACCGGAGCTCTTGGATGTGCGATCGCAGCTTCTGTAGCAGCCGGAGAGTATGAGACACTCGATGAAGCGGTCAGAGCCATGACGGATATCTCTGATGCAGTGATGCCGGACAAGAGCAAAAAAGAAATATATGATAAAAAATACAGGCTTTACTGCAGGATAATAGAAAGTCTTGATGGGATATGGGACGAAATGCAGGAGCTTATCTGATGACGTGATCTGTGGAGATGATAAATACTTTTGAGTGAGTTGTCTGCAATAACGAAAATAATACGAAAATACTTAAAAAGTTGTCATATTACACAGTGGTGTGCATGGATAATTCTACATAACCACACATAATGCACATCTGTTTTATGATATTACATATTGAATTTGTTCAAAGTTTATAATATTATAAAACTATCAAAGTAAGGCGAGTAAATATTATATGGAGGAGAAAAAGATGGTTCTAAAAAAGATTGCAGCTATCGGACTCACAGTGTTGATGACAGCATCAATGGTGGCATGCGGTTCCAGTTCGGCAACCAATAGCGCCAAGGATGCAGCGCAGGGTGCATCGGATGCCGGTGCGGCGGCAGCATCTACTGCAGCGGCAGCAGCAGGAGCTACAGAAGGGGCGGCACCTGCAGCAGCATCAGGGGAAGTAATCGATGACGGACCGGGTGCAGGCGTGCATGTATTCATGTTTAAGTCAACCGGTAACAGTTTTGGAGATTTGATGTACGAAGGTTTCTCAGAGTATATGCATAGCATAGGTGAGAAGACCACGTATCAGAGCCCGGCAGAGACCACAGTTGCAGCTCAGGTTCAGATGCTTGACGAGCTTATTACACAGGGCGTTGCGTCCATCACTATTTCTACAAATGGTGACTCCGGTTATGATCAGGTATTTAAAAAGGCACAGGATGCCGGCATACCGATCATTTCCATTGACTCAGCAGCGAGCCCGGACTATCGTGTAACTCATGTAAATCAGGCTGAGACAAATGACATAGGTGCATATCTCGTACAGGCAGCAGTTCTCATCAAGCTCGGAGTTGACTTCCCGGGTGATGGTAAGGCAATGAAGGATACTCTTGCCAAGGAACTTGAAGGTTATAGTGGCGATCCTATTAAGCTCGGTGTTCTGTCAGCAGGAATCGATACACCGGTTCAGAACGGATGGATCGCAGCAATGGAAGAGGAACTTAAGGATTCTATCTACTCCGGAAAAGTTGATCCTGAGATCGACAAGAAGTATGGTAATGATGACCTTACAGAGTCCACAACACAGGCTCAGGCATTTGTTTCAGAGGCAAAGGTTGACGCTATCATTTCTCCGACAACGATCGGTATCGTTGCAGCAGGTCAGGTTCTTAAGAGCGCCAATAGTGATATAGTTCTTACAGGACTCGGACTTCCGAGTGAAATGCAGTCCTTCATGCCGACAAAGGCTGATGACAACGCTTTCGATTATGTATGCCCGTACATGATGCTTTGGGATGTTATCCACCTCGGAGCAGTAGCAGGCGCAGCTCAGAAGGCTATCGCAGATGGATCATTTGACGGTTCTGTAGGATCCACCTTCCACATGGAAGCCTTCAGAGATTATCCGGCAGAGGATTATGAAGGATATACCTTCTCCGATAACGGAACAGCAGTCCTCGCAGGAACACCTTATATCTTCTATAAGGACAACATGGCAGACTGGATCAACGTTCTGTAATCTAATTTCATAGGGAGTGTCGTAGATGATGAAGCCCTGCAGCGCATGAAACGCTGCAGGGCTTTTTGACTTGTCATTGGTATCGAAGTCATATATTATATAAAATATCTAACGAAGTCTAACGCAATCTAACAAAGTCTAACGCAAAAATAAAAGTCTAACAAAGTCTAACCAAATCTAACGCAAAAGATGAAAGTCTAACCAAACTTAAGGTGAGTTTAGATAGAGATTGGTTTCATATGAAAGGTAATATATGTCGAGAAATAATCCTTTTTGTCTGAGTTTTGGAAAAGAACCGGACAGATATGTAGAGAGAGTTGATGCATATAATCAGATAACAGAAACGTTTGAAAGTGATTCCCCATCGAGTAATTGTTATCTGATAATGGGAGTGAGAGGAAGCGGAAAGACTGTTTTGCTTTCAACAATAGCAAATGAATACAGAAATAATAAAAAATGGGTCGTTGTCTCATTGAATCCCGGCAGGAGTCTGCTGGAAATGTTGGCAGCAGGACTTTATGAAAATGCAGATCTACAGAAACTGTTTGTAGAAAAATCGCTAAATTTATCTAGATTTGGGATAGGGATCAATCTGAAAGAAGTACCGCCTATTTCTGATATTCAGATCGCACTGGAAAAAATGATTAAAGTTGTCAATGATAAGGGAATCAGAGTTTTGATCACTATTGATGATGTGACAAAAAGTGATGAAGTAATAAGCTTTGCAAGCGCATTTCAGGATTTTATTTCAAGGAGATTGGATGTATTTCTGCTGATGACAGGTCTGTATGAAAATATATATATGCTCCAGAGAGATAAGCGCTGTACTTTTTTATTGCGTGCAGAAAAAATAATCATGAAACCGCTGAATATAATAGGAATGAAAAATCAGTACAGGCAGACGTTTCAGTGCACTGATGAAGAAGCACTTAAAATGGCAGTTTTTACAAAGGGATATTCTTATGCATTTCAGGTATTAGGATACATCATGTGGGAGAATGACTGCTCATTGCAGGAAGCTGTCCCGGAATTTGATGAGCGTATGTCGGGTTATTGCTATGAAAAAATTTGGGATGATTTGTCTGATAAAGAGAAAGAAATAATAACTCTATTATCGGAAAATGGAAAGATGAAGGCAAAAGATATTGCAGATAAAATCGGCGTGACTGCAAAAACGTATTCTGTCCAAAGAGATCGCTTGATAAAGAAAGGGATAATAGATGGAAGTGAACATGGGGTTATCAAATTGGCGCTGCCGAGATTCGAAGAATTCGTGATGGTTAATAATATTGAAATACTATAAATGTGAAGTTGAACCTTGTAAGAGCAAATCCATTTGTAATGATATAACGAATGAAAAGATTGAAATAATAAAGTATAAGAAAAGGATGAAGATATGGATAATAAAAGTATTAAGAAGCTTGAATCAGATTTATGGGAATCAGCAGACTTACTTCGTGCAGGTTCAAAATTAACATCGAAGATTTGGATGAGCTTATCCAAATTCGAATAGATGCAATGCTGAAAGAAAATCCTTCACGTGTAGATTATTATGAAAGATATCAAAAGATTATCGAAGAGTATAATCAGGAGCAGGACAGAGCAAATATAGAGAAGACGTTCATGGATTTAATGAACTTAGCAAATTCTATGAACGAGGAAGAGCAGCGTTATGTCCGTGAGGTATTTTCAAGTGATGAAGAACTGTCTTTGTATGATTTGTTGTTTAATGAGAATCTTTCAAAGGAAGACATCAAAGCTATTAAAAAGGTTGCTGTAGATTTGCTTGAGAAGATTAAAGGCAGAATTGCAGAATTGGATCATTGGACCGACAAACAAGAGACGAAAGCAGAGATTGATAATATTATAAGAGATACTCTTTGGATGGAATTACCAGAGAGCTATGATGAAATACGTATATCCGAATATAGGCAGAAGATTTATGAGTACGTTTATATGAGGTATAAGGAAGTGGCATAAAAATGCATATAAAGTATAAGCGATAGTATATATTCGATTTTAGCGATAATTATTTTGAAATACTAATAGTTTTTCGACATTTCAGAGTATCTCACATTGGAATGCTCAAAGATAGATGAGTCATTTGATGTTTACGAATAAAAATCGGAGAGGCAATAAAGTAATTTTCCTTTCCGATTTTCATGATAGAAGGTGTTTAATAATGACTTTTCCAAATATCATTTCCATTTTGGAAACTTTTAAGGGATTCAATCTTTCTCATATACAGTTCCTTAAGGCGAGGTATACGGATCTGATTTTCTTCTATATCCTTTTCATAGATTGAAAAATCTATTTCGGCAGCGGCATCGATATCTACGAGAGTTCTGTCATGAACATAGCTAAGCAACTGTGCTTCAGATTTGATAAAAGAGTGTGTTTCTATCTTATCAAGTCTTACAGAATTGAGCTGGTTATATGAGCGGTTGTAGAACATGGAATTACCTGAATCGTAAATAGGAGCGAAGCCTAATATTTTCAAGGTATCAGGATTTCTCATGATAGCAATGTTGTTCATGTGCCGGTCGGTGTTTGTGAGTAGATAATCTGTCATGATTTCATAATCGATAAAATTGTCAAAATCATCTTGAGATATGCCAAGGCTTAAACAGATATCTCTAAAGGGGTGGTAAAGTGACTGGTTTTGTCTTAATTTCTGCGTCTGTAGTAATTCCCATGCAGAGATACATTCGATTTCTTCACCGCAGAAATCATAACTCATACATCCTAAGCCGTCAGAACTATCAGTTGTTTTTAGCTTTACAAGGTTATAGGTCGTATAATTTGAAAAGTTTTGCTTTTTATGGAGTTCGGTTGCGAAGATTTCGTTCAAGCTTTGCTGATAAGAGTTTCCGAAATTTCCCTTTATCATGTATCTTCGACCATCATTGGCGATGCACCATTTTTTCTGTAGTTCGCCTTGGGAAGTGGCAAAGTTGAACTTTGTATCTTTACGCAGGTCTATTTCGGCTGTCGGATTAAGAGTTAGTTCTCCAAAAGAATCTACGAAATCGTTTGTGAAAAGATTTATTTCTTTCCATGAGATATTCTCACCGAACGGCATTATCCAGTAGCAGTCGGTCAAGCTTAAAGCCAGGTTATCTAATAGAGCACTGTTTGTAGAAGAATAACCGAGCTTCTGTAATGCAGGCTTTACTCCGTGACGTGTCTTTGGGATAGCACGATCCCTCCACCAATCATGGAATTTCATGTCATTCATCTGACCGCCTATTGGGAAATGCTCGGCAGCGGCGGCATTTCTGCGGATATGTCGCAGTTCTCCGTTTTCGGAGATGTCCATTAGACATACCTTTATATCTTTGTGCATGAGAAAATATTGTGTTGGAAGATTATTCATAGCTCACCTCGGGATTTTACGACCATAAAAAATCTTCTTTGCGGTCATATTCGCAGTCCATTTCAAAGCGTTTCCTTATCTCATAGTATTTATCAAAAAGATCTCTTAAGTAGATTTTTAGATTCTGTTCTTTTATATCGCTTAGGTCTTCCCTGATTTTTATACTGTTTCCTATGGAATCGGACACAGTATTTTTAAATGGGTTCCAATAGAATACCGTTCCGTCTTTACAGATGTATTTTTTATTTTGTTTATCTGTGCCCGGGAGAGAATTGGCGATCATGTTTATAACATAGCGTGGTGGAGAGGAAGTTCTGTGCTCCCATTTCTGCAATGTACTGAGCGGGATGTCAAAATGTTCGGCAAATGCTTTTTGTGTAAGACCACTCATATCTCGTAGTTCTCTGACAAGATAATTTTTCATACGTCACCTCGCATATAGCCTAATTGGTTACTAAAAAATATTATATAGCCAAACTGGCTATATGTTAAGTGGATTTTTGGTAACAGTTCACACGTAAACGGAGCACTACGCTGCGGATGCTACGAACACTTAGCGAACGAATGTGAGCTTAGTGAGAGTGTATGCTTTAGCTGTTTACGACCAAGAAAGATGAAAAGCCATTGGATTTTGCCCATCGCCGGAGGCGATTTAATTGGCAAAATCCGTTACGTGAGCGAGCTGGAAGCGAGTGAACAGTAACGATTTTTGTACCATGTGTGCTAGAAAGTGAATAAAATTATCAAAGTCCGGTACAACAGGCATAGAGCCTGCGGTTTCGGACTTTTTGTTTTTCTATGAACTTGTAACTTATAAGCATTGTTTTTATGATTGTGTTAGCTGAGGCTAATAACAACCGAAGGAGGTTTTGAAGTGAAAGAAAAAAAGCAAAGTGACATATCAATTCTTTTAGGATATGCCGGAAAGTACAAAATATTGACATTTATTGGCTTAGGACTATCTGCGATAGCGATGCTTCTTGGAATGGTACCGTATATATGTGTATGGCTTGTGGCACGGGATCTTATAAAGGTTGCTCCGGACTGGACTGTAGCGGGTGAGGTAAGCCGGTATGGATGGATGGCATTCATCTTTTCTGTTGCAGGTATCCTTGTTTATTTTGCTGCACTGATGTGCACGCATTTGGCAGCATTCAGGACAGCGTCGAATATCAGGAAGCAGGGAATGGCGCATCTCATGAAGGCACCGCTTGGTTTCTTTGATTCAAATGCATCGGGATTATTAAGAAACCGTCTTGACGGTGCTGCATCTGAGACAGAGACGCTTTTGGCGCACAATCTTGCGGATATTGTGGGAAGTATCGTTATGTTCCTTGGGATGATAATTCTCATGTTTGTATTTGATTGGAGAATGGGCTCGGCGTGTCTGATGTCTGCTGTTATTTCGATATTTGCCATGTTCACAATGATGGGAGGAAAAAATGCTGAACTTATGAAAGAGTATCAGGCAGCTCAGGATACGATGAGTAAAGCAGGAACAGAATATGTCAGAGGAATACCTGTAGTGAAGGTATTTCAGCAGACAGTATATTCCTTTAGGGCATTTAAGCAGGCTATCGAAGAATACAGCAGTAAGGCGGAGCAGTATGCGGTAGATACATGCAGCATACCTCAGTCAGTGAATCTAACATTTACAGAAGGCGCATTTATTTTCCTGGTTCCTGTTGCTTTGATACTTGCCCCTGCAGCTTTAAGGAACGGAACATTTGCAGTATTTGTAACAAACTTCGCATTTTACGCAGTGTTTTCTGCTATCATATCGACTGCATTGGCGCGAGTCATGTTTGCTACAAATGGATTTATGCTGGCAAGTAATGCGGTCTCGAGATTTTCACAAGTAATGGATGCACCTGTACTGGAAGTAGTTGATGATCCTAAAAAACCGGCAGATAACAGTGTTGAATTCCAAAATGTAAGTTTCACATATGATGGAGCAGACATTCCTGCCCTAAATGGTGTTTCGTTTAGGATCGAACCCGGAGAAACGATCGCGCTGGTTGGACCGTCGGGAGGAGGAAAAACTACGGCTGCAAGTTTGATACCGAGATTTTGGGATGCTACATCGGGAGTTGTAAAAGTAGGTGGTGTGGATGTCAGGGAAACTGATCCGCATGAACTTATGGATCAGATTTCATTTGTTTTTCAGGATAATCATTTATTTAAGGCAAGTATTTTGGAAAATGTACGTGCAGCAAAGCCCATGGCATCAAGGGAAGAGGTGATGAGGGCACTTTCTGCAGCACAGTGTGATGACATTATTGAGAAACTTCCAGAGGGCGTCGATACAGTGATCGGCACAAAGGGGACATATCTTTCAGGTGGAGAACAGCAGAGAGTCGCACTTGCCAGGGCAATACTTAAAAATGCACCAATTGTCGTGCTTGATGAAGCAACGGCATTTGCTGATCCAGAGAATGAAACTCTGATACAGAAGGCGTTTGCAGCTCTCACAAAGGGGCATACGGTCATTATGATCGCTCATAGATTGTCCACGGTTGTAAATTCTGATAAGATCATTGTTCTTGACGAAGGCAGGATCGTAGAGGAAGGAAATCATGCGGAACTTCTGAAAAATAACGGAATGTATGCCCATATGTGGGGTGAATATAATAAAGCTGCTGAATGGCGTATTGCATAAGGGGGTGAGGATAAATGTTTGGAAAAGAGTTTAGAAGAAAATATGCTGTTACGGATCAGGGCGTTAAAAATCTTGTACAGGGAACTATCTGGACAGTCATAGTTAATCTTATTGCAATGGCTTCGATCGGAATATTATACGGAATGATGACTGATTATGTAGGTATATTATCAGGTGGTACGGCTCTTCCGTCTGCGATGCTTTTTGGAGCATGTGTAGTAGTGTTTGTGTTGCTTTCATTTTTGACACATTTCAAACAGTACAAGGCAACCTACGGTCTTGTATATGGAGAAGTAAGGGATACACGTATAAGTCTTGCAGAGAGAATTCGAAAACTTCCACTGGGTTACTTTGGGAAGCGTGATCTGGCAGATCTTACTGAAACTATTATGGGTGATGTGAACAGACTGGAGCATGTATGGTCACATTGCATCAGTTACCTCTATGGTTCATATATTTCCACAGTAATAGTTGCTATCGCTGTATTTATCATGGACTGGCGACTTGCGATCGCGAGTCTCTGGGGAGTTCCGGTGGCCTTTCTCCTTCTTTTCGGAAGTCGTGAATTTTCTAAGAGAAAATCTGAAAAGACAAAGGAAGCCGCTATAAGCGTGTCAGATGGAATACAGGAAACTATTGATAACATGAGGGAAATCCGCGCTATCAATCAGGAGGAAAAATTTCTTGATGATTTAAATATGAAAATTGATCGTCATGAAAAGATAACTGTTTCAGGTGAATTTTCAACAGGTATATTTGTAAATGCCGCAAGCGTGATAATGAGGCTTGGCGTAGCAACGACGATTCTTGTAGGTACGAAACTGATCACTTCCGGACAGATTGATTTCATGAGACTGTTTGTTTTTTTACTCGCTATTACAAGGATCTATTCGCCGTTCGATCAGGCTCTGGCGCTTATAGCAGAAATGTTTATGTCTCAGATTTCTGCGAGCCGTCTTATGGAGATATATGAAGCAAAGACAGCAGAAGGCTCTGAGAATGTAGCTATGAATGGCCATGATATAGAATTTGAAAATGTGGGCTTTGCATATGATGGAGATGAGGTGCTGCGTGGGGTTAATTTTACTGCGAAAGAAGGTGAGGTAACAGCTCTTGTAGGACCGTCCGGATCGGGGAAGAGTACCTGCTCAAGACTTGCGGCAAGATTGTGGGATGTATCTGAGGGTTCGATAAAGGTTGGTGGAGTTGATATTAATACAGTAGATCCGGAAGTACTTTTAAGCGATTATTCCATGGTGTTTCAAAATGTAGTGCTTTTTGATGATACTGTGATGGAAAATATCAGACTAGGCAGACGTGACGCAACGGATGAAGAAGTAATGGCAGCAGCGAGGGCAGCAAATTGTGATGAATTTGTCCGGAAACTTCAGAATGGTTACGATACGGAGATAGGTGAAAATGGTGCAAAACTATCGGGAGGAGAACGCCAACGTATTTCTATCGCACGTGCGCTTTTGAAAAATGCTCCAATAGTACTTTTAGATGAGGCAACGGCATCGCTTGATGTAGAAAATGAAACAAAGGTACAGGGTGCCTTATCAAAGCTTTTAGCCGGAAAGACAGTATTAGTAATAGCTCATCGTATGCGTACGGTAGAGGCAGCGGATAAGATTGTTGTCCTGAAAGACGGTAAGGTCGCTGAAGAAGGCAGTCCCAAGGAACTTTTTGAAAAGCCTGACGGTATTTTCCGCCGTATGAGTATGCTCCAGCGTGCAAGTGCAGGATGGAGTTTGTAAAAAACATATTCTTGACATAATCTGAATGAGTCATTATAATTCACTTTAATGATATAAAGCGTTAAATCATTGAAGGAAATGAGCAGATTATTCTGTCCCGGGCAGCGTAAAAACTGCTCGGGATTTTTTCTAATAAAAGGAGCCGACATGATTCTTGATGACCTTGTGGCATCGACAAAAAAGAGGGTAGAACTCTCAAAAAGAAAAATATCACCGGAAGAAATGATGGATATGGCGAAAAAATGTACACATAGACTTCCGGCATTTGCTTTTGAAGAGTCACTTAAAACAGATGAGGAGATGCATTTTATCTGTGAAGTAAAAAAAGCTTCCCCTTCAAAAGGTCTCATCGCACCGGATTTTCCCTATATCGAAATAGCAAAAGACTATGAGGAAGCGGGAGCGTCATGTATATCGATTCTTACCGAACCTGAATATTTTATGGGAGATATCGAGTACTTAAAAGAGATACGTGAAACGGTGAATATTCCTCTTTTACGTAAAGATTTCACCACTGATCCATATATGATATACGAAGCAAAGGTAAGTGGTGCAGATGCGATTCTTCTTATCGCAGCGATTCTCACAGATGAGGAACTGAAGGAATACAGGGAGATTGCAGACGAACTTGGACTTTCGTGCATATTTGAAGCGCATGATTCTGATGAAGTGAAGCGCTGTGTGAAAGCCGGAGCGCGGATACTTGGTGTAAATAACAGAGACTTAAGAGATTTCACAGTAGATATTCATAACTGTTTAAGATATATGGATGATGTTCCGGATGACGTTTTATTTGTGGCAGAAAGTGGAATTCATTCGCACGATGATATAGCAGAACTTGCAAAGTATCATGTGGATGCAGTGCTTGTGGGAGAGAGTTTGATGAGAGCATCAGACAGACAGGGAGCGTTGAAGAAGCTTAAGGGATGCTGATCTAGTATAAACGGTTCAAGAAGAGAAGGGAAAGACATGACATCAGGAGCGGAAAACAAAACAGGCGCGGGACCCGGAAAACGATGGCGGACCAGGATCAAGATATGCGGACTGATGAGCAGGGCTGATGCAGAGCTTATGAACGAAGCGGAGCCAGATTACTGTGGAGCTGTATTTGCAAAAACCAGACATTTTTTGTCAGATCTTGATGCGCTTCATATCAGAGATTCGCTTAAGGATTCAATCCCTTTAGTGGGGGTATTTGTAAATGAACCTGTTCATCATGTGATCGAGCTCGTGAATAATGACATTATTCAGATGATACAGCTCCATGGTGATGAAGATGATCTGTATTTAGAACAGATTCGTTTACAGACGGATGTACCGGTAATACGTGGTATAAGGACAAAGAGTAAGGAAGATCTCATACGAGCGGACAGACAGGATATCGATTTTCTTCTTTCTGACACTTATGTAAAAGGGGTGATGGGAGGATCCGGTGTTGCCATGGATGTATCTCTCATTCCGGATAAACTGGATCATCCGCTATTTATAGCGGGTGGATTAAATGCAGAAAATCTGGAAGAACGGGTGAGAAAGTTTGAGCCGTATGCAGTGGATCTCAGTTCTTCAATAGAGGATGGAGATCATAAAAGCCGTGAAAAGACTTGGGAAGTGGTGAATATCATCAATCGGTTAAACAGCGAAAATAGCTGAATTGATATTAGCATGGATATAGAACTTTGATCAGAGAAAGGAAATAGGAATGGGAACGAAGGGAAGATTTGGCCCCTATGGTGGTCAGTATATACCGGAAACACTTATGAATGCTGTAAATGAACTGGAAGCAGCATATGAACACTATAAGAATGATCCGGAATTTGTAAAGGAATTAAATGATCTTTATCGTGATTATGCAGGACGTCCGTCACTGCTTACTTATGCAAAGAAAATGACGGAAGATCTGGGCGGAGCAAAGATCTATCTTAAAAGAGAGGATCTTAATCATACAGGTGCTCACAAGATAAATAACTGCCTGGGACAGTGTCTTCTTGCAAAAAAAATGGGAAAGAAGCGCATTATTGCTGAAACAGGTGCAGGTCAGCATGGCGTTGCTACAGCTACGATCGCAGCGCTTCTCGGCATGGAGTGCGAGATATTCATGGGCGAGGTAGACACAGAACGTCAGGCTCTTAATGTCTACAGAATGGAACTCCTCGGTGCAAAAGTAAATGCAGTAAAGACAGGAACCCGTACTCTTAAAGACGCGGTTAATGCTGCGCTTCGTGAGTGGACGGCACGTATTGATGATACACACTATTGTATAGGTTCTGTTATGGGACCGCATCCTTTTCCGATAATTGTCAGAGATTTTCAGAAGATCATCGGTGAAGAGATAAAAGAACAAATCTTGAAAGCAGAAGGAAGACTTCCGGATGCAGTACTTGCATGTGTTGGCGGCGGTTCAAATGCTATGGGTACTTTCTATGATTTTATCCCGGATACAGAAGTCCGTCTGATCGGATGTGAGGCAGCTGGAGAGGGTGCAGATACTCCAAGAACTGCGGCAACGGTCGCAACCGGAAAGCCGGGAATCTTTCACGGAATGAAGTCTCTTTTCTGTCAGGATGAATATGGTCAGATCGCTCCGGTTTATTCCATTTCTGCAGGTCTTGATTATCCCGGTATTGGACCTGAGCATGCAGAACTGTTCCGTACAGGGCGTGCAGAATACGTATCTATCACAGATGATGAAGCAGTGGATGCGTTTGAGTATCTTTCAAGAACAGAAGGTATAATCCCTGCAATCGAAAGTTCTCATGCCATTGCCCATGCTATAAAGCTCGCTCCGACAATGAATAAGGATCAGATTATGGTAGTTACTGTTTCAGGGCGAGGAGACAAGGATGTAGCAGCTATAGCACGTTACAGAGGGAGGGATATCCATGATTGAGATAGGTGAAGCATTTAAGAACCATAAAGCATTTATCCCGTTCATAACCGGAGGGGATCCGGATCTTGATACTACAAAAAAGCTGCTGCTTGCGATACAGGAAGCAGGAGCTGATCTGGTGGAGATCGGAATTCCCTTTTCTGATCCAATGGCAGAGGGACCGGTAATACAGGATGCGGATGAGAGAGCACTATCAACGGGATGTACTACAGATCTCCTAATGGATGCAATAGCTGAGGTTGCTCCGTCAATGCACATCCCTATGGTGTTCATGACGTATATGAATCCTGTTTTTACATATGGAAAAGAAAAGTTTATGAAGAGATGCAGCGAGATCGGTATTGCAGGCGTGATCGTTCCGGATGTTCCTTTTGAAGAAAGAGATGAACTTTCAGAAGCGTGCAAAAAGTATGGTATTGCCCAGATACAGATGGTAGCACCAACATCAGAGGAGCGTATACAGACTATTGCAAAGGAATCGGAGGGATTCCTTTACTGTGTATCTTCTCTTGGCGTGACTGGTGTCAGAAATGAGTTCACTTCTGATGTTGGAAGTATGGTGGGAAAGGCTCATGAAGCATCAGATATCCCATGCTGTATCGGATTTGGAATATCAAATCCTTCGCAGGCCGCAAAAATGGCATCAGTTTCAGATGGTGTCATAAGTGGAAGTGCCATCGTCCGCATAGTTGGTGAGCATGGAAGGGACTGTGTAGAGCCGGTACGTGAATTTGTAAAGTCTATGGCAGACGCTGTTCATTCGGCATAATTATAGATGATCGGAGATATCGTTGATTTATACGGATATCTCCGTTTTTTGTTGTTTTTACATACTTTTGTAGATATAATCATTTTCATGAGTATTGAATCGATCGTTAAAAAAATATTTAAAAAAGAAAAGTGGGAAATGCCCGGTATGCAGAATCGCTTTTTCTGCACGGAAGATTGTGATGGATGCGGGCTTTGCGAGGAAAGCTGTCCTACAGGCCACATAAAGATGATAGATGGCAGACCGGTTTGGCCTAAGCCTTGTTTACTTTGTGCTGCGTGTGCGGATGTTTGCCCGAATCATGCCATAGCTTATGGTACAAATAAGCAGATAGAAGAATATAAAAAGGCTGTTCGGCAGAAAAATACAGAGGTCAATCCTTCACATTATGGCGTCGTTACGGAAGGAAACAGCGGAAAAAGCGCAGGAAAACGTGAGAATGGAGAAAGTGAAGCTTGAAGTCATATCGTACACTAAGGAATGATGCTTTTTATACCGGAACAATTATTGAAAAGAAATCACGTTTTATAGGTGAACTTTCTTTTGCAGGGACTCCGGAGGATGCATCTGCCGTTTTGGCTGCTGCCAGAAAGAAATATTATGATGCAAAGCATCACTGCAGTGCATCGATCATATTGGGAGAAGACGGAGCACCGGACAGAGAGCATTCATCTGATGACGGAGAGCCTTCGGGAACAGCAGGCAGGCCTATTCTGGATGTTTTACGTGGAAGTGGGCTAAAAAATGTTGTGCTTGTTGTGACAAGATATTTTGGCGGTACGCTTCTTGGTACCGGCGGATTGGTCAGGGCTTATACGGATGCTGCCAAAGCTGCGCTTGAGCAGGCGGAGATTTTAAGGATGCGTCCGATGACAAGGTTTGAAGTGACTTTTGCATATCCATCAGAAGGAACATTTAGAAGGTTTTTGTCGGACAGAGGTATTGTTCCTTTGGAACCTGTATATACGGATAAAGTATTGTTCAGGGTGGATATCCCTGAGGAGACCACCGATGCATTTCAGGCGGATCTCATAAATCTTCTTTCAGGTGCGGTGGATATAAAGAAGGGGGAAAAGGCATTTCTGCCAGGGCCTGACACCGATTGAGTTTATCAGGGGTTGCACTTTCTATTTAATTATGTATAATTAACGGGTCTGTTTTCTAAATCGAAAACAGACCATTCAGGGGAGATTGTCCCTTATCACCGGCATTCGCCGAAAATTTTCCGATTTTATTTTAATTTAGAACAATTATATATGTTAAAAAGATCAGATCTTCGAAAATCTTCAAGGTTGACAAGAACTCCTGTTTGAGTTACTATTAATCACGAACGAAGGTTCGGTGGGTGAACGAATTAAAGCATGAAAATGATACCGCTGAACCAATAAGAAAGGAAAAAGATTAACATGGATGATAATAAGCAGAAAGCACTTGATGTCGCTCTGTCACAGATCGAGAAGCAGTTCGGCAAGGGCGCGGTAATGAAACTAGGCGATAAGTCAAACACCATGAATATTGAGACAATCCCTACGGGTTCTCTCTCTCTGGATATTGCTCTTGGACTTGGTGGTATTCCGCGTGGACGTATAATCGAGATCTATGGACCTGAGTCTTCTGGTAAGACAACAGTTACACTTCACATGGTGGCAGAGGTTCAGAAACGAGGTGGTGTTGCTGCTTTTATTGATGCGGAGCATGCACTGGATCCGGTTTATGCAAAGAATATTGGTGTAAATATAGATGATCTCTATATTTCTCAGCCAGATTCAGGTGAGCAGGCGCTTGAGATCACTGAGACAATGGTTCGTTCCGGTGCCGTTGATATTGTAGTTGTAGACTCTGTGGCAGCACTTGTTCCAAAGGCTGAAATCGATGGTGAGATGGGTGATTCTCATGTGGGTCTTCAGGCTCGTCTAATGTCTCAGGCACTCAGAAAGCTGACTGCGGTCATCAGTAAGTCAAATTGTATCGTAGTATTCATCAACCAGCTCCGTGAAAAGGTTGGAGTAATGTTTGGTAATCCAGAGACTACCACAGGTGGACGTGCTCTTAAGTTCTATTCATCAGTTCGTATGGACGTACGTCGTATCGACAAGATCACACAGGGCGGAGAAGTTATTGGTAACCGTACACGTGTAAAGGTTGTTAAGAATAAGATCGCGCCGCCGTTTAAGGAAGCTGAGTTTGATATTATGTTCGGAAAGGGCATCTCTACGATCGGTGATATCCTTGATCTGGCAGTTAACCTGAATATTATCAATAAGGCCGGAGCCTGGTTCTCTTACAATGGTGATAAGATAGGTCAGGGTCGTGAAAATGCAAAGGGTTATCTTGCAGAGCATAAGGAAATCTGTGACGAAGTAGAGCACGCTGTAAGAGTTCATTTCGGTCTGGAAGCAGATGATAATGTATCAGCTGAGGCAAAACCTGCGGATTCAAAGAAGGCTGAAGCGAAGGACGACGCAAAGAAGTAATATGATCATTACTGCTATAGAAACTTGGAGAAAAGGAAAGTATCTGATCTCTCTAAATGATGAACCGGCTTTTGTTCTTTATAGCGCTGAGGTTAAAAAATACGGTTTAAAAGAGGGAGAGGAACTTGATGATGCAGTGTGGGAAGCGATTCTTGATGAAACGTTGATCAAACGGGCAAAAACAAGGACACTGCATCTCCTCGACAAAATGGACAGGACTGAAAAGCAGCTCCGGGAAAAGCTTCAGGAAAATATGTATCCTGAAGAAGCAATCGATGCTGCAGTGGAGGCAGCAAAACGCGGCAATTATCTTAATGATGCCAGATATGCATCCCAGTACGCTTATGAAAAGTCCAGACAAAAAAGTCGAAAGATGATAGAGATGGAACTTATAAGTAAGGGGATAGACCGTCAGTTGGTCGCAGAAGCGCTGCAGGAGCTCGGCGAGAGTGATATGGGTGTAATAATGAAACTGATAGAAAAGAAATGTCCGGATCCATCAGAACTTGATTTTCAAAGGGAACAAAAGCTTATACGTTTTCTGCTGGGAAAAGGTTTTTCGATGTCAGACATCAGGAGAGAGATATCTGCATGGAAAGAAAAATCGTTTGACGAATAACGTTGAAAATGTGTTTGAAACATATGAACAAATTACCTAAAGATTCTTGATTTTTAGCGCAATTTCGGTATTTGATGCAGAGCCGTCTTACTTGACATAATGTGTACAATAGAATAAAATATTTTTGTTGTATTCTGTGATATTTATAGAATCTTTTGTTTTGCCGACGAAAGATTTTAACAAAATACAATAAAAATTTAATAAGGAGGTGCTCCTGTACAGATGGTTCCTGTTATCATTGCCGTTCTTGTGACATTGGTAATAGCAGTTCCTGTTGCGGCAATTGTGGCTACAAATATCCATGAGCAAAAGATCAAAAAGATCATCGGAGATGCAGACACAAAGGCTAAGGAAATCACTGACAAGGCATCAAAGGCAGCTGAAGAACTTAAGCGTGAGAAACTTCTGGAAGTAAAGGAAGAGTCTATCCGGCAGAAAAATGAATTGGAAAAAGAAGCCAGAGACAGACGCGCGGAGGCACAGCGGCTGGAGAAGCGTGCGCAGCAAAAAGAAGAAGCTGTGGACAAGAAAGCCGAGGCAGTTGAAAAACGTGAACAGAACTGTAATGCCAGGGAAGAAGAACTGAACCGGCAGAAAGAAAAGATAGCGAAACTCAACGAAGATCGTGTACGGGAACTGGAGAGAATCTCCGGACTAACCTCTGAACAGGCAAAGGAATATCTTTTAAAGATTGTTGAAGACGATGTAAAGCACGAGTCCGCACTGATGATTAAAGAATATGAGTCACGTGCAAAAGAAGAAGCGGACAAAAAGGCCAGAGAGTATGTTGTGAATGCAATACAGCGCTGTGCAGCAGACTATGTTGCAGAATCTACGATCTCAGTAGTACAGCTTCCTAACGATGAAATGAAGGGAAGAATCATCGGAAGAGAGGGTAGAAATATCCGTACTCTTGAAACGATGACAGGTGTTGATCTGATCATTGATGATACACCGGAGGCAGTGATCCTTTCAGCTTTTGATCCGATAAGGAGAGAAATTGCAAGGATCGCACTTGAAAAACTGATCATTGACGGAAGAATCCATCCGGCAAAGATCGAGGAAATGGTAGAAAAGGCTAAGAAGGAAGTCGATACAGAAATCCGTGAAGAGGGAGAGGCAGCATGCCTGGAGGTAGGCGTGCCGAATATTCATCCGGAAATGATAAAACTTCTTGGACGCATGAAGTTCAGAACAAGTTATGGACAGAATGCATTGAAGCATTCCATTGAAGTTGCGGAGCTTTCAGGTCTCCTTGCATCGGAGATCGGACTTGATGTCCGTATGGCTAAGCGCGCAGGACTGCTTCATGATATCGGAAAGTCTGTTGACCATGAGATGGAAGGCAGTCATATACAGCTTGGTTCCGATATTTGCCGCAAGTACAAGGAATCTCCTATTGTTATCAATGCTGTAGAATCACATCATGGTGATGTTGAGCCGACATCCCTGATCGCATGTATCGTACAGGCAGCAGATACGATTTCCGCCGCTCGTCCGGGCGCACGGAGAGAGACTCTTGATGCCTATACAAAACGTCTGAAGCAACTTGAAGAAATTACAAACTCGTTTAAGGGAGTTGAAAAGTCCTTTGCCATTCAGGCAGGTCGAGAAGTCCGCGTGATGGTAGTTCCTGATCAGGTCAACGACGCTGAAATGGTGCTCATGGCACATGATATTGCAAAGAGGATCGAGGACGAGATGGAGTATCCCGGACAGATCAAAGTCAATATTATCCGTGAGAGCAGAGTTACAGATTACGCTAAGTAATCACTGCGAGAGAGTATTAGTGAAGCCGGTATCCTTTGGATACCGGCTTTTTAACGACTAAAAAGGTCAAAAGAAAATTGACCTTTTTTCTTTACAGAAACACTTTAATTTGCTACCATAGTAAAGTGTTTTAGAAAAACTTGATTATAAGGGATAGGCGTCTTTATTTTTATTATGTCGCCGGAATGAGAGGATTATTATGAAGAAAGCAATGGCATTAGGACTTGCGGTACTTATGGCAGCGACATTTGTTGGATGTGGTAGTTCTGCTGAAAAGGTATCAGAGGAAAAGGTATCAACAGCAGCATCTGAGGCTGTTGCATCAGAATCAGCGACTACTGCAGATAGTGGAAAATTTGTTGTTGGATTTGATCAGGACTTTCCACCGATGGGATTTAAGGGAGACGATGGTGAGTTTACAGGTTTTGATCTGGAACTTGCAGCAGAGGCAGCAAAGCGCATGGGTAAAGAAGTAGTTTTTCAGCCGATCGCATGGGATTCAAAAGACGCTGAGCTGGCTGCAGGAACAATTGATTGTATTTGGAATGGTTTCACTATCAGCGGCAGAGAGAATGACTATACATGGTCTGAAGCATATATGGACAATAGTCAGGTTTTTGTAGTAAGAAATGACAGTGATATAAAGACGGCAGCAGATCTTGCAGGTAAAGTCGTAGAAGTTCAGGCTGATTCATCTGCAGAGGCTGCACTGAAAGAAGAGAAAAATCAGGAGCTTGCAGCATCTTTTGGCACACTTCAGACAACTCCTGACTATAATACAGCGATGATGGATCTTGACATGGGTTCAGTTGATGCCATCGCTATGGATAGTACAGTGGCTGAATACAAGATTACAAGCGGTGGTATGGATCTTCGTGTTCTTGATGAGCCTTTCGCATCAGAGCAGTATGGAATTGGCTTCAAGAAGGGCAATACAGAACTTTGCGAAGAAGTTGGAGCTGCTATGAAGGATATGGCTGCAGACGGAACTCTTGCAGAAATTTCCAATAAGTGGTTTGGTCGTGATGTTACGACTATATCCAAATAAGAAGCAACGCTAATAATTATTTGAAAGGAACTATATTTACATGAGCTTTGCGCGTCTTATATTGTCACTTACAGAAGGTATGGGGGTGAGCATATATATCTTTGTAGTGACATTGCTTGTATCCCTTCCGTTAGGACTGGTCGTTTCTTTTGGAAGAATGAGTCGTAATCCAGTGATCTCAGGAATTACAAAAATATATATATCGATAATGCGCGGAACACCGTTGATGCTCCAGTTAATGGTGGTGTATTTTGGTCCGTACTATATTTTTGGGATCAAGGTTTCGAATGGGTACAGGATATGGGCTGCACTGATAGGTTTTGCTATTAACTATGCGGCCTATTTTGCAGAAATATACCGAAGCGGAATCCAGTCGATACCCAAGGGACAATATGAGGCAGCGCAGATACTGGGGTATAATAGAGTTCAGACATTTTTTGTGATAATTCTTCCACAGGTTATAAAGAGGATTCTTCCTTCTGTGACGAATGAGGTAATAACTCTTGTAAAGGATACTTCTCTTGCATTTACTATAAGTGTGGCAGAGATGTTTACAACTGCAAAAGCACTTGCAAGTTCGCAGACCAGCATGATGCCGTTTGTGGCCGCAGCATGTTTTTATTATGTGTTTAATGCGGTTGTTGCATGGGGGATGGATTTCCTTGAGAAGAAGATGTCTTATTATAACTAATGACGGAAGGAATCATAGAAAATGGCATTGTTGGAATTAAAAAATATAAAGAAATCCTTTGATGGAGAAGAAGTATTAAAGGATATATCTCTTTCTGTAGAGGAAGGAAAGATTCTTTCCATTATCGGTCCTTCGGGTTCGGGGAAGTCGACACTTCTCCGGTTGGCGACAGGATTGGAAACCATTGATGGTGGTGAGATCGTATATGACGGAAATATAGCAGCCAAAACTGAACATGGAAAAGTTGAATATGCATCAAAGGTAGAATTGAAGAAGATAGCATCCATTTTTGGTCTTGTATTTCAGAATTTTAATTTATTTCCACATCTCACGGTACTTCGCAATATTACAGATGCTCCGATAAGGGTTCAGAAAAGAGATAAGAAAGAAGTTGAAGAAACTGCGAGAAAACTATTGGACAGGATGGGACTTGGCGACAAGGCTGATGCATATCCATGTCAGCTGTCAGGTGGACAGTGTCAGAGAGTTGCGATAGCACGTGCCCTTGCGCTTAATCCGAGGATATTATTTTTTGATGAGCCTACATCAGCGCTTGACCCTGAGCTTACAGGAGAAGTTCTGAAGGTGATAAAATCGCTTGCAGATCTGCATATTACAATGGTGATCGTAACACATGAGATGGCATTTGCCCGAGATATCAGCGATGAAGTGGTATTTATGGAACATGGTGTGATCGTTGAGCAGGGAACGCCTGAAAAGGTGTTCTCGTCAGAAAATGAAAGAATGAAGAGTTTTCTTGGCAGATATCAGAATTTGTAGAATTAATATGAACCAAGTACCTTAAAGCCGCTTTCTTCGGAAAGCGGTATTTCTTTTGACTCTATACCGTCGATGTGTATGAAATGACCAGAGTCTATATCTCCTATGCATTGTGAAATGGCATTAGAATCTCCCTGGAGTTCCATTTCGACAGTACCGTCGGATAAATTTCTGACATAACCTGTAAGACCGCGTGAAAGTGCAGCGTAGTGAGCACGGTATCTAAAACCGACTCCCTGTACAGAACCTGAAAAGATAAAATGCTTTCTGATCATCATAAACTTACATGCCCTCCTTTGGCTACTAATTAATTATAACACGTTGAGTTTACAGTCATGCTATAATGAATGATAGATTTTGTATATTATTGATTAGCCATAGGATTTGGCCTGTCGACGAAGTCGAAAGAGGACGGTCTATGAACGTAAAAAAATATTTAAATCCCAAATACACATCAATAGCAAGGTATGTGATAGTTACATTTCTGATCATTTTTTTGTTGATCAGATTCACGGATAATATTGTATCGGTTTTTAATAGCATAATGGTAGGAATACGATGGCTTGGGATAATATTAAGGCCGGTTGTTGCAGGGTTTGCGTTGGCATATATTTTGCAGCCTGTAGTGAGCTTTCTGGAAAAACAATTTAAAAAGCTGCCGTTGTATAAGGGTGACAAAGCTGTGAGAGCCAGAACCCCGGCAGTTGCATTGACGATGATACTGGCAGCTGCTTTGGTTATAGCTATATTATCTGTGATAGTTTCTACTTTAACACGTCAGATAATGCTGGCAGATATTGATTCAATCTCGGAAACAGTTAAGCTGTATGTCAGAAATCTGAACAGTCTTTATCGTGTCATGAATGCCAGACTTAATGAGCTCAATCTGGAATCACCTGCTTTAGAGTCGTATATTGAAGAGGCTGGAAGCTTTCTAAGTTCTGCTATCCAGACTACTGCAAAAAATATGATCTCCTCTGCGGCAAATATAGGCAGCTTTTTCACAAATCTTATATTTGCGATTATTTTTTGCATTTATTTTCTGATAGACGGTGATGCGCTTAAGAAATATTGGGGACGTGTTCTTCGAGCTCTTACAGGTAAGAAGGTTTATAATGGCTTTTGCAGATTGGTTGAAAGCGCGGATCATGTATTTTCAGGATATATCAGGGGACAGTTGGCAGATGCATTTATAGTCGCACTTATGGCGAGTGTTGCTTTGACATTTGCGGGGGTTAAATATGCGATTCTTATCGGTATTCTTAGCGGTATCGGAAACCTGATTCCATATGTAGGTCCGATCGTTGGCTATGGTTCAACTATTCTGGTGTGTCTTCTTAATGGTGATCTTAAAAGAATGGTTGTCGGTATTATTGTTTTCTTTGTGATCCAGACTATTGATGGAAATATTATCAATCCAAGGCTTCTTAGTGCAAGTATTGAAATACATCCCATGCTTGTTATCGTGGCTCTGATCTCAGGAAGTGCTATCGGCGGATTCATGGGAATGCTGCTTGCGGTTCCGGTGGCTGCACTGCTGAAGATCCTTTTTGATGATGCGATAAGTGAGATTGCAAAGAGAAGACATATAGAAGAAAACGACATGTAGGAAAATAAAAAACAGGATAATGAAAAATGATCCATTTGATAATAGGCGGCAGTGGAAGCGGAAAATCGGCTTTTGCAGAGAAGTGTGCTGTTGAAGGGTGTGAATCTTTTCAAAGCTTGTTTTATCTGGCAACAATGATCCCCTTTGGCAGAGAAGCTGAGATGCGGATAAAACGTCATAGGGAAGCGAGACACGGATATGGATTTATAACGCTTGAAAGGCATACCGATATAGGGAAACTTTCTGAAGAATATAATATTAACAATAGTATTTTGCTGCTGGAAAGCCTTTCGGATCTGGCAGCAAATGAATTGTTTAAAGAAAACGGCGAAATGAATGATCCGTTAAGCACTGAGGATAAGATATATACGGATATTCTGAGACTTGAAAAAACGACGGATAAACTTATCGTTGTTTCTGATGATATTTTTAGGGATGGGATGATCTATACGGCTGAAACAGATACATATATGCAAATGCTTGGACGACTGCACATACGTATAGCAGGTCTTTCTGATGTTGTGACCGAGGTGGTTTCGGGGATTCCGTGCGTTAGAAAAGGCGGTGTAAAATGATCCTCATTTTGGGAGGAAAATACCAGGGAAAACGTGAATTTGCTGTAAAAATTTCTCCTAATAGTGAAATTTTGAATATTACGGAATACTCAGGAAAACAGGAAATTACCGGAAAGATATGGACGGGTTTTAATGAGTGGTTTCGTAATGATCCTGAATCTGCTGCAAAAAAAGCTTCAGAGATATTTACAGAGGATACAGATGTTATCCTTTTAGTGGAGGAGGTAGGTTCCGGTATCGTACCTCTTTCTATAGATGACAGAAAATACAGAGAAGGACTTGGAAGAACTGTGATATTGCTTGCTTCCCGGGCGGAAGCGGTATACAGGGTATTTGCAGGTATTCCGGAAAAGATAAAATGATACTTAGATTTGCAACGTGTCTTACCGGATTTTTGATGGATCTGATCATAGGTGATCCACACGGATTTCCACATCCGGTCGTGGCGATCGGTAAGCTGATAAGTTTTTTGGAAAAAATCCTCTATCCGCATAGAGACGATAAAAATAATGAAGATAAACAGCATAGAAAAGAATTTTTGGGAGGACTGATCCTGTGTGTGCTGGTAATTATCATAACTGTCACTGCGGCGACGGTGATAGTTGTTATATGCAGGAGGATCTCCCCGGTGCTTTTGTACATTGTAGAATCAGTAATGACCTGGCAGATACTCGCGGTTAAGAGCCTGAGAGTGGAAAGTATGAAAGTTTATAAGGCACTTACTGGTGTCGGAAGCCCGGAAGAAAGACTTGAGGCAGGGCGTAGAGCAGTGTCAATGATAGTAGGTAGAGACACTGCATCCCTTTCGGAAGAAGGAGTTATAAAGGCAGCAGTAGAAACTGTTGCAGAAAATGCGTCGGATGGAGTCATTGCACCAATGATATTTTTATTTATCGGAGGTCCGGTGCTTGGCTTTTTTTATAAAGCAGTAAATACTATGGATTCCATGATAGGTTATAAAAATGACAGATATCTCTATTTTGGAAGAACGGCTGCGAAACTAGATGATTTTCTGAATTATCTTCCATCAAGGATATCGGCTTTATTGATGATCGGGTGTTCTTATTTTGCGGATGAGGAACTTTCTGGAAAAAAAGCATATGTAATTTGGAAAAGAGATCGTAGAAAACACAGCAGTCCGAATTCTGCACAGACAGAATCTGTGACGGCAGGAGCACTTGGAATCCAACTTGCCGGTAACGCAAGTTATTTTGGGAAAATCGTTGAAAAACCTACGATCGGGGATCCTGACAGAGAGATAAGAACAGATGATATTATAAGGGCAAATCGTCTAATGACAACATCAGCATTTGTTGGTGAGGGAATCGGACTGACTGTTATTGCGATCCTCTATGCGGTATTAAGGTAGCATAAACTTTGATTTAGAGATGGTGTATAATGGAAAACTCGTTTCGTTTTTTTGAAAACAGAGAATGTCGGTATTATCCCTGCCATGATATGAAGGAGATAAACTGTCTGTTTTGTTATTGCCCGTTATATTTTCTCGATTCATGTCCTGGGAACTATTCTATCCTGCATAAAGACGGAAAGAAAATAAAGACATGTATGGAGTGCAGGTTTCCGCATGAACCGGAAAATTATGGAAAGATCATTAAACTGCTTAAGGAAGCGATCGACAAGGGCAATCCCTCTTAACAGATAAAACAGGCCTATGCTATAATGAACAAGTCATTATTTATTGT
Source organism: Lachnospiraceae bacterium MC2017 (assembly GCA_000701625.1). Taxonomy (GTDB): domain Bacteria; phylum Bacillota; class Clostridia; order Lachnospirales; family Lachnospiraceae; genus NK4A144. The sequence continues at coordinate 79,111 of JNJK01000006.1, forward strand.
TTGTGAAAGGGGAAGCGGACATAATGAAGTTTACGAGGCTTAATGATAATGAGATCAGATGTGTCCTTTCGGAAGATGAACTGGGGGATTATGGAATCGATCTTGACGATATCATTACGAAAAATGCCCGCACCGGTAAGTTCTTTGCAGAGCTATTGAGTGAAGCTGTGCGTACTTTGGGAATTGAGAATGTGGATGTTATCCGTATGGCAAGTGCGCAGATTACAGTACTTAAGGATAATACTATTTCGATAGTTTTTAATAAAAGTCGAAAAAAACTTTCGTCGGAAGCCAGAAGGGAAATTCTCGAAATGATGGAGGAGCAGCTTCGGCTTGGTGGTAATGATTCACCGGAAGCAATGGCGGAACTGGATTTATTAAAAGAGTCGCTCGATAAGGAAGAGGAAGAAGAAAAAGAATCATCAGGTGCACTGGAAATTACATCTTTTGTTTCGAAATTTGATAATCTGGAAGATGCTGTTATTTATTCGAGATCCTGCAGATCTGCCGGAAGAGCTGAGAGCAGGCTGTATGTCACGGAAAAAAGAGATGCATACTACCTGTTGGTTATAAAGGGGCATCTCACTGAACGAACATTCCGTAGAATCTGTGTGGTTGCAATGGAATTTGGCGAGTTGGTACGACTTGACGCAGCAGGAAAAGCGTATTTAGAAGAAAGATACGAAACCCTTATTGCCGAAAACGCTATTGAGAAACTTGCGTTGATCGGAGAAAACTAAATTGATATCATCAAGGGCAGATTTGCCGGAGAAATACCCGGTAACTGCCCTTTAACTATGAATGAAAAGTTGGATGACAAATGAACGAATTTCAGACTGAAATGGATCAAATAATTCTTGAGGAAGTAAAAAAGAAAGCGGAACGCAGTATAATTAAGACTTTTAGGCGTGATCTTTGGACTAAATTTATACGTGCGATACAGCAGTATGATCTTATCCGGGATGGCGATCGTATTGCTGTATGTATTTCGGGTGGAAAGGATTCTATGCTCATGGCAAAGCTTTTTCAGGAATTGGCACGTCATGGAAAGAAAAACTTTGAAGTGGTTTATCTTGTTATGAACCCAGGATATAACGAAGTCAATTATAGAAAGATTATTGATAATTCTCATTTACTGGGTGTTCCGATAGAGGTATTTAAGTCAGAAATATTTGATATAGTGGCAGGCGAAGGAGATTCGCCGTGTTATTTATGTGCAAGGATGAGACGGGGAGCGCTTTATAGCAAGGCGCGTGAATTAGGATGTAATAAGATTGCGCTGGGACATCACTATGATGATGTCATAGAAACAATACTTATGGGGATGTTGTATGGTGGACAGATTCAAACAATGATGCCAAAGCTGCACAGTCAGAATTTTCCGGGAATGGAGCTGATACGTCCTTTATATTTGATACGTGAAGACGATATTAAGAGGTGGAGAGATTATAATGATCTCGAATTCATAGCCTGTGCATGCCGTTTTACGGAAAGCCTCGCTGACGGAAGTAATGAAAAGGGGTCGCGCAGAGCAGATGTCAAGGAGTTGATAAAAAAGCTTCATGAACAAAATCAGTATATAGAGGCCAATATTTTCAAGAGTGTAGAGAACGTTCATCTGGATACGGTAATTGCTTATAAAAAAGACGGGGAGAAACACAACTTCCTCGACACTTATTATGAAGAAAAAGAAACAGGAAAGAATATTTAAGAATATATTTGAGCTGAACGAAAAAGAGGTAGTGTCTCTTTCTGTATATAATACGGGATATCAAAGGTGTGGTCCGGGGCATAGCTGGGGTCCGGGAGTCAGAGATCATTTTCTGATTCATCATATTGTAAAAGGCTGTGGTACCCTTGAATGGAAAGGGCGGACGTATTCAATACATGCTGGAGATTCATTTCTCATATATCCTTATCAGGAAGTTCATTATTACGCGGATTATGGGGATCCCTGGGAGTATTACTGGGTAGGCTTTTCGGGAACAGAAGTCCCGTCGCTTATGCTTGCTACTGATTTTTCTGAAGAACAGCCAATAATCCATCATGGTCCAAAAGAGAGTCAGGAGATGCGGCGCAGGCTTCTCAGTATCTATGATGCCCGCGGAAACGATCTTGCTAACCAGGTTGAAATGACGGGGAGAGTATATACGCTTCTTTCGTTTTTAATAAGTGTTTCCAGTGGTCCCGGAAGGAGAACTGATTCGTCCGGAGAATACGTAAAAAAAGCAGTGGACTATATAGCTTCAAATTATTCGTATGAAATTACCGTTGAGGAAATAGCGGACTATGTCGGAATTAGCAGAAGCCATCTTTTCAGAGCTTTTAGGGAGCATATGGGAGAATCGCCAAAGGAATATCTTACAGCATATCGTATAAATGCGGCGACAGCGCTGATGCGTGATTCATCACTTAACATCATGGCAATATCAAGATCGGTCGGATTTACCGATAATCTGTATTTTTCAAAAGTTTTTCATAAGATCAAGGGAGTGGCTCCTACGGTGTATATGAAAAATATGCAACATAATTCCATATAGTCGTAACGAAATTTCATTGCATCCGATATGTGTTCTTTGTTAGAATTTACCTAACTTAAGAACGATTCGGATGCATTTTCTGTTATTGGGAACAAAATATATGGTAATTTGTACCGTTATAATTGTCATGTCGTTCGAATGGAAAGGAATATGTAATGATTGAAAAATTACTTGAAGAGTTTAAGAGCAGATTTGGTTCGGAGGGCGATATCCGCTGCTATTTTGCACCGGGCCGTGTAAATCTCATTGGTGAGCATACAGATTATAACGGTGGACATGTATTTCCCTGTGCATTGACTATGGGAAACTATGCAGTTGCACGAAAGAGGGATGACAGCATAGTTCGTTGGTACAATATGACCTATCCTGATGACGGGGTGCAGGAAGCAGACATCACAAAGCTTGCTCCGAATGATAATGGTATTTGGTATGATTATCAGCAGGGCGTTATCTGGGCGTTTGAGAAAAACGGATATCATGTACCAAATGGTTATGACATGGTAATGGCTGCGGACATCCCTGCAGGAAGCGGTCTTTCAGCATCAGCGTCTATCGAGGAAGTTGCAGCGGTTATCTGCAGAGATCTTTTCAATATTGATATGACAATGGTTGACTGTGCTCTTATGGGCCAGTATTCAGAAAATCAGTATAATGGAATGAACTGCGGAATTATGGATCAGTTTGCTTCTGCAATGGGTAAAAAGGATAATGCCATTTTCCTTGACACAGCTACACTTAAGTACGATTATGTTCCGCTTAATCTTAAGGATGAGAAGATTGTCATCACAAACACAAAAGTAAAGCATAAGCTTGCGGGCAGCGCGTACAATGACAGACGTCGTGAGAGCGAGACAGCGCTGGCTGATCTGCAGAAAGTTGTTGATATCAAGTCTCTTGGTGATCTTGATGAGGCTGGTTTTGAAAAGTATAAGGAGGCTATAAAGGATCCTGTCTGCTTAAAGAGAGCTCATCATGCAGTATATGAAAATCAGCGTACGATCAAGGCTGTTGAAGCACTTAAGAGTGGTGATATAGAGGCATTTGGAAAGCTTATGAATGAATCTCATGTATCTCTTCGTGATGATTATGAGGTTTCATGCAAGGAACTCGATATTCTCGCAGAGGAAGCATGGAAGCTGCCCGGAGTGATCGGATCACGTATGACAGGCGGTGGATTTGGCGGATGTACTGTGTCTATCGTAAAGAATGATGCCGTTGAGGAATTTAAGGAAAAGGTTGGAAAGGCTTACACAGAGAGAACCGGCCTGGTGGCTGAGTTCTACATCGCTGATGCAGCTGATGGCGCAAGACGTATAGATGTATAAGAAAGTAGTATTATGAATATTGATCAGACTATAAAAAATCTGGTGGCATACGGACTAGAGACTGGTCTTATCACGCCAGATGATGAAATATATGCAACAAATCTAATTCTTGACTGTCTTAAACTGGATAGTTTTGAGGATCCGGGAAAAGCGACTACAACAAAACTTCCGGAAGTTTTATCGGAAATTCTGGAATATGCCGCAGAGAATGGTCTTAGTGGCGACAATGGTCCGGTGGCACGTGATCTTTTTGATACACGTATCATGAATTGTCTGATGCCAAGACCCTCTGAAGTTAGAAAGAAATTTAAGGAGCTTTATGATGAAAGCCCCAGGAAAGCAACGGACTGGTATTATAAATTTAGCCAGGACAGTAATTATATCCGTCGGGATCGTATAAAAAAGGATGTAAAGTGGGATGTTGATACGGAGTATGGAGTATTAGACATTACGATCAATCTCAGTAAGCCGGAGAAAGATCCGAAGGCGATAGCTGCTGCAAAAAATGCGCCGCAGTCGTCATATCCGAAGTGCCAGCTTTGCAGGGAGAATGAAGGTTATGCGGGGCGGGTTAACCATCCTGCAAGAGAAAATCACAGGATAATTCCGATAACTATTGCTGATCAGCCGTTTTTTATGCAGTATTCACCTTATGTTTACTATAATGAACATTGCATAGTGTTTAATACAGAACATACGCAGATGAAGATAGATCGTTCGGCATTTGAGAAGCTTTTTGGTTTTATCTCACTTTTTCCACATTATACGATCGGATCAAATGCAGACCTGCCGATAGTAGGAGGATCTATTTTAAGTCATGACCATTTCCAGGGTGGATGCTATGAGTTTCCTATGGCGAGAGCTGAATTTGTAAGAAAGTTCACAGTCCCCGGATTTGAGGATGTTGAATGCGGGGTCATTCGATGGCCGCTTACGGTGATAAGGATAAGACATAAAGACACGTCACGTCTTGTTGAACTGTCTGATCATATTTTGAAAGCTTGGAGATCATATACAGATAAAGATGCGTATGTTTTTGCAGAGACTGATGGAGAACCGCATAATACAATAACTCCTATAGCAAGAAAGCGTGGAGATGTATATGAGATGGATCTGGCGTTGAGAAATAATATTACTACGCCGGAGTGTCCTTTGGGCTTATATCATCCTCACAACGAGCTGCATCATATTAAGAAGGAAAATATCGGTCTTATTGAAGTTATGGGACTGGCAATCCTGCCTTCCAGACTGAAGGAAGAAATGGAAATACTTAAAAATGCCATTTTATCCGGAAAGGATCTTCGGGCAGATGATGAAATAAGCAAGCATGCCGACTGGGCATATGACTTTATGGAAAAACACAGGGATATCAATGAAGATAATATCGATGATATCCTTAAAGAAGAAATCGGAATCGTATTCAAGCGTGTACTTGAAGATGCCGGTGTGTATAAACAGACAGAAGAAGGAATGGAAGCGCTGAAACGCTTTACGGATTCTCTGTAAAAAGGTTTGATTGACACCCCTCTGTGGAATGACATACAATCAGATGAGCGTATAAAACGCATATTTGATATTTGTCATTCTTATGGGGGTGTTTTTTTGTCTGAGTATCTAAAATGGGCAGCGTTGATAGTCCTTCTGTTATTATCCACTTTTTTTTCAGGTGCGGAAACGGCACTTACAACTGTAAATAAAATACGTATTCGGACTTTGGCAGAGGAAGGGAATAAAAAAGCGGCAAGAATCCTTTATCTGCATGAAAGATACGCGAAAATGCTGTCGGCCATCCTTGTTGGTAATAACATTGTAAATATAGCAGCTTCTTCACTTGCGACAATTCTTGCCATGAGCATAAATTTTCCGGTAGGGGTCATGACTATGATACTTACGCTGTTTGTGCTTATATTTGGAGAGATAACACCGAAAAACGTTGCGTCGGCATATTCGGAAAAGATATCTTTGATCGTTGTTGATATCATATTGGCACTTACATGGGTGCTTACGCCGGTGATTTTTATCATAAATAAACTGTCTGATGGGCTTTTATTTATACTGAGGATAGATCTGGATAATGTTGATCATTCAATGACAGAGAATGAACTTCGTACTGTGGTGGACGTTAGCCATGAAGATGGAGTGATAGAACGATCTGAGAAAAAGATCATTAATAACGTGGTGGATTTTGGAGATAGCCGCGCAAAGGACATCATGATCCCCAGGATAGATGTTACGGAAGTAGAAATAGGGGCATCTTTTGAAGAGGTAAAAGAGATATTTGCTGAAGATAAGTATTCGAGAGTGCCTGTGTATGCGGAGGATACAGATAATGTCGTCGGAATTCTGCATATGAAGGATGTTTTTTTATCTATGGAAAAGGCTTTCCGTGTGAGGGATGTTATGAGAACAGCATACTATACCTACGAGGGAAAGCGTACATCGGAGCTTCTTCTTGATATGAAGAAAAATTCGGTAACTATGGCTATTGTTTTAAATGAATATGGTGCATCGGTAGGAATAGTTACTATGGAAGACCTTTTGGAGGAGATAGTCGGAGAAATCCGTGATGAATACGATGAAGATGAGGCAAATCTCATAAGAAAAGTAAGTGAGAGAGAGTTTGATGTTGATGCCAGTATGAAGTTGGATGACCTTAATGATGATCTTGGAACAGAATTTAGTTCGGAAGATTATGATTCACTTGGCGGATTTATGATAGAGCACCTGGATCATCTTCCTGAAGCAGGGGAATTTGTCATTACAGAGAATGGAACGAGGCTTGAGGTCCTTAGTGCGTCAAGAAACCGTATAACACGAGTTATGATCCTATTACCTAAGCCGGCAGAACCGGATATAGTTTCTAATGAAGAAGCACCCCTTGCATGAATAATGGATTGTGATATAATAAGCTGTAATTATGTCGTTAGAAAAACTGACATCCGACAATTTAGTCAGATTTATTCTGGCGTTATCAGAGGAGGAATCGACTATGAAACATGTAAAGACTCTTAATACCAGAGATTACAAGAAGAGCATGATCACAGGCGGCTGCGGCGAGTGCCAGACTTCCTGCCAGTCTGCTTGCAAGACAAGCTGTACTGTAGGAAACCAGAGCTGCGAGAATAAGAATCGCTGAGTTCCGGCTTTTCAGAAAAAAATTTTGGGAGGAGGGCAATATGCCCTCCTTTCTTTCTGTATATTTTGTAGTTTTGTTTTGACGCGGTTGCGTTTAAAGAGGAGAAATTTAATTTTATGATTCACGAGTATAAGAGTAACGGATACAACATAGTTATGGATGTTAATTCCGGTGCTGTACACATTGTTGACGATATAGTTTACGATCTTATCCCGCTTATGGAAGGTCGTCTGGATCTTTCTGTTGAAGAGATGATGCAGCAGACAGGCGGAAAATATAAAGAAGATGAGATCAAAGAGGCTTCTGAGGAAATCCGCAGCCTTGCTGAGAACGGATCACTTTATACTGAGGATATATATGAACCATATGTAGAAAAGTTTTCACAGTATAAGTCAGAGGAACATATCGTAAAGGCTATGTGTCTTCACATTGCTCATGATTGCAACCTGCGCTGCAAGTACTGCTTTGCAGAAGAGGGTGAGTATCATGGACGCAGAGCACTTATGAGTTATGAGGTAGGAAAACAGGCTCTTGATTACCTTATGGATCATTCCGGAAAGCGCGTAAATCTTGAAGTTGACTTCTTTGGCGGAGAGCCGACAATGAACTTTGATGTAGTTAAAAAGCTCGTTGAATATGGAAGATCTCAGGAAAAGATCAGAAATAAGAAGTTCCGCTTTACTCTTACTACAAACGGAATCCTTCTTAATGATGAGATCCTTGAGTTTGCAAATAAGGAAATGAGCAATCTTGTTCTTTCTATTGATGGACGTAAGGAAGTTAATGATCGTATGCGTCCGACAGCCGTACAGTCAGGTTCATACGATATCATTATGCCAAAGTTCCAAAAGGCAGCGGAGAGTCGTAACCAGACAAACTACTATGTTCGCGGAACATATACTCATTACAATACGGACTTTGCAAAGGATGTGCTTCATTTGCATGATCTTGGTTTTGAACAGATTTCTGTTGAGCCTGTTGTTTGTGATCCCAAGGAACCGTATGCTCTTAAAGAGGAGGATCTTCCTGTTCTCCTTGAGCAGTATGATATTCTTGCGAAGGAAATAATCAAGAGACGGAAAGAAGGAAAATACATTAATTTCTTCCACTTTATGATCGATCTTCAGGGGGGACCTTGCATCGCGAAACGTCTTTCAGGATGCGGTGCCGGAGGAGAGTACCTCGCTGTAACACCTTGGGGAGATCTGTATCCGTGTCATCAGTTTGTAGGTGAGGAACAGTTTAAGCTTGGAACTGTATTTGATGGGATCACAAATCAGAATATTTGCGAAAAGTTCAGCAAATGTAATGTTTATTCAAAGCCGGAGTGTAAAGAATGTTTTGCAAGATTCTACTGTTCAGGAGGATGCGCCGCAAACTCCTATCACTGCAGCGGAGATATAAATGGTAACTATAAGTTTGGATGCGATCTGCAGAGAAAGAGAATAGAGTGTGCGATCATGGTAAAGGCTGCTCTTGCAGAAGCAGAAGACTTTAGAGATGAAAATAATACGGCAATCGCAGCTGATTAATCAATATGGAAAAATGGTTTGTTATCAGAAAGGGTGGAGATTATGAAGCCCTTGGAAAAAAGTATGGGATATCTCCTGTTGCCGCGAGAATTATGAAAAATCGCGGTATTTCAACAGAAGAAGAGGCGAGGTCATTTCTTTCGAACGGAGAACCGGTACTTTTTGACGGTGAGATTATGAAGGACTGCCCGGAGGCAGTAAAGATCCTTTCGGATAAAATTACGGAAAAGAAGAAAATCCGTGTGATCGGAGACTATGATATCGACGGAGTGACTTCTACATTTATACTGGTTAAGGGACTCAGAAAAACCGGAGCAGATGTTGATTATCGTATACCTCACAGGGTGAAGGATGGCTATGGATTAAATGAAAACCTGATTCGTGAGGCGGCAGATGACGGGATAGATACGATACTCACCTGTGATAATGGTATCTCTGCAGTGAATCAGATCTCTCTCGCTAATGAACTGGGAATGACGGTTGTTGTAACAGACCACCATGAAATACCTTTTCATTATGATGAGGATGAAAAAATAGAGGATCTTCCACCGGCAGCGGCCGTGGTGGATCCTCACCGAGGAGATTGTCCATATCCGTATAAAATGCTCTGCGGAGCGACTGTTGCATGGAAGGTGCTGCAGGCTCTTTACAGAAAAATGGGCATTTCGGATGATGAGTCAGAGGAATTTTTGGAAATTGCGGCGTTTGCAACTATCGGAGATGTGATGCCGCTTACCGGAGAGAACAGGACACTTGTCCGTGAGGGACTTAAGAGGCTAAAAGATACTAAGAACAGAGGAATGCGGGCGTTGATTGACCTTTCAGGACTTGCCGGTAAAGATCTGGAACCCTATCATGTCGGGTTTGTTCTGGGGCCATGCCTTAATGCAGCAGGGCGTCTCGATACGGCAGAGGATGCATTGACACTCCTTCTTTCTGATGATGAAGTTGTGGCTCATGATAAAGCTGTCATACTTAAAGAAATGAATGACAGCCGAAAGTCTCTAACCGAAAAAGGTGTAAAAGAAGCAGCAGAGCAGGCATCCGCACCGGAACACGAAAATGACAGGATACTTGTTATCTATCTTCCGGATTGTCATGAAAGTATAGCAGGTATAATTGCTGGAAAGGTCAGAGAACGATTTTCAAAACCTGCATTTGTGCTGACTCCTGGGCATCTTTCTGATGGAACACCGTGCCTCAAAGGCTCGGGACGATCTGTCGAAGCATATAATATGTATGAAGAGATGATAAGGATCAGAGATGTATTTTTGCAGTTTGGTGGGCATGCCATGGCAGCGGGCCTTTCTATCGAACAGGATAGATTGGAAGAATTCAGACGAAGGTTGAATGAAAACGCAACTCTTACGGATGATGACCTGATGCCGAAAGTTCGTATAGATATGGTGCTTCCTTTTAGCTATGCATCACTTGATCTGGTGGATGAACTAAAGGTACTTGAGCCTTATGGTACAGGTAATGAAAAACCGCTTTTTGCGGCGCGAAATGTGCATATGGAAAATATGCGTGTTTTTGGAAAAAACAGAAATGTGCTAAAGGGTACTGCCGTTGATGAATCCGGAGTACGTCAGGATGTGGTCTATTTCGGAAATGCGGATCTGATGGAACAGTATATACAGCAGAAAGAAAAAGTTGCAGTGACCTACAATCCCGATCGAAATGAATTTCGAGGGAATGAATCACTGCAGCTGGTTCTTAAAAATATTCAGTAATATTATTTTGGGTCGTCTTTTTTCTCACGATAGGAATATGTTTCATCCAAAACATCTTTTCCTTTTCGCGCGTTGTTCATCATGAGAAGCAGGTGGATCATAACAGGTATCATTACGGTGCACACGATAGCTGCCATAAACATGCGTCCGGTATCGGGGCTGTTCTGGATAGCAAGTATAAAGGCTGCGACGTAGAGGCCAATTAAAAAAATGATGCCGATGAGGGCAAATATTCGTTTCATAGAAGTCCTTTCGATTGGATAAACCAAAGCTTTTCAAATTTCGCAAATTATTATATAATACACTTTATGTTTTGTGCAATGTGAGAGTCTATCACAGTGCGAATACATCATAAAAAGGTCTAATATAGTCTGATATGAGCTGACAAAAGTCAGCCTTGAACTGACATCGTTAGAGGAGGAATATTTTAATGGCAACAATTCTTGAACAGTGGAGAGATATGGCATATTCTCCGACAGCTAATAAGGGTGATCTTCAGCGTCTCTGGAAGGCTTACTTTCTTAAGGAAAAAGAAATATATGAGCAGCTTCTGAGCGATCCTGATACAGAGGTAAAGGGAACAGTTAAAGAGCTCGCAGAAAAGTATAATATCGAGCTTATGACAATGGTTGGATTCCTTGATGGTATCGATGAGTCTCTTGCTATTCCAAATGATATCGAGAATATGACAGAGGATACAGTAGTATCCCTTAAGTTTGATAAGGAAAAACTTTACAAGAACATGGTAGCTGCTAAGGCTGACTGGCTCTATGGCCTTCCGCAGTGGGATGAGATCTTCACACCTGAGAAGAAGGATGAGCTTTACAAGGAGCAGAAGAGAGCTGCTACATTTGTACGTAAGGAAAAGAAGATCGGAAGAAACGATCCATGTCCTTGCGGATCTGGTAAGAAGTATAAGTTCTGCCACGGCCGTAATGCTTGAGGTTGTAGTAGATCAAAAAATATTGTTGACAGAGTAAAGGCAATGTGATATTCTGTCAAAGCACGACAGAAAGCAGAGCAAGGCTCTCACCCTGTGACCGGGATTTTTAAGAATCCGACAGAGTTTAACAGGCGTTCATAAGTCAAAGACTTTTATTGGACGGATGCTTTCTGCATGCCGTCCTTTTTTGATTCACACAGTTGGTGTCCCGCGAGGATAGCTATTGAAACAAAGCGGGATGAAATGGTATTCCAGGGAGGTAAAAAGCCATTAGCGATTTATATATCAATGAACAGATCAGAGACAGAGAAGTTCGACTGATCGGAGAAGACGGGGAGCAGCTTGGAGTAATGTCTTCAAGAGATGCCTTGAAACTTGCGCAGGAAGCCGGACTTGATCTCGTTAAGATTGCACCGGGTGCTAAGCCTCCGGTTTGTAAGATTGTCGATTACGGCAAATTCAGATATGAGCAGGCTCGTAAGAATAAGGAAGCGAAGAAGAAGCAGAGAACTATCGAGGTTAAGGAAATTCGCTTTTCCCCTAATATTGATACTAACGACCTGAATACCAAGATGAATGCTGCCAGAAAGTTCCTGGCAAAGGGAGACCGGGTCAAGGTTACCATGCGTTTCCGGGGCCGAGAAATGGCTCATATGAATGCAAGCCGTCACATTTTGGATGAATTTGCAAGCAGCCTTGGTGATGTAGCTGTAGTTGAGAAAGCTCCAAAGGTTGAGGGGCGTACTATGACATTACAGCTGGCCCAGAAAAAATAAAGCACAGGAGGATTTACACAATGCCAAAGATGAAAACAAGCAGAGCCGCAGCTAAACGGTTCAAGGTTACAGGAACAGGAAAGCTGAAGAGATTTAAGGCTTATAAGCGTCATATCCTTACGAAGAAGTCCGCAAAGACCAAGAGAAATCTTCGTCATGCAGCCATGACTGATTCCACTAACGTAAAGAGCATGAAGAAGATCCTGCCTTATCTTTGATAAGTGCGGTAAATTGGAATTGCATGTGTGCTAACACTTAATCGTATGGAGGTTTAAAAATGGCAAGAATTAAAGGCGGATTAAACGCAAAGAAGAAACATAACAGAGTTCTTAAACTCGCTAAAGGTTACAGAGGAGCTAGATCTAAGCAGTACAGAGTTGCAAAGCAGTCTGTAATGCGTGCTCTTACATCTTCCTTCGCTGGAAGAAAGCAGAAGAAGAGAGATTTCAGATCTCTTTGGATCGCTCGTATCAATGCAGCAGCTCGTATCAATGGTCTTTCTTACAGCCAGATGATGCATGGTCTTAAGGTTGCAGGTATCGATATCAACCGTAAGATGCTCGCTGAGATGGCAGTTAACGATGCTGAGGGATTCAGCACACTTGCTGCACTTGCAAAGTCTAAGAACTAATTTTAGATAGATGCAAAAATTAGGACACGGGACCGGAGAGATTTGGTCCTGTGTTTTTTAAGAGATGATTAGAATATAGGCGATTGGACACTCTAATCTTAGAATTTCTATTTTCTTATAGAAAAAAATGGTTGACATAACCGACTTGGAATGATAATATAATTTTCGTTGTGACGCATTTTGAGTTACATGGTTTTGCAGGAATGGCGGAATTGGCAGACGCGCAGGCTTCAGGTGCCTGTGGGAGCAATCTCATGAGGGTTCAAGTCCCTTTTCCTGCATGATGTTAAAACATCATCGCAGCATATTGATATAAAGTTGCGAGGTTCGCAGGAATGGCGGAATTGGCAGACGCGCAGGCTTCAGGTGCCTGTGGGAGCAATCTCATGAGGGTTCAAGTCCCTTTTCCTGCATTACGTATAACCGTAGAAGTAGATTCTTCTGCGGTTTTTTTGTACACTCAGATGATTCAAAATTTGGGTCAAAAACAGTACATAAGAATGTGTACAGATCTGGATTCATGCTATAATTAGAATGTTATTGATAAAAAATGGAGGGTTAATAAGAAATGCTGCTTCGCTCAAGGCAACTCAGGAGAATAATACTTCTGATAATAGATACTGCTTCGCTTTTATTGTCTTTTACTATTTCATGGCTGTTTAGATTTGGAAATGTACATACGTGGACATATCTTGAATTATATCGTACTACGATGGTAGTTATGGTTTTGATGTATGTCCTTGTATTTTTGTTTCATGACAGCAAACGCCCGTCAGTGATGAGTCAGGGCGTTTTTGATATGATGTTATCGGTGTTTATGAATCAGGCATTGATGACAGCGTTCCTGTTCGTATATTTCTTTGCTACGCAGCAGGGTACTCTGGTGTCACGATATGTTATAGGTATGACGGTTGCAATAAATTTTGCCGTGAATTATATTTCCAGGATGATCTATGTGGCATTTCTAAAAAATCGTACCGGAAATGATGAGAATATGACTAATGTCATGTTGGTTGCATTGGCAGATGATGCGCCGAGGATACTTCACCGGATGAAAGAGAACATGAACTTTACAAGAGTATCCAGTATAACTATCCTTGATGAAGATTTGATTGGAACGGAAATTGATGGTGTTCCGGTAGTGGGTAACAGATTTAATTATTTGGAAACACACAGACATTATGTTTTTGATGAAGTATTTATCCATCTTCCGTATGATTATCATTTTCCATTAAGAAATCTGATATTGGGATTCGAACAGATGGGAATAACTGTAAATCTGAATGTAGAAGTCTTTAATATCGATGCCAGAGAAAAGCAGATACGTAAATTTGGTGGCTATCAGGTTATTTCCTTTAGTGCGGTAAATCTGAATACAGGTGGACTGGTAATAAAAAGGGTTATAGATATCATTGGAAGTATAGTTGGATTGATAATCTGCGGCATAGCACTTCTGATCTTTGGACCGATAATACACTTTACAAGTAAGGGACCGATATGCTTTGCCCAGACCCGCGTAGGAATAAACGGAAGACGTTTTCGGATATACAAACTCAGAACCATGTATCAGGATGCTGAGGAGAGAAAAAAAGAACTAATGGCTAAAAATGAAATGAATGGCCTGATGTTCAAAATGAAAGATGATCCGAGAATCACACCGATCGGTAAATTTTTAAGAAAGACCAGTATTGATGAGCTTCCACAGTTTTGGAATGTTCTTAAAGGAGATATGAGCCTTGTTGGAACCAGACCGCCGACGGTGGATGAATATGAACAGTACAAAAGCTATCATATGAGACGATTGTCCATACGTCCCGGTATCACTGGAATGTGGCAGGTTTCTGGCAGATCTAATATCACTGACTTTGAAGAGGTTGTCCGTCTTGATCTGGAATATATTGATAACTGGTCAGTATTTCTTGATTTCAAACTCCTTTGTATGACAGTTTGGACTGTGGTATTCGGAAAAGGAGCTTCGTAAAGAATATAAAGCGACCGGACGGTTTGGAGGGGCCGTCCGGTCTAAAGGAGAGTATTAGTTGTTGGTATTAAACCAACGAAGGGGGAGAATATCTATATGAATTACTTATCGCCGTAATTCATTCAAATGAAGTTTTCGTCGCTTCACTTGATAGACATAGTATACCGAAGATTTGTGACTAAAAAGTGTTTGTAAATTAAATGATTTGTAAACCAACGCTAAAATAAATCGAAAATTTATTAAGAAAAAAGAAAGTTTATTCTGCAAGTTTTTTTAGGGCGGTCATTATTCCGTCCAGATAATCACTATTGAATCCTTCTATAGTACCCTTATCGGCGCGTTCTGCGATTTCCGGGATCATAGGTATCTGACCAAGTACCGGTATCTTGAATTTATCTGCGACTTCTTGTACATGACTATTTCCAAAAATATCAATTCTCTTTCCACAGTCAGGACAAATAGCATAGCTCATATTTTCAACCAGGCCGAGGATGGGGATGTTCATCTGCTCGGAAAGATTAACGGCTTTTTCAACGATCATACTGACAAGCTCCTGCGGGCTCGTAACAACGATGATTCCATCAACCGGAAGTGACTGGAAGACAGTTAGCAGAACATCTCCTGTTCCCGGAGGCATATCTACAAACATATAATCAACATCTCCCCAGACAACTTCAGACCAGAACTGTTTAACGGCGCTGGCAAGGATAGGACCGCGCCAGGCTACAGGATCGGATTCGTTATCAAGGATAAGGTTAATGGACATAAGTTTTATGCCTGTTTCTGTTTCAACTGGAAGGAGCCCCTCTTCAGTGCCATAAGCCTTTTCGTGAGCACCAAACATGCAAGGGATAGAAGGTCCTGTTATATCAGCGTCGAGAATAGCAGAAGTATATCCCATTCTGTTTGCTGAGATAGCTGAAAGAGCAGTCACGAGGGATTTTCCTACACCGCCCTTGCCGCTGACGATTCCTATCACTTTTTTAACACGGCTTCCGGGATTTGCAGGTTCTAATAAACTTCGCTGGCTGCAGGAAGATCCGCAGCTGCTGCAGTTATGTGTACAATTTTCAGATGCTTCGTTCATTAAAGATTCCTCCTAAGATAAACGTCAGTTTATATCTGACTAAATGATGACGGATGCCCTTAAATAGACAAGCCGTATTTAATTGTGCCTGGATGTTGGTATCTGTTTTTCGTTTTACTGTGAACAGTTGAGATTTTGGCACAACTAGATTACAGTATACCATATTTTAAAATTGTTGGTGATTTTATCCAAAAATATCACTTGTTGTGCGGGGCAAGTAATGATAATATAACAATAAACTGAGGTATTCTGTATGGATTAGGGTGAAAATTCATACAGAAGAGGGGTATGCATATATTCTAATGCTTTATTGAGAAGAAGCGTCACAGAAAGGCATGTGTTAAGGATATATGCTATTTGTCGGACGCTTCGGAATGGAGAGTATAGATGAGTACCGAAGTATTAACATCAGTACAGGTCGATGTACTTGGCGAAATTGCAAATATCAGTATGGGTAATTCGGCAACCTCCCTTAGCATGATGCTTAATAGGAAGGTTGATATTACCACACCGAGTGTAAAGATCATTAAAAGATCGGAAGCACTGGATGACTATGAGAAAACGTGTATTTTTGTACAGATTCATTATATTAAGGGGCTTTCAGGTAATAACGTACTCGTATTGAAGGAACGGGACGTTCAGATCATGACAGACCTTATGATGGGGGGAAACGGTACAAATATCGCTGGAGATCTGACAGAACTTCATTTGTCAGCAGTTTCTGAGGCGATGAATCAGATGATGGGAACAGCAGCAACCTCTCTGTCATCTCTTCTTAATATCCCTACCGATATCAGCACACCGGAAGTTAATACGATTGATGTAGAATCGGTAAAGATATTTGAAAAGATCTTTGAGGGTAAGAAGGATAACTTTGTGAAAGTTGCTTTCCGTATAACAGTAGGTGATCTTATCGACTCTACAATGGTTCAGCTCTATCCGATAGATTTTGCTATTGAAATGATAGAGGAGTTCCAGAAAGTAGAGGAACGTGAAAGAAATAAGTAAAACAGTTATTCGCTGATGATCTTTCCGTCAAGAGAGATCGTTACTACTTGCCATGGAATGAACTTACCGCTGTTTTTCAAGGCGTTGATGGCAGCGTATTCAAGACCTCCGCAGCATGGAACCTCCATTCGGACTACTTTCATGCTGCGGATATTATTGTTTTTAAGAATAGCTGTGAGCTTTTCCTGATAGTCTGTATCATCGAGTTTGGGACAACCTACGAGAACCACATGATTACGGATAAAATCTTCGTGGAAACGAGCATAGGCATAGGCTGTACAGTCTGCTGCGATGAGAAGGTTTGCATTGTCATAAAAAGATGCCTTATCAGAAAGCAGGCGTATCTGTACAGGCCACTGCTTGAGTTCACTAATGCTTGCCTTCTTTACTGTAGATGGAGTATCGCTCATGCTTGAAGTGCTTTCAGAAACAGGTTCTCTTTTTAAGATCTGTTCTCTGGTTCCGGGACATCCACTGAAATGTGCATGAGAGACATTCTTCTGGCTTTGTTTATGGGCTTTTACCGCATCGTCATCATATTCGGCAGCTTCTCTTTCAATGATCCTTATTGCGCCCGTAGGACACTCAGGAAGACAGTCGCCAAGTCCGTCACAGAAATCGTCTTTGATCAGACGTGCTTTCCCATTTACTATCTCGATGGCGCTTTCGTGACAGGCATTAGCGCATAGTCCGCAGCCGTTACATTTCTCTTCGTTAATATCAATAATTTTTCTAACCATGATTTCTCCTATACAAATGCTATTTATTTATCGTTGTTGTTATTATGATGCTTACGTCATTTATCATAATTAAATAATTGTTTATTTTATGTAACAAATGATACATTTCTCTGGAAAGGTTTTAGATATAGTGGATATATTGAACGTCATATCATATTTGCTATAGGAGGCTAATGACCTTGGCATGAAAGGAAATCTGTATGGTGCAGAAATATAAGCAGGTATTATTGGAAAGCAATCTTTTTAAGGGTCTTAATGAAGAAGATATTAGTGAGCTTATAAAGTGTGGTTTTGGTACACTTCGTACATATGATAAAAATGAAAATGTTTTCCATGAAACAGACCGGCCAGAAAAGATCATGTTCCTTTTGTCTGGAAGTATTGTAATTGCTAAGGATACCTTTAGTGGAAGGAGGATGATCATCACGGGGATCGATCCCGGAGAGATCTTTGGAGAAGTGTATGTATTTTCAGGACTGGAAAACTATGATATGTATGCTGAGGCAACAGAAAAGTCGGAGATACTTTTTTTAGACAGTAAACTGTTTGATGAGGAAGCTTTTGAATGTGATCCAAGGATAATGATAAGGATCAGGAATAATCTTATGAGAATATTTGCTAAGAAGGCATACATAATGAACCGCAGACTTAAAGTTTTGGGCGGTGCAAGTCTTAGGGGAAAAATCGTGAGATTTATGCTGGAGCGTCAGAAGAAAGATAAAGGAATAAATGCACCGATAATGCTGTTACCAAGAGAGGAGATGGCAGATTATCTTAATGTGACCAGACCCTCGTTGTCACGTGAACTTGGAAATATGGTCAGAGACGGACTTATATCTGTGAAAGGAAAAAAGGTCGTAATACTGGATCAGGAAGGCTTGGAGGACTGTCTTTGATAAGAATGGTGTTTTTGTTTAAAAACTTGTTCTAGAAACAACCAATCGTCAGACAAGTGTGTTATAATAATAAGCGAGTCGCGGATTAATACATAATGAGTATTTTCCAAAAAGAATATCGGAGATGCGGAAAGCAGAAGCTTTCCTATCGGTGCCGGATCCCATGATAGCAGAAAACATTGTTTTTGCAGACTGTCGTGCATGCCCGGCACCTTTTTTACTTATAAGAAGAGCCTACGGCTCCCGCGTTTGCGCGGATAATCCGACATAGTAAGATTCTTTGTTAAAAAATTTTGAAAAAAATTAAAAAAATGCTTGACGTATATATGGGCTTGAGGTATTATAAATATCGCGCCACGGGAAAGCGCGGTGGACACAACTAAATCGGGGTGTGGCTCAGTTTGGCTAGAGCGCCATCTTAGGGAGGTGGAGGCCGCAAGTTCGAATCTTGTCACTCCGATTATTTATAAGAGATGCGAAGACAGAAATGTTCTCGCATCTCTTTTTGCTATAGGACAAAGAATCTGGCTTTGTCGGATAAGTACTGATCATTTTATGACAAATATCCTGAGTCGATTATCCGATAAAAAGAGAAGATCGTATCGTAAAAATGGTGTGATAAAAATTGTGAGAAAAAACTTGATAAAATTTAACACTTTGCATTGACAAAGTGACTATGCTGAAGTAATATAAGACTCAATTAAATGACGCCGTTGAAATCAAAAAACGGAGCTTCATTTATAATTTAATAATAAAACCAATGAGAAAGAGGAGTAGTTCATAAGAAGCTGACTCAGAGAGCTGCAGGTGGTGGGATTGCGGTACAGGGACTGTGAATGAATGGACTTTTGAGGGCAAACTGAAGGGATCATTAAATTGATCCGTATAGGTGAGACGGCTGTTCCCCGTTATAGGAAAACACATATGTTGGTATGTGGTAATGAGAGGGCATTTTATATGCCAAGCAAGGTGGTACCGCAGGAGTAGATTTTATTGCTCTTGTCCTTGCCAGTATGAAAACTGGCTGGGACAAGAGCTTTTTTCTTATAGAAAGATGCCTCTGATCCCTGCCAAATAAGCGCAAAAGGTGCAAAACACCGGGAAATGGAGGAAATTATGAAAAACAACATGGTAAAGAAAGTTCTTTCTGTAGGACTTGCTGCTGTAATGGCACTTTCTCTTTCTGCATGCGGAAGCAGTTCATCGGCAACTACTGCAGTAGGAACAACGGCAGCTGCTGAAACGACTGCAGCAGGATCATCAGAGAGCAGCGCTTCAACAGAAGCGTCGGGAGAAATGAAGAAGATCGGTATGATCCAGTTTACGACAGTACCGTCTCTTGATAATTGCTATACAGGTTTCCTGCAGGGGCTTGAAGCAGAGGGATTTGTTGAAGGCCAGAATATTACGATCGATTTTCAGAATGCTAATGCTGAGCCTTCTACAGCTGATACAGAAGCTCAGACCATGGCACAGAAGAAGTATGATCTGATAGGTGCTATCGCTACTCCGGCGGCTATGAGCGCATATGGAGCATGTAAGGCAGATGGAATTCCCGTAGTATTTACTGCGGTATCAGATCCGGTCGCAGCACAGCTTGTAGAAAGTCTTGATAAGTCAGGTACGATCTGTGCAGGTTCATCAGATCAGCTTCCGATAGAGGCACAGCTTAAGCTTATCAGAGCATTTCTTCCTGATGCAAAGAAGATCGGTATCCTCTATACAACCAGCGAACCTAATTCCATTACAGATCTGGAGATCATCAAGGAACTCGCACCTAAGTATGATTTTGAGATCGTTGATCAGGGTGTGACAAATGCCAGTGAGGTGGTTTCCGGAGCACAGACCCTGGTTTCTAAGGGAGTTGACTGCTTCACAAACTTCACTGATAACAACGTAGTTAATAACCTTCCGAGCGTTCTTCAGGCAGCTACACAGGCAGGTATCCCTGTATTTGGTTCGGAAGAAGGACAGGTATATGACGGTTGTCTCGCATCTATCAGCATTGATTACGTAGCTCTTGGAAAAGAGACAGGTATCATCGCAGGTAAGATCCTTAAGGGAGAGCTGAAGCCTGAAGAATCCGCAATTTATACATCAAATGAAGGTTCACCGTTTATCAATACAGAAGTTGCTGAGTCACTTAACCTTGAAATTCCGGCAGATTATCAGGACGGTACAATGGTTACAACCGGAAGCAATAAATAAGAAATAAATTTAAGGAGCATAAGGTAATGCAGATTTTTCTCGGTCTGTTGGAGGTAGTCCTTAGAGAAGGATTTATCTACGGCATCATGGCCATGGGTGTATATATCACATATAAGGTATTAAATTTTCCGGATCTTTCCGTTGATGGAACATTTCCTTTGGGATGCTGTCTTGCGGCAGAGCTTATAACAAAGGGAATGAATCCGTGGATCTCTTGTCTCATCTGTCTGGCAGCGGGTGGAGCAGCAGGTGCCCTTACAGGAGTGCTTCATGTGAAGCTTCGCATCACGGATCTGATGTCCGGTATCCTTGTCATGACGGCTTTATACAGCGTAAATATGGTCGTGACCGAGAAAAAAGCAATCCTTTCCATATTCAATATGCCGACGATTTTTAATTCTGGTATAGGCGGAAAATTGTATGGAATGTTTGGACAGTGGGGATGGGCGGTTATGGCAGGAATTGTTTGCCTGGCGGTTAAGCTTATTCTGGATATGTACCTTGAAACCCGTTCGGGATTGCTTTTAAGGGCAGCCGGTAATAATCCGAAATTTGTCGTTTCAATCGGAAAAGATCCGGGAAATATGAAAATCCTTGGACTTATGATCGGAAATGCACTTACAGCTCTTTCCGGATGTGTACTTGCGCAGCAGAGAGAAAGCGCAGATGCAGGCAGCGGTACGGGAATGGTAGTTATGTCCCTTGCAGCTGTAATTATAGGAAGTGCAGTACTTGGAAAAGCGAAATATATCCGTTCAACGACAACTGCTGTCATAGGTATGATCGTTTACAGAGCATGTCTTACTATTGCAATGCAGCTTGGACTTGAAACAATTTATCTGAAGGCTCTTATGTCCATTTTGTTTGTGATCGCGTTAATTTCCTCCAGATACAATGATGAAAGGAGGAAGAAAAATGGATAATTTTGTTTCGTTTGAGCATGTGTCAAAGATATTTAATGCCGGAAGCATAAATCAAAATGTGATCTTTTCGGATTTTAATCTGAGCATTTCGAAAGGAAGTTTTGTAAGTGTGGTTGGTTCGAATGGATCAGGAAAAACAACTATGCTTAACCTGCTATGTGGTTCATTGCCGGTGGATACCGGAATGATAAAAGTTGGCGGAACTGATGTGACTAAGCTTAAGGAGCATCAGAGGAGTGCATTTTTAGGACGTGTGTACCAGGATCCTTCCGCCGGAACCTGTCCGAATCTAACGATCTTGGAAAATATGGCACTGGCAGATAATAAGGGTAAGAGTTATTTTCTTCAGAGAGGTGTAAATCGAAAGCGGATAAATGATTTTAAAGAGAAGCTTTCTCTCTTGAAGATGGGGCTGGAAGATAAGTTGGAACAGAGAGTAAGCACTTTGTCCGGTGGACAGAGACAGGCTTTAGCTCTTCTCATTGCGGCGGAGACAGATCTTGATCTGTTGATCCTTGACGAGCATACTGCGGCACTTGACCCCAATTCTGCGGCTACCGTAATGGAACTCACAAAGAGAGTGGTTGAAGAAAAACATGTGACGACTCTTATGGTCACGCATAATCTGAAATTTGCAGCGGATTATGGTGACAGACTTTTTATGATGCACCGTGGAAATATAGTGTACGATATTTCGGGAGAAACAAAAAAACAGGTCAGTATCCGTGATCTGACGGATAAATTTGATGAAATATCGATTGAAGACGGAAATTAAATAATTGCATCGAAAATAGCGGTGTATGTAAAAACAGACAGGAAGTGAAGATAAAAATCTTCGTTTCCTGTCTGTTTTGTGTTAGTATAGAGAGATTGTAAAACACTGAATCCGACAAAGTCGGATTCTTTGTTCTGTTTATATGGAATGGATGGATATGAGAGACGAAAAGAAGAATAAGTTTAAGAGCGGAAATAGATTTAATGATAATAAAGCGCCTGTAAAGAAAAAGAGAACAGGCGGCAGAAACTCATCATTTGGAAAGTTTGATGACAGAAAGAAACACCACGGAAAACGTACATCTGCTATGTTTGATACAAGTTTTATAGAAGTTCCGGAAGATGATCTTCTCTTTGATGGTGGGGATGATTTTGAAGAATTTGATGCTTTTCAGGATTTTGATAAAAAGGAAAAGAAAGAAAAGCGCAAAAAATCTCAGTCACGCTGCCCTGTTTTTTCGCTTTGCGGAGCCTGCAAGCACATAGATGTACCGTATGAGGAGCAGCTGGAAGAAAAGCATAAGAAGCTCAAGAGACTGCTTGGTAAATACGGAAAGATCGATCCTGTAGTTGGGATGAAAGATCCTCATCACTATCGCTGTAAGGTTACAGCAACATTTAAGCAGAAATATGATGGCACAGTTGAAGCAGGAAACTTCTCGGAAGGTTCGCGCAAGGTTGTTCCTGTTAAAAAGTGTTACCTTGAAGATCCCGTTGCTGACAGGATAATCCAGAGTGTAGCAGATCTCATAAAGAGCTTTAAGATGAAAGTTTATAATGAGAAAAACGGTTATGGACTGATCCGTTACTGTATGGTCCGCGTCGGAAAAAATACAGGAGAGATCATGGTGATAATCGTTACCCGTTCGCCTGTATTTCCTTCTAAAAATAACTTTGTTAAAGCGCTTAGAGAAAAGCATCCGGAGATCACGACTATCGTACAGAATGTGAATGACCGTACGGATTCGATGATCCTGGGACCGAGGGATAATGTTCTTTATGGTAAGGGTTATATCATAGATAAGCTTTGCGGAAAGACGTTCAGACTGTCGCCCAGATCTTTCTATCAGGTAAATCCGGTGCAGACAGAGTTGCTTTATAAAAAGGCTGTGTCTCTTGCAGGACTTACAGGAAAGGAAACTGTTCTCGATGCATATTGCGGAACAGGAACTATCGGAATCATAGCTGCTGATAATGCTGATAAAGTAATCGGTGTGGAGCTTTCTCCTGAAGCGGTGAAGGATGCCCATATCAATATAAAGCAGAATGATGTGCCGAGTCTGACAAATGGAAAGAGACCTGCAAAGGTTGAAGTATATCAGGGAGATGCAGGTGAATTTCTGACTGAATACTATAGAGAAGGCGGCAGAGTAGATACCGTCATCATGGATCCGCCGAGAGCAGGTTCGTCCGATGAATTTATCGGGACGCTTCGTGAACTTCTGCCGGACAAAATTGTGTACGTATCATGTAACCCTGTAACGCTTGCGCGTGATCTTGAGAAGCTTACAGAATATCAGCCCGGAAAGGCAGGTTACTTTGTAAAGACTATAGCTCCGTATGATATGTTCCCGTTCACAGATCACGTCGAGACGGTAGTATTGTTGTCCAAGAAGAACACACATAAAAGATAAGAATATTGATTTTAAAGGCTTGCCCGGAAAGTACCGTTAAATGGTGCTTTCAGCCCTGGGCAAGCCTTTTCTTTTTAGGTGGAAATCGACCTTATGGGAACTGGTCAATAGCGAAAAAGTTGACACGGCACTATGGATATTGGGGAAGTGCATACAGTTCAACGATAGGTTTGGGGTGGAAAACGTGCTCCACAAATTTTCGATAATGATGTTGATTAGACGATATTGCCAGAACAGGAGAGAAAATGTATAATTGCTCTTTGTATACAAAATGATAGCTGATTGTAGAGGTATAATTTATGACGACAACAGATTTGATGTTATATACATTTATCGGAGTTATTCTTTTAACAGTTTTAATTATCATAATTGTGAAATTTTTTGAAAATCCCTTCGAATATCCTGAAGTATTAACCAGAATCAATTTGTCCGGTCGTAGACGTCCGTCATATATAGACTGCATTGACCAGTGGATTATTGATGATTCTGATACATCAATAATGGATGAATACAACTATGCCTTAGATAAATGGGATGAAAAATGTGAGGCACGGATTAAAAAAACGATACTTTGGAAAAAAAGAAAAATTCAATTTTATCAAAATATGAGAAATGAAGTATTGGATTATAACTATCATATGTTTGTGTTTGAATTTTTCCGGAGACAAACTAGATATCAACAGGAAAACTATAATAGAACTGCCTACTATGTAAATCATGTTGAAAAGACCATTACTAAAAGTTTACAAGAAATGCTGGATATTGAAGAGGAGCTTTCAGAAATAGATTTTGAAACAACACGAGAAAAATACCATGCTAAGAATCAGCGAAGATTGATGACAAAGGAACTGAGAAGAAGCATCATGGAGCGGGATAACTATACTTGTCAAATATGTGGAAAATATATGCCAGATGAGGTTGGACTTCATATTGATCATATCATACCTATAAAAAAGGGTGGAAAAAGTGTTGAAAGTAATCTTCAGGTGCTGTGTGATAAGTGTAATTTGAGTAAGGGAACTAGTAGGCAATGACGATTTTTGGCTAATGTTTAGAAAAAAGAGTAGCAGTCTCTCTGTTTTGGGAGATAGCTACTCTTTTGAAATTTACAGATATCTGTTGTAGTACATTTCTTTCGCGTACGTCTGGATTTTATCAATGAAGGCGTATGATTGTGATTTTCCACGTCCTAAATTAACTTTCTCAAAAATTTCATTCTTTTGATATCCGTTTAGTAGAAGATTCAGGATGTTCTCTGCTTCGGGATATTTTTTAGAAACCTTCGCAATAAGATCTTTGATAGTCATCATCAGAAAAGCGATGTCTTCGTTATCTGTGGTTCCGGTGGGGTCAAAACCATGACTGTATTTAGTATTGGCTTTTTCTATAAATTCATCCAAGGGGAGGTCTATAGATGAGGGGGCGTATTTATGTTTAAGGTATCGTTCAACGTCATCATTGAAGATCCTCATATATACATCCATAAATCCCTTTCTGTAAGGAATAAAAACTATAGGAACCTTCTTACCGTAAGGAAAAGTCCAAGTTTCAACGTTATCATAGTTGAGCCCCATTGGTAAAAGTGTTGTAATCATTTCCGTTGATAATACCGCTGGGACCAATTCTTCATCTGCTCTGAAAGGCTGCCCGTTAAATGAACATCTGTTGCTAAAGTTACGATAATTGCTGTTTTTCTCTGCCATATGGCTTGCCTCCTGTGATTGTCTTTTGTGTGTGACAAATTCACAGGAGAACGAGACGCCTAGACTATGTTTCAGAGCTACTTGAAGTTTGAAAAAATACAGCTAAAGCGTTATATTTTTAGTGGGGTTTGTTAGGATTTACTACGAGTTACTCGGAGCATATTCTAACGATAAAACTAAAAATGTCCCTGTGTTTTGTTCACAAGGACATCCCATAGTTAGCAGAGTTGGTGCGCTATAGTTGCTAAAGTTGGTAGAGTTGGTGTTTTGAAATAGAAGGACAAATAATGTCAAAGGATGAAAAAATAAGACTTTGTGGCGGTACTTTTTTTACATTAATTCTGGAGGCAAGGAGGCCGAGATTGTCCGTTCGGCAACATTACATGGGAGAAACAGACGGACTTTCCGAACCAGAAACATTGGTAGGTTTGGCAAAAATTGTTGTTCCTGATTTTAAGGCCCCATCAAAGACAATGATGAAAACCATAAAGGGTAATACATATGACTTTAAGAGCTGTAAAAATAAGGGAGGTACATACTTTCCGTTTGGAAATAAAAATGCATTAAAGGCGTTTGATAATAGAATTAGATCTGAATATGGATATGTATTAAATGAAATGACATTATTTTGTGATAGTTTTATTCATATGAAGGACAGTACAAAAAAAGATGAGACCTTAATTAAGGCGCTTATTGAAATAATTGATTCAGATGATTCAATACCTTCAGATCAATTATTTTATGTAAACAAAGATGGAACAGCGGTATGCAAGGACAGGTTAGTCGTAGAGAAAGAAATTTGTTTTCAGTCTTTTTTGCTTGGGGTGTTTCATTTTGCAATAATGAGAAAAGAACCCGCAAGCATTGGAAAGTATACTTACGAAAGATGGTGTCCTTCTAAGAGTGGCGGGCAAAGAGGGTATGAGGGGAATGTTGGAGAACATGTGAAGCATAAAATATCTTTATCCTATGTTAGCCCCGTCGAAAGTATAGATGCAGAGGTTATAGATTTGATCGAAGAAGAGAAAACAGAAGAAAAAACTGAAACTAAAACAGATGTTAATGCTAAGCCACAAATGACTTTTAATTTTAATGTTACCGGTAATAACAATAGTTTTTACAATCATGTTAATACTGTAAATAACTACTATGGAGATAAGAAGGATGGACAATAATACTCAACCCGCAGGTCATGCATTATTGCAGAATATTAATAAGCCTACGGAGATTAATCTTCCGGGTGACAATAATACACTTATCGCTCATGCTGATAATGTTAACAATGAATATAATCAGGTACTAATATTTAGCAATCAATTGAGCAGTGGCAGAAATCCTGGATACACATTTTCAGGGTTTAATACTGATTTTTATAATCTTATTGTAGTGGCTGATGGTGATTTGAATGATACAAATCATTTCTTGGTAGATAAAAGTAGAGCAATTACAGAAAGTACATCACCAGAATTGAAAGAAGCATATGCGGCACTAACGCCAGAAGCAATAGATTGTGTAAAAACATTTCCTACAATTATTGCGGAAGAGAATCATCATTATGGAAAAACGGATGAATCTCAAATGGCTGTGTATGGAATGATTACTGACGTGAAAGTTCAGGACAACGGAATAAAGGTTTATTATCAGCCATTGAATTGCGTCCCTCAGCAAAAACTCAATGATCTAGCGAAAGAATTAGGTCTTGGGAGAGCTGAATGTTTTAATGAGCTCAATCGAATGCATTGGGCGATAAAGAAGATAAATTTGGTAGAGGTTTTAAGAGATAACGGGATACAAGTTTTTTCAATGTAAAAAAGGCGCCATTACTAGTTTTTGGAGGTTAATAGATGAGTGTTGAATATGAAAACATGCAAGTCGAAAAATGGGTAAATCTTGAGGACGTAGCAGTGCACTTAAGTTTAAGTCAAGATACAGTTAGATCATGGATTAAAGATGGAAAATTACCGTATTATAAGGCCGGAAAACGGTATAAATTCAAGATCTCTGAAGTTGATGAATGGGTTAGGGAAGGAAAAATAAAGGAGTAATCAAGGGAGGGGTTGAGATGAAGCCAAAGATGCAATCGGCGATAGAAAAAATTACATTAAATGATGCTACTTTTTCTGGTGAAGAAATAAATCCCTCATTTATAAATTTTTTCTATGGGAAAAATGGTGCAGGTAAGTCAACTATTGCTAGAACATTGAAGGATAATAAAGATGTTCAGTGGAAGAACGGAAAGACTGTATCTGATTATGATGTTTTAGTTTATGATACGGATTTCATAAATGCGAACCTTGCTAATTATGGTAATCTCGCAGGCGTTTTTACAGTATGCGAGACAAACATTGAAGCCCAAAAAAGAATAGATGAGTTAAGCGAACTAAAAAAAGATAAAATTGAGCAGTATGAATCAGTACTAGAAAATATAATAAAAAAGCAGGAGGAAAAAAATGCGGTTCTGGCAGAGTATCAAAATGATTGCTGGAAGCAAACAGAAAAAATAAGAATTGTGTTTGATCCGGTAATTACCGGAAAAAAGAAAAAGATATTATTTGCAGAGGAAATCCTATCGCTTACTCCAGTTGAACATGATTTTTCAAAACTGGAGTCTACAGTTAATACTATATTTTATGGTGATGATAAAAGATATGAAACGTATAAAAAGGCGAAAAAGGTAACATACACTTCATTGCCAGGATGTGAGTTGATGGGAAAGTCTATTGCTAGTAGCAGTGAAACCCCTTTTGCTGATTTTATCAAGGCGTTAAATGCTACAGATTGGGTTCGTCAAGGTCATTCGCATTTTGCTGGAAAAACCGATGAGAAATGCCCTTATTGTCAACAGAAATTACCGGCGAATTTTGAACAAGATATAGAGGCTTGTTTTGATGCACAATATCAAGAAGATATAGCTGAAATTACAAGGTTTCAATCTGTGTATAAAAATGAAACAGCAGATATACTTAAAGTATTGCAGAATAACCTCAATGAAATAATGCCGGGATTGAAAACAGAAGACTATCAGACAAAACTCAAAATGCTTAGCGACGCTATTACAATTAACGTACAAAGAATAGATGCGAAAGTTAAAGAGCCGACAAGCCTAGTATCACTTGAGGATACTGATTCTCTGCTTTTTGAAATAGAAGCGATTATTGATAAATTTAATGAACAGATTAATTCCAGGAATGCCATTATTAGTGATATAAAAAATCAAAAAATAAAATGTAGGACTGAAGTTTGGGAATATATAGCATATGTTCTCAAAGATACTGTACAGAAATATCGGGATGATATCACGAAGATAAATATGGATATTGAGGGATTAAATTCGCAGATGAAAACCCTGATAGCCGATGGTAAAAAAATAAATGAAGAAATAAGCGTTCTTAATAAAGAGTTAGTTAGTACCGAAGCAGCAATAGAGGGGATAAATCATATTATTCGAACTTCAGGTTTTCAGGGATTTAGTTTACGGGCAAAAGCTGGGGTTCAGAACACATATGAAGTAATTCGACCCGATGGTAGCATTGCAGATAAACTATCAGAAGGAGAAAGAAATTTCATTGCATTTTTGTATTTTTATCATTTGGTAAAGGGCAGTTTCAGCAGTGAGGAAGTAAAAGAAAAAATTGTAATTATAGATGATCCCGTATCAAGTATGGATAGCAGTGCTCTTTTTATCGTGGGTTCACTTGTCAGAATGATGATAGAGGTTTGCTATAACAATACTGATTATAGAAGCCCTAAAGTTGATGGGGATTACATAAAGCAGTTATTTGTGTTGACTCATAATGTTTATTTTCATAAAGAGATCACGCGACATCAAGAGAAACGTTATCATAGCGTAAATTTTTACATTATACGTAAGACGGATAATGTTTCAAGTGTTTCATTGTGCGTAAGACAAAGTCAGCGTATTCCGACAGAGTCAGAAAACTATAATCCTATTCAGAATTCATACGCGGCTCTCTGGGATGAATATAAAGAACTAAAAACAGTTAATACGCTAACTAATGTCATCCGGAGAATATTGGAGTATTACTTTATACAGTTATGTGGTTATGAAGGTAATGATCTTCAGAAGTGTGTACTTGAAGAAAATAAAGATAAGTTTATTGATGAAGAAGATGGAAAGAAGCCAAATTATGACAGATATAACCTGGCTTCTGCTTTGATTTCATACATAGATGATAGCCCGGCTGTTATTAGTGATGGATTAAATTTTATTGAGGACGGTACGGATATTGAGCAGTATAAAACGGTGTTTAGATTGATTTTTGAAGCAATGCACCAGGAACAGCATTATAAAATGATGATGAATATTGAAGATGAAGAACAATGAGATTTGGATTAAAGGTTGAAATAAAGTAACCAGGAGAATCCGAGAAAAGAGAAAAGGGGATAGCTGACATGCCTATATTAAGTAAAAAGCAAATGTCAGAAGAAGATATAAAACTTAACTATATCACTCCGGCATTGCAGCCTGCTTGGAATAATTATATTACTATGGAGACCAAGATTACGGATGGAAAGATAAATCTCAAGGGTAATATGGTTTCTCGCAGCAAACCTAAATATGCGGATTATATACTATATCTAAATGATGGTAAGCCTATTGCTGTTGTAGAAGCAAAAGATAATAATCATATAGTTTCTTCCGGTCTTCAACAGGCAATGAGATATGCTATGATGATGGATTTACCATTTGCATATTCGTCTAATGGGGATGCCTTTTTTGAGCATGATTTTCTGACGGGAAAAGAACGTCAGATTCCTCTAGATCAATTTCCATCTCCTTCTGAGCTTAAATCAAGGTTATTTGGTGAAGCGCAGGACAAGGAAATTGTTGATAATGCAGTGAAAGCCTTTAAGTCGGACTTAAATGTTTTGAAAAATATCGGTTTTACAGAAAAGGAAATAGATAGTTATTATAAAGCTATAAGAATTGGGGAACAGGAGAAAAAAATTATTGATCAGCCTTATTATTCATCCCAGAATACTTATCCGCCAAGATATTATCAGCGAAATGCTATTAATCGTACAGTTGAGGCGATAGCAAAGGGACAGCAGAGATTACTTCTTGTTATGGCTACTGGAACGGGTAAAACCTATACCGCTTTTCAGATAGTCTATAGATTACTACGTTCGGAGACTAAGAAGAGGATCTTATATCTTGCGGATAGAAATATTCTTGTTGATCAGAG
Source organism: Lachnospiraceae bacterium MC2017 (assembly GCA_000701625.1). Lineage (GTDB taxonomy): Bacteria > Bacillota > Clostridia > Lachnospirales > Lachnospiraceae > NK4A144. Next base: position 109,888 of record JNJK01000006.1, read on the forward strand.
TATACTTCAGGATTTTGCTCCGTTGGAAAGGACAACTTATAAGATTGATTTTTCTGAAAAAGACTGTCTGAGAAAGATAGCGTCTCATGAAGTGAGCTTCGCACTGTACCATCAAATGGTTGGTAAGAATGACGAGGAACATTTCAGGCAGATTCCTGCGGGGTACTTTGATTTAGTTATAGTGGATGAGTGTCATAGAGGAAGTGCTAAGGAAGATAGTAAGTGGCGGAAAGTTCTAGAGTATTTTTCTTCTGCAACACAGATCGGAATGACGGCAACTCCAAAGGAGAGTGAGAAGGTCTCTAATATAGATTATTTTGGAGATCCAATTTATATGTACAGCCTAAAACAAGGAATCGAAGATGGTTTCTTAGCGCCGTTCAAGGTCATCAATATAACATTGAATATTAGTGATGGATGGAGACCATATAGAGGACAGCGAGATATCTTTGGTAATATAATTGAAGATCGTGTATACAACAATAGGGACTATGATTATACACATGGAGTTATACTTGAAGATCGTATAAATGAAGTTGCAAATGAAATCACAGAGTATCTAAAACAAACTGGGCGTATGCAGAAAACGATTGTATTCTGTGCTACAGAAGATGCAGCAGAGAGAATGCGTATTGCTCTAATAAATTTGAACAATGATATGGTTGCCCAAAATCCTGATTATGTTGTTCGTATGACAGGAAAAGATGATTATGGAAAGAGTAAGCTCGGTTACTTTATTTCTGTTTCGTCTCCATATCCGGTAATTGCTACAACATCAGATTTGTTATCTACCGGAGCTGATTGTAAGATGACAAAGCTTATTGTTTTAGACAAGATTGTTAATAGCATGACAATCTTTAAGCAGATTATTGGACGTGGGACACGAATTCGTGAAAAGGAAGGTAAGACGCATTTTACAGTTATGGACTTTAGAGGTGTCACGCGATTGTTTGCTGATCCTGATTGGGATGGTCCTATTGAGCAGAATGATAAGTTTACTCATGCAGGAACAGAGACACATGAGAAGTCTCCGTATTCTCATGACCCTAATGATGCAATTGAGGTAGGAACGCCGATTGTAGATAAGGATGGGTGTAGAGTAAGGGTAATAAATAAAACAGTATCTGTATATGACACGAATGGTCAATTGCTTCGGCAGGAAGATATTATTGATTATACGAGAACAAATATTAAGGGTGAGTATGCGTCACTATCGGATTTCATTCGTAAATGGAAGTCTTCTGATAAGAAAGAGGAAATACGTAAAGCCCTTGCTGATATGAGTATTGATCTTGAGGCCTTGAAAAAAGACCAGAATATGATGGATGTTGATGACTTTGACTTTATTTGTTACGTTGCGTATGGTCAGAAGCCTCTAACAAGGAAAGAGAGAGCAAATAATGTAAAGAAGAGAGATTTCTTTTCTAAATATTCTGGAGATGCCCGTGCGGTTCTTGAAATACTTTTGGATAGGTATATGAATCAGGGTATTACAGAAGTTGAAGATATAAAGGTTCTTTCACTTGCTGATTTTGCTAATTATGGAAAACCAGCAAAAATAGTTAAACTTTTTGGGGGAAAGACTAAATATGAGACCGCCGTTAGAGAGCTTGAGGAAATGATATATGATGAAGCATAGCCGGAATAAAGTATGAGTAGAAAGGGATATTCTCTCAGTTTATGACGTTTGCGGATGCATAAAAGATATTGAATAAAAAGAGGTATGACAAGATGGCGTTACAGTCAGGATTTGTAAAAAGAATTAGAGATATTATGCGCATGGATGCCGGTATTAACGGTGATGCACAAAGAATAGAGCAGATGGTGTGGATGCTGTTCTTGAAGGTTTATGATGCAAAAGAAGATGATTGGGAACTGAATGAGGATAACTATGTTTCGATCATTCCAGAAGATTGTAGATGGAGAAATTGGGCTGAAGCAGACGAGAATGGCCACTCTATGACCGGTGACAAACTACTGGATTTTGTTAACAATGTTTTGTTTCCAGTTCTCAAAGGTCAGGACGTAAAAGATGGTAAAAAAGTTATTTACAAGGGTATAAATGTAACACCAGATACACCGGTAAAAAAGGCTATTGTGAAGACTACCTTTGAGGATGCCAACAACTATATGAAGGATGGAGTTCACCTTCGACAGGTCATAGATGTAATTAATGAGATTGAATTTGATGATGTTAAGGAAAGTCATGATTTTGGGTTCGTATACGAAGAAATACTGAGAGACTTACAGTCTGCCGGATCATCTGGTGAATTCTACACTCCGAGAGCGGTGACAGATTTCATGGCGCTTATGATCAAGCCTAAGATGGGTGAAAAGATGGCTGACTTTGCCTGTGGTACAGGTGGATTTATTACATCATGGCTCGGTCAGCTTTCTAAACAGGTTGTTGATGTAGATGACCAGAAAGCATTGGATAATAGTATCTATGGTATTGAAAAGAAACCATTCCCGTACCTTTTATGTATTACAAATATGCTTCTTCATGATATCGAAGTCCCGAAGATATATCATGAGAACTCTTTGAGGCATAATCTTCTTGATTATACCGACGACGATAAATTTGATGTTATCTTGATGAATCCTCCTTATGGCGGTCATGAGGATAAGTCAATCCAGAGTTTTTTTCCGGATGATCTTACGTCATCAGAGACAGCAGATCTTTTTATGTCAGTAATAATGTATCGCCTTAAGAGGAATGGTAGAGCTGCAGTGGTTGTTCCGGATGGATTCTTATTCGGGCTTGATAATGCAAAGGTAGCAATAAAGACAAAGCTTCTTACAGAGTTTAACCTGCATACTGTTATCAGATTGCCGGGATCAGTGTTCAGCCCTTATACATCTATTACCACAAACCTTCTGTTCTTTGATAATAAGAAGCAGACTACAGAAACATGGTATTACAGAGTTGATATTCCTTCAGACAGAAAACATTTTTCAAAGACGAAGCCGATGGAATTAAAACATTTTGATGATTGTATAGATTGGTGGAGTGATAGAAAACCGATTGACCTTGAGGACGGTCCGAAGGCGAAGTGTTATGAAAGAGACTTCCTTTTGAAGGATCGGGGTTGTAATCTTGATCTTTGCGGTTTTCCACATGAAGAGGAAGAAGTATTGTCTCCTTTAGAAACCATTCAGAGCTATCAGGAAAAGAGAACCACCCTTAATGCTGAAATAGATAAAGTTCTTGCTGAACTTGAAGCATTGTTGCCAGGAGGTGTTATAGAATGACTCCTGAACAATTAAAAGCGAGTATACTTCAGTGTGCTATACAAGGAAAACTTGTTGAACAGAGGTCTGAGGATGGTACTGCGGAAGAATTATATCTGAAGATACAAAAGGAAAAGCAAGATCTTGTTAAAGCGGGAAAGATTAAAAAGGAAAAATCTTTGGCAGACATTGCGGAGGATGAGGTCCCTTTTGATATACCGGAAACATGGAAATGGGTATATTTACAGAGTGTCTCATATATAAACGGTGGGTATGCTTTTAAGAGTGCAGATTATACTACGAACGGCGTTCGTGTAGTAAGAATATCTGACTTTAACGAAGAGGGGTTTGTTAATACCAAAATAGTTAGACACCCATTTTCAGAAGATTTAAGTCCGTATTTATTAAATGAGGGTGATATCCTTTTATGTATGACAGGCGGTACAGTTGGGAAGAGTTATTTCGTGGAAAAGCTCCCTGAAAAAATGATGACAAATCAGAGAGTTGCCACGATAAAAAGTCTTTGTAATATACAAGAGTATGTTAAGTATGTAATTCTTTCTCCTATAACACAGAGAGTAATACAGCATAGCAAAAACTCCACAAATGATAATATCTCTATGGATACCATAAACGGTTTTTTAGTTCCCCTCCCTCCAGAAAAAGAGATTGCAAGAATTATTCAGAGAATAAAAGAGTGTCTTACGTATGTTGACCGCTATGCCGAGGCTTATGAGAAGATGGAACAGTTCAATGCCAAGTTCCCGGAAGATATGAAGAAATCCATCCTGCAATATGCAATCCAAGGCAAATTGGTGGAGCAGAGACCGGAAGAAGGAACAGCAGAAGATCTTTATCAGCAGATTCAGGAAGAAAAGAATAAGCTGATTAAAGAAGGAAAAATCAAAAAAGAAAAGTTGTATGCGGAAATAACAGACGATGAGATACCGTTCGACATACCAGAAAGCTGGAAGTGGGCATATGTTGGAGAAACATGTTTAGGGTTCGAGTATGGTACAGCCAAAAAATCACAAAAAAATGGTAATCGTATCGTATTACGTATGGGCAACATTCAGAAAGGTAAAATAATATACGATAATCTTGTCTACTCAGATGATGAAGAGGATATAAAGAAATATAATCTTAAAAAAGGAGATCTTTTATTTAACCGGACGAACAGTAAAGAGTGGGTTGGAAAAACAGCAATATACTTAGGTGAGAAACCTGCAATTTATGCTGGTTATTTAGTAAGATTTAGACCGATATTAATAGATAGTCAATATCTTAATTACGTTATGCAGACAAGGTATTATTGGGAGTTTTGTCAGCAAGAAAGAACAGATGCAATAGGACAATCAAATATTAATGCACAAAAGCTAAAGAAATTCATGTTTCCATTACCGCCGCTTGGAGAACAACGTCGAATTGTAGCGAAGATAGAAGAACTTCTTCCATATTGTGAGCAATTAATAAAATGATAAGGAGGTAACATGGCAATTATACAAGAAGCATTTGATATTCCGGAAGATATTGCAACCGGTTTAGCAACCGGTTTATTTCGGCGAATTGGAGGAGTGATTCGTTATGCTGTAGGTGAAAAAAAAGGACAGATAGTTACATTTCTCGAACCTGTTGCAATTACACAAGATCAAGAAGCGACTCTAACCATAGTGGATAAGGCTTTGGAATTTGGAAAACAGCATAAAAAACTTATGATAGGTGCTGCAGTTGTTGCAGGTACTGCTGCGGTAGGAGGAGGCATTTATGCTGGGATTACAGCTTATAAAAGAAATAAATTTCAAAAAGTTTTTAAGAGATATATTGAGGCAGTAAGATCTGGTGACTTAAATGTTGAAATTATTGAGGAACTCGAATCAGTATTGTCAAATATGAAAACAGTAAATATGAAAGCGGACGAATTAGCGCTTTTAATTGGTCATATTCGTGATTATACTTTGAGACTTGCTGAAAACAACAACATTGACGTTGAAATAAAGGAGACGGATACGTCGATCATAGACTTGAAGCAGTATCTTGAAACACAAAAGAGTATATTAAAGTCTGCTTAACAGCAATAAACGTAAAAAGCTAGAACCAGTTTTGTGACTGGTTCTAGCTTTTTTAATCCTTTTTATAAAATGAAGTCACATATCCGTCTGCGCGTAACAAGATATCCGGGAACCACTCAGGATTATGTGCCATTGCCTTGCAAACTTCATCGAGTGAGACATCCTCTTTACATTCGATGAGAAGTTCATCATGAACATGACCGCAGATCATGGCTCCAGGCAGATTCTTCATGGCGTTCATAAGCAGATCACGGCTTATGCCTTGTACGATATTCTCCACGAATTTCGGACCGTAACTTTCAAGTCGCTCCCATTTCTTGGTGGAGCCGATACCTTCGTATGTGACACTTTCACCTCCGAACTTATTCTCACCAATCCTGGGTTTTGTATATGTGAGCCTGCGTCCTGACGGGAGCGTGATGAATAACATACCGCTTCGCCAGGTAAATTTAATGCCGTGACTTTCGGCGCTGCTGTGCATCTTAATTACATTTTTTACAGCATTATCAACGTCCCACCACAGCGATACGATATTGGGATTTGACTGCCTCCAGGCATCTACAAGGGGCTGCAGTTCATCTTCGGAAAGCCCCATGTCGAGGGCTCCCATTGCTTTCAATGCTCCAACAGACCCGCCGTAGCCGAGAGCCAGTTCTGCGATCTTACCTTTTTGACGAAGGTGTCCGTTAATTCCATGTTTTTCTACCCGGCAGTTAAACATCTTTGAAGCACTGGCGCAGTAGATATCGAGTCCTTTGGCAAAAGCCTCCTGACGCCACTTCTCATTTGCTAGCGTCGCGATTGCCCGCGCTTCGATAGCTGCAAAATCTGCTACGTAAAATTTATACCCCGGCTTAGCAATAAAGGCAGTACGGATAAGCTGTGAAAGTGTATCTGGGATATCGTCATATAACATTTCCAATGATTCATAATCACCTTGACGGACCAGCTCTCTGGCTTCCGTTAAGTCATCCATGTGATTCTGTGGCAGGTTCTGTAACTGGATTAAACGACCGGCCCAGCGTCCGGTACGGTTGGCACCGTAAAACTGGAACATACCTCTTGCACGATTATCCTTACAGGCAGCATTTTCCATTGCCTGATATTTTTTTACGGAGCTTTTTGCAAGCTGCTGGCGGAGAGAGAGTACCTGAGCTAACTTATCGGGAACGTCTTTTATAAGTTCAGCTACAGTTTTCTTACCGAGAGTATCAGTTTCAAGTCCCTGGTTGGCAAGCCAGGCTTTCATCTGAACGACGCTGTTAGGATTATCCAGGTCAGTTATATCCTTCATTTGCGCTGAGATACTGGATTTTGAACGTTCATCAAAAGCGATCGCATTTTTTACAAGTTTCATATCGACAAGAATGCCTCTATCGTTGATTATCTGATCGAGGTGATATTCATCCCAAATGAAGTCGGGAACAGGGAACTTATATAGTTTTTCTTTAATGCCCATTTCGGTTACAACGTCACGTTCATTATATGACTTAAATATTGCCCACTTTTCCGGTGCATGGTGCGGCAGGTTACGTGTTCTTCCGCCATTAGTTTTTGTGGGTTTACAGGGAATACAGAAGTACCGGATGAGATCTTTACCTTCTTTCATTTTCTGCTCTTTGAGTCCAAGAACGGCACCGACACCTTCAAGTGAAAGTGGAAGACCCATATATGCACTCCAGATCATAGTGCAGCGCCAGGAAACGGGGTTTAGATAATTTCCGGTAGTATCATTTTCCGGACCATAGCTTTTGAACTTATCCGGATAATTACGCTTAAGCCAGTAAGATAAACAAATTCTTTCGAATACTGCATTGAAGGCCCATTTGATGACGGAATCATCGACCAGGGCATTAATTATTTCTTCAGGAAGTGTATCGCCGCAGGCTAGATCGTAAACAATAACGGGAGATCCATCGATGGATACTCCGAAGAGTAGTATTTCAAATTGTTCGGATTCAGCATATTTATATACGCCGCATTTCTTTATATCAACATCGCTGTATGTTTCAAGGTCGATGGACAGTTCATGTATTGTCATATTGTGTCTCCTAAAAAAGGCAGCGGGAAGAACCCGCCGCCTTGAGTGTTATCGGTATGTGTTACTCAGCTAAGGAAGTCGTCGTCATCCTCGGTTGCGAAGTCGTCCTCAGCTCTGGACTTACCACCAAGAGGCTCACCGTCTCTGATCTTCTGGAGATTGTTAAGTCCGCAGGCAATTCCGCGATTGCCGTTGGAGTTGAAAGCGTAGAGGTTGATGGAAGCTCTTCCATATACGCCGCTGTAAACCTCAGAGCGATCAATGATGGTCTGACGGTCAGCATCTACAATGCCAGGAGCAGTAGCAGAGTTTGCGTTGATGAAGTAGCTGTTAGCGTATGCCTCATCACCCGGTCTTTCCTTATCACCATCGCGAAGAGGTGTCTTGATAACGTCGAGAGGCGGGCAGACTTTTGCGGTTCCCTTGAGCTTTGACTCACCTTCCTCATAAGCTGCCTGGATAGCGGCTTTGATCTTGTTAACAGTTACGGTGTCGGACTTCGGAATGATAAGAGACACACTGTACTTAGGTGTTCCTCCGTTGATTGACTTCGGGTCCCATACGTTGGCATAGCTCCATCTTGTGTTTACTCCTGTGATAACCTTTGTGGGATTCTGAATCTTTGACATAATTTTTTCCTCCTATTAATTGTCGTTAAAATCGTCTGCTGCTGTGTTCATGGCCGGACGCTTGTCTGACTCAGGAACAAGAGCTGGTTTTCCTGGTGGCTTGTAGATTAAGTCACCTAAAAGTTCTTCAAACTTCTTTTTACCAAGAAGCGTACTCATGGCGGTGATGCCTAGCAGCTTCTTTTCATAAGGATCGTATCCGGCGTCAGTGACTTTGGAAGCAACAGCAGCTTCGTCTGCATATTTACGGTTGCTTCTGCCTTCAACGATTTTGAAACCTTCATAGTGTGTTCCGGACTGAGCCTGTGAGAGTGCATAGTCCTTTATATCATTGCCCCACGATATAAGCTGATCGATACGAGGCAGGATAGCTGCGATCTCGTAATCATCCAGGGTGGCGGGCATTTCAAAGTCATACTTTGCAAGCTCAAGGTTTGCCTCAGCTCGTTTTCTGCATGTGGCTTTTACCTTACAGAACTGGCAGTGATCGCCAGCTTTGAATTCACCTTTGCCTTCATAAGCGAGGGCAGCGGTAGGCTTTAATACTTCTTCTGCCCATGTGAGGAGTTTTTCTTTGGGAATACTCCAAGTGGAGATGTTTTCACGGCGGGGCTGGAAGATTGTCATTTCTATGGTGTTTACGTCATACAGATCATCAAATGCTTCCAAAGCTCCTAAGGCATAGCACATCATCTGTGTATTACCTTCGCTTTCCACCAGGACACCAACGCCGTGTTTATAGTCGATGATATGAAGCACTTCATCTGCGATAATGACGCAGTCACCGGTACCGAATCCGTTCTCTACATAACGTGAGAAGTCCAAGCGCTGCTCGATGAAAACAAGCGGATCGCTACAGTAGCTTTTGGATTTTTCGTATTGTTCGAGAACGTAGTTACAATACTCCTCAGCACAGTTTTGCATTTCGTTACTGTAGTAGGAGAGGTTGGCAGTCGGGTCTGTAACATCCCGGCCCAGAGCTTTTTCAACGAGGAAGGCGCACAGTTCATGGCAGTCTGTACCTTCCTGGGCGTAAGGCGATGACTCGTCTTTTATCCCTTCGCATAGCTTTGCGGATGGTGGACAGTTAATCCAGCGGTGCGATGACGATGCGGAGAGGAAAGCATGCTTAGCCATTAAGCAATGCCTCGGCATCAGCCACTAAAGCAGAGTAGTCATCCTCTTTAACAGCACTTAAGCGGGTAGCACCGTATTTCGTAAGGAGGGCTTTTGCTTCATCTTTCATGCCTTTACCTGAAAGTGTGGCCATGATTCCACGTACTTCCTGGAAGGTGTACGTTTTTGTTTCAGGTGCAGGCTGCGGTTCCGGCTTTGGTTCTTCCGGTGTTACAGTCTCTTTTGCTTCGGGTTCTGCAGTTTCGGAGAATATTTCCTTTATTACAGTTGCTGCATGTATCATCTTTTGACCGGCTTCGATCATTTCATCCAGTGTGAGATTCAGTTTTTCTTCTTTATTCATGTCTTTGCTCCTCTTTTTCATTCTGCTTGTCGTTAGATTGTCTCAGTTTGCCTGCCAGTCTTTTTGCTACGACACTGATTGCGATAAGTGTATCTATCAGCTCCTCATCAGCTGCATCAATCGGACTGGCAAAATCTCTTGTGTTACTCATCTTTTTAACCTCGCTTTCAGAATGGCTTTTTGCCTTTCTACTTTTACTAAGGGGATTTGAAGGAGCGAATTCCGGTTTTTTGAAAAAATTTTTATTTTTTTCTCACCAATGTGTCCTTCTATCCTTACTAAGGGAATTTGAGAGGTGAAATTCCGGGATAAATCAAAAAATTTCCTGGCTGATTTTCGCTTTATAAAAAGAAGCGATTCAGTCAGGAATTATTTTTTGAAATTTTTTTATTAAAAGCCGGAATTTGGACTGTGAAAGTCCCTTAGAAAAGGTGAAGGGATGAAAAATCTCTATCTTTTAACGAAAGGAGACAGTTGGATGAAGACGCGAAAGAAACAGATTTCTTTTGTTTATACGTGCATAGAGTTTTCAGGCGGCAAGTACACAGAAACGTTAACTGAGGGTTAAGGAGGAGCGTAAATGCAATTTACGATTTTTACAGCGGACTGTACCGGCAATGCATCTAACCGTGATTATCCCAATAAGGTGGAGATCGCAGATGCTGGTGCATTACAGGAAGCAGTTCAAAAAGATCATGTCTGCGCTTTGTATAAGGAGAACAGGCGCAGCAATGACAATTTCATTTCATCAGATGTCATTGTCATGGATATCGACAACGATCACACTGATGATCCGGCGGAGTATATCACCGAAAGCAAGATGGATGAGCTCTTCCCGGACATTAACTACTGTCTGGTTCCGAGTAGGCATCACATGCTCGAAAAAGGAAGTCATCCTGCGGCACCGAGGTATCATGTCATGTTTCCGGTTCAGGTGATTACGGATGCTGTCCAGTACGCAAAGTTGAAAGAGAGACTGTATAAGAATTATCCCTTCTTTGACGGGAACGCCTTAGATGCAGCCAGGTTCTTATATGGTTGCGATGCAGCTGAGATTGTCTGGCACGAAGGATGGATGAATATCACGGATGAGCTTGATGACGGAGACCTTACCGCAGAAAGTACAGACGATGACGAGTTTGATGCTCCATCACACAGCGGCCCTATCTTAGAGGGAAGCCGTAACAAGACCTTGAGTCATTACGCCGGACGCATATTAAAGAAATATGGTCTTAATGATGACAGAGCGTTTGAAGTGTTCATGGAGTACGTGAATAAGTGCGATCCGCCGCTTCCTAAAGAAGAGGTGGCAACGATCTGGAATAGCGCGACGCATTTTTATAAGACAAAGGTCATGACGTCAGACGGGTATATTCCTCCGGAAGAATATAACGACGAGTTTGGAAGCGCTTCTCTTAAGCCTGATGATTACTCAGATATCGGAGAAGCTAAGGTGTTGGCTCGTGAGTATGGTAATGAGCTTAAGTACACGAATGCGACGGATTACTTAAGGTATGACGGTGACAGATGGTGCGAGGATAAGCAGCTCGCGATTGGAGCGGCAGAAGAGTTCTTGGATCTTCAGCTTGCTGATGCAGAAGATGCGGTCGAGGCCTCTGTGAAAGCTCTGGTCACTGAGGGTGTTGACGAAACAACAGCCAGGACCGGAGGCAAGAGTTTAGAGAAGGCGTGTGTATCACCGAAGCTCTTAAGACTTTATTTCGTGCTCATTGGTGCAAAGAACTATTTCAAGTTCGTACTGAAACGCAGGGATTACAAGTATATCGTGTCAGCGCTTAATGCAGCAAAACCAATGCTCGCGATAAGCGTAACAGAGCTTGATAAGAATCCGTTCCTCATAAACACACCGGAAGCGACCTTTGATATGACGAAAGGACTTGAGGGAAAGAAGGCGCATGACCCGGCTGATCTCATCACAAAGATTACAGCCTGCTCTCCTTCAGAGGTAGGTAAGAAGATCTGGGAGGAAGCCCTGGATACGTTCTTCCTCGGAGATAATGAGCTGATCGAGTATGTACAGATGACCGTTGGAAGCGCTGCTGTGGGTAAGGTTTTCCAGGAGCATATGATTATCGCTTATGGTGGAGGTGCTAATGGTAAGTCCACCTTCTGGAACACGATCTACCGTGTGCTCGGCAATTACGCAGGAAAGATCTCTGCGGAGGCGCTGACCATGAACTGTAAGCGAAACGTAAAGCCTGAGATGGCAGAGCTTAAAGGAAAGCGCCTCATCATTGCATCTGAGATGGAAGAGGGGATGCGACTTAATACAGCGACGGTGAAGCAGCTCTGTTCAACGGATGAGATTCAGGCTGAGAAGAAGTACAAGGATCCTTTTGCTTTTGTGCCGTCACATACGCTGGTGCTTTACACGAATCACCTTCCGAAAGTGGGAGCGAATGATGATGGAATATGGCGCCGCTTAGTTGTAATCCCCTTCAACGCTAAGATCACCGGTTCCTCTGATGTGAAGAACTACGCGGATTACCTGTTTGATAACGCCGGCAGCTTCATCATGAGCTGGATTATCGAAGGCGCTAAGAAGGCGATTGCGGCAGATTACAAGTTCAAAGAGCCCAAGGCGGTCACGGATGCGGTTGAAGCATATCGTGAGGAAAATGACTGGCTTGGACAGTTCATAGAAGATCATTGTGAAATTGATCCTTCGTCTGAGGTGAAGTCGGGAGAGCTCTACCAGTGTTACCGAGCAGCGTGTATGGCATCAGGTGAGTATATAAGAAGCACAACTGACTTTTACAGTTCTCTGGAAAAGGCAGGATATGAAAAGCAGAGACGTAACACCGGACGTATGATTAAGGGCCTCAGGTTAAAGGAAGGTCAGGACTTTTTGGAGTGACACTCGAAAGCATAACTTTTTGAGATTGGGGTGTAATTGGTGACGGTCAAGTCAGTCATTTATAAAACTTTTTCAAATTGAAATGCTCTTTTCTATTAAATAGTGACACTCATGGCAGTCTATATATAAAAGTCCCTATAGGGGAAATTTTAGGTAAAAAAAGCCCTATAGGGGAGTTTATGAACAGACTGCCATGACCGTCACGCTTATACATTTTGATGGGAGATAGCCATGCGAGAACGTGAGGTTGAAAAGAAGTTAGGTCTTGAAGTGAAGAAGCGTGGTGGCTTGTGTGAGAAGTGGGTCTCTGGGACTGTGGGGTGGCCGGACCGCATCGTCATATTACCTGACGGGAAGATTGGTTTTGTGGAAGCGAAGCGCCCTGGTGAAGAACCCAGACCCATACAGGTTTACCGCCATAAGATACTTAGACAACTAGGGGTGAAAGTTTATGTTCTTGATCATCCGGACAAAATTGGAGGAATTCTTGATGATATACAAACCACATGATTATCAAAAGTATGCGACAGAGTTTATTTTATCGCATCCGGTTGCAGCGGTTATTTTACAGATGGGTTTGGGAAAGACCGTCTGTACCTTAGATGCAATAGAGCAGCTGATGTATGACAGATTTGAAGTTCGAAAGGTGCTGGTTATCGCACCGCTTCGTGTCGCAAAGGTTACATGGAGTGATGAGATAAAGAAATGGGATAACCTTTCACACCTTAGGTTTAGCATTGCGGTCGGAAGTGAAAAGGAAAGAGTAGAAGCCTTAAAGAAGGATGCTGATATTTATATCATTAACCGAGAGAACGTCCAGTGGCTTGTGGAAAAAAGTAAAATCCCATTTGAGTTCGACATGGTTGTGATCGATGAGCTGAGCTCTTTCAAGAACTGGAACTCAAAACGAGTCAAAGCATTTATGAAGGTCCGACCCAGGGTTAAAAGGGTTGTAGGACTTACCGGCACACCTTCTCCAAATGGCATGATGGACTTATTTGCACAGTTCAAGTGTCTTGATATGGGACTTCGACTTGGGAGACTCATTACCCAGTACAGGAATTGCTATTTTATACCGGATAAGATGAACGGTCAGATCGTTTATTCATATAAGCTCAGGCCCGGAGCTGAGAAGCAGATCTATGACAAGATCTCAGATATCACCATATCCATGAAAGCTATGGATCACCTAAACATGCCGGAGCTTATTGAAAATAGATATCCGGTGTACATGGATGAAGATGAGACAGCTCTTTATGATGAAATGCGTAAAGATTTGATCCTTACGTACAAGGATGATGAGGTTATTACTGCAGCAAATGCAGCAGCCCTTTCCGGGAAATTATGTCAGATGGCAAACGGTGCTGTGTACTCTGAAGCAGGAGAAGCGGTTCTGATCCATGACAGAAAACTTGAAGCCTTGGAGGACATCATCGAAGCAGCACAAAGCCCGATTCTTTTATGTTATTGGTTCAAACATGATCTTGAGAGGATTGAAAAGAAGCTGAAGGAGCTTAAGGTTTCTTTTGCAAGAATCGTAACAGAGGATAGTATCCGTAGCTGGAATAAGGGAAAGGTTCAGGTTGGTTTGATCCACCCTGCATCAGCAGGTCACGGACTAAACTTACAGCAGGGTGGAAACACCATCGTGTGGTATGGCCTTACCTGGTCGCTGGAATTATACCAGCAGACAAATGCGAGACTTTGGCGTCAGGGTCAGAGCAGCAAAACCGTTGTTGTTCAGCACATTGTTACAGCCGGAACCATTGATGAGGATATTTTGGATGCATTGACAAGTAAGGATGCAAGCCAGAACAGACTTATCAATGCTGTGAAAGCAAGAATTGGAGAGAGAAATGAGAGCAGAGGAGATGTTTGTAAAGTATCGTGAATTGATAGAAGAACGGAGCCTGACGACATATCAGCTGGCTCATTTCCAGGGAGTAAAAGAAGATGATCTGATCGAAGCCTTGTCACTAGCCCATGCTGATAATGAAGATGCAGTCCAGACAAGTAATACATCGGATAAGACAGCAAGGATAGCTTTGTGCATCAAGGATATTTCAAACAGGGAGAATGATGAGTGGTATCGATTTTTGGTGCAGCGATACCAGGAACTTGATGATGAGATCAGCTTCTTCGAGCACTGCCTAAAGAGACTTGGCGATAAGAAATACAACATTGTCATGGAGATCTTGAAAGGGGAGCTTACGTATGATCAGATAGCGGAGGCAAATGGCGTAGCAAGGACTACGGTGTGCAATTACAGGAAAGCTGCCATTGATGAGATCGATAAACAATATAACCTGAAGGAAAGCCAGGAGATAGCGTTTATGCTGAGCTGATAAAACTGTATAGGATAAAGAGCAAAAGAGCTATTGAAAAAGAAAGGGATAAACTGTAAAAATGTATACATCCCGCATTTGCTGTTACAGAAAGAGGTTATTAAATGAAATCTAAGGGTGGTGCAATACTTGCAGCTATTGTTGCTATTACTGCGTGCTGTTTTATTGAATTAAATGTAAATGCATATGCAGAAGAAATTGAATTATTTCCAGCAACATCATCAAATGATATTGTTGCTCAAATTTCTGAAGATGGGGAAGCAGTCATAACTGAAAATCATTCTACTGAAGGTGGAATAGTATATAGCGTGGATAGTGATAATAATGCTGTTATTACTGGCTACACTGGTACCGCTACAAAAGTTGAAATTCCTGATAGTATTGATGGACACAAAGTTATTGGGATAGGCTATACAGCTTTTTTAGACAAAACGAGTATAAGTGAAGTTGTTTTACCAAATACTATTACTAAGATTGAAGATTATGCGTTTTATAACTGTTCAGCTCTTGAAAAAATAAATTTACCAGGATCTCTGAAAAAGATAGGGGATTATGCTTTCGCTAAATGTAGTATTTCTAGCATAGACTTACCAAATAGTCTTGAAAGCATAGGAATGTATGCGTTCTCAGAATGTGCACAGATTAAAAGCATAAAACTTCCTGCGGCGATTACGCAAATAAAAAACGGTGCTTTTAACAAATGTGAGGCACTTGAAACTGTTGATTGGACAGCACAGAACATAACTTCTATTGGGGATTATGCGTTCAATCAGTGTTATTCCTTGAAAAATATTGATCTGACAAATACGACAAATTTAACTACTATAGGTGATCTAGCTTTTTCTCTTTGCAGATCACTTTCGAGTATAGAGTTTCAGAACGTAAAAACAATAGGAAACACTGCATTTAGTGGATGTGATTCGTTGGAGGAAGTGTGGCTTTCAAATAATGTGACGTCTGTTGGGTTAGGTGCATTTAGCAGTTGTTCAAATTTAGCTAAATTCAAGTTTTCAAGCGCGATGACGGATATACCGCAAGAAATGTTGGTTTCGAATGATAAATTGAGATATGTTTATATTCCTAAATCTATAAAAACATTTTGGTTTAATGCGTTAGCGGTGCGTGATTTTGAAAGAAGCTCATATAGATATATTTTTTATTCTGGTACGGAAGATGAATGGAACAAAATAAACAAGTATGCGTATGGCTCATACAAGGGTAGCATTATTTATAATAGCTCAATGGAGAATTATATTAATGCTTCTGGGTCAAATCATTCAGCTGAAGAGGAACCAGAAAATCCTGTTGATCCAAATGAACCAGGAAATCCAAGTAATCCGGAAGACCCAAATGAACCAGGAAATCCAAGTAATCCGGAAGACCCAAATAACCCAGGTTATGATCCGTCGGATTCAATACCTAAAGTAGGAAATTATGTCATCAAGAACTATGGAGAATATAGAATCACATATGCACCTCATGCTTCTTTTAATGGCAAAAAGCTTTCTGTTAAAAATTTTGGAACAATGTATGTTTCTTACGGTGGATATAGGTACAGCGTAAAGAAAATAAAAATTAATCGGAAAAAGAATAAAATTCAAATTACAGGGTTAAATAAGGTCTACAAGAAAGATAAAAGTTATAAGATCGCACAAAAAGCTATAAAAAGTCTTACATCAGGCGATATGGGACTGGACTATTATTACAGTCCATATACTGTAACTAATAATTCAAGTGTTTTTGTGACTTTTAAGAAGGATAATAAAATAAAATCAGTTATCGTTGTTATTGACGATAAGAAATATAAATGTAAAAAAACTGAATATGCGTATGATGAAGCTACGCATACACTCACGTTTAATAGTGATAATCTACAAGGGTCATATGTTGTTGGTCAGTAAAGCAAATAGAGTAGGTTCTACTGCGATGTAGAAAAAGCACTAGCATATTTGTACTAAAATTGTGCTGAACTTGTGCTAACCTTGGGCTGACATCAACATTTTCAGGTAGTATTATTAAGATGCGAAGAATTAACAGAGGCTGTACGGATTCCCACCGTATGGCCTTTTCTTTTGCCCTGCGGTACGGTTTTTCTCTCCTTTCACCGTACCGCGTGAAATAGGAGGTTGATGAAATGCCAATGAGACCGAGTACACCGTGTAAGCATCCCGGATGCGCGGCACTGGTTCCGTATGGACAGAGTTACTGTGAAAAGCATAAGGCGCAACATACAAGTGAAAGAGCGGGAGCTGCTGGACGTGGATACGATGCACGTTGGCGCAGGGAGTCGAAGAGGTTTCTTAGAGCTCACCCATTGTGTATCAGGTGCTTTGAGGAGAAGAAGATAACGAAGGCAACTGTTGTGGATCATGTGATTCCACATCGTGGTGACGAGAGGCTCTTTTGGGACCAGAACAACTGGCAGGCATTGTGTAAGCATCATCATGATGTGAAGACGATGACCGAGGATCGGTACCAGGTTTATAAATATTGATTTACCCCAGGGTATACTTTCGTGAAAAAATCTGGGGTAGGGGGGTAAATATCCCTAAAGCCAGTAAATATGCGGACCGCCGCCCCCTCTTTTGCGAATTTTCGCAAAATTCTTATAGGGGTATCATAACGGATGGCCCGTAATAAAGCGGATATAAGAAAACAAAGGAATAGCAAGTAGGTAGCTTTCGTGAACTTTTATAGTCACGAGGGCTTTTTTATTTGAAATGAGGTGTAACGATGACTAAGTCACAGGAGGAGCAGATCCGGCTCTTACGAGAGCAGGGGATTGGTTATCGGAACATCGGCAATATCGTACACCTGTCGCGTGATGCAGTCAGGAATTACTGCAGAACGCATAATCTTTCCGGGTATCGGGAAGCGGTGAAGTTAAACATCAAAAGGATGATGATGGATAAATCGGTGTGCTCATATTGCGGTGCTCCGATTAAGCAGGAACATACAGGAAGGCGTAAGCGCTTCTGTTCTGATAAATGTAGGCTGAAATGGTGGAGCCAGAATAGGGACCAGATAAAAAAGAAGTCAACTGCAATGTATGAGTTTCATTGCCAGTACTGCGGGAAGCTGTTCACGGCTTATGGAAATAAAAAGAGACTTTATTGTTCTCATAAATGCTATATACGAGATCGATTTTGGAGTGTATCAGATGACTTCTTTGAAGATGAAGAAGAGATGTATCTGATGAGTTAATGGAGGAAGTAGATGGAGTTTCGTAAGATCAAGATCGCTGAGCTTATTCCGGCGACTTATAATCCGAGAAAGGCACTTAAGCCTGGTGATAAAGAGTATGAAAAAATCAAAAACAGCATCCGGGAATTTGGTTACTGTGAGCCGGTTATAGTAAATACAGATATGACGATTATCGGCGGGCATCAGAGAGTAACGGTTCTTAAGGACCTGGGATATGATGAGATCGACTGTATTGTAATCGATATTGATAAGACAAAGGAAAAGGCTCTAAACATCGCTCTTAATAAGATCACCGGTGAATGGAATAAGGAATTGCTGGCAGATTTGATTGCAGACCTTCAGGCATCAGACTTCAACGTGGAGTTTACGGGCTTTGAGCCACCGGAGATTGATCAGCTCATGAGCCAGGTACACGATAAGGATGTTACGGAGGATGACTTTGACGTTGATGAGGAGCTGAAGAAGCCTACCGTATCACAGCCGGGAGACTTATGGGTTCTTGGAAGGCATAGGTTACTTTGTGGTGATAGCACCTTGCCGGAAAGTTACGATACTTTGATGGATGGCAAGAAGGCGAACCTAGTTGTAACTGATCCTCCATATAACGTTGATTATGAAGGCAGCGCAGGCAAGATCAAGAACGATTCTATGTCAGAGGATCAGTTTGAAAAGTTCCTTTTTGCTGTATATGTTAACCTGGAGCAGCACATGGAAAACGATGCCTCGATATATGTATTTCATAGCGATAGTCATGGACTGGCCTTTAGGAAAGCATTCGAAGAGGCTGGTTTTTATTTGTCCGGATGTTGTATCTGGAAGAAGCAGTCGCTAGTTCTTGGAAGGAGCCCGTATCAGTGGATTCATGAACCGATTCTTTTTGGCTGGAAAAAGGGCGGATCTCATAAGTGGTATGCGGATAGGTCCCAGACTACAGTGTGGGAGTATGACAAGCCCAAGAAAAATGATCTGCATCCGACGATGAAGCCGATTGCACTGGTGGCATATCCTATAAAGAACTCATCTGTAGCGAACTGTATTGTACTTGATCCGTTTGGAGGTTCAGGCAGTACGCTGATTGCTTGTGAGCAGACAAACAGAATCTGCCACACGATAGAGCTTGATCCAAAGTTCGTGGATGTCATTGTACATAGGTACGTTGAGCAGGTTGGCGGCTCTGATGGAGTTCGTCTAATCCGAGATGGAAAAGAGCTCACATTGGCAGATGTAGAAAATGTTATAAATACTGAGAATTAGCTTGATATAAGCGCCCCGTAGAGTGATGTATAGTACAGCAACAGAAACCACATCATGAACGGAGGCGCAGGAATGAAGATTTTATTTTTTGAGCAGGACAGAAAAGAGTTCATAAAGCTCTTGGCAGAAAAGATAGGTGTTGAGTCAAAGTACCTTGGAGCACCGAATTTTTCATACCAGGTCGGCCCCTACATTGTAAATAGGGATGGAACGATGGAAGTGGAAGACAGCGAAGCGGACATAGCGCTTTTAAGAGAATTAAGTGTTCAGGGACTTATCGATAACTCCTGGGATGAAGAGCGGGAAGTGATAGATGTAAGCCTGCCGGTACTTGAGTATGATGGAATATCACTCACAAACCTTTTGAAAATGATATACAACCGATCAGAGATCATCAGCAAGGCGGTGGGAAGCTTGGGTGCATTTGAGATTGATGAAGAGCTTCTCATAAGGATCGCGAAGGAAGAACCAGATACAAGAGAGAGATTCTTGGAGCTTTGGGAAGAAGGGAATGGAAACGCCTGCTGTAAGGGCCTTGAGATAGATGATGAAAAGATTCATTTTTCAGGTTTTCCGATGACAGCAGATCCAGATACGGTCAAAGCATACACGGATCTTGCTTCCCTGATCTGCCAGATGGCAAAAAAACAAAAGCGAGCCAACTTTGGAAAAGTGGATTCACCAAATGAAAAGTATTCTTTCAGGGTTTGGCTTATCCGAATGGGAATGAACGGTGATGAATACAGCGAAAGCAGAAGGATTCTTCTTTCGAGACTTTCCGGAAACGGAGCCTTTCGCACAAAAGAGCAGGCAGAGATCGCAAAAGAAAAGCTCAGAGCAGCAAGAAGCCAGACAAAGGGGGTGGAGTGACATGGGATCATTTGGAATACCAGACGAAATCATCGCGAGCAGAAAAGAACAGTACCCGGTTGGTGCAAGGGTAGAGCTTATTTGCATGAAAGATCCTTATGTTCATCTTGCTCCTGGAGAGCAGGGAACGGTTACCGGAGTAGATGATATCGGCACGATCCATGTGAAATGGGACTGTGGTAGTGGATTGGGAGTTGCATACGGTGAAGATGAATGCAGGAGCCTTTGCCCGGACTTTTCTAAAAGGGTCCGGGATGGAATCCTGGCAGTAAGGGATACCGGTAAGACAAACATGTTTGATACCAACGCGGTGCAGGTGATCGCAAGTGGAATGGAATTTCATGAAACCGTGATTTTTATAGAAGAGCATAAAAAAGAATACTGTACCTTCATTATGACCGGCCATGTGTGACGAGCGCATGGCCATAATACTATAAATTTTTGGTAGCATCGGTCATGAAAGCACTGAGGGATATTGGAATATGTTTGTAAGATAATGTGCAATTCTTCGGGTCATATTTGTGTGTTTTATTGTTCGAGTAAACGTTGATGTTATCGGCCTTCAGAGTGATATATGTACATGCAAAAAGCAAAGCACATTCGGGAGGCGAAAAGATGGACGCAAAGGTTGAAAGAAGAATAAAAAACATGAAAGAGCAGACCTTCGGAGTTGAAGTCGAGATGAACAACATAAAAAGAAAATCCGCAGCAACGATCGCAGCCGGATTTTTTGGAACAAACAGATTCGAATATACCGACTCACGAAACGGTTACAGAACTTGGAGCGCATGGGATGAGCAGGGAAGAGAATGGAAATTCCAAAGAGACTGTTCAATAAGCGGTCCGGATGAAGAAAAATGCGAAATGGTAACGCCGATCCTTAGATACGAAGACATGGATCAGCTGCAGCGCCTTATAAGAGTTTTAAGACACGCCGGAGCAAAGAGCGATGCATCAAGGGGATGCGGAGTTCACATCCACATAGGAGCCAGCGGACATACACCTAAGACCTTAAGAAATTTGGCGAACTTAATGGCAAGCCACGAAAGCCTTATTGCGACAGCCCTGAAAATTGATCGGAATAGAATGGCAGATTACTGCAGAACAGTAAACCCGAATTTTATAAAGGAGCTGAACAAGAAAAAGCCTGAAACGATGGCGAAACTTGCGGACATCTGGTATACGCAGAACGGCGCAGACTACGACAGGAGCGGCCATTACAATCAGAGCAGATACCACATGCTGAACTTACACGCAACCTTTACAAAGGGAACCATAGAATTCAGGCTTTTCCAATTCGACAAGCCTGCAAACGGAAAAAAGAACGGGCTTCATGCCGGACAGCTAAAAGCATACATTCAGCTTTGCTTGGCACTTAGCCAGATGGCAAAGGATCTTAAATCAGCAAGCCCAAAGGAGCAGCAGAAAGAAAATCCGAAGTACGCAATGAGAACTTGGCTCCTTCGCCTGGGATTTGTTGGCGAAGAATTCAAAACCGCAAGGGAATTTCTTACAAGAAACCTTCCGGGGGATACCGCATTTAGGAACGGAAGAACTGCATAAGAAGGGAGGGGCGCAAGCCCTTCCTGAAAAGGAGAGAACGATGAAAAGGTATTATTTGGCATACGGAAGTAACCTGAATATTGAACAGATGCAATGGCGATGTCCGACCGCAAAGGTTGTCGGGACGGTGGTTTTGCCGGATTATGAACTGCTATTCAAAGGAAGCATGACAGGCGCCTACCTTACCATTGAGAAAAAGGAAAATTCGAGCGTACCGATGGCGGTTTGGGAAGTTGAAGCAGAAG
The DNA here is from genome assembly GCA_000701625.1 of Lachnospiraceae bacterium MC2017. Taxonomy (GTDB): domain Bacteria; phylum Bacillota; class Clostridia; order Lachnospirales; family Lachnospiraceae; genus NK4A144. The sequence continues at coordinate 131,697 of JNJK01000006.1, forward strand.
ACGAGAAAGCTCTGGATCGGTATGAAGGGTATCCACATTTTTATTACAAAAAGGACCTGGAGCTAACAAACGAAGAAAAAAGAATAAAGGCATTTGTATATATCATGCATGAGGATATGGCGTTAGGGCTTCCGACAAAAGCCTATGTCGAGACCTGCCTTGCGGGATACAAAGCATTCGGCTTTGATAAGAAAATTTTGCTTGAGGCGATTGAAAAAAGTGGAAAGGGGATTTGAGTATGAAGTCAGGAGAAAGAACTAAAAGGATATGCCCGATTTGTGGGCGCGAATATACCGCAGTGCCGGCTACTTCAAGAATAGATAACGTAACGCCCATATGCCCGGAATGCGGAGCGAGGCAGGGACTTGAAAGCATGGGGGTAAAGAGAAAAGAGCAGGACGAGATTCTTGAGATAATTAACAGGTATTATGACATGAAGAAGGCATAAAATACACAGTCAAAAAGCACATAATTTGTGTAGATTATAAGCGCCAGATTGCTTGATATAAGATCCGCGTAGAGTGATATATACATCAACAAAAAACACACACCGAAACGGAGGAAAGCAAAATGGCAAAGGTAAAGGTAGACTTCAGACAGGTTGAGGAACTCATCGACAAGGAAATCGAGGAACTTGAAAAAGAATACGACTTAGACGACAGGGACATAGCAGAAATCAGGAAAGAGATTTACACAGCAAACGGCTGGTACGGAGATCCTTTCAAGGAAGAAGAGGAAGAGGAGGAAGACGAAACCTACTACCCGAAAGAAACGCTTGCAAGCCTGGGATTCACCTGCTGGGATTTCCTTTAAGAAAGGAGGGGAGGGAAACCTCCCCATTAAAAGGTCTCATGAGCATTAATCATAGCCGAGTTTCCATTGCATGTTGTTTGGAAAGAAGTAAAGCCTTACGAATTTTTTATAACCTAAAACGTCAATTTTGCATTCGAATATAGAAGTATCCTTTGTAACGTAAAGCCCGTCTTTAGTATTGTAAGCACCAGTAATATCACTGAGACGGTAGTTCTTTATAGTGAAACGCTGGTAGACACCATCCTCGTCAAGTATCTGAAACTTGATGGGGATGATTGTTCCATCAGATTTATGCTCGCAAATTACATCAACTTTATTTATAACCATAATAAAAACTCCAAACACTAGTTCTAGAAACAAAATTATTATAACTCGAATAAATGTTTGCGTAAAGGGTAGATATAAATGTGTTTCAAAATGTGCAAACCTAAGGAGAATCGTCGATGTTCTCCTTTACGTTTGTCGTGGTGTATATGAAAAGAAAACGTATATTTGATAAAGGAACAAAAACAAGGAGGTAAGAGTCATGCATTTAAATGAGAATACTGAACATTCATCAAATCAGATACGAACAGTGGCTGATTTAGTATTAGGGTGGGGAATATTCATATCGATTATTTCAGCGATTGCCATTTTTATTGTGATGTATACGACAATCAAAAATATGGTCGTGACGATAATTGCTGCTTGCATTTCCTTACTCATAATATTTTTTGGTAATTATGTCGTGTATGTATTTATATCTTCTTACGCAACTTTTATCGAAAACTCAGATCGAACTGAAGTTATTGAGGCTCTTGACCGGGTGTGTGATGCGATCAGGGGAGTAGATAATACAATTGATTCTACAGCAAATGATGACACACAAGAAGATGATGCTGAATGAGATATGAAAGGGCTGGATCTAGTGGTCCAGCTTTTTTTGTTAGTCAAATAGAAATTTTGGGGCAGCCGAGAGGCTGTTTTTTTTTTTTATTGGGAGAGTGATAAGAATGGCAACAAGAGGTAGAAAGCCAAAACCTACAGCAGTGAAGGTTTTGGAAGGAAATCCTGGGAAGAGACAATTAAATATTAACGAGATCAAGCCGGCCCAGGCAAAGCCTCCGAAATGCCCATCATGGCTCGAAGAGGAAGCGAAGGCAGAATGGAAGCGATTAGGTAAGAACCTGTTTGAACTGGGGATTTTAACGGATCTTGATGTGGCAGCATTTTCATCTTACTGTCAGGCCTATGCACGATGGAGAGAAGCTGAGGAATTTATCTCACAGCATGGTTCACTGGTAAAAACTCCGTCTGGATACTGGCAGCAGGTTCCACAGGTTTCGATAGCTCATCAGAACCAGAAAATAATGATGCAGGCGGCTGCCGAGTTTGGATTAACACCTTCTGCAAGAAGCAGAATTATTGCAGGGGATAGCAAGAAAGCCGAAGTTGATGAGATGGAGTTCCTTCTGCTGAACGGAGGTGCCTGATGTTTGATGAGGCAAAAGCTCAGCGGGCCATAAAGTTTATTCAGAATTTGAAGCATACAAAGGGACGCTGGCATGGTAAGAATTTTGATCTCCTTCCCTGGCAGGAAGAAATAATCCGGACGATTTTTGGAACTGTAAAAGAAAATGGTTATCGTCAGTACAATACCTGCTATTGTGAAATCCCGAAGAAGAACGGGAAAAGCGAGATAGCAGCTGCGATTGCGTTATTTTTAACCTGTGGAGATATGGAGTGGGCAGCAGAAGTGTATGGCTGCGCAAGTGATCGTCAGCAGGCCAGCATCGTATTTGACGTTGCAGTCGATATGGTTGACCAGTGCCCAGCGCTTAAGAAAAGAATAAAGCCGATCATGTCGGTAAAACGACTGGTGTATCAGCCAACAAATTCATATTACCAGGTGCTGTCGGCGGAGGCTTATACAAAGCATGGTCTGAACGTTCATGGAGTTATCTTTGATGAGCTGCATTCGCAGCCGACACGAGAGCTATTTGACGTAATGACGAAGGGCTCCGGTGATGCGCGTACCCAGCCTTTATACTTTCTAATCACGACTGCAGGTACAGATAGAAATTCGATCTGTTATGAGCAGCATCAGAAAGCGGAGGATATCCTTGCAGGAAGGAAAAATGATCCAACGTTCTATCCTGTTATATACGGACTTCCGGATGATGCAGACTGGGGAGATGAGAAGAACTGGTATATAGCGAATCCTTCTCTGGGGGAGACCATTGATATTGAAAAGGTCAGAAATGCATACCAGTCTGCGAAGGAAAATCCTGCGGAAGAGAACCTGTTTCGTCAGCTCCGATTAAACCAGTGGGTTAAGCAAAGTTGTAGGTGGATGCCTATGGACCGTTGGGACGAGTGTGCTTTTGCTGTAGATCCGGAAGAGCTAGTTGGACGAGAGTGCTATGGAGGACTCGATTTATCATCTACATCGGATATAACAGCTTTTGTTCTGGTGTTCCCGCCTCGGACAGAGGATGAGAAATACATCGTAATGCCATTTTGCTGGATACCGGAGGACAACATGAAGCTTAGAATTCGAAGGGATCATGTTCCGTATGATACCTGGGCTAAGACTGGAGACCTCCAGACAACGGAGGGAAATGTAATACACTACGGTTTCATTGAGAAATTTATAGATGATCTTGGTAAGAAATATCATATCCTAGAGATCGCTTTTGACCGGTGGGGTGCAACGCAGATGGTTCAGGATTTGGAGGACCTGGGATTTACAGTAATACCTTTTGGTCAGGGTTATAAGGATATGTCGCCTCCAACAAAGGAGCTTATGAAGCTAGTTCTTGAAGGAAGGATAGCGCATGGCGGGCATCCGGTACTTCGATGGATGATGGATAACGTCTTTGTTAGACAGGATCCTGCTGGAAACATAAAAATGGATAAAGAGAAAAGTACAGAAAAGATCGATGCAGCAGTAGCTCTGGTTATGGCTCTTGATAGGGCGATTAGAAACATGGGCTCTACTGAGAGCGTTTATGATAGCCGGGGGCTGATCGTTTTTTAAAGGTACTTGTACTTTTTGTAATCAGCGTGCTTTTATGCAACATCTATGCAATCATCTGCGCAGTCTTCAGTTGGATAGCGATCGGCATACTTCTTTACAAGTTTCTCAAAGAAGCTATCCTTTCGACCGTAAAGGAAATTACGCTTTTTTGTGATGTAGTCATCGTTGTCGACGATTGCAAGAACGGCATCGAGAACTGTTCCGAATGCATAGAAGAGTTTGTACCTATTATCGGATTTCATGTAAAGAGCGCAGCCATCTATGCGTTTATCAATTAGCCATAAGGTTCTTGTTCTCTTTGAGATGAGCTCAAAACGATGAGTGCCATCCTTGACAGTTTTAAAACAGGGCATAGTTAATAATTCATAATCAGTTTCTGTAAAGTACATAATTTGACTCCTAAAAAGTAGTGCTTTTCGTAAAAACGTAGTACGAAAAAATTTGTAGATACACGTTGGAAAACTTGCCAGAGAGTGGCTTGATTTGAGTTTTCGAATAGCTTTGATTTAGCTCCAGACGGGCTAAAGACAACGGATATACTATGATGAATGATTCGATAAGTCAATAGGCATATTGTTTTTTAGAAGATACATGGTGCGCCTTAAAGGGGCGCTTTTTTTGACCCTAAATTTAGGAGAAAGCAGGTGAAAATATGGGAATTTTAAGTGGAATATTCAGGCAAAGGGATGCTCCAAAAAATATGACAGCTGGAAGTGCGTATAGCTTTTTCCTTGGTCAGAGTGCAGCAGGAAAGAGAGTTAATGAGAGAACTGCAATGCAGACCTCTGCGGTGTATGCGTGTGTGAGGGTAATAGCGGAGTCAGTTGCGAGCCTTCCGCTCCATCTTTATCGACTTGATGGTGTGGGTGGTAAGGAAAAGGCAATGGATCATCCGTTGTATTACCTGCTACATAATGAACCAAATATCGAAATGACTGCATATTCATTTTTCGAAGCAGCACTTACGCATTTGCTACTTTGGGGAAATTTTTATGCTCAGATTATCCGTAACGGTATGGGAGACGTGGTTGGTATCTACCCGCTTATGCCAGATCGGATGAATGTTGATCGTGACGAAAAGGGCCAGCTTTATTACGAATACACAGTAAGTAAAGACGATGCTCCAACGAATAAGGGATCGTCAGTGATCTTAAGCCCGGAGGAGGTTCTTCACGTTCCGGGGCTTTCATTTGATGGTCTGGTTGGATATTCGCCAATCGCTATGGCGAAGAACGCAATCGGTCTTGGTATTGCTGCAGAGGAGTATGGTAGCCGTTTCTATGCAAACGGAGCAGCACCAAGTGGAGTGCTGGAGCATCCGGGAACACTTAAGGACCCGTCGAAGGTAAGAGAAAGTTGGAATGAGACCTTCGGAGGATCATCAAACTCACATAAGGTTGCTGTTCTTGAAGAGGGCATGAAATACACGCCTATATCTATAAATCCGAGTGAAGCGCAGTTCCTTGATACGAGGAAGTTTCAGGTAACAGAGATTTGCCGGATTTTCAGGGTTCCGCCTCACATGGTTGCTGATCTTGATAGATCGACATTTTCAAATATAGAGCAGCAGTCACTTGAGTATGTCATGTACACCTTAAGGCCCTGGCTCACAAGGTTAGAGCAGTCAATGACAAGGAAACTCCTAAGAGAGGATGAAAGAAAGGCATACATAATCAAGTTCAACGTTGACGGATTACTCCGTGGTGATTATCAGAGCAGGATGCAGGGCTATGCAATAGCGAGGCAGAATGGTTGGATGTCAGCTAACGATATTCGTGAGCTTGAGAACCTCGACATGATACCGGAGGAGCTTGGAGGTGATCTCTATCTCATAAACGGAAACATGACAAAACTAGAGGATGCAGGAGCTTTTGCATCCGGGAAGGAAAATAAAGATGAAGAAGTTCTGGAACTGGAAGAACAGAAAGGTTCTGAACCAGGAAACAGGGGCAGAGGAGGCAGAAAGAACACTCTGCCTTAACGGTACGATAGCGGAGGAATCATGGTTTGATGATGACGTTACACCGAAGCTATTCAAGGATGAGCTGGAATCAGGAGGCGGGAATATCACGGTTCTCATAAATAGCCCTGGTGGTGATTGCATTGCGGCAGCGCAGATCTACAACATGCTCTCATCGTACAACGGCAAAGTTACGGTCAAGATCGATGGTATTGCAGCATCGGCAGCAAGCGTTATTGCAATGGCTGGTGATGAAGTTCTGGTGAGTCCGGTATCAATGATTATGATTCATAATCCGGCAACGGTGGCATTCGGAGATCATACAGATATGCAGAAAGCTATCGATATGCTGGACGGTGTAAAGAATTCAATCATTAATGCGTATGTTGCAAAGACCGGCATGTCTAGAGCAAAGTTATCGCATCTTATGGATGAAGAAACCTGGATGGACGCAACGAAGGCTGTGGAGCTTGGTTTTGCGGATGACATTGTAAAAAGAAAAACTGAAGAAAGTGAAGATGAAAGCACTGAAACGGAAGTAACAGATAATTCCGCTCCAGTGCTTTTTTCACGCCATCGTTCAGAGATGGTGCTGCAGAACAGGCTGGAAGAGCACTACGGCAAAAAGAAGCCTTTTGTGAAGCCTGAGCTTGCAGAGATAGAGCCGCCAGTAAACGTAGGGCGTAGTGCTGATGAAATCAGGTCGCGCTTAAACATCATGAAGAGATTTATTTGAGGAGGTCACAAGATGACAGTTAAGGAACTTATTGAAAAGAGAGCAAAGGTCTGGGAAGCAGCTAAGAATTTCGTTGATACCCATGAGGATAATAACGGTAACCTTTCTGCTGAAGACAGCGCTACATATGAGCGTATGGAGAATGAAATCAATGAACTCACAAACTCCATTGAAAGACAGCAGAGAGCGGAGAGAATCGAGCAGGAGCTTTCAAAGCCTGTGAATACTCCGATTAAGGCAAGACCTGCTGCGGGTAATGATACGGAGGAGAAGAAGGGTAGAGCATCTGATGAGTATAAGAAGGCGATGCTCAATGCAATGCGTTCAAACTTCAGACAGATTTCTGACGTGCTGCAGGAAGGTGTAGATTCTGACGGTGGTTATCTTGTACCGGAAGAATACGACAAGAGACTCATTGATGTACTTGAGGAAGAGAACATCATGAGAGGTCTTGCAACAAAGATCACTACATCTGGTCAGCATAAGATCAATATCGCAGCAACAAAGCCGGCTGCTGCATGGATTGAGGAGAAGGGCGAGCTTACCTTCGGTGATGCAACCTTCGATCAGATCTTCATGGATGCGTATAAGCTGCATGTAGCTATCAAGGTTACAGAGGAGCTTCTTTACGATAGCGCATTCAATCTGGAGAGTTACATCATCACTCAGTTTGGACGTGCACTTGGTAATGCTGAGGAAGATGCATTCCTGAATGGTGATGGTAAGGGTAAGCCGGTAGGTATCTTTGCTAAGACTGGTGGGGGTCATGTACTTTCAACACTCAGCGCAGCACTTAAGGCAGACGATATGCTGGATCTTGTGTATGGCCTGAAGAGACCGTACAGAAAGAAGGCATCATTCATCATGAACGATGCGACTCTTGCAATCATCAGAAAGCTCAAGGATAACAATGGAGCTTATATCTGGCAGCCTTCATATCAGGCAGGTGAGCCGGACAGAGTGCTTGGATATACAGTGCATACTTCTGCATTCGCACCGACTGATGCGATTTCATTCGGTGATTACAGTTATTACAACATCGGTGATCGCGGAACCCGCTCATTTGCTGAGCTTAGAGAACTTTTTGCTGGCAATGGCATGATTGGTTACGTCGCTAAGGAACGTGTCGATGGAAAGCTCATTCTTCCGGAGGCGATCCAGATCATGAAGATGAAGGCAGATAAGACAGCAGGCTGAGAAAGCAGAAAGGAGCCGGATAGATGGCAGTGACACTGGAGGAAATGAAAAACTACCTGCGCATTGACCAGGACGAGGATGATTCGCTTATTGAAAACCTTATATCCGGCTCTGAAAAGCTCTGTAAGGATATCTTGAGAGAAGACGATCCGGATGAGGACAGTATTTTCAGGACGGCAGTTCTTTATGCTGTGGCATATCTTTATGAACACCGGGAAGAAGCCAATCATACGGAACTCATGAGGACGCTCAGAGACCTGCTTTCGACAGGAAGAAAGGCGGTGTTCTGATGAAGCCAGTTAATATTGGACGTATGGGACAAAGGATCGAGTTTTGCCGTATGGAGGAAACGGAGGATGCAATGGGGCAGACCATTGTGTCTCCGGTACCTTTCCTTAAAGTGTGGGCTGATATCAGTGAGAAGAACGGGGCTGAGCGAAGTGTTGCTGACAAACTCAGAGCCGAGAACTATTTCAAGATAACGGTCAGATATATAGAAGGCATTACAACAGATATGTTGGTGCTTTGGAAAGGGCGGTTACTTGAGATTAAGTCAGCTATAAACCTTTACGAAAGGAATAAAGTTCTGGAACTTGAATGTACAGAGTATCCGGAGAAGGAGGATAGCGATGGACGAGATGACAGTAACGGGGCTTGACGAGCTTAAGGGTGAGCTGGAACTTGCTGTTCATAAGTATCCGGATATGGCAGAAATATCCCTTAAAAAGATGGGAAATCGCCTGAAAAGAGAAGTCATAAAGCAGACGAGAGCGGTTGTAAAAGAACATAGTAAAAAGCTAGTGAAAGGTTATAAGGTTGGCCGTGTTCAGGGCTATGGAATGGGGATGTATGTTGAGTTTGCAGGAACAGCGCCGCATTTCCATCTGGTGGAAAACGGTCATAGACTTATTGGCCCCAATGGTGAAGACAAAGGATATGTTCAAGGAAAGCATATGGTAGCTACAGTTGCAGCATCGTATGACTCGACCATGGGTGTAGAACTCGAAAAGATGACAGATACGATACTTAGGATGTGCAGTATTTCATGATAAATACAGTAGACATAAAAAAGGCGGTCATAGCATTACTCAGGAATAAATATCCTGAGGCAAAGTGTTATGGAGCCGATGTGAAGGAAGGCTTAAGAAAGCCGGCATTTAATATACAGCTTATCCCGTCAGACATAAGTGGAAGCAACTATTCGACATTTAGCTCGGTATATCTTTGCACCATAACCTATTTCCAAAAGAAGGTATCTGAGGTTGATATGCTTTCGGTGGCATCAGAGGTGCATAGGCTATTTGGTCGTAAACTCCAGGTAAAGGATCGTCATTTAAATGTATCTTCATTTCGGTATGATCTCACAGGTGAAAACGGAGATCTTCTTCAGATGAGTGTCGAGTTTGAATTCCTCGATGCCTGGGAAAGAGCTAAAGAGCCAGAAGTTGCAAGAAGGATAAGCGTTGAAAGTGAAGCGGAGGTATAAAGGACATGGGAATGCCCGGAATAAATATAAGTTTTAGCGAGGTGGCGGCTACAGCCATAAGGCGTGGTGAGAGAGGTGTGATCGGTATGATTCTTAAAGGTACGGTCCCCTCGAAAAATCCGGTGGAAGTGTATTCGGTAAAGGATATACCTTCCACCTTTTCTAATGCAAACAAGGAGCAGCTGCAGCTTGCACTTGCAGGATATGTGAATGCCCCGAGGAAGATTGTGGCGTATTGCATCGGGGCATCTGCGGAAGATTATACGGAGGCCCTGGACTGGTTCGAGGTGAATAAGTTTGATTATCTTGTCATTCCTACGGTCGAGACTGACGGAAAGACAAAGGAGATCGCTTCCTGGATCAAGAGCCTTAGAGGTGAAGGCAAGAGAGTGAAAGCTGTACTTCCGAATAGCCCTTCAGACAGCGAAGGAATCATAAACTACACAACTGAAGCAGTAACAGCAGATGGTGTGACTTATACGGCAGAGCAGTATTGCTCAAGAATTGCCGGTATCATTGCCGGAACTCCTCTTACTATTGCATGTACGTATGCTCCGCTTTCAGAGCTTACGGATTGCACCAGGCTTAAGAAGGACGATATGGATAAGGCGGTTGATGCCGGTGAATTCATTGTTTTCTTTGATGGCGTGAAGGTTAAGGTGGCAAGAGGAGTTAATTCCCTTGTTATGACAACTGACACAAAGGGGGCTCAGTTCAAAAAGATCAAGATCGTAGAAGCTATGGATATGATCCATGATGATATCAAAACTACAGCTGAGGATTCATACCTCGGTAAGTATGCGAACAGCTACGACAATAAGTGTCTGCTCATATCTGCGATTAACGGGTACTTCAGTAAGTTGATTGCTGACGGAATCCTTTCATCAGCAGAGGTCGGAATCGATGTAAACGCGAACCGAATCTACCTTGAGTCAAAGGGAGAGGATGTGAAGTCGCTTAATGATGATGAGATAAAGACACATGATACCGGCGACCAGGTATTTCTTTATGCTAAGGTCAAGATTCTTGATGCTATCGAGGAAATCACTCTTCCGATAAGCATTTGATCAGGGAGGATGTAAATGAACAGCTATGCACCTGAAAGGGTAATAAACGGAACCTTTGGAGAGGTATGGGTTAACAGCACATATATGGCTGAGGCTACAGCACTTGAAGCAAAGGTTTCTATCGATAAGACAGAGGTAAACCAGACTGGAACACTTGCAAAAGGATATAAGATTACAGGAATCGACTGTAAGGGGACACTTAAGCTCAATAAGGTGTCCTCTTTTTTCATTAGCCTGTTATCTGAGAATCTGAAAAAGGGCAAGGTTACACCGGTAACGATTATCACAAAGCTCGCAGATCCGGATTCGTTTGGAGCTGAGAGAGTGCAGCTTGATAACTGTACATTTGATGAACTTACGCTTGCATCATGGGAAGTGAAGAAGCTCGGTGAAGAGTCTATACCGTTCACGTTCACTTCATGGCAGGTACTGGACAGCATAAACGTGTGAGAAAGGAAGAGATATAGATGGCAAATTTGGTAGAAGAGTTACTTAAGGCAGACGCGAAGAAGGCGGATGAGCTTTCAACAGCGATTGTTAAGTCGAAGAGGCTTGCAAAGATCCTGGGTTCCGAAGGCGACGTGGAGATTACAGTTAGAGAGATTCCGGCAAGAAGAATCAATGACATCGTATCTATGCAGTTTGATCGTAAGGGGCGTTTTGACATCAGTAAATCATTTGATGCCAAGGCGCTCTGCTGCGTTGAGGGTATTGTTGAGCCGGACATCAAGGATAAGAACTTGGCAGCTCACTTTGGCTGTGCAACTCCGAAGGATCTTGTAATAAAGCTCTTTGGAAGTGAGATCACAGCAATCTCTGATAAGATCACAGTACTGTCCGGAGTAGAGGCAGATACAGAGGATGAGATAAAAAACTGATAGTAGCGGACAGGGACGTATCGATTATGTACTACCTGTTTCGCTACCATCATTGGAATCCTAAAGACTACGTTGAAATGGGATATGGCGCTAGGACAGTTATAGCAGCGTTTGTAGCCCAGGAATCATCAGAAAAACGGAAAGAGTACGAGGAGGTGATGAACAGTGGCAAATAAGACGGTTGATGTAACTTTGCGTTTTATCGATAAGTTTACATCACCAATGAAAGGTGCAATCGGAAGTCTCGAAACTCATGCGCGTCAGTATAAGCGTATGGGTAAAGAGATCGAAGGCACTGGAAAAAGTATAGCTGCTGTTGGAAAGACACTCACTACCTCGGTTACCGTACCAATAGTAGGGCTTGGAGCGGCGGCAGTAAAGACTGCAGCTGACTTTGAAGCTGGTATGAGTAAGGTTCAGTCAATATCTGGAGCATCCTCTGACGAGATGGGAAAACTTGCTGAAAAGGCAAGAGAGATGGGAGCTAAGACAAAGTTCTCAGCATCTGAGTCAGCGGATGCTTTTTCTTATATGGCGATGGCCGGCTGGAAAACTCAGGATATGCTCGATGGTATTGAAGGCATTATGTATCTCGCCGGTGCATCGGGAGAGGATCTTGCTCAGACATCAGATATAGTAACGGACGCACTTACAGCATTTGGAATGAAGGCATCAGATACAAACATGTTTGTAGATGTACTTGCAAAGACAGCATCGAACGCAAACACAGATGTAGCAAAGATGGGTGAGACATTCCAGTACGTAGCTCCGGTAGCTGGAGCACTTGGATATGATGTGAAAGATGTTTCTGTTGCTATCGGTCTTATGGCAAACAGTGGTATTAAGGCATCATCAGCCGGAACTTCTCTTAGAGCACTTCTTTCAAACCTTGCAAAACCCTCAAAGGAAGTTGCAACAGCTATGGATGCGTTAGGTATAAGCCTTACGGATAGCAGCGGCGAAATAAAGGATTTCTCGGTACTTATGGAGGAGATGCGAGGAGCCTTTTCAGGGCTTACAGAGGCGCAGAAAGCCCAGTACGCTTCTTCCCTTGCGGGTAAGACCGGTATGTCAGGTCTTCTTGCAATCGTGAATGCTTCCCAGAGTGACTTCGATAAGTTGACAGAGTCGATACAAAACTCCAATGGTGCTGCTAAGGAAATGTATGATGTGGCGAATGATAACCTGGCAGGGCAGCTTACTGTAATAAAGTCATCACTTGAATCTATCGCTATAACGTTTGGAAATAAGCTGATGCCATATGTGAAGATGGGAGTTACATTCCTTCAGTCGCTTGCAGATAAGTTTTCTGGACTTAGCGATCAGACTGTAGGTTTCATTGTAAAGGCGGCAGCAATAGCAGCGGCAGTAGGGCCTATGCTTCTGGCATTTGGAAAGGTTGTAATGGTTGTCGGCAAGGTTGTGAGCATTGCAGGAAAACTTGGAATGGCGATCAAAACGGCAGGAGGAGTTATGGCGCTTATTACTTCTCCCGCAGGCATCGTTGTTATAGCTCTTATGGCGATTGTTGCAGCAGGTGTTCTTATCGTAAAGAACTGGGACACGATCAAAGCTGCAGCTATGAATGTCTGGGATTTTATAAAAGGTGTTTTTTCAGATATCGGGTTTTCAGCAGAGGAGTTCGGTAGCAAGTTTGATGGGATAAAGTCGGGATTTATGTCGATAGCCTCATCTTTTCAGGAATTTTGGAGTGTTGTATCTCCGTACATCATGAAATATGGAGAGCTTATGAAATTGGTGTATGGTGTGCAGTTCGCAGCTATCATTGGTGCAGCTACCGGATACATTTCATCGTTTGCTTCATCTGTAATGGAGATGGCGTCTGGCATGATGCAGGCATTCAGAGGTGTTTTGGACTTTTTGACAGGTGTCTTTACGGGAAACTGGTCTAAAGCCTGGAACGGCGTGAAGGATATCTTTAGTGGTGTGTTTAAGTCACTAGCCGCACTTGCGAAAGCTCCCCTTAACGCTGTGATTTCTATAATTAACGGAGCTATTGCTGGTATTAATAAGCTCGGAATCGATATCCCAGACTGGGTACCGGTGCTTGGCGGTAAGAAATTCACTATAAATATCCCGAAGATTCCTATGCTGTATCGCGGTACTGATAACTGGATTGGTGGTCCGGCGATGATACATGATCGGGGTGCTGAGATTATCGATCTTCCGAAAGGAACGAGAGTTATTCCGCATGATAAGAGCTTGGAGATGGCAAAGGCTAGCGGTTCTAAAAACATACAGATAACAATAGCAAGACTTGCTGACAGCATCATAGTTCGTGAACAGGGAGACATTGAAGCCATAGCGGATATGCTTGCGGCAAAACTTGAAGAAACTGCAATGAACATGGGAGTTGTATGAGGTGAGTATGGAGATGTATATATCAGACGGGAGCTTAACTATTCAGCTTCCGGTGTTACCCTCTGAGTTTTCAATACAGACATCGCATCATCTTGAAGAAGTAAATATACAGGAGCTGGGAGATGTAATTCTTATTGGAAAACGGAAACTTGATAGTGTAACGATAAGTTCTATTTTTCCTGCACAGGAATATCCATTCATGCATGGTAAGTTCAGAAAGCCATATGATATTTGTGCTGATATAAGAAGATGGGAAGATAACGGGGCCGTACTTCAGCTTCAGATAACTGGGGCTCAGTACGGCACTTCTGTTGTTATCGAGTCATTTTCATACGGAGAGTCAGATGGTACAGGTGATGTGAGTTTTTCCATAGTTTTTAAGGAATATAGACAGCTAAGTACCGCTCGTGTGACTAAAAACATGAAGCAGCAGACGTATGTATGCCAGAAGGGAGATACCTTTTATTCGATTGCTCGTATGTTTACCGGAAACAGTGCAAATGCTGAAGCGATCGCAAGGATGAATGGAATGAAGGTATCGGCAAGGCTAAAGAAGGGAAAGAGGATAATAGTGTCTTATGAAGGTTAGATGGAATGATGAGTTTATAACGGATTTTGTTTCATCGGTAACGTGGAGTGGATCTGCGTCACAGGCAAGTAGGACGTTATCTTTTACGGTTGCAAACAGCCCTTATGACGTGAGTTTTCAAAAATTAAACATAGCGCTGGGAGATCTCATATATTTTTATGACGAAGGAAAGTGCCTGTTTGTTGGAGTTATAACTGATATGACAAGAACCGGACAGATAGGATCACTCACATATACAGCAAAGGACTTCATGCATTATCTTCTTCGAAGCACTGGTGCCTATGTGTTTAAGCATTCAAAGCCTGAGGCCATAACAGAAAAGGTGTGTCGGGATATACAGATAAAGACAGGAACACTTGCAAAGACTGGGAAAAATATAAAGTCGCTTATTATAGAAAATGACAGCTATTACAACATCATATTGAAAGCTTACGCGAAAGCAGCGCAGAAGCATGGGGAAGCCTATATGCCGGTTATGGATGGCATAAGGCTTTCTGTCATTTTAAAGGGTGAATTCTCTGGAATTACTTTGGATAGTGTATCTGATCTTACATCATCTTCATACAGTCAGACCACATCGGACATGGTAAACAGGGTCTGGATAGTAAATAACAAAAATAAGATGACTGGCCATGTGAAGGATACAGACTCGATTAATCGCTACGGTATATATCAGTCTATTTACAAGAAGGAAAAAGGTGTAAATGCAAAGAAGGCTGCAAAAAAGCTGCTTACCGGGATTACATCATCAGCATCTGTGGAAGCTATTGGAAATGTTGCATGTGTCAGCGGTTACGCAATCAATATCCGGGATAATGCATCTGGTCTTATAGGGAGATTTTATATCGATAGTGACAGTCATAAATATGAGAACGGTACGCATACCATGTCGTTGCAGCTTGCCTTTGAAAACAAGATGGAGGAAGTCTGATGAACGCTTATGAAAAGATTATAAAGAGAATGCGATCTGAAGGTGGGAAGAATACGGTGTATCCTTTGAAACTTGGTGAGGTTTTGTCAGGTAAGAAGATTAGCCTCGGTAATATCAAGCTGGATAGTTCACTGTATGTGCTTCTTGATAGTGTCGGCAGCATTTCCAAGGGGGACACAGTGCTTATTGCAGCGCTTTCTAATGAAGAGTATGTCGTACTCGGAAAGGTGAAGTGATGTTTCCGTTTGATATAGATGAAAAGAATCTGGAAGATAGCCAGAACAAGATCTTTAAGGAATATGAAATAAACTTCAAAACAGGCCAGCTTACCGGAAGAACGGTAACCGGAGTGGAAGCGATCAAAGTGTGGGCATGGCTTGCTCTTAAGACCGCAAGATACAGATTCCAGCAATACTCATGGAACTATGGAAGTGAGCTTGATGATCTAATCGGGAACGGATACGCCGGAGAGCATGTGGAGTCTGAGGTTAAGCGTATGGTTACGGATTGTCTGAAGGCAAATAAGCACATAAAAGGGATCAGGGATTTCACTTGTAGTTTTGAGGATGGAAAAATTACAGCAGCTTTTACGATCATAACGGATTACGGGGAGGCAGATATAAGTGTTTGAGGATAGAACGTATGAAAACATCATGAAAGAAATGATGTCGGAAATGCCTGATGACATAAATACAGAAGAGGGATCTCTTATATTCAATGCTTGTGCAAAGCAGGCATTGAAACTGGAAGAGGCATATCTTTCTATGGCATACATTTACGATAACATGCTTCCGGACACCCAGGATGAAGAGCATCTCATCAGATATTCAAAGGAACGTGGAGTTGAGATAAAGAAAGCCACACATGCAATACTTCTCGGGGTTTTTAATCAGGAGATAGAGACTGGAACACGCTTCACCCTAAATGACATGGACTACACGGTGGTGGAATGTATTGGTGGCTTCAACTATAGGCTTGAGTGTGAGGAGGAAGGTACAGTGGGAAACACCTCATTTGGAGAGCTCGATCCTGTTGACTATGTTGATGAGTGGCAGGGCGGACAGATAACAAAAGTGCTGGTGCCTGGAGTGAATCGTGAGGACACGGAGGTTTTCCGGCAGAGGGTTTTCGATACCTTTACCACAAAGGCTTTCGGAGGCAACAGGGCTGACTATATCCGTTTCTTTAACGAGATGGATGAGGTTGGAAGCATAAAGGCCGAAAGACGTGATATGGCGGCAACATGTATAGATGTCTATTTCACCGACAGGGATTTCAGAGTTCCATCTACGGTTGTTGTTTCATCTGTACAGGAAAAGGTAGATCCGGAATCATCCCAGGGTGATGGAAACGGACGCGCACCGATAGGACATAAGGTTATGGTACATCCTGTAATTGGTGTGACTATAGATATAGAGACAAAGATTACATTTGAAAATGGTTATTCATACGATGCTGTGAAATCGTACATAGATAGTAAGGTAAGTGAGTACTTTAGTGAACTTCGTGCAAAGTGGAGTGATTCTGAGAACCTCACGGTAAGGATTTCACAGCTTGAGTCAAGGATTCTTTCGGTTGATGGAATTGCTGATATCTCCGGTAGCAAACTTAACGGAAAAGATGAGAACTATGTGCTTGGAACGTATGAGATACCGCTGGAAGGAGAATTCAATGCAGTTTAACACACCAGAGGTTGTTGCCGGAATAAGGGATATTTCAGAAATTTACAAAATGAATGATACCGTTGGAAGCTGTATTGATGAAGAGATAAAAAGTCTTGAGGATGACATTTTCATTGAAAGCTGCGGTGAACAGAAGCTGGGGCGTATTGAAAAGCTGCTAGGAATATGTCCAAAAGACACTGACGGAATGGAAATGAGGCGGTTTGCTGTCATGACCGGAATCAGTGACAGGAAGACCTACAACATGGACGGATTGAAAAGAAAGATAGAGGCACTATGCGGTAAGGATAATTACAGGCTTTATCTTGACTTTCCAAGTGCACTAGTTCATTTATCACTGACTCTTGCAGCAAAGAACTGCTATGAATCCGTTATGGATATGCTTGATGAACAGCTTCCGCTTAACATGGCGATTGAAGGAGAAATCCTGTACCACACATACGAAGCATTGAAATCATATACATACGGTGAACTTGCGGATTATGAATGTGGGCAGATAAGGGAGATCTGATGAAATACACACAAAACTATAAGCTAAATAAGCCAGACAGTACTGATAAGTTTGATATTGATCATTTCAACTCGAACTTTGACAAGATAGATTCGGAAATGAAGAATGCAGCAAACGGACTGAATTATGTTAAAAAGGCGATCACTTCAAATCCGGACGGGACGGGGGCCATTGATCTCACGATAGGAACCAGGGATGGGGAGAAGGGCGATTTGTCTGTAGCCATAGGCGAAAAAGTAATGGCCACAGGAAAAGGCGCTATTGCAGCCGGGGTTGGAAGTAATGCAAGCGGTGCATTCAGTCATGCTGAAGGAACATTTTATGTGGAAAGACTTAGGGAAAGCCTAAAGATAACAGACGTTGAACAGAACGCCGTTGTTATTGCTTCTATAAAGGGTATAGAGAATGGAGAGGTAGATCTTGAAGAGTGGCTTTCGGAATCAAAGGTTTATATTGTTTCGCAGAATGTGAATTACGACGATCCTGAAAGTATCTTAAGCACTACTAAGAAAATAGAAGTTGATAGATATGTAACGGCATCAGAAGGATATCGCTTCAAAGCTGATAAAGAAAGTCATTCGTTAAAAGCCGGAGACAAGGTGTATCTTATTAGGCTTTTTGAAACAAAGAGCATAGGAAATTATTCTCATGCAGAAGGTATGGGAACCTGTTCTGATGGTGAGGCATCACATGCAGAGGGAATACACACGTCAGCAATTGGAAACGCAGCACACAGCAGTGGTCTTAAGAGTATTGCATCCGCTAGTGGAGGATTTGCGCATGGATCTGGAGTGATAGCGGATAATGGTTATTCGGTAGCCTTTGGTGTATATAATGCGCACATGAAGGGAGGGGCTACGCCCTATCAGGGAAGAGGAACAGCTTTTGTAATAGGAAATGGACTGGAAGATTCACGTTCAAATGCGCTTTCACTGAGCTACGATGGAGTACTGAAAACAGCTTCAACTATGACAGCATCTACTTCGGCGGATTATGCTGAGTATTTCGAATGGAAAGATGGTAATTCAGAAAACGAGGATAGAGTCGGATATTTTGTAACGCTTGATGGAAATATGATAAGGAAAGCTACAGATCAGGATGATTATGTCCTAGGCGTGGTTTCTGGAAGTCCATGCATTCTTGGAAATGGTGATTGTGATGTATGGAATGGAAGGCTCATAAGGGATGACTTCAGGAGAGTAATCATGGAAGAGGACAGCGATGGAGGTCATGCAAAGATAAATCCGGAATATGACAATACACGTAATTATAAAAACAGAGCAGACAGACCTGAATGGTCAGCGGTAGGAATGCTTGGAATTCTACCCGTCAGACAGGATGGAACCCTTAAGGTGAACGGCTATGCCACTGTAAATCTTGATGGAATGGCAACTGAGTGTGACAGATCAGTCAAAAACGCCTACAGGGTAATAAATATAAAATCTGCGGAAGTCGCAGAAATAATTTTTCGTTAAAGACAGCCTTCGGGCTGTTTTTTTAATACACATTTTTATAAGGAGGCTCGAAATGAAAGAGTTATGGAACGTAGCACAGTGTGCATTTGCAGCAATGGGAGGAGCGATTGGTTCGGTGTTAGGGGGCTTTGATGGATTTCTTTATGCATTGATACTCTTTGTAGTGATCGACTATGTGTCGGGAATCTTTGTTGCGGTAAGTAACGGAATACTCTCAAGTTCAGTTGGATTCAGGGGAATTGCAAAGAAGGTACTGCTTTTCTTTCTTGTAGCAGTGTCCACCAGCATTGACCGTCATGTTCTTCAGACCGGAGAGGTCGTAAGGACAGCGGTCATTTTCTTTTATTTATCAAATGAGGGCGTTTCGATTCTTGAAAATGCTACCAGGTTAGGGCTGCCGGTACCGGAAAAGTTGAAGAAGGTCCTGGAGCAGATCAAGGAGGGGAATGATGACGGAGAAAAAGAGGTTCATTGAGCTTATTGGCAGCGCGGCTGTAGCAGCGTATGGGGAGTATAAGATACTTCCCTCGCTTGCTATAGCGCAGGCTATTCTTGAAAGTAACTGGGGAAAGAGCGGTCTTTCGAAGGATTGCTATAACTTTTTCGGGATGAAATGGAGAGTCGGTTGTGGCTGTGATTATAAGGAATATTCGACAAAGGAGCAGAAACCGGATGGCAGCTACTACACCATAAAAGCTAGGTTCAGAAAATATAGTAGCGTTGAGGAAGGAATCCAGGGGTATTATAAGTTCCTTTCCGGATATAAGCGTTATCACAATCTTATAGGTGTGACAGATGCAGACACTGTATGTGATCTCATCCGGGCTGATGGCTGGGCGACTTCTCTAAAGTATGCCGAAAATCTGAAGAAGATGATCAGGACATACAGCCTGACGGATTACGACAAGAAAGTGATCGGTAAGTCGTCGTTCACAAAAATGAAGGCTATGGTTAGGATAAGTAATCTTCGGATCAGAAGCGGCCCGGGAACAGACTATGCCTGGACGGGAAAATACTGCGAAAAAGGATATAACAATATCTTAGAAACAAAACCGGGAAAAGGCTCAGTTAAAGGCTGGGGAAAGCTAGAAGATGGAAGCGGTTGGATTTCGATGGATTATGCAAAATAGAAATAATTGAAGTAGAATAGCGCAAATACTATACTATAGTATATGCTGCAGTTTGGGGAATAAGAGTGTTTATTTTCATAGTGGAGGTAACACCAATGCCTAAAGATGATAAAAGAAACATTGAAGAACTAAAAAAAATTAAAGGTTGTATCAGACAATCCGCCGATATTCAAGATATTGCAAATAGGGGATTTGAAGCGCTCAAAAACACGTTGTCCCCCGCAGATATGATGGAATTTCTATCTTATGTCGCCGTTAATGCCAGGATTGCTGATCTTGATGGAAGACTTAACAACGATAATGCAGATTCAGCTACTATGACTTATGAAGATATCATAAAAATATTTAGTTGAATAAGATAAGAAGCTAGAATAGATAAGGTATTAGCTCTGTCGATAATATTTTGGATTTGCAGGTCTAAACTCATGGAGTTCGTCGTCTGTAAGATTTGGAGCATCATCAGTGAAGGTTACGGGCTTTTTTGAAGCAGCCTTTATTTCTTCAAGCTGTTCTTTAGTAGGGAAGTCTTCTGGGTTCAGTTTCATTGATTCTGTAGCCATTGTAGATCCTCCTTTCACGAGGAGATAAGTAAAGTTTTTATCTCAGTATGAAAAATAGTAATCGCCATAGGATTACAAGATAGAACTAAACTAATGATAGTAAGAGGATAACTTCGTAGTCAATGACTGAAGTTATCCTCTTTTTTCGTTTTAAATATATTTTCTAAGAAGCAAGTCAGTCTGCGGATTGTCACCAGCGAAGAATATGTGTGATGAAAACTACCGAAATCTTTTATTAGGGTGGCAGCTCCTTTTATAAGTTACGTCGATTACAGCTAGCTGTAATATGCACATGCTATTATGTTAGTAATTTCAAGGAGGATGCTTATGACAAGAGCTACTTATGAGCCTACAGGTGAAGAGTGCTGGATAAACATGGACTATGTTATTGATGCTTATCCGCTGGGGAATAAGATGAGGCTTTATACTATAGATAGAGAAAGAGGTTCATATCTTGTAAATAGAGAGGCGTTTGAATTTGAGCAGGCGTTTGCAAATCAGCTTAAATTTTGAAATGACAGTAAATAAATAATAAAAACTAGGGAAAGATAATATTGACCGATGTTACAGCTTTAAGTTGTAACCGACGAAGAGTAGCCAGGAAATATGCGATATAAGCGTATATTTTCTGGCTATATTTTTTTATCAAAAAAATAGCAGAATATCCCGGAATTTACTCCGTCAAATCCCCTTAGTAAAGATAGAAGGCAGAACCTTCGAACGATAGGAGGAATTTTACAATGACAGACAAGCAGAAAAACCAGATTGCTGTATATAGAGGGCAGGGGCTTGGATATTCCGTGATAGCTCAGATGATGGGGTTATCAATTAATACTATTAAGACACATTGCAGGAGGTATGGGCTTGGTGGGAAACGTGCATTTGAAGATCAGGGAGATATAACTATTTCTGCATGTGAAAATTGTGGGAAACCAGTACAGCAGAAGAAGGGAAGAAAGAAGAAACGTTTTTGCTGTGACAGATGTAGAAATGCCTGGTGGAATGCACACTTGGAGTTAGTGAATAGGAAAGCCAATTATGAGTGTACATGCGAAAAGTGCGGAAAGAAATTCATTTCGTATGGAAATAAGGATAGGAAGTATTGTAGCCATGAGTGTTATATCGAAGATCGTTTCGGAGGTGAGTACTAATGCAGGTAACAAAGACAAACACTCCTGCGCTTAATACTCCGGCAAGAGCGATGACTATTGAGGCTATGCAGCAGGATTTTGAGTATGAAATGGCAGAAAAGATCACGAAGGCGCTTCTCGATAACGGGCTTATATCTGAGGATGAACGGGAAAGGATATCCGCATTAAACCGGGAAAAATTCACCCCTTTTTATCGCGATATTATGGAGAAATAACTTGATATATGTGGCATCAAGAGTGATGAATAGTATCGACCTAATACGGAGGTGAGACGGTGATAAGGATAACGAAAATAGAATCTACACCGAGCTTTGTTAGACAGAAAAAGGTCCGGGTTGCCGCTTACGCCAGAGTCTCAACAGATAGTGATGAGCAGCTTTTAAGTCTTGAAACTCAAAAGGAACATTATGAGTCCTTTATTAAGGAGCATCAGGGCTGGGAATATGCAGGTCTGTATTTTGACGAGGGTATTAGCGGTACCAAGATCGAAAGGCGGGATGGTCTCCTTAAACTTCTTAAGGATTGCGAGGAAGGTAAAATCGATCGAGTTATTACAAAGTCCATCAGCCGTTTTTCAAGAAACACAACCAATACACTGGAAATGGTCAGGAAACTTTCTAAGCTTGGCATTTATATCTTTTTTGAGAAAGAGAACATCGACACAGAACACATGAGTTCGGAACTCATGCTTTCAATTCTAAGCTCAATCGCAGAAAGCGAGTCTAGGTCCATTTCGGAAAATAGTAAGTGGTCAGTAAAGAGACGGTTTGAAGAAGGAAAATTTATTATTTCGTATCCGCCTTATGGATATACAAAGGTTGGAGAAAAGATTGTAGTAGTGCCTGAGGAAGCTGAAGTTGTAAAAGAAATTTTCAGAATGGCTCTTTCAGGTGTAGGCTCTTACGGAATAGCAAATACTCTTAACGAAAAAGGCATAAAAACCAAAAGGAATCGACGCTGGGGAGAATCAACGGTGCTTGAGATTCTTAAAAATGAGAAATACACAGGTGATGCGATTTTTCAAAAGACTTTTACGGATGATGGATTTAATCGGCATATAAATTATGGCGAAGAAAACATGTATTTATGTAAAAATCACCACGAAGCAATCATAAGCCATGAGACATTTGACATGGTAGGGAAGGCGATGACCAGGCGGGGGCAAGAAAAAGGAAATAGCGAGAATACTGATAAGTACCAAAATAGATATTCGCTTTCTGGAAAGATTATCTGTGGTGAGTGTGGATCGACTTTTAAGAGAAGAAGCCACTACAAACCCAGTGGAGATTATATTGCCTGGACCTGCAAAGGACATCTTGCTGACAAGGATTCCTGCAGCATGCTTTATGTAAAAGACGCTCACATAAAGCTAGCTTTTGTGAGGATGATGAATAAGCTGCAAGTGGGGTGGAAACATATGATGAGGCCATTCGTGGATGGACTTAGGGGATTTAACAACATTGATAGGCTTCATCAGATAAATGACTTGGAATCACGAATTGAAAGAAATGATGGACAGCAGCGGGTGCTTGTAAGCCTTTTGAGTTCTGGTTACATCGAACCGGAAGTTTATCACGCGGAGCATAACGCACTGACTCAAGAAGCTGATTCCCTTATGAAGGAAAAGCAGCAGCTTTCCCAAAGTATAAGCGGTGACATGACCCATCTAACTGAGGCTGAAAAGCTACAAAGGTTTTTAGCGAAAAAGGTAGATATTACGGAATATGATGAAGAGATTTTCACTGAGTATGTTGAAAGCATAACAGTTCAAAATAGGAAAACGTTTACCTTCAATATGAAATGCGGACTAAAGTTGACAGAAAGTGTGGCGCTAGAATGACGCACATACCATACGGATACAAAATCGAAAGCGGAACTGCTTCATTCAATGATGATGCTGTGTTGATCAGGAAGCTGTTTACCAATTTCATCGAGTGCAAATCAATGAGAGCTGCTGCAAAAGCAGCCGGGTTAAATAAAACACATTCTGTAATAGGAAGGATCCTAAGAAATGGGGTTTATCTTGGAACTGATTTTTACCCACAGCTCATTGATTATGAGACATTTACTAAGGCGCAGGAGATACGAAATACCAACGTAAAGAGCCAAAAACGGCCCCACTGCTATAGAACAGATACACAGATTCCTAAATCATTTAGGTTCAAGATCGGCAAGGTGGAAAAGAAATACGATGATCCATATTTGCAGGCACAATTCGTATATAGCCAGATAGGAGAAGAGCGCAATGAATAAAAACGTAATACTAATCCCGGCCAGAAAGCGCAAAGGGAACAGTGTGGCAAAAGAAGTAGATAAGCCGAAACTCAAGGTTGCAGCATACTGTAGAGTAAGTACTGACAGCGATGAACAGGCTGGTAGTTATGAAGTACAGGTTGAACACTACACTGATTATATCAGTCGTAATAATAAGTGGGAGTTGGCGGGCATTTACGCTGATGAAGGTATTTCCGGTACTAATACAAAAAAGCGGGAAGGCTTCAATGAGATGATTGATGATTGTATGAAAGGAAAGATCGACTTGGTTATTACAAAGTCCATCAGCCGCTTTGCCAGAAATACCTTAGACTGCCTCAAGTATGTAAGAAAGCTCAGGGATAAGAATATAGCAATCATTTTTGAAAAGGAAAACATTAATACATTAGAAGCCAGCGGGGAGCTTCTTCTTACCATCATGGCTTCCCTTGCACAGCAGGAGTCACAATCCTTAAGCCAGAATGTGAAACTTGGATTACAATTCAGGTATCAAAACGGTGATGTGCAAGTTAATACAAACCATTTTCTGGGATACACTAAGGATAAAGATGGAAAACTAATTATTGATAAAAAAGAAGCCGTAATAATTCGCAGAATTTATAGAGAATATTTAGAAGGCGCCAGTATTAGAGATATTGCTAAAGGTTTGGAAAGGGACAAGATAAAAACCGGTGGAAAGAGATACAAATGGCATTTTAGTACAGTTCATGGAATTCTTACGAATGAAAAATACATCGGGGACGCTCTTTTACAAAAAACAATTACAACAGATTTTATTGAAAAAACCAGAATAAAGAATGATGGTTCATATCCAGAGTATCCACAGTATTATGTGACGGGAAATCATGAAGCTATTATTCCCAGGGATATTTTCACTCAGGTGCAAGAAGAGATAGCTCGGAGAGCGAACATGTCTAGTGGAAATGGAAAAAGGAAGCGACTCTATTCTAGCAGATATGCTCTTAGCAGCCTTTGTACATGCTCCAGATGCGGTGATATTTACAGACGTGTCGCCTGGAATAACAGAGGAAAACGGTCAAATGTATGGCGTTGTTGTACGAGAGTGGAAAGTGGACCTAAAGCGTGCGATGCGCCTACAATCCCGGAGAGTGAACTTCAGGAAGCGACAATTAAAGCGATCAATCAATTGCTTAAGTGTTCGCCTTCGATGATCAAGACTTTACTGGATAATGTGCGAGAGACAATTGTTGATGATAATAGCTGTGAGCTCGAAACCTTGGATGAATTGCTGAAGGTAAAGCAAACGGAACTTGTAAAGTTAACACAGGCAAAGAAGGATTATTCTGATCTGCTGGATGAGATGGATATACTGCAAGAAAAGAGGCAGAAGCTCTTAGTTGAAAGGGCTGAAAGGGAAGGTGTCAAAAGAAGATTAAGTGAACTGGAACTATTCATCAAAGTGACCAGCAGGGAGATTACAGAATATGACGAAGCATTAGTCCGAAAATATATCAAGGAAATAAAAATATACGATTATAGGTTTCAGGTTTTCTTTAAAGCCGGAATTGATTTGGATATTACAAGATAATAATTAGCGGGAAAGATTCTTCTGCATTTATGCATGATACAGAAATGGATGTAAGGTGAAAAATACCACGGTGCTGGATCGTAGAAAAGGCTATAATTTTGCTACGAATGACGAGGCTAATATTGAGATATTTCGTACATGATGAAATAGGCACCTTTTGAATAAGTGAACGGATTCAAAAATAAAACGAAATAAATTCAAAAAAATAATTGACGCGTATCATTATGCGTGTTAACGAAATGTATTCTTGAAAAATAAAGATCTTTTTTGTACTATAGTTATAGAAAGCCCCGTTGATAACGGTTAAGCCTTGAGCTTTGTTGATAATGGAGGGGCATAATTATAGAGAGATCTGAATATCAGGTCTCTCTTTTTTATTGTTTATAAAAAAGAGATGAAAACACTCCATGATGGCACCGTCAACGGTACATGTATCAGGAGAAACATCTGATCTTATTGAAGAAGTACAAGGTTAATGAAAAAGATACTATCTGTTGAAATAGGATGCAGCTGTAAATCCACAGGAATGTTCTGGAAAATTTATCATGAACGATTTTGTCATAAAAACTTAAAAAACATATTCAAATGTCGATATATTTGAGAGAGAGAAAGCGTGTCTGCGATTTTTTGCAGCGATATGAGGCGGTCGGCGTGAAAGAGAGGGCAAAATGGGTAGAAAAGAGAATAATGATGAAAGAAAAGTTAAAAGATCAATCAATTTTAAATTGGTAGTCACAATTATACCAATGATTGTGATCAGCATGGCATTAATAGTTGCGGTAATATTTATCCGCGGTAATGATGTTATCCGAGATCTTTTGTACACATCTCTTCAGAATGAAGTTTCTACTGATGCCGGTGAAGTGAATAAATCTCTGAATTCAACTTTCTACTATATAAATGGAATATCAGATACAGTTGAATATCTTGATTTTAAGAGTGATGATGAGATATTGAGTTATCTGAATACAACACTTGATCGCTACGGAACATGTCCCACAGGTGTTTATCTTGCTACGGAAGATGACAAATACTATAATCCCACAGGATTTGTGCCTTCAAAACCGGTTACTACATCCGACTGGTATCAGCAGGGTATCGGATACAATGATACCTATTTCTATTACTATGATGAGCCGTATTTTGACAGTTATTCAGGGGATTTGTGTGCAACTGTTATTCGTCATGTGCACTTAAAAGACGGAAGAGAAGGTGTCATTGCTGCAGATATAATGATGTCATCGTTGCAGGAATTTCTGAATAATGTACAGGTATATGATAACGGTGGAGCAATGCTTGTGACATCGAAGGGAATGATACTTTCATACAAGGATGATCCAAGTGTTTGCGGCCAGAATCTTTCAGACCAGACGGATGCATTTTTGCAGCATATCACATCTCTTTTAACAGCGGAGGATGACAGCGGGCAGAGTGTTGAAACTGCAAAGGGCAGATATCTGGCATTCGTTCATACTGTAGATGGAACGGACTGGAAAGTAATAGCATACGCAAAGGTTAGTGACGTGTATGGAAATATTTACAGGATGATAACGGTTATTGCAGTGCTGTTGCTCATTGTGTTAGCGATAATAATCGTAGTATTGTTGAAGACTTTGTCCGATCTTATAAAGAAACCGGTAGCCGCACTTACGGAAAATATTGCTCTTGTTTCTGCAGGTGATTTTACTGCAGATATTCATGACGGCGGTAATGATGAAATTGCCTATATGAACAATTCAATGGGAGATTTTGTCAGAAACATGAGGCATTCTCTCAGCGACATTCATAGTGTGACAGAAAGACTGGTAAGTGATGCGAAAAGCTCGGAAGAAACGGCGAAGGACCTAAAATCAGCGGCCGGAGAGCAATCTGAGTCGATGGATCAGATCAGGGCGAATGTTTCGAATATGGCAGATGCAGTTACGGAGGTTGCGGAAAACGCCACATCGTTAGCTCAGACTGTTACTGACATGGTAACTAATGAACAGGAAATTGAAAAATCCATGAAAGAACTGGTTGTAAAGGCTGATAACGGTCAGAAGGATATGAAGAATGTTGCAACCGGTATGGACAACGTGATGAAATCCATGTCTGACATGAATGAGGCGGTAATGGGAGTAGACAGTGCTGCCCAGGAAATTAATCAGATAATAGATCTCATTAATTCTATATCCAGCCAGACAAATCTTCTTTCACTCAATGCTTCCATTGAGGCGGCCAGAGCAGGAGAAGCCGGAAAGGGTTTTGCGGTTGTTGCAACTGAGATAGGACAATTGGCAAATAACAGTGCGGAAGCTACAAAGCAAATTGCAGAGATCATACAGGATATGACTGGAAAGGTGCATTCTCTTTCAGAAAAAGCAGAAGCAAATACAAAGCTTATAAATAATAATGCAGCATCTGTTGAAGGGGCGGCCGAAATATTCCTGATGATTACGGAAGAGTTGAGCAACACGTCAAATACTTTGTCCGAGATGGCTGTTAAGATGGAAAATGTCAATGATGTAGCTACGAATCTTGCGTCTGTTTCCGAAGAACAGTCGGCATCTACTCAGGAAATTTCTGCTACAGTAGAAAGAGTATCCGAGAGTGCGAGAGCAGTTGCGGAGGCAAGCGGAATAGTATCCGATTCGGCAAATTCCGTATCTACGGCGGTTGACACCATAGGAGAACAGGTGGAGAAATTTAAGATATAATTTTAATTATAAAAACATATATTCTTGCGTGTAAATGTCAGGAATCCGCATTTCAATGCTTTGTTTACGGGATTTTTGAATGATAAGTTCAAAAAAACATAAAATCCTGCAGTCGGATCAATATAGCCGGACTGCAGGATTTTGTTATGCGGAGCACTTAGCGAGGTATTTTCGAGCCTAGCGTAACTTGTTAAGCATCTCTGAAATCACTTGGGGATATGCCGCAGTTTTTCTTAAATACTTTACTGAAATAATTGCCGTTACTGAATCCTAAATGGAATGCAATATCGTCTATGGTCATGTCATTTGTCTTCAAAAGCCGCTTTGCTTCTTCCAGTTTTAACTGCATTATATACGAAAAAAGATTGTATCCCGTTTCTTTTTTTTTTGAAGAGTCTTGAGAGGTGTTCCTTACTCACAAAGAATTTCTGAGCCACGTCATTTAGGGAAATATCTGACAGATAGTTCTTGTTTATAAATTCTATAGCATCATTAACAAGCTTGTGCGTGACGCAATAAAAATGCTGGGAAACTGGGATATTTTTGAAATCAACGAGATATATGAGGCAGCCAATGCCGAGACAGGACTTCAGATAATCCTTGAAAAAAAGCCCGATATAATCATTACTGACATGAAAATGCCGGTAATGGACGGAACTGCATTGCTTAGAAAACTTGAAGAACTTAAAATTCCCGGAAAAATAATCATTATCAGCGGCTTCAGCGATTATGCCTATACTCGTCTTGCCATTAAATCGGGAGCCATTGATTATATTCTAAAACCCATAGACGCCCAGGATCTGAATAATGCTCTTGCAGAAGCAGTTTCCCAATTGGAAAAAGATTCAACCGAAAATAATTATCCATGCAAGGATGAGTCCGGTACCGTCATCCCACCCACTACCTCAAGTAAGACTGATATCATCGATTATAATTGCTTTGTACATTTTGTTGTCCCTCTTATATTGGTTCAGTTTCTTACAGGTAAAGTTATTTTAATATTCGTACCCTGATTTTTATGACTGTCTATGATGAAGGAACTTTCGTCACCATAGATCAGTAGGCTAATGGAGTATAAGAGAAGAAATTTTTCACTGACATTCTTAAAATTCATCCCGTATAATTGATGATGAGTTATTTAACTTATACTTAGTAAATTCGCCGGAGGCACGAGATTCATGAAATTTGCTATGTTACTGTGGAGTTTTGGATTTTTTGAGTAACTACCATATCTTTTAAATAACAGAATTAATGAAGCAAAGGAGATAATAGATATGGAATTTAATAAAGTTATTCAGAAGAGAGAGTCTGTTCGTAAGTACAGCAACACAAAGCCAACAGAAGACCAGGTGAAGTATATTCTGGAAGCGGGGCGCTTAGCACCGACAGCTTTTAATAAACAACCACAGCGAGTATATATTCTAAAAAGTGAAGAAGCTCTTCAGAGGATGGACAGTGTTCATCCATGCCGTTATGGAGCACCGATGGTAATTCTAGTATGTTCCGATAAAAATGCTGCAAGTAATTTTCAGGGTGGAAATAGCTATTTGACAGATGGTGTTATTGCAGCAACACATATGATGCTGGCAGCAACAGATATAGGATTGGATACATGTTGGGCGGGAGTGAATGATGTTATTAAAACACAGAAGGTTTTTGACCTGCCAAAAAACATCTATCCTATTTGTTTTCTGGATTTGGGATTTCGCGCTAGCGATTTCAAAGGTGTATCTAGCGATAAAAAAAGAAATCCAATTGATTCAATGGTAACTATTTTATAAAAAATTGCGGCGTAGCCTTAGGGCGATTGAAAAGCAGGAGTCATAACCTGCCGCCGTATTTACTCCTGTAGAGGAGTATAGCGGAAGATTCCGCATTAATTAATGCAGCGCTGTGCCGGAAAAGTCACTGCAGAAGACATCCGGCTTACAACTGAATATGGAACTTATTACAAGGGTAATTAACGAGAGTCACGGCCTGATCAGCCATGGCTCTTTTTTAATTCCCGTAACTACAAACAATCAATTTTTTTAATCACAAGGAGGATTTTATTATGGCATTTTTCAACTCAGCAGTACTGTCTTTCTTTGCTTTCAAATCTTGAATAGGCGTGCCCGTAAAAACAAAGATAAGCGCATTTTTAAATGTATTCTTTATATCTACAAGCATGTCTCCGAAAGTAGACCGGTGACATTCATCAATAATGATAACGATTCTTTTACGCTGTATTATCTTTAAATCAGCTTCTATGCTGGATAATGTGCGAGAAACAATTGTTGATGATAACACTGGTGAGCTCGAGACCTTGAATGAATTGCTAAAGGTAAAGCAAGTGGTAATTGTAAAGTTAACACAGGCAAAAATCAAACATACGTCCCGTTGTGGAAACAAAGAGAAAATGCAAACAAGAAATAATAGCAAACGTGACTTCAGGATATATAATTTTAGAAGATGATTAAGGTGGTGTTCAAAAAATTGAGCAACCGTTAAAGAGTTTGTGCCCCTATTCCTTCACTTATCATTGGCGTTAAGACGGACGTAAAGCCGTTATTTGCCACTGCGAAGTTATAGTTTTGCTCACAAAAAAGAGTAAATATAAGAGATAAAAAACATTGAGTTTAAGGCTTATTCAGGCACTACTGTTAGAGGGTAGAGCCTGAATAAGTCTTTCTTTTTTAGAGAAAATTGTCTTTGTGGGAACTGGTCAATGATGGAGGTGATACTATGTTTGGTTTTAAAGAAAATAGATATGGATAAGGCGAGAGAAGAAATGCTGATGAAGAAGTATGAAACAACTGTATGATGTAAAAAAAATTTTTACATCATTATGGATTATATAACAAAAATGATTATAATAGAGTTATAAAAGGGAAGGAGGTCATCATAATGAGGTTTGATGAATTATTTGAACAGAGAAGTCTGGTGGCTTCTAAACTTAAGAATTGTATAAGGGATAAGGGGTATACAAAGATTTCTTTTGCAAGTAAGGCAGATATTTCACGGCCCACTTTGGACAAACTGCTCGAAGGTGCTGTTGACAGTAAAACCACATTTGATCGTCATATGCAGAAAGTGTTAAATGTGCTTGGCATGACGGCGGAAGAACTGATACTATACCGCTCGGCATCATCCAAAACTGTGACTGCGGTTTATTCAGAAAATGCACCGGCAGGGCATGAAATGAGTGATCTTGCTAAGAAACAGTATAGTCTGCTTATGGATGTAGTCGATCTCTGTGCAATTTATTATTAATGGAGCAAAAAAATGAGTGAATTGATAACTGCTTCTAATATAGAAAAGGTTGTTCAAAAGAATAAGGAAATATCGGAAGAAGTGTCTGCCCAGGTCGATCAGTTATTGTCAAATGATTCTTTGATGAAAGTCGCTTCAGTTCCACAGCTTGCATTACAAATACTTAGAGGATATGGCCTTGTTCAGATGCCCATAGAGGATAAGTTTTTAAGCGGAGCTATCTACGTAAAGAATGGGAAATTAGTTCCGGTCCTCAATACTGCTTTGCCGCGGGCTAATCAGTATTTTGCTGCATGGCATGAGATTTATCATCTCATGTTTGACAGAGTTTCATTTGATCATTTTATCGAAACGGATAATACGCTTGAAGAAAGAAAAGCGGAATATTTTGCTGCATCTATGCTTTTGAATGGGGTGGACAGATTTTTCGCTGGTCTTTCGGAAATGGAATTTTTGTCAAAAGTATTTTGCTGCATGTCAGCGTTTCAGTCGCCATATAAAGCAGTACTTGTTTCTTTATATGAATATGCTGATCAAACAAGTGATGATGAAATAAAAAATCAGGTAACAGATGTGTTTGATCTACAGATAGAGGATATGCCTCATAGATTCAGATCTCTTGGGCTTGATGATAGTCTTGTGATGCCATCAAATGTGATCAATACATCTTATCTTAACGAAAAAATAGAGGAAAACAGAGAAGCTAATCCGGAACTGGATTATCATGAGGACAATGCAGCTTTTTTAAGAAGCGTCCTAAAAGAAACAGAACTGATTTCCGGAAAAGGTGAAAAATGATAATTACCCCCGTCACTGAAATAGATAAAAAGCATATTGCCATTTTGGATACTTCATCAATATCGTTTATGCAGGGGTTGAGAGATAAGGGTATAGAATTGGATACGATTCTAAAAGACTATGATCTTATGCTCATACCGGAATGGGTTATGGCAGAGGTTAGTGATGCAAAAGGCAGGGCGGCTTTTCTTCAGGAACTCATTGATAAAGGATATCCAATAATGAGTATAGCAGAAGAGGATTATTCGAGATTGTCCGAATACGAGGAGGGAAATTTATATCAAATAGTCTTGGCATCTACATATTTGTTGGCAAGGATTCGCAGCTATATATATCATCAAGTAACTGTGTAGTTATAAAGGCGTTGAGATAATAGAGGGACATTTAATGCCGGATCATATACACATGTTGGTGAGCATTCCACCGAAGATGAGTGTATCGTCGTTTATGGGATAACTGAAGGGTAAAAGTGCACTTATGATATACGATAGACATGCAAACTTGAAATATAAGTTTGGAAATCGTCACTTTTGGGCAGAAGGATACTATGTAAGTACGGTAGGATTGAATGAAGCCACAATAAGAAAGTACATTCAGGAACAGGAAAAGCACGATATAGCCATGGATAAACTGAGTGCAAACCACCCGTTGGACGGGTGGTTCTGATGATAGGATATTGACAAAAAGCAATCATGCTGCTACACTGATGATAGGATAAATTAAAAATAACATCATATACTCTGCGGAGGATGAAGTATTGAACATAGATCAGAAAGACATAGAGCAGTATCTTTTCGAGGTGAAGGAAGCTGTTGAAAAGGATAGAGGCAAAAGCCAAAGATATAATATTGAGCCTTACTGCAATGGATTTTTCGGAGATCCTGCAGAATGAGCATAAAGGTTATGAACATGAAAAGCTGTATGTATTTGGCAAGGATGTAATCCTTTTGGAGAGGAATGGAACAGAAGAAAAAAGTATCTCTGTATATCAAGTTTAACAAGCTGGAGAACTGCTTCGTGATCGTCATTTCGTTCCATGAACAGAAATATCCGCTTACATACTATTTCAGATAATCAGGAGGCAAATCGGAGGTGACCATTATGACAGAGAAGGGAAGAAGAGATTTCTGCATAGAGTGCAGGAAAGAGACCGAGTACCTTTTGCAGAAGAAGGACATCGTGAAGAATATAAGGGATAAGGAATATACCTTTGCAATTACTGTGGCTGTCTGCACAGAATGCGGGGAAGAAATGAGTATTCCGGGTCTTATTGATAAGAATGTTCAGGAAATCGATGAGCAGTACAGGACGGCAGAGGGGCTTGTATCGATTGATGATATCGAAAGGCTGATGAAGATCTATAAGATTGGAAAGGCTCCGTTGTCCTTGGCGCTTGGGTTCGGAGAGGTGACGATTCCGAGATACCTAGAAGGACAGGTGCCTTCCAAAGAGTATTCGGATATCATGAAAGCAGCGCTTTCATCTCCGGCATACATGAAGCAGAAGCTCATGGAGAACAGGGAGAAGCTGACGGATGCGGCATACAGGAAAGCTTTTACCGCGGCAGAAAGCATAGAAAGCCTGTTTTCCGTATCAGATAAGATGCTCCGGGTGATCGCATATATCTTTGAAAAGCTGGAGGAGGTAACGCCTCTCATGCTTCAGAAGCTGCTTTACTTTATCCAGGGAGTGTATTCCGCATTATATGGAAGACCAATCTTTGAAGAGGATTGCAGGGCTTGGGTACACGGTCCGGTCTATCCGGAGGTATATGAGCTGTTTCGGGATTTCAAATATAATCCGATCGATGATGCGCGGTTCGCGCTTCTGGAAGGAACAGAGGATGCCCTGACGGATGACGAGAAACGTGTAATTGACCTTGTTGTGAATACGTTTGGGATGTATGGCGGAAAGGTACTGGAGAGGATCACACATAATGAGGATCCGTGGATGGAAGCGAGAAAAGGATATGGAGACAGCATTCCTTCCAGTGAGCTTCTGCCGAAAGAACGGATCATGAAGTATTATATCCTTATAAACCAGAAATACGGCATAGACACGGAGGACGGTCTTCGGACATATATCCATGACATGCTTGATAAAGCATCATGATCCATAATAATTGAATCCGGTTTATAAAATCAGAGCATAAGGCTCAGAAGAGTTAAATCTTCTGGGTCTTATTTTTTGCTTTTTTCTCTGAGAGGGGTTTAAAAGATCCCTCTTTCTTTGACTGGGATTTTAGTGTTACGGTATGTGATAAGTATCTAGGCACTCTGCGTATAAGTTAATGGTGGAATAAATTTTGGGGTGTCACATAAATTGCGGCACCCCATTGACATTACTATGTATTTTCAGCTCATCTTGATCAGGTCTTCTAATACATTCTTAACTCTGACTATAGTCTCCTGAATATGGACAGTTGACGATGACATTTCCTCAGTAGATGCAGCCAGATTCTGAGTCATTTTATTTATCTCATCGATCTCAGCTGCAAGCTTTTCTGACTCACTCATTATCTCTACTACAGCCTTATCAATGTTAGCCTGATTTGATGTACTGTTGTTGGCTGTTTCTCTGGAGTTTGCGGCAAGAGAACTGATTTCCGATGCCACAACTGCAAAGCCTCTTCCGGCTTCTCCTGCTCTTGCTGCTTCAATAGAGGCATTAAGAGAAAGGAGATTTGTGCTGTTGGCAATCTCAACGACTTTCCGGCTGTCATTTCCCAGCTGATCAATCATGGATCTGATCTTTTCCATGGATTCATTGAGCTGCTCGGTGAAATGGACAACACCTGATATTTTTCCGGCAATATTGATGGAGTCACTGGCGTTGGAATCATTTCCGGCAACCATTCCTGCTATTGCTTCATTTATTTCCTCAAACTTGGAATTTATATCAGCAATGGCGTTAACAAGTCTGTTATGTACTTCGGCTTCCTCGGCACGCTGTTGTTCAACTTCCTGTGTAAGACGCTCGGCAATTTTAACTTTCTGCTGCACCAGATCTTTCTGGTAATGGATACAGTTTTCCTTTACATTGAAGCCGTTAAATATTGCCGTTGACATATCACGGCAGGTATCGTATCCGCAGCAAGTACAATCGATCTCTTTGGACGTCTTGGTAAGTTTGCCCATGGATTTGTAAATCTCGTCCCTTTGAGTTTCGCTTGGCTCCTTGTAGCATACTGTCTTTGACCTGTCAGTATATTTCCGAAGATAATCTTCCAGATTTAGTTTTTTAAACTGCTTATTTAGATTAGCAAGGCGTTTTGCAGGTGAATCAGGTCGTGACCAGGCATCGCCTCTTTTATTCTTCTTGGACTTTTCTTTTATCCGGATCAGATTGTAAAGCGCGTCGTCTGTTTCGCTCATTTTTGAATCTACAGCAGTTCCGCAGATACATCCATTTTCACAATTCAAAGCATCTATAAATACGAACGGAGTCTGGTTATCCTTTATGCGCTTCTTATTTTTCTGAAGCCACTCATACATTCGCTTTTCGCCCTCGATCTGGCGAACTGCGACATCGTCTCCAAGAAACCAGTAAACATTTTCCTTAAGACCACCGGGGGTTGGATAAATGGAACCAAGACCATACTCAATTTCGTCGGAAGCGTCCGGACCTGAAATTTTATTGGCTTTAACATAATCCATAAGGTGTTCAAAAGTTACATTATACTGAACGAGCCCTGCATTGTTAGGATCTTCTATTTCAAGCTTCTTGGCTATACATGGCGAAATAAAGGCAAGCTTATCTTTTAAGCCCAGAACTTTTCTGCAATAAATAGCACCACACATGAGGGGCGATTGTACAGGAAAGAGCTTTGGAATAAGCTCCGGTGTGTAGTTCTCAATATATCGTACGACCGCAGGACATGGCTGCGAGATGCCGCCGACAAAGTTGTATTTCTGTATATAATTAAGGTATCCCCATGTGGTTATATCAGCACCAAAGGAAATTGATATGATCCTGTTTACTCCGAGTTTTTTTAAGCCTCCAAGGACTGAGCCATATTCCCTGGGATAATTTGCCAAAAAAGCAGGAGCTATCAGAAGCGAGATTTTTTCTCCCTTTTTAAGGTCTTCAAAGAATTTATCTGTGTCATCGTTAAACTTTCTTGCACCGTGTTTACAAGCATCAATACATGCTCCGCATGAAACACAGTATTCGGCATTTACGTGAATTGTCCTGTCCTCGTTGGTTTCGCCTTCAACGGACATGCAGGCACCCATGGCGGGGCAGGCATTTACACATTTATTACACCCAATGCACTGATCGGTGGTGTAAACCAGAGATTCAATAGAACCGTTATTCATTGAAGACCTCCGTTTCTGTCATTAGATCATTCGATAAAACGCAAATGGAAAATGTACAACTATACGATTCTTATATCGGAGCAAAATAAAGGATTTCTTAAAGTTAGTACTTACTTTTTAGACAAAAATCACTTTTTGGCTATTTTGTATATGCTGGCTGCATCATCTTTTTTATAATTGGCATGGCGAATTATCTTCAGATCTCCTAAGGGGTATGAGTTAGGATGCTATAATCAAAATATTAAAAAATGTCTTTCCTTATGATAGAAAGAAGGAAATGCATATGAATCATTTTTTAACAGATGAACTATTTAAGGATTTAGAGACAGGAGTACTTAATCCGTTTTTGAAACTTGTGCATGAAGACACGACACTTGACATGGAGTTTCGATGTGATGAGGTGTCCATATACTACCGTGGCGGAAAGCTTTATATAAAGACCAGATGGACTATCATATCGCAAAAACTAACGCTCCATCAACTGAAGCTCAGGCAAAACAGAGGATTGTATTAGAGAATAATATTTTGGGTAAAAAGAGCGATACTACCGGAGATTGGATATGTTATGTTCAGATTTGGCAAGAAAATGCCAGACCGGTATTTACCAATAAGCCGGTATGCAGAGTT
This sequence comes from Lachnospiraceae bacterium MC2017, assembly GCA_000701625.1. Classification (GTDB taxonomy): domain Bacteria; phylum Bacillota; class Clostridia; order Lachnospirales; family Lachnospiraceae; genus NK4A144. Next base: position 168,779 of record JNJK01000006.1, read on the forward strand.
GTAATTATGTGTAAAAGTTTGAAATACATTGATATGAAGAATTGGAAAGCAACTTGCGCGGCATCCGGTTACTGGATGCCGCGTTTACGTTATGGAAACACGATTTCTCAAGCTGAGTTTTTTTTTATTTTTTGACTATAATTCCCATTTCTGCAGCGCCCTTCCAAAGAGCTTCATTGATCCTTGTCTGATAGCCCTTTCCGGTGGATTTAAATGCATCAACAAGCATAGAATCCAGGCGTAGAGAGATAAGCTCCTTATTTGGACGATAATATTTTGGATTTGCAGGTCTAAACTCATGGAGTTCGTCGTCTGTAAGCTTTGGAGCATCATCTGTGAAGGTTACGGGCTTTTTTGAAGCAGCTTTTATTTCTTCAAGCTGTTCTTTAGTAGGCTGGTCCCCAGGGTTCAGATTCATCGTTACAGTAGCCATTGTAGATTCTCCTTTCCTGTGCAGTGGCGACTCTTGCAGATATCAAGCGGATTTCATCGTTGATTCGTTCTTCATAGGCAACGAATATAACATCATTAATTTTGCCTATGGTCTGCCATCTGTTTTCAAGTGTGTTGTTATTCGCGGATAAATCCGGACGTTCAATCCGATAAGGATCGTTAAAAACATACGCTGCAGTACTTAAGTGTATGCCATGAATGTTATAGTTTATCGCGTCCTTATTATCATCCCATGTAAATATCATATTGTAGTACCTTCCTGTAGCTACGATTATAATATCACTTTTGGGTAATATATTCAAATCTGTAAAGGATAATGATCAGCTCAGATGGAGAAATCCGTCTGGGCTTAGTTTTTATATAAATAATACGCTTTTAGGCGTTATAGAGGTAATATCCAGTAAACCTAAAAATTTTTTTATAAAACCCCGGAATTTACTCCGTCAAATCCCCTTAGTAAAGATAGAAGGCAGAACCTTCGAACGATAGGAGGAATTTGACAATGACAGACAAGCAGAAAAACCAGATTGCTGTATATAGAGGGCAGGGGCTTGGATATTCCGTGATAGCTCAGATGATGGGGTTATCAATTAATACTATTAAGACACATTGCAGGATGGAACGAGAACACTGCAGGAAGCGCTTGCGGAGCATCCGACAAGCCGGCAGCATGTGGCGCATCTGAGAAACCAGCAGCTTGCGGAGCAGGAGATAAACCTGCTGAAACACCGGCAGCATGCGGCGCAGCAGATAAGCAGGAAGAGAAAACGGCAGCTTGTGGAAGTGCATGTGGTGCGGGGGATAAATAAGAAAGATGATTCCTGTTGATCCTCCGGCACTTAAAGGCCGGGGGATCCTTTTTAGAAATTATTAGCTAGTGGTTCATTCACGATACGGAGGAATACGGATATGAAGCCATACTTTTCTTTTCAATGGCATATAACAGATGAATGCGATCAGAGATGTAAACATTGCTACATCTGTATCGAAGGAGCAGCCCAGTGTCATCGATGATCCGACAATGAAGGACGGATTTTATGGAGCACCGACGGTTATAGCAATATTTTCGCAGGAAAATTTCCTGTTTAAGACCGCGGATGCTTTCTGTATGGCGGAAAACATAGTGCTGCAGGCTACAGAACTGGGTATTGCGTCCTGTATCATCTCCAGGGGTGAAGAGACTTTTGACAGTGAAGAAGGTCGTGCGCTTATGAAAGAATGGGGCGTTCCCGATAATTATGTATGTCAGGGCTTTGTGATCCTCGGATATATCGACGGAGAACAACCGGTCAGCAAGCCGAGAAAGACCGGAAGAGTACAGATTATTGAATAAGAAGGTGATGGTATGGAACAGGCAGAAAAGAGAAAATATCTGATAGAAACACTTTTGGCTGAACAGCCGGGATATAGAGATATGGAAATCCCTGATGAATCCGGGGAACAGAAACGACTTCTCAGAAGCCTGTTTAATGTGCGCATGCCCGGGAGGATCAACGAGGATTTTCTGAACAGTCATAACGGAAAGATACTGTATTTGGAACTTGGAGTAGGTTATAATACTCCCGGTATCATCAAGTATCCTTTCTGGCAGATGACTGCAGACAATCCGGATGCTGTCTATGCCTGCGTAAATTTCGGTGAAGCAGTCTGTCCTGAGGATATCATGGCGCAGGCCATTTGCATCGATGGGGATATCGGTACTGTGATTGATGAATTGAGGATGTGATTTCATGATCATAAATACGGGCATGCGCACGGACATACCGGCGTTCTACCATGAATGGCTGATAAACAGAATAAAAGAAGGCTTTGTGTTGGTACGCAATCCCTATAACCCTTCACAGGTGACAAGATACAGTCTGTTTCCCGAGGTTGTGGATCTGTTTGCATTCTGTACAAAGAATCCTGCACCGATGCTGCCTCATATGGATGTGTTAAAACCTTACGGCCAATACTGGTTTGTTACCATCACGCCGTATTGGAGAGATATCGAACCCAATGTGCCGAATAAGCAGAAAGTGATGGAAGACTTTAAGAAGCTTTCTGATATGGTTGGCATAGACAGCGTTGGATGGAGATATGATCCCATCTTTGTGGATGAAAAACATTCCGTGGAATGGCATATTGATCAGTTTGAGCAGATGACTGCAACACTGTCAGGATATACGAAGACCTGTGTAATCAGCTTCATTGATATCTATAAGAAGGTGGAGCGTAACTTTCCGGAAGCAAGAGAGGTTTTTAAGAAGGACAGACTGACGATCGGAAAAGCTTTTATCGAGATTGCGAAAAGGCATGATATGATCATCAGACCGTGTGCTGAGGGAAATGATCTTGCAGCATATGGTGCAGACTGCTACGGATGTTTGACAGTAAAGATTTTCGAGACTGCTCTCAATGCAAGGCTTGATGTCCCTAAGCGGAGCAGGAATCAGAGGAACAATGAATGTGCCTGCCTTTTGGGTACAGATATTGGAGCATATGATACTTGCGGTCATCTTTGCAGGTACTGTTATGCTAATGCGAATGCGGTACTTGTGCGAGAGAATATGAAGAAGCACAATCCAAAGTCGCCATTTCTGATCGGAAACAGTCTGCCTGGCGATGTGATCCATGAGGCAGAGCAGAAAAGTTGGCTGGATATGCAGATGAGGCTGGAGATATGATGGTATATTATTTCTGAATTTGGTTCTAGAGGCTAGCTATAGGGGCTGTTAATAATCAAGCCCCTATTAAATTTGGTAGAATTAGCTGTGTTTTATTTTCTTTTTCCCTCGCCCATTTCCTTTAACCGGTTTGCAGAGATCAGAGTAGCGTTGCAATATGTCGGTAAAGGCCTTGAATTCATATGGATCCATTTTTGTAAAATTGATTTTGAAAAGTTTGCTGTACATAACAATCTGAGCCTGCGTAGCATTGTCGGCAGTCTTTAGTTCTTCAAACGAGTCAAGGATATCATCAACAGGAGTAGTCACATCACCGGTTTCTGTGTCTTTATTATGTTCATCCCTTATATCTTTTGCAATTGTTACTACGTCATTTCCTAGGAGATTGTTAAAGTAATTATCTTCGGAAATAGAAGCTGCCTTTAAAGTCTTCATGTAATGATCTTCATCGGAAATGCCTTTGTTTTTATTTCTCAAGAAGGCTTTCTATGCTGCAGCCGAGTACTTTGGAGATTCGGTAGAGTGCATCGGCACTCGCCTTGTTGATATCCTTGTTTCGTTGTTCATACATTTGAATCGAACGGAGCGTGACACCAGATCGCTTTGCGAGCTCGGCCTGTGTACAACCATAAGAACTGCGGATGCGTTTCAAGTTTGTGTCCTTGAAATGCTCTCGCATCTTTTCATCTGCGATGTCCACAAATTTAGTGATATCTGCTTCATGAAGCGTATAGTACATGTTTGTCAGGTCTTCGTAGGAGAGGACATTGAAGATATCTCTGTAGCTTCTCGCGGAAAACCACTGATAGTAGCAGACCGCCCAGCCAATCCAGTATTCCCGTGAACGCCCTAAGTGTTCTTGGGGCTCGGAGTTAAGCTGTTTACCAGTTGATTCGAGTACAACATCGACTGCAATCTCAATCCCGCTTTTTCCAGCAAGGTATGCAGGCTCGCCGTTTTCCATCCGTCTGCTTACAGAACTAGCAGAAAAAAGCTTTATGAAGTCTGCACCAGGAATGTGGCAGGTGTTTATTGCGTAATCGAAAGCGTCTCCAAGCGAGGATTGTGCTTTACTAAGATATATTTCTTGGTATGCGCGGGTCATCATTTGAAACACCTCCTCTGATGATATCCTGGATATACAGGCCATCTGATTCTTCTTCCAGAATATCCAGATAGGTTTGGTTTGCTTCGTCGTCTCTGGATTTGCGGAGGACGTAGTACATGTCCTTTTCTGCAAGCTCAAAGCCTTCGTATATGATCTTTGAAAACGCGAACTTTGACTTGATGACGATCTGTTCTCCGAGCTTCCCCAGCTGCATAGCGCGTGACAGCTGTTCGACGGTAATCGTGTTATTTAGAAAAGCCTCTGCGTAGTCGAAATAGGAGTCGTCCGCTCTGTACCCTGTGATCAGGTCATAAGCGTTTACGTTGATTCCGAAGTGCTCAATCAGGTATTGTTTTGCTCGCCTTGCGACGGGGGTCTTGATGCTGAACAGACGGTGCTCCACGAGAACAGCCACCCAATTGAGAATCGTGTAATCTGGGCTGTTCAGGTTCAGGATATTCAGAAACTCTGTGTCCAAGGTGTAACGGTTAGCAAATCCGTCATTCAGCGAAGAGACGGCCCATTCCTTTGCTAGGTCGATGCTCTCGGTGCAGTAGAATCCCAGGCCGAAGTCGTTATTCTTTTTGCCTAGTCCGAAGGTGGGAACCTCTATGATTTGCTTTGAACCATGATAGACAGCAATTAGTTTATCCATTGTGAAACCCTCCATCTGATTTCACTATATCACTAAGGTGATATAATATCAAACAACAGATTCGACATGTTGGAGAAAAAGTTAAAATGTGGGAGGGAAACCTTCCTTGCTGAAAAATGCAGCAATCGCTCTACCGTAAAAAAGAAACAAGAGACCTTTTCAGGACAAGAAATTAGTATAGCAGAAAATGATGAAAAAATATTATACGGTGGCAATGTGACCCTGATACACGTGCAGGAGACATGATAGTTAGGTATCTTAAGACGCCAATCAGTGCTATATCATCAATATGGAGAGCTAGATCGGTAGGCTTTGTGTGTTTATTTGATTTAGTAAAAAGTGTAAGTAAAACAGGCTTTTTTCAGTGTGGAGAAGAGCCTGTTTTCTTTTTGTGATATGATGATAATGGAGTTGAGCATTTAGCAATGGGCTTAGTGAATATGGGGAACTAAACATGACTGTTATCAGTGCGATCAAAAATAGGCGTAGTTACCGTGGAAAGTATAAACCTGATTCTGTTTCGAGAGAGAATCTGACTAAAATAATGGAAGCTGGTCTCGCTGCACCATCGGGCTGTAACAAACAGACCACCAGCCTGATATGTGTGGATGACATCGAGATATTGAGACAGATCCACGCCGTGATCGATCCGCCAATTGCAAAGACAGCGCCGGCTCTCATTTGCGTTCTGACACAGAGAATTCCAGCCTATCGTGACAAATGCTTTGCGGTTCAGGACTACTCTGCAGCTATAGAGAATATGCTGCTTGCCATTGAGGAACTGGGCTATCGTAGTTGCTGGTATGAAGGACACATCACTGACGATGACAGGATTTGCGATAAGATAGCTGATATTTTGAATGTTCCAGATGGATACGAGCTGGTATGTGTCCTTCCTGTTGGTATAGCTGAGGAAGAACCTGTAATCCCTGTCAAAAAAGATTTCGAAGAACGTGCATGGTTTAACTCGTTTATGGGAAATTGACAATAATTACTGCGCACAAGTAAGAAGGTACTATATAATCCCGTATAAGATTGTGATAGGTTTGAATTAGGCAAGACCCAAATGAATTAGTTGATAATCTTGACCCATGTTTAAGAGAATATCCTTTTGTAAGACTTGGGATGACTCTTAGGGAGTATGATGAAGAAAAGAAATATTGGCGTAAGCATATAGGTCAGTAGAGAATAAAACTCTGCTGACCATTTTTTTACTTGACAAGCTAATGGGCATTAGCTAGACTATGGCTAACAGTTATTAGCGGGATTGGAGGAATCCATGTCTACCAAAGAGAAAATATTGGATGCGGCATTAACGTTATTTGCAGAGAATGGATACGATGTAAAGGATTTCCTTCACAATACGTGATCCCATAATTCGCAAGACACGGATGCTTCTTGTCCAGGAACAGTTCAGGAATGAAAGGATTTCCGAGGCTACAACCAAGCATCAGCTGGACGGGATACAGAGGATGTTTGCAAAGATTATCAAAGGGGATTAAAACATAGATTGTCCCTACGGAATCTGGGGGGATGAAGAACAATGGATAGAATAAGCGGAAAACTGACGATATATTTTGAAGATCCGTTCTGGGTGGGTATTTTTGAGAGAATTGAAAACAGAAAACTGTCAGTAGCTAAAGTGACATTTGGCGGGGAACCGAAGGATTACGAGGTCTTGGAGTTTATAAATTGGAACTATTATCATCTGCAGTTTAGTCCGGCGGTTGAAACGGTTGTAAAGGATACGAAGAAGAACCCTAAAAGGGCACAGCGTGATGCGAAAAAACAGACATTGGAGACGGGCATAGGCACTAAATCGCAGCAGGCACTCAAATTACAACAAGAACAGAATAAGCAGGAACGGAAAGTCAGAAGCCGTGAACAAAGGGAAGCGGAGAGCCAGCGCCTGTTTGAACTGAAACAGATGAAGAAGAAGGAAAAGCACAGGGGGCATTGACCGGAGATCATCCGAAATACCTGGGCTGGGTAGCGCTCGAACGCGTACTGAATCAAAAACCGAGAGTGTAATTTCAAAAATTCAAAATTGTCGGGCTGATAATAAGCAAAACCGAAAGACATTCCGTTTAACTCTACTTTCCGTAGGTACCGTTATCAGAAAAACTGATTTACAATCTGTGCATGGAGGTGAAAACGAATATGAACCAATATGTTACAGGCGCAGTGATTAAGGAACTGCGGGAAAAGAACAGGATGACACAGCTTCAGCTGGCGGAAAAGCTGGGAGTAAGCGATAAAAGTGTTTCAAAATGGGAAACTTCGAGAGGGCTTCCAGATATTACCCTGCTGGAGCCTATTGCGGAGGCATTCAGCATATCGGTGACGGAGCTGATATCAGGCAATACCATTCATAATGCGAACGTATCGGCAAATATGCTGCGGTCAAAGTTTTATGTCTGCCCGGTCTGTGGGAATGTAATACACAGCATGGGCGAAGCGGCGATTCATTGTCACGGCATCCAGCTTATGCCTTTAGAGGCGGAACAACCAGATGAGCATCATATGATATTCATCGAGCGTGTTGAGGATGAGTATTATGTGCGAATCGACCACAGCATGACAAAGGAGCATTATATTTCTTTTGTTGCGGCGGCTTCATCCGATGATATGCAGATGCGCACGCTCTATCCGGAAGGGAATGCTGAAGCAAGATTTAAGATAAGGGGAGTCAGAAGAATCTTCTTTTATTGCAATCGTGATGGTCTGTTTTCGATTGATCCGGTAAAGGGCATTGATGACAAAGAAAGCGGATACGATGATTCGCAGGAACGCAGGGAACAGGAGAAGGCGGCAGATATGCTGTTTGGATAGGAGGCAGTCGGTTATGGACAATACAACGGCTAAAGTGAGCTGCTTTGCAGGGGCATATCACTTTGAGAACAATAAAACTCATTGACAACGATACCGCTTATCAGGAAATCCCGAAGTTCTGGGACGAAATCTGCGAGAAGTATGCGGCAAATGTTTATGCCGGAATGCTTAACTCGGATAAAATGAATGAACATTATTCATTGACATCCTGAAACTTCTGTGTTAATATGCAGAAAGTGAAACACAGTAAGGAAGGATGTACATGAGAACCGTAAAAGACCCGGACACCAGAAAGCAGGAGATTCTATCGGGAGCTCTTTTGGTATTTGCCCGAAAAGGATATGATAAGACCACGATTTCCGATATAGCAAGGGAACTGGGAATCTCACAGGGACTTTGTTACAGATACTATGCATCAAAAGAAGAGATATATGATGCAGCAGTTGAAGAGTATGCGGATATTATCGTGAGAGCTAACTTGAAGAGATTTGACAGCAAGGGCAAAACTTTGAAAGAGAAAATCCGGTCATTTTCTGGAAGTCTGAAAGAGTACCGTGAGCCTGAGAAGGATAACGAGCTTTTATATAGTCTCTTCCATAGTGAGGGAAGTCAGAAGATGCATGATCAGCTTATGATAAAGACAGCAGCTAAGCTGGTACCTCATATTAAGAAGGAGCTGGAGAAGGCCCGGGATGCCGGTGAAATAAAGATATCGGATATAGATGCCCTAGCCTACTTTTTTGTTTACGGGCAGCTGGGAATGTTACTTGAGCATGGAAGTGAAAAGGATTGCGGTAAAAGAATAAAGGATACATTAATTGAAATATTGAATTTGTAAGACACCCCCCCTGATACAATTGTTTCAGGGGTAAAAATAAAAAATATAAATGAATGAAATTCATTCAGAGAAAGGGAAACAATTATGAAGACAATAATTATCTATGAATCAAAGCACCATGGTAATACAAAGAAGGTCTGTGACCGCGTGGCAGCAGAATGTCAAGTGGAACTAATAGAGGCCGGGAGCGTGGGAGCGGATTTCAACTGGGAGGATTATGACCTGATGGGCTTTGCATCGGGGATAGCATATTCCAAGTTTTACGATTCGGTAAGCCGTGTGGCAGAACAGATTCCAGCGGGGAAGGGGACTTTCTTTATCTATACCTGTGCAAAGAACGATAAGGATTTTGCCGCTAAGATTAAGAAGGTCGTAGAAGAGCGAGGAGCCAAGTGCCTTGGAACATACGGATGTCGTGGTTTTAACACATATGGACCATTAAAGTTGATCGGAGGAATGAATAAGTCCAATCCCAATGAGGATGAGCTTAAGGCAGCAGTAGAATTTGTAAAGAAGGTGGAAAAGACTTATGAAAAGTAAAGTAGATTTTATAAACGAAAACACAACAAGAGCTCTAATGAAGCTCTTTATACCCCTTATGCTTGCCATGACACTTACCATGGCATACAGCATGGTTGACAGCCTGTGGGTAGGAAATCTCCTGGGGGAGGCAGGTATGTCTGCACTAACGGCAAGTACAGCTATTGTCCTTATTATGAATTCCTTATCAATGGCTGTTACCTCTATAGTCGGTCAATGTAAGGGCGCAGGTCGTATAGACCGGGCCGGTGATTATTGTAAAAAAGCCATGCTTACAGGGGGAGTTCTGATTGGCTTGGTAAGCGCCCTTGTCATCTGCACAAGTCCCATACTTAGCGGATGCTTCGGCCAGGGAGCAGAGGTTGGCGTTATAGTTGCAGAGTTTTTCCATATTGTCAGCATCGGATACGTATTATATATGCTTACAAGCTGTATTCAGGGATATATTACTGGAATTGGAAGACCGGAGAGGGCTATGCTGTTGCTTATTGCGTATTACATTATATTCAGGGTGCTGCCAGCTTTGATGCTAAAGCATATATTCGGACTGTCGGGAATATGGTTTGCTTTTCTTGTAAGCCACATTTTGGCGTGTGTATTGGCCTTTGTATTGCTGCAGATCAGTGATAAGATATTCTTGAAGCCGGTGAAAAAACTATATTCCGGGGCATGACACGAATCGTATCGCCCATGTGACGGCACGATTCTTTCTGCTTTTCATATCCTTTGATATTTTGAAAACAGCCGGAAGGAAATTTTTCAAAGGAAAGGAATTAGAAAAAATGAGAAACAGAAAAACTTGCTTTTTAACAGGGGGCACTTTTATAGCATTGTTTGCATTATTAACCTTGCTTATTATGACAATTGATGTTCAGCCCGTAGGTCAAAATGGAACAAATATTGGTTTTGCAACATTCAATACCGGATTTCATGCGCTGACTGGAGCAAACATGACACTGTATACAATCACAGACTGGCTTGGACTGGCAATCTGTGATGAGAATACAGATGAAATAGAGAGGGCAAAGAGCCTTGGATTTACACCATCGCACCAGGATGATACATGATAAAAATAGAGACGAAAAGGCTACTCCTGTATCCGATATCAGATGAGGAAATGCAGAAAGTTATAGATGACGAGAAAGATCCGGATATGAAAAAGGCATATTCCGAGATGCTTCAAGGCTGCCTTGATAACCCGGAAAATCAATAAGTATCGGGCAATACAACAACCTACCGTGACCTGTCGATATAGTGTCGGCAGGTCCATATTTTTTGCTTGACGAGCTAATAGGTATTAGCTATAATAAGGCTAATGAATGTTAGCGGATTGGAGGGGAGTCATGTCAACCAAAGAGAAAATACTGGATGCGGCATTAACATTATTTGCAGAGAATGGATATGATGGAACAAGTGTAGAGCAGATTGCAAACATTGTCGGGATTAAGGCTCCGTCCCTCTATAAGCATTATAAGGGAAAAGAGGATATCTTAAATGCACTGATTGATTCTGCGGAAGCACGGTACGATGAAATGTTTGGGTCTGAAAACCATATCGGTAGGATTCCTGAGAGCCGGGAAGAATTTATAAAGGCGACTATGGGAAGAGTCTCATTTACAATGAGAGATCCGATGATCCGCAAGATAAGGATGCTTCTTGTTCAGGAACAGTTCAGAAACGAGAGGATTTCCGAGGTCACGACAAAACATCAATTGTATGGAATACAGAGGATGTTCGCAAAGATCATCAAGGGGATGATGGATGAGGGGATAGTCGTAGAGGATGATCCGGAGCTGCTTGCGGTAGAACTTACCGCACCGGCTGTTCTGCAGATCGCAAGGTCAGATCGACAGCCACAGTGTGAGGAAGAATATCTGGAGTGCATCGAAAGGCATATTCAGCATTTCTGCGATGTATATATGAAATAGTGAGCAAAGTGGCGGCCGTGCTTGCATGAGCTGACATTTTGTGAACGAAAACACGGAGCCGTCAGGCGATGAGGGACGTCCCATGTGATAAAACAACTAACAGTTTGTGGTGTTGACGTATCTTGTAATTGATTTTAGTAAAGCAGATGAAAATTCTGTTGCCTCAAATGAAGATGTTCTTGCCATATCTAAAAGACTTCTTGCCCAAAATAAGGAAGCTTATGAGGAGCTTGCTAAATGAAAAGATTAAGCAAAGAGCAGATTTTGATGCTTCATTCTCAGTTGATTGAAGTGTCAGGTGGAAGTGATGGGGTAAGACTTGGATATGGTCTGATAAAAAATCATTGCATGATAGATGGCAATAATAGTAATAAATACGAGCGGTGAGGCGATTGTCTTGTCGCTTTTTGTTTGAGCAGCTGTGGGAGTTTTGATTGGCAAGCAACAGGTTTGATTGTATTGATTGATTGAAATTCGGCAGAAAATTAAAATGCCGAAAATAAATCAAATGGAATCGAAGTGGAAAAGATGGTGGGCACAGCGATACTTCCTGAAGATCAGAAGATCTTTTCCATGCAGGAACTTAAGGAAAAAGGATTCTCACAGTATAAGGTCAGTAAGCTGGTCAGCGAAAAATGATAATTAACCCCGTCACTGGTGGATATTGTCGTAGATCATCTGAATGCCCTGCTTGCCAAGTGCTTCAAGGGCTGCACCAAGTCCTGAAAAGGTACTATATAATCCCATATAAGATTGTGGTAGGTTTGAATTAGGCAAGGCTTATTTAAGCACAACGCTAGAAGGTAGATTTGTTGTGAATAAGCCTTTCTTTTTTGCTTTAAATATCTTTTCTCATAAGTAAGTCAGTCTGAGGATCGTCACCAACGCAGAATGTGTGTGATGAAAACTGTTTAAATCCCTTATTAGCATAGAATTTTTTTGCTGTTTCATTGTGTTCCCATACACCAAGCCATATCCATGAGCAATTCCACTCAATAGCCTTTTGCTGGGCAAGTTCCATAAATATTGAGCCGATACCTTTTCCTTTAGCATGCTTTGCGATGTAAATTCGCTGAATTTCCAAAGAACCATCAAAGCCTTCTTCAGTTTGTGCGGAATCTTTATTAAGTTTTAAATAACCCAATATATTGCCGTTATCATCCGAAGCTAGGTATGTGACAGAGTCGGGGGTTAGTAGCTCATCTGTAAGGACCGGAATGGAGTATGCTTCATCAAGATACTGATTCAGGTTTTCGGGAGTATTTGTATCTTCGAATGTTTCAGTAAATGTGAGCCGGCAGATATAATTCAGTTTTTTTACATCATCAACGGTACATTCGTAAATATTCATTGTATCCTCCAAATAGTAAAAAACGCCATCCGGAATACCTTCAAAGACCTAATGGTATACCAGATGACGGGATTCTGACTACCCGGTGGCAGTCAGCGTCATAATTTGTAATTTGTGATATTATGAACATAAAAAGAAACGAGCAAGTCTTGTCAGGCTGATGCCTTACCCAGTAAAAAACCCATTACTTAATCTCCACCTTAAAGAATTTAGTCGTAATTGTCAATAAAAAATAGGGATATACTTATTTGAGGAAAGCAATCACATGAAAACACGAAATGAAGCTTTGGAATACGGATTGTCTTTTGCGGATACATATCAGGATGCGCCTTTTCATGATCCGAATTGGCAATTGGTCAGATATAAATTGAATAATAAAGCATTTCTTTGGACGTATGAAAGAGATGGATATATCAATCTTAATGTAAAGGTTGATCCGGATAAGGCATTCTTTTGGCGTAGGATTCATAAGTCGGTTATCCCGGGATATCATCAAAATAAGGATCACTGGAACACGATCATTCTTGATGGCAGTATTCCGGATGAGGATATTCGACTTATGATCGAAGAGAGCTATGATCTGATAAGTGATTGTCCTTCAAAGAGGATTTATGAAGCGGTAAAAAAGATTCCTTATGGTCATGTTGCTACTTATGCGCAGGTTGCAGAGATCGCAGGTGACAGGAAGATGGCACGGGCAGTTGGTAATGCGCTTCACAAAAATCCCGATCCCGACAATATCCCTTGTTTTCGAGTTGTTAATTCTAAGGGAGAACTGGCAGGAGAGTTTGCTTTTGGTGGAGCAGGAGCACAGGCAAAGCTACTGGAAGCAGAAGGAATAAGAATTATTGATGGAAAAGTAGATCTGAGCCGATATCAGTGGAAGACTATTAATGTTACAGTTCAGACGTAAACGGAGCATTTACTGCGGAGATGAAAAAATGACAGTTGAAGGAAAGCACATTTATATATATGGGGAAAAGGATATCCTGATACCGCTTGTCACAATAAATACGTTTCATGGTGATGGAAGCGACGTTTATACGGCGCTGAAAGGCATGACTGATAAAAAAATATGCCTCGCAGTGATCAGTGATATTGATTGGAATAAAGAAATGTCGCCATGGGAGTGCCCGCCTTTAAGAAAAAATGATAGTCCTTTTACGGGTGGAGCAGATGATTATCTGAAAAAACTTGTACATAAGATCATACCTGCAATAAAAGATGAGCTAAAGTATGAACCGAAAGAAATCGTGATCGCAGGATATTCTCTGGCAGGATTATTTGCTATTTACAGTTTGTATAAGACGGATGTCTTCAGTGCGGCAGTAAGCGCATCGGGATCTATGTGGTTTCCGAATTTTAATGAATATACAGAAAAAAATGAATTATGCAAAAAGCCCGTAAAAGTGTATTTTTCCCTTGGAGATAAAGAGGCAAAAACCAAAAATTTGCTTTTAGCAAAGGTTGAGAAGAATACGTCCGATATATTTAATAGGTTCTGCAATTTGGGCATAGATACGGTATTTGAAATGAATCCCGGAAATCATTTCAAAGATGCCGAAGTGCGTCTTGCCAAAGGTATCGCATGGATACTAAGCTACTGAAAACCTGTTAACCCGGAGGTGAAGGTGTGAAGAAAACAGTGATCATAATTATCGACCTTGTAATAATGATGTTGATACTTTTCTTCATAATTCAGTATACCAATGCAAAAATGCGCGAAAGCAATGAGAACGTTACTGCGGCTTTCGAGAAAATGACTGTCACTGCAGAGCAGATCATCACGAATTACCTTGAGGATGAGCAGCATCTTTGTGATATCTGGGCCAATTTTATCAATCGTTCCGCTGAAGCAGGATCGCCCATGACTGCAGAGGAAGCAATCTCTTTTATCAGAAAGGCAAAAATCTCTCCAAGTATCTATGGACATCTGATATTCCCTGAAGAATCATCTAAAAGCGGCATATCTACTCACTCAAGTTCGAAGGACCCGGATGATTATTCGGTTTCATATCGAAATATAAATCTTTTTGAAAATCTTGATAATATCAGCAGAGAAGACGGAGTTGTCAGCCTGACAAGGGCATATACGAATCCTCAGAATGGGGTGCAGTCAATTGCGTTTATGAATTTCGTAACTATACGGGATGAGACAACCGGAGAACTTAAAGAAGCGCTTCTGATGCGTGTGGAACCGGTAAGTGTGCTTGAGGATAAGCTTGTTTTTTTGAGAGGAGAATATGACAACGTGGAGATCGCGCTCATTAACAAGAATGGAGAATATCTGGTTCACGGTAAATCGCTGAAAAATTCCAATTTTTTTGAATATTATAAGTCTTATAACGATGCAGAAATTGCAGATTATAACAAAATGACAGATAAGGTCACGTCTGAAACAGGAACTATGACGATGATCAACTCAAAAGGAGAGGGATGTGTAATAGCATATACTCCTTTGAAATCAATGGATACGTGGTTCCTTCTGGCATATATACCGGCAGTAGAACTTGAGTCGACCAATACGGTAGTGGACTGGATGCTGCTCGGAATGGTGACCTTGGGATTGATGCTGCTTCTTGTATTCAATTATCTGGTACTTATGGTATATAACAGGAAGCTGGCAGAAGCTGCAGTGGTGGCAAATCAGGCAAATGAGGCAAAATCACATTTCCTGTCAATAATGTCCCATGACATTCGTACGCCTATGAACGCAATTCTCGGTCTTAATGAAATGGTACTTCGGAACAGTCAGGATGAAGAAATCGTGGCATATTCCGAAAGCATCAGGACAGCGGGAAAGACTCTTCAGGGATTGATAAATGACATTCTGGATTTCTCAAAAATAGAAGCCGGAAAAATGGATATTATCAATGTAGACTACAGTTTTGTATCTATGCTCAATGACCTGGTAAATATGGTTCAGGGAAAAGCTGAGGACAAGGGGCTTGTTTTTAATCTGGACGTTGACAAGAATATTCCGTCTATATTGAATGGAGACGAGATCCGTATCAAACAGGTCATAACCAATATCCTTTCAAATGCTGTTAAATACACAAAAGAAGGATCAATTACTTTCAAGGTTGGGTTTGAAAAAGAAAATTATGAATTCATCAGTCTCTCTATAAGTATCAGTGATACAGGTGTAGGTATCAAACCCGAAGATATGAATCGGCTGTTTCAGGCTTTTGAACGTATCGAAGAAAATAAAAATAGGAACATAGAAGGAACCGGACTTGGAATGAGCATCGCACAGAGCTTTCTTAGAATGATGGGAAGTCATATAGAGGTGGAAAGCGAATATGGAAAAGGTTCGACTTTTTCCTTCAAGCTTAAGCAGGGGGTAAAGGACTGGAATCCAATAGGCGAATATGAAGAGAGTTTCAAACGTTCTATTTCTGAAAGAATGAAATATCATGAGAGCTTTACTGCACCTGAGGCAAGACTTCTGGTGGTTGATGATACTCCGGTGAATCTTTCTGTATTCCAAAGTCTTTTAGAACGTACTATGATTCAGATAGATACGGCGATAAGCGGAGATGAAGGCATAGCATTGTACAAAAAAAGGCACTATGATGTTGTTTTTCTCGATCATATGATGCCTGATAAGGATGGTATCGAGACTCTTAAAGAGATGAAGATGATCACCGATACAACGAATACGGGAACGCCTATAGTATGTCTTACTGCCAATGCTATTTCGGGTATGCGTGAAATGTATATAGGAGCAGGTTTTGATGATTATATGACTAAGCCTATCGATCCGGAACGGCTTGAGGCTATGATACTTTCTTATCTTCCAAAAGAGAAGGTTGCATCGTCCTTGGACGATGATGAGGATGATGATACAAGCATTCCGAAATTTATATGGGATATTGAGGCGATCAATGTAAATGAAGGCATAATACACTGCGGAAGCCATAAAGCCTATATGACAACGCTTAAAACATATCTCGATTCTGCGGCAAAGAATGTTGAAGAAATAGAAAAATACTGGGGAGAAAGAGATATAAAAAATACAACGGTCAAAGTTCATGCGTTAAAAAGTACTTCCCGTGTGATCGGAGCAAATGAACTTGGTGATCTTGCTGCACATCTTGAAAATGCAGGGGGATCAGGTGACGCAGGAACTCTTGAAAGGGAGCTCATAACCCTTTTAACACAGTATAAGGAATTGGTCAGAAAACTAGAGCCTTTACGTGACATAAAGGGGGATGCAGTTGAGGATAATAGACCGGTCATTTCTGAAAAGGATATGAAAGCGGCGTATAATGATCTTACAGAAGCCTGCTCATCGTTTGATTATGACAGTGTGGTAAGTATAGTTGAATCTCTAAAAGAATACAGATTTCCGGAGGGGGAGGAAGTTCGCTTTGAAGCCTTAAAAAATGCTGTTGATAATTTTGATTATGACCTGATACCGGAAATTCTAACATGTGAAGAAGGATAAGACTTCTTCAGTTACGGAGGAGGCAGTATGACGACTCAAACAACGGGAATTATAAAAAAGATACTGGTGTTGGTTTCTGTTATTTCATTGGTACCGGGGCTGGTTTCGTGTGGACAAAAAAATGATAAAAATGCAGAATTTATCCCCAGGCTGTCATCCGATACGACATGCCGGATCAAGGTTGCGGGCAGTTATTCAAATTTTGAGTCGCTTGAAAGTGAATTTGAGCGTTTCTATGAATATTATCCAAATATAACTCTTAACTATGTTTATCTGGATGATTATGATAACACGATCGACAGCGCATTGATGAGTGATGAAGCACCGGATATTTATGTAACGGCATCATGGATGCTGGATGATGACAAAATGGCTCCTGTTTTAGAAAATGCGGAGGTTTTATCTGATCCGGCGCTTGATATTGATCTGGACTGTATCCGAAAAGGCGCCAGGTGGACATTGGAAAACGGTGATGTCATCATGCTTCCCATATTTACAAGGTCATACGGAATGCTTGTAAACATGGATATCTTTGAAAAAAACGGGCTTAAGGTTCCGGGAAATTACAGTCAGCTTATAGAGGTCTGTGATAAACTAAAGGCAGCAGGGTATGACACACCTATTATGGGTGCGAATGGCACTACAGTCGCAGGTATGTACTATTCCTTTGCTTTCCCTTATTTTTGCGATAATGTTTTGAGTGATCCGGATTCGGTAGAGGCACTTAATTCCATGGACAGTTCGGCAGGCGGGATGATGCGTCCGGCACTTGAGAAGATACAGACTTTTGTGGACTCGGGATATTTGGATCCTGCCATTTGTTCTGAGGAGATAGAAGATGATTATAACGCTGTCATCATGCGATTTTTCGAAGGCGATGTACCGATGATGCTTGGCAGCGGCGATATGGTTTCCGGCACGCAAAAGAGAGAGAGTAAGTCGGAGGCTTTTTTGGCAAAACCTTTTAGATACAAATTTTATGTTGTGCCGTTAGGTGATGATGGCGGATATTTCCTTGATTCGGTCAACCTGTTTTTTAGCGTGAATAAAAACAGCAGCAATCTGGATATGACCAATGAATTTATCAGATTCCTTACGAGAGAAAAAGAACTCGGAAATATGGCTGTGATAAAAAGACTAATTACTCCGGCAAATGATTTTTCGTTGGATGAAGTCTATTCATCTCTGGAGGGTTTCCCTGAGGAAAAGGCTTTCAGCTACAAGGAGACAGGGTTGAGCGATTCTGTTAATAAAGAGTTTCGCGCGGCTGCATATAAAGTTGCTAACGGAGATATGACGGTGGATGAGGCGGTGAATGCCTACGGCAGTTTGTGGGATGAATAATTTCCGCAGAAAGGATGCTGAATGGAAGAGCGCGTAGTCGTTGTAGATGATGATGCGATCATATTGAAGAATGCTAACACGGTTCTTTCGGAAGCCGGATTTAAGGTTACATGCCTTAAAAGCGGTCGGCTTTTGCTGGAGTACGTCGTAAGGAATAAGATCGACATGTTGCTCCTTGATATAAAAATGCCTGAACCCGACGGCTTTGAAACCTTGAAGCTTCTCAGAAAATGGGAAAAAGAAAACGGGATGAAAGAGATACCGGTGATCTTCTTTACCGCAAATGATGACTGCGAATCGGAAATGCGTGGGTTATCTTTGGGAGCGATGGATTTTATAAGAAAACCTTTTGTTGCAGAGGTTTTAATCCTTCGCGTGAGACACCTTCTGGATCTTATCAGGCTTCAGCGTGATCTGCATTCAGAGGTTGAGCGTAAGACTAAAGAGATAGAGGGATTATCGCTACATGTAGTACATACTCTGGCTGATGCCATCGATGCAAAAGATGCCTATACCAAGGGCCATTCAGGAAGAGTCGCTGAGTATTCCCGGGAAATAGCCAAAAGAGCCGGTTATTCAATCGAAAGACAGGAAGAAATATACATGATGGGCCTGCTTCACGATGTCGGAAAGATTGGAGTTCCCGATGCCGTGATAAATAAACCGGGAAGACTTACGGATGAAGAATTTGAAAAAATAAAAGCGCATCCCGGAAGGGGAGCCAAGATCCTTCAAAATATAGAGGAAATGCCCCAATTGGCCATAGGAGCGAGGTGGCACCATGAGCGCTTTGACGGAAGGGGATATCCCGACGGATTATCGGGAGAGGATATTCCTGAAGAAGCAAGGATCATCGCTGTAGCAGATGCCTATGATGCCATGACCAGTAACAGGAGTTACAGGGACATCATTCCACAGGAAGTGGTCAAAGGCGAGCTGGAGAAAGGTTCGGGAACACAGTTTGATCCGCAGTTTGCAGCAATAATGCTTGAAATAATAAAAGAAGATGTCGAATACAAACTTGTGGGTCACAAATAAAAATCCACATCAGTGTAAAACAGCTCCAAACCCGTGTGGGAACAGGAGCTGTTTTTTACTGTGATAATATAGGGTTACGCGAGATGGTTTAGCAGCGAAGCAATTCGTGTTACCATGATCGATATTATGTTTTTTACGTTTTTCAGGGGGAATTATGGAAAATAATGAACTGCGGATAGCCATCTGTGATGATGATAAAGCGGATCGTGAGAAGGTAAGTAGTCTTTTACAGGAATATTTAAATGAAAAAAAACAGAGAGCCGATGTGAAAATTTTTGATCATCCGGATTCGCTCATAGAAGTATGTGAGAAATTCAGACCTCATATTTATGTTTTAGATATAGTTATGCCGATGGTTACCGGAATACAGGCTGCGAGAGAACTTAGATGGAATCAGCCTGAAGCCCAGATAATTTTTGCAACATCAGAGAGCTCCTATGCACTGGAGTCGTTTGATGTAAATCCGATAAATTACATTCTGAAACCGATTGAAAAAGATAAATTTTTTTCAACACTCGATATGGCAATTTCCCGCGTGGATATTTCGAATGAAAAAAGTGTATCCATAAAGATCAAAGGCGGAATGCAGACGCTCCGGCTGGAGGAGATCCGGTACATAGAGTATAGAAACCATGTTGTTTCGTACCATATGAGCAATGGTGACGTTATATCAACTCCGACACTTAGGATCGGCTTTGCTGAGTATATGGAAAATACTCATCCGGGAAAAGAATTTGTGAGATGTCATGAATCCATTGCTGCCAATATTTCGGCTATAGACAAGCTGACAAAAACAGACATCACTCTGCGCGGCGGAGAACAGATACCTGTTTCAAAAAGCAGATATGCTGAGGTTATGGACAGCTATATGGATTACAGGTTTTTATAAATCTCCGGAGGATATGACATGGATGAAAAAAGAAATATCTACGATATACCCAAAAGGGACGGAAGTGTGTGGCCTGAAGACATATGTCCTGCATATACCCCCAGAGAAGATGCTATTCCCAGTCTGAAAGGCTGTTGGTACTGTAAATATGCAGATTTCCATCTCAAGGAAGAGAGAGCACTGGAAGTAGGAATCTGCAAATGGCCCAAGAAAGTAATTGATTAGGAGATGGTTCAAATGAAAAATAAAATAATAGGAAATGGTGCTTTTTATAAGAGCACGTTAGCGATAGCGGTGCCGATAATGCTGCAGCAGCTTATCCAGAGCATGGTATCGCTTATAGATAATTTTATGGTATCGGGACTTGGAGATGTCTCGATGTCCGGTGTAAATATAGCCGGTCAAATACTCTTTGTGTTTCTGATATTTACAAACACGATCTGTATGGCAGGTGGTATCTTTTTAACACAGTTCTTTGGAGCAAAAGATAAAGGTGGAATGCAGCAGGCGTTCGTGTTTAAGCTGCTTATGGGCTTTGCGGCTCTGATACCGTTTCTTTTGGTATGTTTGGTATTTCCTAGACAAATATTGTCACTAATGGTTATCGGAAACACAGAGGCTCTGCTTATTTTGGACGAAGCTGTGAAATATATCAGGATAATGTCTCTGATTGGAATACCGATGACAGTATCAGTATGCATTGCAAGCTCGTTAAGGGACATGGGAAAAGTAAGGATCCCACTGATGGTAACAATAGTTGCGACTCTTACAAATACAGTGTTTAACTATCTTTTGATATACGGGAATTTTGGATTTCCGGCACTGGGAGTCAGGGGAGCAGCCTATGCTACCGTTATCGCAAGGACAGTGGAGTTTATAATATTTGCTGTCATATACTTTAAAACAAAGCCGGCATTTGCAGTACGGCCGAGCCGGGAATTTGTCCTGGATAAAAAGCTGACTCGGGAAATACTTAAAAAAGGTGCGCTCATGCTGTTCTGTGAGATGACATGGGTACTTTCTGAAACGATAACCACAGCGATCTATAACGGAAGAGGCGGAGCAGATGTAGTTTCGGGAATGGCTTCCAGCTTTGCCATAGCAAATCTTTTCTTTGTTGCATTTACAGGAATTTACTCGTCTACAAGTGTCATCCTCGGAAAGACGCTTGGCGAAGGTGAACTTGAAAAGGCACGAAGGGAAAAAACATGGCTTTTGTCAGGGGCTGCTATATTTGGGCTTTTGATGATGTTTGTAGGATTTGCAACAACCCTTATTGTTCCGATCGTTTTTGGAAAGCTTAGTCCAAATGCGATCGCTATTTCCAGAAATATGGTCATCCTGATGTCATTTTTCATGCCGGTATGGGTATTCTTCAATGCACAGCAGGCTGTTGCGAGAGCCGGTGGCGATACAAAGATGGGAGCCTATGCAGATGCGGGGATGACGATAATAGTAATGCTACCGATGTTGTTCGTCCTTGGCAGATATACTGATATCGGCCCTGTTCAGATGTACCTTTGCGTTAAATTGCTTGATGTCATAAAAATCGGTATTTTTCATTTCTGGCTGAAAAAGGAACGATGGCTTAAGAATCTGACAAAAGAGCAAAGTAGTGTTATGCTTGGAAATGAAGAGTTTGCAAAGTAAAAAAATATGTCATGACTTTTTGGGGGACAGATTTATGCGTGACTTTCTTTTGGCGGCAATTATCATAAGCTTATTTGCCATGCTTTTTGAAGGTTTTATAGTTTTTAGAAATCTCAAGAATAAACTACACGCATATCTGTTCCTTAACTGTATTGTGATGCTTGTGAGTAATACAGGATACCTTTTAGAATTGCTGTCGAAGACGGAGGATGCGTATATTTCAGCACTTAAGTTTTCATATGCGGGAAGAGTCTGGATAGTATTCTCGCTTTTTATGTTTACGGCAGAACTTTGTCATATTAAGATCCCTAAAGCTGTCGTTGGGGCATTTATATTTATAGATGCAGCAGTATATTCGCTGGTATTTACACTTCAGGATCATGTACTTTATTATTCAAAGATCTGGTTTGATAAGAGTGGGATGTTCCCTGTTCTTCTGCACAGGAGTGGTATTGTTCACAAAGTGTTTATGCAATACCAGGCTGTTGCGATCGTCATAATCCTTTCATGTCTTATAATATCCATAAAAAATTGCAAAGGAAAGATAGCTAAAAAGCGTGCACTGATCATAATCTGCGGATTTTTTATAGCTTCCGCTCTTTATATTATGCAGATCGCGCATGCTTTCTTTGTTACGTATTATTTTGATATTTCGTTTTTGGGAAATGTTGCGATCACTATTTCGATGTTTATTGCTATTTTCAAGTATAACCTGTTGGGGATCATTGATCTTGCAAGAGAGTATATCATCGACAGATTATCTGAGGGCGTCATAGCTGTAGATCCTGACGGAAGAGTGGAATATTACAACGAACATGCAAAAGTGCTCTATCCGGAAATAACGACGGATCCACAGAATATAGTAAACGGGCTCCGGGAGGCTGTCATAAGGGGGGATACTATAACTATTGGTGACAGATACTATACACCGGAGGAAAAAGAACTCTCTGCAGACGGAGAGGTTATCGGAAAACTATATGCGCTGGTTGACGCAACGGTTCTTAAGCAAAGGGAGTATAAGCTAAAATCTGATGCGGCTATCCTGGAAATGGCAGCGAACAGTATGCGAGACCGTCTGTGTGCTACAGAAGAAATCCTAAGCCGTGACAGAACAATGCGCCATGACCGGAGACACTTTGAAGCACTTCTTTTATCGTTGATCAGCGAGGGAAAAACAGATGAGGCAAGAAAGTGCCTTGAAGAAAGATTATCTCAGGAGCCCCACGCTAATAAGCGATACTGCGAAAATGCCACTGTTAATGCTGCTATCATGCATTATGTAACAATGGCTGAGCGAAATGATATAAAGGTAACTGTATCCGCTAATATTCCATATAATGTGGGAGTTGATGAGATGCAGCTTGCCATAACGATCAGTAATCTTTTGGAAAATGCCATTCATGCATGTGATAAAGTACCGGAAAATGAGCGTTTTATCGAGATCACAGCTAAGTACAAAGAACAACTGCTTTTGGAAATTGCAAATTCCTGCGTTAGTAAACCGGAATTTGATGAAGAAGGGCATCCTGTAGCGACAGAAGAAGGGCATGGGATCGGAACCAGAAGCGTTCTTGATTTTGTCTCGAAAACAAACAGCGAGATCAGGTATATCGCTGATGATAGCGAGTTTAAGGTACGCATGATAGTAGGCTAATGGGAGTGATTTATGGGGAAAGGTATATTGTTTCTTTTATCTATGGTCATGTGCATGAGTGTGCTTTCCGGTTGTGCGTCCAAGGATCCGGAAGGAAAAACAACTATAACATTTCAAACCTGGAATCCTTCTGATTCCGGACCGGATAGTCCAATCTACAAGATCATAGACTCTTTTGAAAAAGAAAATCCTGATATTCATGTAAAATATAAGTTCGTTAGGTCTGACGCATATCAGGAGCATATGCGTGTAGAACTGATAGGAGAGAATGGTCCCGATGTATATGGGATAAGCGCCGGATCAGCTTTTGATTCATTTCGTATTTTTGAGGAAGATCTGACACCTTACTGTGAAAGGACATGGGGAGATGAATTGCAGGGCAAATTTCTGGATCCGTGCATGGATTATGTAAGTGATGCAGATGGAAAGATCTTTGGATTACCGTTGGGAATTACTTATGCAGGATACGTGTGGGCCGATGTAAATATGCTTTGCAAATATGACTGCAAGGTGCCGACAGATTATGATGAGCTAAAGGAAACATGTCTGAAACTACGTGAAAAGGGGCAGTATCCGCTGGCAATAGGTGCAAAGGATTCGTGGGTGGATCTGGATATGTGGATGTCGATCGCAGCGGATATTGATGGTAATGCTCTATATGATGCGATTGATGGAAAGGCATCATTTGAATCTGAACCTGTTATAGAATCCTTCAGGATATGGCAGGATTGTTTCAGTAACGGAGTTTTTCAGGATAATGCTGTTAAAATGCCTATTTATGATAAGGTTAATAACATGTTTCAGCGTGAGGGAAGTATCCCTATGTTTGTAAACGGATCCTGGGCAATGAATATGTATACGGTAGGTGATGAAAAAACTCGTGAGGTTTTTGACAGGGAAGGCGCAGAACATGCAGTTTTTCTGATAGACTGGAATAACGATGGGAAATTATCTCCGGTCACGGCAAATGCAGATGTGATACTTTGTCTTAATCCTGAATCCCGTCAGAAGGAGGCCGCATTTCGGTTTATGGCATATCTTGTGAATGAGGGACAGGAGCTTTTGGTAAATCAGTACCTTGAGTATATGCCGTCACGGGCTGATATGGAGCTAAAAGTTCAGGGATTAAGTGAAGATGGGAAAAAGAATCTGGAGTACATTATAGAAAATGGTAAAACAAATGTTGCCGGCCCCAGAGGAATTAAGTATGAAGACCTGAGTCTTTCGGTGTGTGATGCGCTTAAAAAACTGGCGCGCGGGAAGATAACTCCGAAAGAAGCGGCCGGCAAGGTTCAGCAGGTATCAACTTCGTTACATCGTTGATTCGCGTTCAAATAATGTGGCAGATAATGTCAGGTGATGCGATAACACATATCGTAACGGTAGTCCTTATCTCAGGTGCGATCGTTCTGAATCCTACCGGTACAGCGATCAAGGCTCCGACACAGCTCATATTTATTGCAAATGTTGCTACTTCTATAGCAACACCCGTTGCAGGACTTTTCATGGTTCTGATTCTTTGGAAAGATGAGCTTTTTGCAGGAGTACAGACACCGAGAGTTTTTAATTTCCAATGTTCAAGCCTTTATTTTTCACCGATAAATACAACGGAAGTACTGGATAATAGTGGTGAAATGAACTTATGAAGGAGAGTTGGGGAATGTATAGAAAGAGTTTTTTGACATTTTTAATCTGCCTGATGAGCGCCGTGCTTTTTTCAGGGTGCGGCAGAAGTGATAATGATGATACTTCCGATAAGCTCAAAAACAATGTGGATACGGCATCTGAACAGGAAGAAACATCTGAAGATGCAGCGACGGAAACAGGGGTAACATCAGTCGGATCAACTGAGGATGAAGTTGATACGGACGAAACCGAAACTCCAAAGGGTGTGCCAAATCTTTTGCTTTTCCGTGAGAATGCTTATGAATGGAAAGAGGATAATACTCCCGCGATCAGTCAGCACTTCAGCTATCTTTTACTCGATGGAGAAAGTGCCGCTTCAAACCCAAAACTCGCTGCATCTCTTGAAGACGCAAAGGCTGAGATGTTTTACAAACGGAAAGAAACATGGAATCAAGACCTGAAAAGTATCAAAGAAAGTGAGCTCATATCATTCAATGATAGCTGGATGGCATATCTGCGAAGAGCTGATGATGAGTACTTAAGCTTTGTTTTCGAATACAGCTCGGAAGGACTATATGACGATGGTGCATATACGGAATATTTCGCACATTCCTACTATGTTAACGATGGTAAAGAGATAGTTTTTTCCGATGTTGTTGTAAACGAAGATGCTTTTTTTGATTTGATCACAGACAAGATGTACGAAAGTATAGATGATAAACTGAATCAGTATTACTCTTTTGGATTAGAAACAGATAAAGAGGTATTCAAGAAAGATCTAAAAGGTTATCTGAACTCCGGCGAGCTTGCCTGGACGTTGGATCCATTCGGAGTTACATGCTATCTTCAGGCATATACGGCTGCCCCTTTTGCAGAATCTGCAACAATACTGTTTTCAGAAGACAGTGACAAGACGATTTTTAACGACGAATTCAGAGAAAGCGCAAGAGATGAGTATGTTATACAGGTACCTGGATACGTCGGATCGTATATCGATATAAACGATAGCGGTGTACCCTCATATATAAAGGCAACCGAGCTTTATGATTACAGCGAAGAAGATGATGACTTTTATCTTTCGGGATTATATATAAGCAGCACAGGAGATTGGAAAAATATCCCGACCACGATGCCTGGTGGAACCGATTTTTACAATATATTCCTGTTGCATAAAAACGGCGCAACGGTTCTTTTGGAAAATCATGACGAATACGATCAGTCCTTCATTAACACTTATATTCTGGCAAGACATGAAGTGACGGAAGCCGACAATATAAGAGGGTGTCTTGAGTGGGCCAGCGAAAATGACTATGACATAAACGGAGAAGGATATACACCTGTGTATGTTCCTACTGATCCTTCGAGTATAAGAGTTCTTACCGGTGATGGAGAATTTGCAGGCGACTGGAGTCCAGCTGTACTGAATGTTGATGCAAAAGGGAAGATTAAATAAGGTGTTTAAGCCCTCCTTTTATGCTATCATGTATTTATGACGGAGGTGATGATATGCCCTTATTAAACGAAGAAATGAAAACTATTGATTACATATATTCTCTACCGGATGGGGAACGAGCTGAATTGATCGATGGAATTATTTATGATATGGCTCCACCACGAGTTGAACACCAAAGAATTTCCTCAAATTTGATAACTGATATTATCAATTACATTCGCAAAAATCGTGGCGACTGCTCTGCTTTTCATTCTCCTTTCGCCGTATTTCTTAATAACGACGAATACAACTATGTTGAGCCGGATATCGCAGTGATCTGCGATAAAAATAAACTTGATGACAAGGGATGTCATGGTGCACCTGATTTCATTATTGAGATAGTAAGTCCATCAAGTGTAAAAATGGATTATATGATAAAGATGTTTAAATACCAGCGTGCAGGCGTCCGCGAGTACTGGATCGTAGATCCCGATAAACAAATGGTTAGAACCTATAATTTTATCGAGAACGAAACTGCAGATTATCCATTCACCGCCAGTATCCCCGTTGGAATATATCCGGGTCTCGAACTAAAGATTACACAATAGCAAAAACGACTTCCGACAAAAATATCGGAAGTCGTTTTTGCATGAAGCCATACTGGAACAGAGGATTTGTTTGATGAAGTACCTGAGATGTTCACCCAAAAAATCACCGTAAGATAGTACACGATTTTTCAAAGAAAATGGAAGAAAAAACATGGCAAAAGTCTGATACTAAATATATAAAAGTCTTGATAAAAAGGAACTTGAAAGGGATTTTTAACACTAATTAGTCAGATATAATCTGGCGTTTATAAAGGAGAAAAGTATCAGATGAAAAAACTTGCCATGGACGAAAAATTGGTCATGAGACCGATAGTAGGATGCCTTGTACACTCTCATTTTTGGGAAGGTCCCTGCAGAGCCGGACACAAAGAAGACATGACACATGAAGCAGAAGATAAGGCAGCGACTGCTTATGTGGAGAAGATGAAGAAAGAACTGGAAAACATCAATCCCGAAGCAGAACTCCTTCCTGTTATCGATGCCAGATACGAAGAAAAATTCATAGTATCAGAAGATGTCTATGCTGAAATAGAAAAAGACATGGACAAAATAGACTGCTTCCTTTGTATGGGATGGCGCATACCGAAGCTTGAAAGATATAAAAAGCCGGTAGTGATCATGCAGAACGGAAATGAAGGAATCGACTTCGCTGCATATTGCAGGAATATCGGTGTCGAAGCCTATGTAGCGATGGATATGAGGGATCTGAATGAGATAGTGCATTATCTCTGGGTCAGAAAAGCCGTAGCGTCCACAAGAGTCCTTTGTCTCTCGGCTGCATCACAGCCTACGTTCGGAATCCAGTCGGTAATAAGAGATCCGGAAGTCATCCGTCAGAAATACGGACTCGAAGTGATCAAGCTTCCTTTCTATGAGATCGTAAAGTATATGGATCAGATTACGGATGAAGAAGCCCGTCCGCTGGCAGAAAAATATCTTGCAGGTTCCACTGATACTAAGGTAAATAAAGAATGGTTCATAAACGACATCAAATATTACCTTGCGGCAAGAAAAATGATGGATGTATACCAGTGTAATGCGTTCACTACCGCATGTCATGAATTATGTACATCTGAAATCCCTCAGAACCGTAAGTTTACGCCATGTATGTGTCACTCTATCATGAAAGATGAGCGTATTCCAAGCGCATGCGAAGAAGACCTTAATGCATTCCTTGCTATGTGTATCATGCAGTATCTCGGAAATCGTCCTGCATTCATGGGAAATCCTAATCATGAAACAGATGAGCTTCTTCGGATACATCATGCTGTTCCCGCACTGTGCATGAACGGTTATGGAAGCAAGCCAATGGAATACAAGCTGTGGGCATTCACAGGACAGGGCTTCGGCGGAAAACTCCAGGTGGATTTCTCACAAAATGAAAGTGATGATATAACCCTTGGACGTTTCAATCCAGCAGGTGATACAATATGTATAAAGGAAGGACAGGTGCTCCGTTCGGAATACGATGAAGTATATTGTTCACCGTACTATTACATACAAATGGATGATGCCAGAACCTATATGCATAATCTGGCGGGCTTTGGTCATCATCAGGTACTTGTATTCGGAGCGTATGCTAAGGAAATAAAAGAATTATCAAGATACATGGGATTCAAGATAGTCGAGGGATAAAAACAACGTAAAATGGAGGCGGCATGATCTACTTAAATAATGCAGCCACATCCTATCCCAAACCAGACAAAGTCATAAACAGCATACATAAAGCGCTAAATGCCCTCCCTTCCGGTCAGTTCAGAAGTGGGGGCATTTTAAGTGACGATGATCTATTTTCGGAATGTAGGAAAAAGCTGGGACTTGTTTTCGGGATAAAAGATGTGGACAGGATATTTTTTTCATCGGGATCTACAGAAGGACTGAACCAGATCCTGTTCGGTCTTGGGTTTAAGGCAGACGAATATCTGACTACAGCAACAGAACATAATTCTGTACTTCGTCCACTATATAATATGGGAAGCGGAGAGCCTGTGATAATCCCATGTGATAAAGCTGGGATCGTGTCTCCGGAAGATATCAGGAAGCGCATAGATAAAAATATAAAAGCATTGGTCATAAATCACTGTTCTAATGTCACAGGAGCTGTTCAGGATATGGAAGCGATCGGACAGATCGCGGAGGAATACGGTCTCTGCTTAATACTTGATTGTTCACAGAGCGCAGGATGCATGGAGCTCAGGATCGACGACTGGAACGTATCGGCCTGCGCTTTTACAGGTCATAAAAGTCTTATGGGAATGCAGGGAACAGGCGGATTTTATATAAAAAAAGGAATAGAGCTGAAACCATTGATCTATGGCGGCACGGGAAGAGACTCCAGAGTGATAAAGTATGACGGAGATTACGAATATGAAGCCGGAACACGTAACGCACCCGGTATCGCAGGGTTGTCAGCTGCGCTGGATTTCATTCTTGAGACGGGGATTGATGTAATAGAGAAAAAAGAGAGGCAACTCACAGATCATTTTATAGCTGAAATAAGTTCGCTTTCTGGAGTGAAGATCTTTGGCAAAGAAATAAAAAAGAGAGGCCCCGTTGTAAGTATAGGGATAAATGGAGTGAAACCATCTGATGCCGCATATATCCTCCAGAACGGTTATGATATAGTAACGAGATCCGGTCTTCAGTGCGCTCCTCTTATTCATAAGTATATAGGCTCAGGAGAAGATGGAGTTCTGCGATTTAGTTTCTCGTATTTTACAAAGGAAGAAGAGATAAAGGCGGCAGTAGAGGGGATAAAAGATATAGCAATGTCGGCAGTGGGGTGACAAAAAGATGATCATAGATAGAAGGCGTTCTCTTGAAACCTGTACGGAATCAGGATGGGATGCGGAAGATCTGCTTACAAATACAGAAATAGATGATGAATTTGTACATAAACTGAAAAGACTGGATGGATCGCTCATATACATGAAGGCTTTAAAAAAACCTTTTTTTAAGCTCGAATATCATGACTATGTGATAAAGGGAATAAAGGGTGACTTATTCTTCAGAATGGCGTACCATAAGGACAGTAAATATAAAGTAGATGAAGCCATAAAACGCTTGAACGAGGAATGATCCTGCATGCTGATCTTCAAGGATACGTTACAACTTGATAAAGATTTTCCTTTTAAGATAACCCGTTATGATCTGAAAGCGGAAGATAATTCCGGAGATACATATCACTATCATGATTTCTGTGAGATAACCTGCATCGAAGAAGGTGAAGGAATTTACCATGTGGGCGGGAAAGATTATGAAGTCTCGAAGGGAGACATTATGATCTTCAACAATGTGGAACCTCACGGTTGGAGCATAACAGGCAAAAATATGAAGGTACTGGTTCTTATTTTTTCTGCGGAACTTGTGACGGATCCGCTGGATTCATACATCGCAGATTATATGAAACCATTTATCGAGAGAGGAAGTAATTTTAGGAATAAACTTGAAAAAGAAGACGCACGGTCAAAAAATATATATGAACTGTTGCAGGAATGTTTCACGGAATCAGAAGAAAAAGAAGCTGGTTTTCAGAATATCATCAAGGCAGACGTAATAAAGATCCTTACATTTCTGATCCGGCATTATCAAAGAGAAGACATGATACCGGAAGACAGGATCGGCGAAAAAAAGCAGGCAGTGAATCGCCTTGGATCTGCACTGGAATTTATCAATGAGCATTTCACAGAAAATATCTCTCTGAATCAGGTTTCTTCCATGGTCTATATGAGTCCCAATTATTTTAGTTCGTATTTTAGTAAGATCTGCGGATATAAATTCAGTGAATATATAACGATCATGAGACTCAAAAAAGCCCGGAGTATGTATATTTCTTCGGATAAGAGTGCAACAGAGATCGCACTCTGCTGCGGATTCAGAAATATGTCCAATTTCTACAGACTTTACAAAAAATATCTGGGAGCCTTGCCGGGAAGAGAAAAGCCATGAGAAAAAGTATACGATATATTTTATCTGCATATTTTGTGCTGTTCTCTGCTGCCATACTTCTGGCAGCATCTATTACATTTGGGATCATTCAGTACCGTACCATACGGCAGAATACAGCGCAGGATCTGAAAAACCGCTGCATCGCAACAGCGTCAAATCTCTCGCAGGAGATCACCCAAATGGATAATATCCTCTTAAATGCCATCGCGTCGAGAGAAATGAAAGCAGATTTCAAAGTGTATATGGATGAATCGAAACCATATGACAGGATCAGGGCAAGGCAGAGCTTTGCAGGAGTACTTACTGCGCTAAAAGGATTGGATTTTTCCATAAGACAGCTGAACGTATACGGAACAGAAGAAGGCGGATATGGTATCGGTAACTATAACGGGGAGCTAATATTTCCGGTAACAGATCAGAAATGGTATGAAGAAACAACAAAAAATAATGGGCTCAGATATATAGAAGCTCCGGCAGAGGATCAGCTTGCGTCAGAAAGCACCGGAATAGATAAGCACACTTTGTATTTTTCAATCTGCAGGATCTTTTTTGATAACTTCCATAGACCTATGGGATATATAGAAGTTAAAAAATACTATGATCACGTATTTAGTTCTTCCTTTGTTGAAAGTGATGAGTACACACCGGATCTTATAGTGTATGACAAGAATGGAAGGCAGCTTTATCCTGCAGAAAAGGTTTTTGATTATTATAGTCATAGGAACGAAGGGGATATAGAAGTCAGGAATACTATCACAGGGAAAGCGCAGCAGCTGTTTTTTCAGGAAACAGATACAAATGATCTGTTGGTTGTGATCGCAGTAAACAGCAGTGTGTTCATGGCACCGGTTTACAGGGCTCTAGGCACTACATGCATTATCTTTATTTTGTTTTTCGGAGTATTTTTTATTACAGCAAATTACATTGCAAAAAAGATCAGTAATCCTATTCATGAGATATACAGATTTCTAAATGAGCCGGACGAAGGATTCAGGGAACTGGAACTTCCGAACACAGGAATACTTGAGATTGATCGTCTTAAGGATTCTCTGAATGAAAATATCCGGAGTAAAAAATCATCAATGGAGCAGTTGATGCTCCTTCGAGAGCAGGAATTACAGGCTGAAATGCTGGCGCTGCAGTCTCAGATGAATCCGCATTTTCTCTATAATTCTCTTACGTCCATTGCAGAAATGGCAGAAGAGGGGATGACCGGAGAAGTTGCAGAGATGTGTCAGGACATCACGTCGATCCTTAGATATATTTCATCAAATAAGGAACAGCTCACAACAGTAGAGGAAGAACTTGAGCAGTGCGACAGATACCTTCACTGCATGATATTGAGATACGGAGATGAGCTTAAGTACAGCTTTGAAATAGAAGATGAACTTCTTGACTGCCTTATTCCAAAACTCTGTGTACAGCTATTGGTTGAAAATGCCATAAAGTCTGTTACAAGGCAGAGTCCGCCCTGGAAAATAGATATTAAGGGCGAACTGAAGGGAAATAAATGGTCTGTTACTGTCATGGATAATGGGCCCGGATTTGATCCGGAAGTTGACAGGAAGCTTCGGCAGGACATGGACAGAATACTTGAAACAGCAACTCTTCCCAGCCTAAAGATACAGGGAATGGGGATACTGAATATTTTTATAAGGCTTTATCTACATAACGGAATACCTTTTGTATTTGATTTTGGAAACCAACCGGAGGGCGGTGCTTTTGTCACCGTAGGAGGTTACTATGATAAAGATAGACCGCTTTAATGTCCTTATCGTTGATGATGAACATTTGATCCGTCAGTCCATCAGGCGAAAAATAGAGGGAATCAGTGATTCTTTTCGCATTGCAGATGAATGCAGCGATGGAGAGCAGGCACTGAAACTTCTTAAAGAAAAAGATATTCATATCGTTTTTACGGACATAAGGATGCCGGTTATGGATGGGTTAAGGCTGGCATCTGAAATACATGCCCGTTATCCTGATATCGTAACAGTGATCCTGTCCGGATATGCGGACTTTTCCTATGCTCAGACTGCCGTGCGTGAGGGGGTTTTTGACTATCTCTTAAAACCTGTTACAGGTGAGAATGTGAAAGATGTTCTGGAACGTATAGAAGTCACGCTTCAGAAAAAATATGAGCTTCCAGGTGATCCGTCTCTTAGTAAACGGAGTGCGAAGGAGAGTGTGGATTATGCGGTTCACTATATGAGAGAACGATATATGGATGACATAGATCTCGGAGCTCTTGCTGAGAAAATGGGATTTACATCTGCATATCTTACAAAACTTTTCAATAAATTTCTCGGTGAGGCGCCACTTAAATATCTGACTTCGATAAGGATAAATGAAGCCAAAAAGATTCTTCTCACTACGGACGAACCTATTGCCAGGGTAGGAGAAATGGTAGGATATCCGGATCAGTTTTACTTTAGCCGTACTTTCAGAAAATATACAGGTTATAATCCCTCAACATATAGAAAGATAGAAAGTAACTATTCAGAATAGTTATGACAGTTTGGATAGAAGAAAAGGAGCTTCCGCGAAAAGAAGCTCCTTTTTGCATGTCATGATATTCAATCTGACAAATTATTTTTAGTTTTTAATTCCAGTTGGAATCGCCTGCTGCTCCTGCGAGCTGTGCACGTTCATCGTCGATAGCCTGCAGAACCTCTTCACTTGTCATATCTCCGGTAAACATAGCTGCGAGATTTGCGGAAATGTCCATCCACTGCTCATTAAAGTACTTAACTACATCCTGCAGAACCATTCCTGAGTGTGCGTCGTCATAGGAACCAAGGAAATCAAGAGTAGTCTTGGAATACTCAGGAGTCTGTCCCATATCGATCGGAAGGTTTTCAACATCAGATGCATTGTCGATAAGGTACTGGATGTTGTCTTTCTGAACGATGTACTCCAGATACTTCTTAGCTGCATCGATATTCTTGGATCCGGAATAGATGAAGCGTGAAGGTCCGGTAGGATGGATATTGAGGTATTGGTTATCAAGGATCGGAAGCAGGAATAATCCGAAATCATCCTCTGTATAACCTGCAGTATTCTGATCATTTGCAACGATGGAAGCAATTGCACCGGGCTTTAACATACATATTGCAAATTCGCCGCTTGCCATGTAGCTTTCTGCGTTTGCAAATTCATCTGACATGTAGTTGTCACCGAAATAACCTTTCTGAGCCAGAGTATTGAGCTGATCCAGCATGGTCTTCATATTCTCGTTATCAGCGAATTTTGCTTCGTTTTTATTCAGCTTATCAATGATACCTGGATCAAGCTTATCCAGTACCTGTGCACTTGCAGTCCAAAGCATTGTCTGGTGCCAGCCGTCAGCAACCGGCTCATAAATGGGAGTGACTCCGCTTTCAAGGAGCTTATCGCAGTCTGCTGTGAGTTCATCGAAGGTTTTCGGAACATCAGTGATACCTGCAGCTTCAAAGAGTTTTTTATTGTAGACCATGTAATAGTCTGTAGTGGTGTCGTAATAAGTAAGGCCGTAATTCACACCATCTACGCCTGTCTGCTCGGCGGAGAACTCACTGTAAGCACTTGCCCATGATTCGCCAGAAAGATCAACAGCATTTTCTGTGACGTTATAAGTGGTGGCAAGAGCGAAACCGGACTGTGCGCCCCAGATATCCGGACCTTCACCGCTGTTGAGCCTTGTGAGGAGCAGATCCTGATACTGATCTGCGGGAACGATCTCATAGTCAACATGAATACCGGTCTCTTCTTCGAATTTCTTTCCAAGTTCCTGTTCGGAATCCTCTACCCAGTCCTGGCTTGCCATTACTGTGATAGTTGTTCCGGCTGCGCTGCTTTCACTGCCGTCACTTTCCTTTGATTCGGATGCAGCTGCGGAACTTCCTGCTGCTGTGGCTGATGAAGCACTGGCTCCGCCGCAGGCTGTGAGTGAAACTGCCATAGCTGCTGATAGTACGATTGACACGATCTTCCTTTTCATAGTTGCCTCCTTATAAATATGTTATCCCTTAACCGCACCTGCGGTCTGGTTTCCAACGATATATTTCTGACATGCAAGATACATGATGAGTACAGGGGTACAAGTCAGGATGACATCTGCGGATATCAGGTTCCAGTTCAGTTCAAACTGACCGAAGAAATTGTAGATTGCAAGGGTCATTGGCCACTTTTCAGAGGAATGCAGGAAATATAACGGCATCATGAATTCGTTCCAGTTATTCAGAAAACAGAGAACAGCAGATGTTACGACTGCACTTTTCAGCATTGGGAAAATAACCTTTATATAGAGCTGCCAGGGAGTACATCCGTCAAGAACGGCGGCTTCATCCAGATCGACAGGGATCTTGGATACGAATCCATAGATCAGAAATACAGAAAAGGGCGTCTGCATTGCGACATATAAAAGGATTATACCAATTGCAGTGTTATTGAGATGGGTTATCTGCATGGTCTTTGTGAGAGTAACGTAATTAATGGGAATTACCATACCAAGAACCACGAACATGTACAGCCTGCTGAAAGCTTTTGTGCGCCTCCTTGAGAAAACATAGGCTGCCATTGAAGCAAACATAATGGTTATCACCATTCCGCCTCCTGCGTAGAAGAGGCTGTTAAAGAAGCTTCTCATGAGCTTTCCCTTTTCGATGACTGTACCAAAATTTGTAAAGATCCACTGCTTCGGAAGAGTCATTGAAAGCGCCATGGTCTCGCCATTTGACTTAAAGGCATTTAGTACTACAAGGATCATAGGCAGCAGTACTGTAAGGGATGCGCACCAGGCGAGAAGATTTTTGAGCACAACCTGAAGAGTTTTATTTTTCGATGAATAAACCATTACTCAACCACCTCATCTTTTGTAAGGATCTTAACCATAAAATATCCAAGGAATATCATAAAGATAAAAAGAACAGAACTTATAGTTGTGCCTTCTGCATAGAGTCCCTTTGACATCATCTTGAATACTCCGGTGTAGAGCACCTCAGTCCTGTGACCGGGACCTCCGTTTGTGAGGGCGTAAACCATATCAAAGATCTTTAAGCCGTAGATCACATTCAGCACGATCGTAACCGCAAGGGTTTGTCTGAGCATAGGAAGTGTCACGAATCTGAATCGCTGCCAGGCATTCGCACCATCGATCGCTGCCGCCTCATAATAAATATTAGGTATAGCAAGGATTCCGGCTATGAGAAGAGTCATGATGTACCCCACACCTCTCCAGATATCAACTCCCATTACTGAAAAGAATGCGATCTTCGGATCTACGAGCCACTTCTGTGTCAGGGATTCAAGACCGACAGCACGAAGGAACGTATTCAGAAAACCGATCTTGGGATTCAGTATTGAAGTAAAGGTAAGACCTGTAACCAGGATAGGAAGTACTGAAGGCAGGTAGAGCACTGCTCTGTGAAAATTCTTTCCTTTGATATCACGGCTAAGTGCTACTGCAAAGAGAAGTCCAAGCCCTGTCTTCATTATTACTGTCACAAATGTGAAAAGCAGCGTGTTTGTGATATAGGTTAGATACTGGCCTTTAGAGGAAAAAACTTCAAGGAAATTTTTAAATCCTACAAAATGCAGTTCCTTAGAATAAGCTGACCAGTCTGTGAAGGAATAGCATATTCCCATGATGCCGGGAATGACGCTTAGCAGCGTATAGATCAGTACAGATCCGGCAGCAAAGTACCAAGGATAAATTTTTGCCTTATTCATTTTTCACCCAACTCTTTCTTCGCGATGCCTGCGATGAACATCGAAACGTTTTGCCTTATGTGATACAGTTTAGCGATAACCATTGTTTATATCCATGTAGTCATTTGTTAAAAATATGCAATTTTTTAACCAATGGGCATTTTGCGTTGTGAGTATTTGTATTATATGAACCTTTGTGCAGCGGGATATGTAGTTATTATGTACATCAAAATAGGCTTTGAATTTGGAAGAGTAGTTAAATATGGTCATCTTGAAAAAAGAACGTTCGGATTTAAGATTATGATAAAAGGATTAAAAAAGGTTGCGCGTGTACAAATAAAAACAGGATGGTGTCATATGAATATCAAGATAGATCCAATAAGAGCAGATATTTTGAGAGTACGTGTCTCGCTTAAGGAACTGAAAGAGTACAGGAGTGAACTGGTTCAGGAAAAAATTGAAACGGTGGATCAGTCGGATCTTCACGCTGAAATTGATTCTGTGAATGGAAATATTACATGGGAATATAAGGGTCGCATATTATTAAAATGCATAGCACATGAGCTTGTAGAGAAGCCTGTTTATAATTATACAACGGACGGTGAAGAACCGATTATCGACCGGGTAAAAACCGTTGATGGAGAAAGAAATTTCATAAAAAATCTGAAGAAGAAAGAAGTCAGAAAAGCCTGCTCTGCATCTATAACCCTGACGCTTCAAGAAGACGAGGGGATATATGGTCTTGGACAGGCGGAAGAAGGAATCTATAATCTAAGGCATCAGACAAAGTATTTGTACCAGCATAATATGCGTATACCAATGCCGGTACTATTTTCAGACAAGGGATATGGCATATTTGTTGACTGCACCTCGCTTATGGAATTCTATGATACAGAAGATGGAGCAAGTTTGTATCTGGATACGGTAGATGAGATTACCTACTATTTTATTGCAGCTGAAAATGCCGGAGATTTTACAGCAGCTGTAAGAGTGCTTACAGGAAAAGCCTCCATGCTGCCGGACTGGGCATACGGCTACGTTCAGTCAAAGGAGCAGTACTATTCTGCGGCAGAGATGCGTGATGTGGTTAAGCGCTACAGGGAGGAGAAGGTACCCATTGACTGCATCGTACAGGATTGGAATAGTTGGAGACCGGAGCACTGGGGAGAAAAGAAACTTGATGAAGCGCGTTACAGTGATGTGAAAGAGAGAATGGACGAGATTCATGATATGAACGTTCATACCATGATCTCGGTATGGCCCAATATGAATTCCAATACAGATGACTATGCGGAATTTATGAGTAAGGGCTTTCTCTTAAATGATCTCGCAACATATGATGCATTTAATGAAGAAGCAAGGAAAATATATTGGAAGCAGGCTAAGGAAGGACTGTATGATAAAGGATTTGATTCATGGTGGTGTGATTCCACGGAACCTTTTTCCGGACCTGACTGGGGCGGCAGTGTAAAGAGAGACGAGGCAGAACGCTATAAATTGGTAGGCGGCGAGCACAAGAAGTATCTGGATCCTGAAAAAGCAAATGTATATGCCCTCTACCATGCGAAGGGAATATATGAAAATCAGCGAAAGGATGATCCGGAAAAGAGAGTGCTGAATCTCACCAGATCAGGTTACATTTCAGGTCAGAAATACGGAGCGATGCTCTGGTCCGGAGATACAGCCGCAAAGTGGGATACCTTAAAAAAGCAGATCACGGAAGGCCTGAATATGGGAATCTCCGGTTACCCTTACTGGACACTGGATATAGGTGCTTTTTTTACAGTGGGTGATAAATGGCAGAATCGGGGATGTGGATGCAATAACGATCCGTCTGTAAAGTGGTTTTGGCAGGGAGACTATAATGAAGGAGTGAAGGATGCAGGATACAGGGAACTTTATGTTCGCTGGCTTGAATTTGGATGTTTCCTTCCTATGTTTCGTTCACATGGAACGGATACACCAAGAGAAATATGGAATTTTGGTACTGAAGGTGATCCGGAATATAATGCTATAAAGAAATTTATAGGGATCAGGTATCTCTTGATGCCATATATCTATTCAATGGCAGCGGCTGTATACCATGAAAACTACACCATTTTACGGAGTTTTCTCTTTGACTTTATAGATGACAGGAATGCGAGAAAAATTCATGATGAGTTTATGTTTGGAGAGTCGATCCTTGTATGTCCTGTGACAGAACCGATGTATTATCTTCCTGAAAATAAAAAGATTGAAATGAATGATGCGGAACGGGGAAAAATCTGCTATCTGCCAAAGGGAACCGGTTGGACTGATTTTTTCAGTGGAGATCATTATGATGGAGGGAAGGTTGTCTTCATAAAAACTCCTCTTGATAAGATACCGCTATTCGTTCGTGACGGAAGCATCATACCCATGCAGGAAGGACTTGATCATGCATCAGACAGACCTATTGATGATCTGATAATAGCAGTTTATCCCGGGTGTGATGGAGCATACACTCTTTATGAGGACGCCGGAAATGGCTATGGGTACGAGAAGGGGGAATTCACTGCAATAGACTTTAGATGGACGGACCGGGGTGACAGAAAGCATGGAGTGCTTCATATCAGTGACAGAAAGGGAGGCTTCCCGGGAATGCCGGTAGAAAGAGTATTCCGTATACGGATAGAAGGAAAAGAGGAAAGAATGGTTTCATATACGGGAGACAGCATGCAGGTTGTTATCAGTGAGTAAATCCGTTACGTGAGCGAGCTGTAAGCGAGTGAACAGTAACTGTTTTACATTATTTTTCTCTGAGTAATGATAGATAGAAATTGTAATTTTATCAGCATAAAGATATAATTAAACACAGTCATACGAGGAAAGGACACCGTATAGGGAGGTACAAAAAATGGCATGTTTTGTTGTGTCTGCGGCTGAGGCTGTTATCGTGACAGCTGTAAAAAAAGTCGAAGAGAAAAAAGAACTGAAAAATGTTGAAAATGATATTGATAAGCACGAGGATGTTTCAATTCCGTGGAGCAGAAAGATGGGATGGCTCACAAAGATGCTTTGGGGCGGTTCAGCACTTCTTGCATTTGAGCATGTATGGCATGGAGAAGTAGTTCCGTGGTTCCCGTTCCTTACAGCGATGTCAAATGCTGAGGACGCTGCGGAAATGTTCCATGAGATGGCTACTGTCGGTGTCGGCATGGCATCTCTTATCACTGTAGTCTGGATCGGAATGTGCGCTGTGGCAGATGCTATTGTAAAGCGTTCTGCAAAGGAAGCAGTAGAGAAAGCTACTATGTAAGGGAGGCAGAGAAAATGACATTATTAATAACTGTATTTGCTGCCGTGATCACTACAGTTTTATGGTACAACCGCAAAGACGACAGCATGAAGCTGGGAATCCTGCTCTTTATGTTTTGGGGAGCATCTCTTATGTGGCTCGTGGATGCATTATTCGAGTATGCAGAGTTAAAGTCAGCGTACTTTACACCGGCGCTGGAAGACATGATCAATGATTCATTTCTTGGTCTGTCGGTTATCGCACTTGCGCTCGTGATCTGGGTAGTGAGACTTCTCATCACAGACCCGAAGGGCTCAGTCAGAGCAGCACTTGTCAGAAGTAAGAACTAAAATAGATAAAGAAAATGGCTGTCGATACAAAAGTGTCGGCAGCCATTTAACTTAGAATATTATTTTCTCAAATATTCAGAAGAAACCGGAAATTCAAAATATGTATCGGGGTAAGGTTCGCCCTTTAAGGTAAAGTGCCACCATTCACAGTCAAGCGGCATGAACCCGTTTCTGGTCATTGCATGCTGCAGCAGCATCCGATTAGCATACTGTTCCTCTGTGATGTTGGTGTAGTCAGAGTGAGAAATCTCACTGAAAAGGTCAAATGGACTACCCATATCCAGTTCTTTACCGGTTTTCATATCGAGGAGAGTGAGATCTACCGTGCTCCCTCTGCTGTGACTGGACTGTTTCGCGATATATCCCTTTGCGAAGAGCTCCTGCTTCACCAGATCAGGATAAAAATAGGGCTTCATGCGGATATCCTGATCCTCGATCCCCCACAGGACAAAGTGTTTAACTGCGCAGGCCGGCCGATATGCATCGAAGATCTTTAATCGGTATCCCTGAACGATCAGCTCATTACTTACATTTTTGAGTGCTCTGGCAGCTTCTTTAGTGAGGAGCGCACAGGGCTCTTCATATCCGTCAATTCTGTCTCCTATAAAATTGTACGTGGAATGATAGCGTATCTCCTGAATAATGCTCGGAACAAAATCAGCGAGCAGAACGAATCCTGACGGATCCATCGTATCTTTGTGTCTGATCCCCATAAAAAATCCCCTATTGTGTTTTTTCTAAACAGTTACAAAAATCCTTAAAAGGATTATACTACGTTGTTGGGGCAAAAAGTAGTTACTGTTCACTCGCTATCAGCTCGCTCCATTAACGACTTCGCGCATTTATGAGAATTCGCCTGCGGCGAAAAATGCGCTCACACCCACATCACTTTCTTACGCAGTCAGCGGCGTAGCGCTTCCTGCTACCTGTGAACTGTAACTAAAAGTATTTTTGAAAAAGGATTTGATTTATGAAAATATTAAAGAAATTACCGGGGATAAAATTTGACCCTGTTCTTACAGCCGCATGGATATTAGCAGTAATATCAGCATTTTTCGTGAAACCGTCTGCAGAGTACTTAGGCTATATCGACTGGCATTCACTCGGTATACTCTGGTCACTTATGGTCATAATCCATGGATTTAGAGAAAACTCTATTTTTGAAAAGATCGCAGAGATACTTTTGAAAAAAGTTAAATGCGGTTGGCAGCTTGCTGCGGTTCTGATTTTTATGTGTTTTTTCGGAAGTATGCTGATCACGAATGACGTAGCGCTCATCACTTTCGTTCCGTTTGCGATGATGATCCTTCACAGCTGCAAAAGAGATGACATGATGATAATGGTTGTAGTTCTCCAGACCATCGCAGCGAATCTCGGCAGCATGTTTACACCTATAGGAAATCCGCAGAACCTCTATATATACGGTCTGACAGGAATGAAGATAACAGAGTTTGCAGCGACGATGCTTCCATATACTGCACTGGCGGCGGTCATGCTCTGCGTGAGTCTCATAACTTTACCGGATAAAAATAAAGAAATAGCTGTAGGTGATGACTTTCAGCTGGTAAAGGGTTTTGGAAGTGTAAAACAGATAGTGATATACACGATCCTCTTTATAACTGCACTTCTTACCGTACTCAGAGTGATCCCATGGTTTGTACTTACAATAGCGGTACTTATTGTAGTAGCGGGTATGGATTATAAAATAGTGCTTCAGGCTGACTATATCCTGCTTCTCACATTCATAGGATTCTTTATATTCACAGGAAATATGGGCAGGATACCGGAGATCAAAACTTTCCTGCAGTCAGTAGTAAGCAACAGGGAATTTCTCGTATCCGTAATAACGAGCCAGTTCATCAGTAATGTTCCGGCGACTCTCATGCTTTCGGATTTTGCAAATGATTATAAAGAACTTCTATCAGGCGTAAATGTAGGAGGTCTCGGAACCCTTATCGCCTCCATGGCAAGCCTCATATCTTACAAAGCATATACAGCAGAAAACAAAGAAAAGTCCGGTAAGTACTTTATCCTTTTTACCGTGATGAATCTGCTGTTTCTGGCAGTCATGCTCTTAATGCACTTCGTATTATGATTATGACAGGGTCAAAAGTAAAAAATCATTAAAATCAAATAAATACTGCATTATGCAGATCGATTGAGCACCGGTTATAAACAAAACTTATAGCCGGTGCTCAAAATTGTATATAGCCAGATACATTGACGTGATAAGAAAAAATGATATCATACTATATAACCTACTAAGTTGATGGGATTAATAAATAAAAGGACGATATCAAAATCATTTTGGGGAACGGGTGGTATAGATGACGATCAAACAGGTGATATATGCATTAACAATAGAAGAATGCGGTTCAATGAACAAGGCTTCCGAGAAACTGTATATAGTTCAGCCAACTCTGACAAGTGCGATACAGGAACTTGAAAATGAGATCGGGATAAAGATTTTTGTGAGAACGCCCAGAGGAGTGGAACCGACTCAGGAGGGAACCGAGTTTCTTGGTGATATCAGAAGCTTTTATAAGCATTACAACCTTGTGATGCAAAAATACGATGGAGAGAAAAACACATAAACGGAGGGAAGAATGAGAGAATTTTCGTCTGCGGGAGGAATTGTAAAGTGTATCAGACAACAGTTTAACTAAGAATGCACAAAAATTTGCATTTTGCGATAAACGGATGT
Organism: Lachnospiraceae bacterium MC2017; assembly: GCA_000701625.1. Classification (GTDB taxonomy): domain Bacteria; phylum Bacillota; class Clostridia; order Lachnospirales; family Lachnospiraceae; genus NK4A144. The sequence continues at coordinate 211,787 of JNJK01000006.1, forward strand.
TTATCAGGGAGGAGAGAATACAATGGCGGATATATCTACAGCAGCATATGAAGAAAGTGAAGTTGTAACAACTGACAAAACACATTTGTCTGATCTTTGGACAAAGGAAGACTGGCTCACGATCTGGATCGGAGCAGTACTGATCGCAGTCGCAGCAGCATCCGTACTTTTGGGAACATTTGATTTCTCGGCTGCAAAGTTTGCTACATGGGGAAATGGAACAAGCGTATTCGAGCAGCTTTCACAGCCTGTCTTTTGGGCATCACTGATAAGAACCTTTTTTGTAACGGCAATCCTTTTTACGATCGGAGTTAAGTTAAAGGGTGAATCTGTAAAGGAATATATACCGGCATATGGAGTCTTGTTCCTTTTGGCAGTAGTCGTTCGGTTCGTTTCAGCGGAATACACCTTTAACAGATATCTCGAGTGGGCTTTCTGGGCACTCATCATCGGTCTCGCGATCTCAAATACAGTCGGAGTACCAAAGTGGTTGAAACCTGCAGTTCAGACAGAGTACTACATCAAGACCGGTCTCGTAGTAATGGGATTTTCAGTACTTTTCTCAAATATCGCAAATTTTGGACTATACGGTCTCGGAATCGCATGGATCGTAACACCTATCGTGATCATTTTTATGTGGTTCTTTGGAACAAGAGTCTTAAAGATCGAAAACAAATCTCTGGTTATTACACTTGCGACAGCAACATCTGTCTGCGGTACATCGGCAGCTATAGCAGCAGGAGCATCAGCTAAGGCAAAAAAGACAGACCTTTCATTGGCAGTATCCATCTCGATCATCTTTACAGTACTCATGATGGTATTTGAACCTGCGATCATAAAGATCACAGGACTCGGTGAACTCATGGGTGGAGCACTTATAGGCGGAACAATTGATTCTACCGGAGCAGTAACTGTAGCAGGAACAGCACTCGGTGAGACAGCTCAGACAGCAGCAGTACTTGTAAAGTCGATCCAGAATATCCTTATCGGATTCATTGCATTTGCAATAGCTATTTTCTTTACAGCGCATGTGGAGGGAGAAAAGAAGGAGAAGAGTGAAGTAACAGCAGCAGAGATCTGGTACAGACTTCCGAAGTTTATCTTAGGATTTTTCGCAGCATCACTTATAGCATCATTTGTATTCCTTCCGGCAATAGGAAAGGAATCACTGTCAAGCATAAACGGAGTTCTGGATCAGTATAAGAACTGGGCATTTGTGCTGGCATTCACCAGTATCGGACTTGATACAAATTTCAAAGAGATCAAGGACCAGTTTAAGGGAGGAAAGACAGTAACTCTCTATGTAGTAGGACAGTTATTCAACATCATTCTCACATTTATCGCTGTATATGTACTGCTTTCAGGAAAGTTCTTCCCGATACCGGTACTTCAGTAAAGGACGTGCAGATATGGACAAAAAGATGCATAGACGATTCAAAAAGATACTTGGCATAGGATTTGGAGCAGTAGTCGGAATACTTGTTATATACATCATGGCAAATGGTCTGGGACTTGTGGACGGCCTGGACTTTGGAGCAGGGGCATATTATTACGCGGATATACCTGAGTTCGCCAAATATGTAAATGCGGATCACTATGCATCTCATGTCCCGATGGTCGTTCATATCGTACTTTTCCTCATATGGGGGACATTGATGTACAGCTTGTGGACATGGCTTGACAAGGTTACTTCAAAGAAAAAGTAAAAAGGAGATAGAAAAATGAAAATCACGGTTGGTGGAGAAAAGAAAGACGTTACGGATGATATCACTGTAGCTGCTCTCATAGAGCAGGAGCAGGTTGAGACACCTCAGTATGTGACAGTATCCGTAAATGAGGAATTTATCAAGTCCGGAACTTTTGAAACACATGTATTAAAGGAAGGTGATGAGATAGAGTTCCTTTACTTCATGGGAGGCGGTGCATACTAATGGCATTTACAAATGAACAGCTGGAGCGCTATTCAAGACACATCATCCTGAAGGAGATCGGTGTAAAGGGTCAGAAGAAGCTCCTAAATGCAAAAGTCCTTATAATAGGTGCGGGAGGACTCGGAGCACCGGCAGCATTGTACCTTGCGGCAGCGGGAGTAGGAACCATCGGTATCGCGGATGCGGATGTAGTTGATCTCTCAAATCTTCAGAGACAGGTCATCCACACGACAAATGACATCGGAAAGAGAAAGGTTGAATCTGCGGCCGAGACCATGCGGGCAATAAATCCCGATGTAACGGTAAATACCTATTATGATTTCGTGACCAGCGAAAACATTCTGGATCTTATCAAGGATTACGATTTCGTAATAGACGGTACAGATAATTTCCCTGCGAAGTTCCTCATAAACGATGCCTGCGTAATGGCAAAGAAACCTTTTTCACATGCAGGGATCATAAGATTTAAGGGACAGCTCACAACGATCCTGCCGGGAGAAGGACCTTGTTACAGATGTATTTTCAAGAATCCGCCGCCGAAGGATGCGGTCCCGACCTGTAAACAGGCAGGAGTTATCGGTGCCATGGGCGGTGTTATCGGTTCACTTCAGGCGATGGAAGCAGTGAAGTATATCACAGGCGTAGGAGAGCTTCTTTCCGGATATCTTTTGACATATGATGCGCTGAAGATGGAATTTCATAAGATCAAGCTTCCGGCACGAGGAAATGGATGCGCGGTATGCTCTGATACACCGACTATTACAGAACTTATTGATTACGAGCAGCCGACTTGCGAATTAAAAAATGCTTAAAAACGTATCGCAGCGAATCAGAGGGGAGTATTAATCAATGAAAATAACGATCAGAAAATCTGATTTTGACAGAATATATAAACATGCTCTTAAAGAGAGACCTGATGAAGCGTGCGGACTGGTAGCGGGGATAGATAGAGAGGACGGAGTCAGAGAGATCAGGAAAGTTTATTTGTTGACAAATATCGATCACACAAATGAGCATTTCTCCATAGATCCGAAAGAGCATCTGAAAGCTGTCAAGGATATGAGAGCCGAGGGACTAAAACCACTCGGAAACTGGCATTCTCATCCTGAGACACCTTCCAGACCTTCGGAAGAAGATAAAAGACTTGCGAATGATCCTCGTGCAACGTATTTTATACTGTCACTTGCAGAAAAGGATAATCCGGTGCTGAATGCCTTTCATGTGGAAGGAGAACAGGAAAGCAGGAATGTCAGGAAAGAAGAATTACTGATTTTAGGGGAGGAAGACTAATGGCTGAAACAGAGATCAAAGTAGACGACAAGATTGATATCACTGATGTGGTATGCCCGGTAACATTCGTAAAAACAAAGGTGGCTCTGGAAGAAATCGACGATGGTCAGATCCTGCAGGTGCATTTAAATGACGGTGAACCTGTCCAGAATGTACCGAGAAGTGTAAAGGATGAAGGTCATCAGATACTGAAGCTCACGGATAACGAAGACGGTACCTATGAGTTGTTTATTAAAAAGGTAGGAGACTGAAAATGGCAACAGATTACGCAACTCTTAAAAAAGGCGGTTTCATGAGACAGAAGCAAAAGAATCACTTTTCGCTCCGTCTGGCTGTCGTAGGAGGACAGATAAGCACAGAACAGTTAGTGGCTGTAACTGAAGTGGCGCAGAAGTATGGTCACGGATATGTGCATCTGACAAGTAGACAGGGAATCGAGATCCCGTTTATTAAGCTTGAGGATATAGACGAAGTAAAAGAAGCGCTCGCTAAAGGCGGTGCTGTTCCGGGTGTTTGCGGTCCCAGAGTCAGAACCATCACAGCGTGCCAGGGATCTGCTGTCTGCCCCAATGGCTGCATAGAAACAGAGGAACTTGCCAAAGAACTGAATGACAGATATTTTGGTCTGGAATTGCCGCATAAATTTAAATTTGGTGTTACAGGATGCCAGAATAACTGCCTGAAAGCTGAGGAAAATGATCTCGGTATAAAGGGTGGCGTAAGAGTTGAATGGATAAAGGATAAGTGCATTTCCTGCGGACTCTGCGAAAAGATCTGCAGAGAGAAGGCTATATCCATAAAAGACGGAGTAGTTTCGATAAATCGCGATAAATGTAATTATTGCGGCAGATGCGCACTTGGATGCCCGACAGATGCCTACGATACTACACAGGGATATATGCTGAGTTTTGGTGGACTTTTTGGAAATACTATAAATAAAGGAACAGCGATCGTTCCGTTTATAGAAGATAAGAAGACACTTTTCGCTGTATGCGATGCAGCTCTCAATTTCTTCAGGGAAAATGCAAATCCTAGTGAAAGATTCAAGTTTACTATAGACCGGGTAGGCAGAGATAAGCTTGATGAAGCTATATGGAAAGCATACGAAGGAAGGTAAAAAGCAGATTTTTTTGCGGAATACACTTAGACGGCAGGACAGATAACGTTCAGGTTATCTGCTCTGTCGATTTTTTGCGTAAAAAGCGTTATAATACCTGTCATCGTTTTGAGTTTGAAAGGAACCGTATATGGACCGCAGGATATATATGGACAATGCCGCTACTACGCGGGTTTTGCCTGAAGTATTTAAAGAAATAAAGCTATATCTCACGGAAGAATTCTGGAATCCGTCGAGCACCTATGAGAGCGCAGGAAAAACTGCGAGAAAGATCGCAGAAGCGAGGGAAACGATCGCCGGTGCCATAGGGGCAAAGGGAAAAGAAATATATTTTACTTCCGGCGGAAGCGAATCCGATAACTGGGCTATAAAGGGTGTGGCTGACACGCTTTATAGCAAGGGAAATCATATTATTACCACTGCTATAGAACACCATGCAGTACTCCATACCTGTGAATATTTAGAACAGCACGGTTTTGAAGTGACATATCTGCCGGTGGATGAAAAAGGCTTTATAGATATAAAAGAATTGGAGGCTGCCATCAGACCGACAACCGTGCTTATTTCCGTAATGTTTGCAAATAATGAGATAGGTACTTTGGAACCGGTTTCGGAGATAGGTGAGATCGCACACAGACACGGAATACTGTTTCATACAGATGCGGTGCAGGCATTCGGGCATATGCCGATAAATGTTTCAGAGATGAATATAGATCTGTTGTCTGCCAGCGCTCATAAGATCAATGGTCCTAAGGGTGTCGGTTTTTTGTACATAAGGTCAGGAGTAAAGATCACAAATCTGATCCATGGAGGAGCACAGGAAAAAGGGCGCAGAGCAGGTACCACAAACGTGGCAGGTATCATAGGTTTTGGCAAAGCCGCGGAGATCGCTCTTTCAAGAATGGGGCAGAGAAAAGCGTATGAGAGCAAACTCAGGAACAGGCTTATAGACAGAGTTCTGACTGAGATCCCATATACGACCTTAAATGGAGATACAGAAAAACGTCTCTCAAATAATGCAAATTTTTGCTTTAAATTTGTTGATGGAGAGTCGTTACTGATACTATTAGATCAGAAAGGAATCTGTGCATCATCGGGTTCAGCATGTGCGTCAGGTTCCATAGATCCGTCCCACGTATTGCTGGCATTAGGACTTTCCTATGAAACAGCGCACGGTTCACTCAGACTCACAATATCGGAAGATACTACAGAGGACGATATAGATTATGTGGTGGATTCGCTAAAAGAATCAGTAGAGCGGTTACGACTAATATCGCCGTTGTACAAAAAAATGATGGAAGAATAAAAGGAGATCAGATGGCAAAGGTAGTAGTAGGAATGTCAGGCGGTGTAGATAGTGCAGTAACGGCATACCTATTAAAAAAGGCAGGACACGAGGTCATAGGAGTAACTCTCCGCACATGGGTTTCCGAAGACGGAGACGAGGGAAGATGCTGTGATATAGACGATGCAAGAAGTGCGTCCTGGAAGATTGGTATCCCATATCATTCGCTGAACTGTCTTGCGGAATTTAAGAAAGAAGTCACGGATCCGTTTGTAGAAGATTATATAAAGGGCCTTACTCCAAACCCATGCGTCATATGCAACAGGACCGTTAAATGGGAAAAAATGTGTTACATGGCAGAGGTGCTGGAAGCAGACTACGTGGCAACGGGCCATTATGCGACCATAATAAAACTTCCAAACGGCAGGTATACAGTAAAAAAGGCTGTTCACGCAGAAAAAGATCAGACCTATATGCTCTACAGGCTTACTCAGGAGCAGCTCGCAAAGACCATGATGCCCCTTGGTGAGTATGCGAAAAGTGATGTGAGAAAGATCGCAGAAGAAGCAGGAATACCGGTTGCCGCAAAAAAGGATTCACAGGAGATCTGTTTTGTGCCTGATGGAAACTATGCGGATTATATAAATGAAAACTGTGAGGGAGAAATCCCGCCTGAAGGAAACTTCGTAGATGAAGATGGAAATATCCTCGGAAAGCATAAAGGTATCATTCACTATACAGTAGGTCAGAGAAAAGGACTTGGTATAGCTTTGGGATACCCTGCATTTGTAAAAAAGATATGCGCTGACACAAACGAAGTAGTGCTCGCAAAAAATGAAGCACTCTTTAGTAGAGAGATAATGTGTCGAGACCTCAATTTCATGAGTATCCCTGATCTGAAAACAGGAGAAAAGGTCCGCGCGGCAGTAAAGATACGTTATCATCATGCAGGAACAGCTGCGGAAATAGAAATGCTGGATGAAGACAAGGTAAAGATCACCTTTGATGAACCGGTAAGAGCAGCTGCCCCCGGCCAGTCAGCCGTTTTCTACGATGAAAACGACTGCGTAGTTGGCGGCGGTATCATAGTATAAGATTGCAATTCGTGTTATCATGTATAAGAAAAAACCAGGGGGATAATATGGAGACGATCTATCAGAATGCAGAACTAATATTACGGTATGTAGTAGAGTTTTCGACACTCGGACTGGAGCTTTTCGGTATCTGTATACTGGTCTACACAGCGCTTAAGTGCTTTTTCAGGTGGATAAAAAAAGATAAGGCGATACGTCTGGATCTGGCAGAAGGAATCGCGCTTGCACTGGAATTTAAGCTTGGTGGAGAGGTACTTCGTACTGTTATAATACGAGACTGGGCAGAACTTGGTATTCTTGGTGCGATAATAGCCTTGAGAGCAGCCCTCACGCTTCTTATACATTGGGAAATCAAGAATGAAGAAAAGAGATGCAAGGAGTAAAGTAGTTGGCAATACAGGTAACAGCAGATCTATATGGCTGTGATGAAAAGATCCTCGATGACGAAAAAGAGGTAAAAGCGATAGCCAAAAAAGCAATCGGATCAATAGGCGCGGAGATCGTAGAAGAGTGTGTACATAAATTTCAACCTATAGGTATCACATACTTTGCGGTGATCAGCACATCACATTTTTCCATCCATACATGGCCGGAATACGGTTACGCAGCTATAGATATTTTTTCGTGCAGAGAATTTGTAGTAAATGAATTAACAGAAGAGTTAAAAAAAGCTTTCAGAGCGCAGAGCGTCGAGATAAATCGTATAGAGCGTAAAGTAGAAAATAAATTGGCAAAACCTGCCATGTGAGCGAGAGAATGTAACAAAAGGAGAGTAGAATGCTGAGTACAATTTTGGAACTGGTAGTATATGTAATAGTAGGACTTGTGATCATGATGGCAGGATATGCGGTGATAGATCTCGTTCATCCCGCAGATTTTCCAAAGGAGATCGCAGATGGAAATAAGGCGATCGGCTGGGTTTCCGCAGGAATCTATATCGGTCTCGGACTTGTCATACGTGCATCTGTCATGACTATAACCATGGTTGAAAGAGAACTTGCACTTCTCACAGGCATAGTTGATACGCTTATCTATTCGGTGCTTGGAATTGTGTTTTTTATGATAGCGTATTTTCTTGTAGATCTCGTTAACCGCAGATTTAATTTTAATGTAGAGATCGGTAAAAAGAATGAAGCTGCCGGTATCATGGTATTTGGTATCTTCGTTGGTATTGCACTTATAATCAGCGGAGTTATTCAGTAATGTCAGGTAAATACAGAGTTTTAATGCTGACTACATTGATCATATCAGGCTGTTCCATGTGCTATGAGCTGATAATCAGTGCAGTCAGTTCTTATCTTCTCGGAAACAGCACTATGCAGTATTCCACGACGATCGGTTTCTACATGTGTGCATTGGGATTTGGATCATATATTTCCAGATTCTTCGGAAAAAAATTATTTAATATCTTTGTCTGCATAGAAATAGGGATAGGAATAGTCGGAGGATTGAGCTCACTGATCCTGTTCCTGGCAAATATCTATGTAGAATCCTATGCAGTGGTGATGTACCTCATAACTATCATGATCGGTACATTGGCCGGTGCGGAAATTCCAATTCTAACGCGGATAATAGAAGCAGATGAAAACAATCTGAAGATGACGCTGTCATCCATATTCAGCTTTGACTATATCGGAGGACTCGTGGGATCAGTCGCATTTCCGCTGATATTGCTGCCAAAGCTTGGATACTTTGCGACGTCATTTCTTTGTGGACTGTTAAATATCATATGCGCAGGGATCATCCTTTTCCGTTTTTCAGACAGGGTAGAGGGAGAAAAGATATATAAGTCCGTTGTAGCTGGACTAATCCTCGTGATGATAGGCGGAATGATATTTGCAGATAATATTTCTAATTCTATCGAGGGTGGATTATACAGAGATAAGATAATTCTTATGGAGCAGACACCTTATCAAAAGATAGTAATGACGCGTCATAAAGATGACACCAGGCTTTACATAGATGGCAACTGTCAGTTCTCAACGTCAGATGAATACAGGTATCATGAGGCCCTCGTACATGTGCCAATGAGTAAAGTGGAAAAAAAGGAAAATGTTCTGATACTGGGAGGCGGTGATGGCCTCGCAGTGAGAGAAGTATTGAAGTATCCCACAGTTAAGTCCATCGATCTCGTAGATCTTGATAAGGAAATGATACGGATCTGCAGCACGAAAAAGAATATTACTGATATAAATCAGAATAGTCTCCTAAGCGAAAAGCTTCATACCCATGTAGAAGATGCTTATGAATATCTGGAAAATAATACACTTCTCTATGATCTGATAATCGTGGATCTGCCTGACCCAAACTCGGAATCATTAAATAAGCTCTATTCAAATGTTTTTTACAGACTGTGCAAAAGTGCTCTTTCTGATAAGGGTGTTATGGTGGTACAGTCCACATCACCCTACTATGCGAAAGATGCGTTTTGGTGCATAAATAAGACCATAGAGAGCGAAGACCTGAATGTGAGACCGTATCACCTGGAAGTGCCGGCATTCGGTGACTGGGGATTTAATATGGCATCAAGAGGCTCGCTTGACGGAGATTTCAGGATAGAAGTAGAAACAAAATATCTAACCGATGAAAATATCACGAGCCTCTTTGCATTTGGAAAGGATGAGATATCGGAAAATATCGATATAAACAGACTTACAAAGCCTGTTCTCATGCAGTATTACAATACAGCTGTAGAAAACTGGAACTGATACGGTGACAATGTCACTTAGTCAGTTCCCAGAAAGCAACAGCGCTGGCTGCGGCTACATTCAGTGAATCGACATCGTGAGACATGGGGATGATCACAGTGTAGTCGCAGGCAGAAATAGTATCATCACAAAGCCCGTTTCCTTCATTACCAAGAAGGATAGCGAGCTTTTTTTCATTTTTCAGCTGCGGATCATCGAGATGCAGAGAATCCTCACGGAGAGCAAGCGCTGCGGAAGCAAAACCGTTCTCACGGAGCTTATCAAGAAAGGTTACAGACCATGGTTCGGTCTGCTTCTTATGTACGGTAATCCTGCTCCAGGGCAGCAGGAAGACATTTCCCATGCTGACACGGATGGCGCGTCTTGTCAAAGGATCGCAGCATCCGGGAGACAGGAGGACAGCGTCTATATTGAGTGCTGCAGCAGAACGAAAGATGGCACCGATATTTGTAGGGTTTACAACATTTTCTAAAATTGCGATACGTCGTGCATCCCGTATAAGATCCATAGGATCCGGAAGGACGGGTCTCATCATAGCGCAGAGCATGCCGCGTGTCAGATGAAAACCCGTGATATCTTTAAGTATAGTTTCAGCGGCGGTGAAAACAGGAACAGAGATCCCGGAATCGCTGAGACGTTTAAGAATGCCTGCTTCTTCACGCTGCTCAGTGCGGCTCTCGTCCATAAGGACAGACAAAGGGCGGCAGCCAAAATCCAGTGCGCGTTCTATGACTTTAGGACTCTCTGCAATAAAAATACCGCCATCTGGTTCAAAAAAATGCTGCAGCTGCGCTTCATTAAGTTCCGTATATGGAAGCAGTTCATCTATATCAAGTCTTGAAACAGGTTTAAATTCGATCATAAAAAATCCTCTGAAAGTTTTCTAAAGTTAAAAAATAAATATGTATCCTGGTGTGAACAATACAAGTATATGCTATCATATTTATGGGTCAAAAGAAAAAAGTGTGTGACAGCACAAAAAGGAAAGAGGTGTCGATATGACATTTGAAGAAATGACAGCTGCAAGATTTTCTGTAAAGAAATTCAGTGACAAAGCCGTAGAAGCAGACAAGCTCCAGAAGGTTCTTGATGTTGCCGGAAAAGCACCGACAGCCAGAAATGCCCAGTGTATCAGGATTTATGTATTAAAATCGGAAGAGGCCATGAATAAGGCAAAGGAGCTCACTCCTTGCGTATATGGCGCACCGGTATGTCTGATGCTTTCCTATGATATAAAAGAGGCCTATCCATATCCGGAAGAAGACGGCATAAATTCCGGCGCGGAAGATTGTGCTATCGTAGCCACACATATCATGTATGAAGCGTTGGAGCAGGGACTCAGTACCTGCTGGGTAAACAGGGTATCCGTATCAAAGGCAAAGGAAGTATTTAATCTCCCGGAAGATGAGCATGTGGTATTATTTATGCCCATAGGATATGCAGCAGAGGGCTTTGGACCACTGCCGAACCATACTCAAAAAAAGCCGTTAAGCGAGATTGTCAGAGAACTGTAAGGAATACAAATGTCAGCAACAATAAAAGATATAAAAGAAGAAACAGGTCTATCACTTGCAACCATCTCAAAATATCTGAATGGAGGCAATGTTCTGCCGGAAAACAGACAGAAGATAGAGGCGGCTATAAAGAAACTTCATTATGAAGTGAATGAGATTGCCAGAGGTCTGGTCACGAACAGCACCAGAACCATCGGGGTCAGTGTATTTGAAATAGCAGATATATTTAACGGAGTTCTGATCCACCATATCGGGCGTGAACTAAGTAAATTCGGATATGGAATGATGGTTGTAGATGCAGCGAATGATCCGGAAAAAGAAGCATCAAATATCCGTTTCCTTGTGAATAAAAAGGTTGATGGTATTATCATGGTCCCAGGCTCAATGGATTCCTCTGTGATGGATGATGCAGTGGAAGCCGATATCCCTATCGTGCTTATCGATGGAAAGTATAGGGATAAGTCCTTTGACAGTGTGACTATCAATAATAGGGAAGCGGCAGCCTCGATCGTTGATTATCTGATACGGCGAGGACATGAAAAGATCGCTTTTATTGGTTCAGATACGTCATATACAGCAAATGAGCGATTAAAGGGATATCGTGAGGCAATGGATGATGAAGGTCTGAAGCTTCGGGACGAGTATCAATTTGTTGGTGAGCTTAGTACAGAGCACGGTTACAAGGCAATGAATGAGCTGATGCAGCTGGAAGATCGTCCAACAGCTGTGATATCAGCAAATTATGAGATCAATCTGGGCGTAGTAATGGCTCTGAATGAAAATCAGATAAGTTATCCGGATGAGATATCTGTTGTTGGATTTGATAATCTTATACTGTCGCAGGTACTGAGCACCAGCCTTACAGTAGTAGAGCAGCCAATGGAACGCTTTGGGGTAAAGGGTGTAGAGATCCTGATGAAGCGTATACGTGAAAAGAAGAAAGAAAAACCTGACGAAGATAAGGAGTTTATCAATATAATCCTAAATACCCATCTGATAGAGGGCGGTTCGGTAAAAGATCTATGTAAAGATAAATAGCATATGCTATAACAGGACTTTTTAAACGTTTAAGTTTTAAAGAGTCCTGTTTTTCGTTTTATATAATGCTGATAATTACGGTATATATCACGTGTGATCATAAAAAGCATGCGATATTGTACGAGATTTCGAAGAATGACATACAAAATACTTCTTGCATAATGTATACAACTCAAATATAATACCCCTTAGCTAGAAATTCGTAACAGTGAAATTGCTTGAAAAAACGTATCTGCGGTAGGTGATGTGCGAATATGTACTTGAATGAACTTGAAGAGAATGCAGAAGTAATGATCCGTGCCAGTGACGGAGAGCGACAGGTAGACCTTTATTCAAATGTAATACGCACCGGTGTGACAAAGTCGGGCAGGATTTATGTCATGGTAACGGCAGCGGAGTGGTATAACAAAATAGTAAATATGAACTGCCCGAATAAAACCTTTACGATCTATCTTCATAAGGATAATGAAGAAAAGTGTATTACATGGCCGAATGTGACACTGGTATACATGAGAAAACCGGAAAAAATGTATGTTATCATTTCAATGTCAGAGAGCATACTATCTACAAGACGTGGTGCTTTTCGTGTTCCGGTGTACAGTTCGTGTACAGTAACGTCTGATATTTTTTCTGGAGAAGGAAAAATAACAGGGCGTATGAGAGATATATCAGCGACCGGAATAGCTTTTACACTTCCTAAGAATGGAGAATGGGATCAGGAAAAAGCGGATGGTGCAAAGTTTTTAATTGAATTTAAGGACGATGAGAACGGAGAGAATTTTAAAGTCAGAGGTGTATGTGTCAGAACAGTGGATAATGACACGGGTGAAGTGCTTCTCGGTTGCCGTCTGACACGTTCCTCAACTCTGGTCTCCGGTTATATAAACAGGAAACAGGCTCATAGATTAAAAATATACGGATAAATCCATAAATAATAAAGATGCTCCCATGTATGTCTGGTACAGGGAGCATCTTTTTCTGTTTGTTTTGACTGAAAGCCGGATAACATTTTAATCCGATATAGGATCGACGCCTGCTTCAGGAAGTTCAGTTATAGACATAGCTTCTATATAATAAAAAGGAATGATGGATTCATCGCTCATGACAGCATGTCCTTCACGAAGGAATCCTTTTACAGATATCCAGGTTTCTCCCGGGATGAACGATCTTGTGTCTTCGTCTGTCTGAAATTCAAAGTCGACATAACCTCCTGTGCAATAGGGACAGGATGGACCATTGCGTCCGACAAACTTGTATCCCTCGCCAAAGTCCAGATACATTCCTTCGATCTCTACCATTTTTCCAGAGTAATTATCGAAGTTAATGTACCAGTCATTGATCTGAGTCATATAGTGCCTGTCGCCGACGGTGATATCGGGCGAAGCATCACCAAAACTCTTTTTATCATTCGGAATATCGTAGGGATATTCGTTATAAGAAATGGTCGGTACATCGGGAGTTACAGCAGATGCCGCATCTGTACCAGAAGTCTGTTCACTCTGAGCCTTGGAACCTGCGTTCTTATGGTCGGCAGTTTTGGGTTTGCATCCTGTAAGTGAAGAACTGACAAAGAGACAGAAAACTAAAAAATATATTACAATTTTCTTCATTTCGATAAACAATCCTTTCTTTACCGATCAACGTTCTCTGATTTTTTCAATGGTCAGGAATAAGAAAAATACGACTATATCAGTTACGACTATGCTGGCGCCAGTTGGTATCGAATATAGATAGGACAATATTAGTCCGATCGAGAAACAAACTACAGCCAGTACAGCTGACATGATCACTGTGCTAAGGAATCGTCGGCAGACCCGCATTGCTGTCAGAGAAGGGAAAACGATCAGACTGGAGATCAGGAGGGTTCCCATCATTCGCATACCTAGTACGATTGTAATGGCAGTTAGGACAGCGATGATCATGTTGTAGGTCTGTGCACGTGTCCCGGTTGCTGCAGCGAAGGTTTCATCAAAAGTCACGGCAAAGATCCTGTTGTAGAAAAGGATGTACATGATGAGAACTACTAGGCTCAATATTACCGAAATGGTCAGATCGCTCTTACTCATGGCAAGGATACTGCCAAACATATAGTTGCAGACATCCGTATTCATGCCCGTAGTGAGAGAAATGGTCATGACACCGATAGCCAGAGCACCGCTTAATAGGAGAGCGGTAGCAGCATCTCCGCGTATCCGTGAACTTTCACGTATCTGAAGGAGCAGAAATGCTGCGATCACACAGACCGGGATAGATAACCAAAGTGGAGAGATACCTAGTGGATAGGCGATCGCAAGAGCTGCAAAACCAACATGAGACAATCCGTCACCTATCATGGAGTAGCGTTTTAATACCAGACTGCTTCCGAGGAGAGAAGCACAAAGTGATACCAGTATTCCGACTATAAAAGCCCGCACCAGAAAGGGGTAGGACATCATTTCGAAAAGTGTATTCATGATGCAGCACCTCCGAGGAATGCACGACCTACGGGATCATTTATATACCTTACGGTAGGACCGCAGAACTTCTGAACATTTGCCAGATGAAGTATGTGATCTGCCTCACGAACGGCACCGCTTACATCGTGAGAAACCATGATTATGGTAATATGTTTCTGCTCACGGAGATCCCGGATAACATGATAGAGTTCACCGGCGATTACCGGATCCAGACCGGTAACCGGCTCGTCGAGGAGCAGGAGTTTCTTTGTAGCGCATAGAGCCCGGGCAAGGAGTACGCGCTGCTGCTGTCCACCGGACAGATCACGGTAACAGCGGTCGGAAAGATCAGTGATCCCGAGGAGATCCATGTTGTCACTGGCACGCCTTTTTTCATTTTTAGAGTAAAAAAAGTGCAGGCCAAGACTGTTTAGACAGCCTGAGAGAACGACTTCACTTACTGTTGCAGGGAAGTCTTTCTGAGCCTCTGTCTGCTGTGGAAGATAACCAATCTCATTTGCCTTTAATCCATCACCGTAGGTGATATTACCGGAGGAGGGCTTCTTAAGACGTAGAAGCCCCCTTATCAGAGTGCTTTTGCCAGCTCCGTTTTCTCCTATGATACAGAGATGATCACCGGCATTCACTTCAAAATTCACCCCGGATACAGCGGTTTTCCTGCCATAAGCGAAGCTGACATTTTCACATCTGATGAGACTCATTTAATTTAGTGCCTCCTTTAGTACTTCTACATTGTGCTGCATAAGGCTTACGTAAGTTACGCCATTTTTGAAATCTTCGTCAGATACATTGTGTACGGCGTTTAGGAGTTCGCTCTTTGCACCTGTAGCCTCTGCGATGCTGCTGCACATTTCTTCGTTAGATAGCTCGATATGGAATACAACGGGGATCTCGTCATTTTTTACCTTGTCGATAAGAAAAGCGACAGTCTTTGCGGATGCCTGTGTATCGGTTGAGCATCCGGGGAATGCTGCATAATAGGAGAGACCGTATTCATCACAGAAATAGCGGAAGGGAAAACGGTCACCTACAATGATCTCTTTTCTCTTGGCGTTTGATACTATATCCTGAAATTCTTTATCAAGATCAGAGAGTTCTGAGATATAGTTAGAGGCATTTTTCTCATAGACGTCTTTGTTGTCAGGATCGAGATCTTCGAGAGTTTCTGACATCTTGCGAACGATCGTCATTGCATTTACAGGAGAAGTCCATACATGTTCATCGAGTTCGACTTCTTCTTCACCATCTTCAGCGGCTTCCTCCTCTTCAGCCTCTTCTTCCATACCTTCTACAAGCTCTTCGGGCACGGTTTCGACAGCATCCATAAGGCGGAAGATATTCATGTGAGTCTGATCCATGGATGATAGTACGTCATCAACCCATTCGTCGGAATCTCCGCCTACATAGACAAACATATCGCTGTTTTGAATAGTGATGATATCCTCGGGAGTAGGATCATAGGTGTGACTCTCTGCACCGGGTTTTAAAAGCATTGTGACATCGGCGTTATCCTGCACGATCTGATGGGCAAAATCGTACTCGGGGAAATTTGTGACTACTATAGAAAGACGATGGGAGTCTGAGGGAGCATTGGTTTTGGCAGCAACTTCAGTATTATTAGCAGTATTTCCGCATGCGGAAATAGATGCTGCCATGAGGACAGCAAGAGAAATAGACAGTATTTTATTTTTCATAATATAGAATAACCTCCAAATAAGTCGGTATGCATAGTTATATACTTACCGTTTGCATGGTAAAAATGGGCGCAAAAAAGTACCAAATTGATAAAAGTCAGTTTGGTTGGAGGTTATTTAATTATTTAGTCGGATCTTTTTTTGGATAAGTGTCTGAAGTGCCGGTATGAGTGAAAGACGGAAAGCCGTGATCACGAAAAATGTCGGAATGATCACTGAGAAAAGGATTTCCAAAAGACCGGAACCGAGTTGATTTATATTCTCAGAGCACTGCTGCATACATGCGCAGATAGGACAATCGGCGCCGGAGCAGTCGTGATGCATCTCTTCTGTCAGAAAGAGGACAGAGAAAAAAAGTGTCAGGGTCAGAAGAGCGCACAGAGCCAGAGCGACAATTTTGTCCGATATGCTGTTTTTGGATGAATAAACAGAAATATTCACGCCTGACCTGCCTTTTAACATCATCTATATGAGAATCGATATCAAATTTTAATGCATTAAAGCGCAGATGTCAACGGTGGACTTTATATGATTATGTTAAAATCTGTGCCGCATAAGATTTTCCGAATCTGCGAGGTCTGCTGATGCAGGTAAGGCTTCTCCGCTATTGCCGGGATTCAAATAGGTTCCCATTTTTAAACATCCTTTCAATGACAAGCTATTGTCCTTTGTATTTAGGACAAAGAGCGGGAATCCTCGGTAATTCAATTACCGAGATGAAAGCGACCGGTGAGAAAACGTAGACATTTGTGACAAACAGATGTTTACGTTTTTCTTTTGCCATGATATACTATGTGCATGAAAGATAATCTCGTACATTACCGTACTTCTGTATGTAATATAAACTACCATGTGGTATGGTCTGTTAAGTACAGAAGGAAAATATTATCACCAGAAATTGAAACATACCTAAAGACCCTGGTGCAGGAAATAGCTGCGGAAAAAGGTTTTACCGTGCAGTTGTTTGAGTGTGGCGAAGGTGATCACATACATTGTTTTGTATCAGCTCCGCCAAAACTGTCAGTGACAA
>JNJK01000007.1 GCA_000701625.1 Lachnospiraceae bacterium MC2017
TATAAGTTCAAGGTAGAAGACAAGAGTCAGAGAAAGATCGCAAGCGTAACCAAAAAGGGAAAGATCAGCGTAAAGAAGGTTGGAAGCGTAAAAGTTTCGCTTTTCAGGAAAGCTAAGAAAGGTAAGTGGGAAAAGGTTGAGGAGCAAACGGTCAAGACCGAGCTTCCTGCAGTTACGAAGAGGATAACTAACCTGAAAGTTGGTGATACGCTTGAAGCTTCGAGCTTTATCACGAATCAGAGTGAACTGCTAAATAAACCAACGTCCTATGAATCTACTAATAAAAAAGTTGCTACGGTTGACAGCACAACCGGCAAAATAACGATCCTTAAAAAAGGTAAGACAAGGATCCGGATAATCTACGGCACCGGAGATGGCTCAGCGGTCTACACGACAAGACTAATGGTGAAATAAGGTGACGTCAGGGTCAAAAGGTACAAATCCGATCGTGCTTGCACAAAGAGGATTTGGAACTTGGGACCCACAAAACAAAAATTTCCACAACTCGTAGAAATACGAGTTGTGGAAATTTTTTTATCCGATATTTTACTGAATCATGTGCAAAAATGTGTATGATATAGGTGTACGTTTTTGGAATGCTGCAAAAAGTTTGGGAGAAACATGGAGAATCCAGATGAATATATTTTTGATCGAAGATGATGAAGCAATAGGGATGGGACTTAAGTATTCCCTTGAAAAGGAAGGATACAGCGTGGTGCTCGGGAAATCCAAAGCAGACGCGGTTTTATTTTGGAAGAGTGGTTTTTTTGATCTGTGTATCCTGGACATAAATCTGCCGGATGGAAACGGATATGATGTATGTAAATTTATAAAAGAAAAGGAAGATGTGCCGGTGATATTTTTAACGGCAAATGATGCGGAAGTAAACGTGGTAATGGGACTGGAAATGGGAGCTGACGACTATATCTGCAAGCCATTCAGGATAAATGAGCTGATGGCACGGATAAGAACGGTACTTCGGAGAAGCGGGAGAAGCGAAAGTAAGGCATCGGGTGATACGGAAGGAATTTTGAAGATAAAGAATCTCCGTATATATACAAACGAAGCCAAGGTAGCGGTTATTAATGACAAAACAGGCATGGAAGAACCGGTGGAACTTACTGCGCTGGAGTATAGACTTCTTCTTTCTTTCTGCAATAATCGGGGAAATGTCATGACGAGAAATCAGCTCCTCGAAAATATGTGGGACGTGAGTGGTGACTTTGTAAATGACAATACGCTTACGGTTTATATCAAGAGACTTCGTGATAAGATAGAAAAGAACCCGTCGGAACCCGAGATAATAAAAACAGTCCGGGGTATGGGTTACATCGTGGAAAAGGCGTAACGGTTAAATATCATGTTTATTATTAATAACAAAGAATTCAATAAATTGATCATTGCAGCAACCTTATTTACGGTTGCTGCTTCTGTATGCGGATTTATTTTTGCCGGAGTGGCAGCGGCAGTGTTGATAGTGCTCATCGGAGTGAGCTTAAGCATCGTGTTTACGATCACAACATATAGGCGTATTGCTGATATACAGGCACTTAATTCATATCTCACAAAGGTTCTCTCAGGTGGAGAAGCACCAAATATACTTGATCAGGAAGAGGGGGAATTGTCGATACTAAAGACAAAT
Source organism: Lachnospiraceae bacterium MC2017 (assembly GCA_000701625.1). GTDB lineage: Bacteria > Bacillota > Clostridia > Lachnospirales > Lachnospiraceae > NK4A144. Next base: position 1,643 of record JNJK01000007.1, read on the forward strand.
ATCTACAAAGTCACAACCACCCTTAAATACCAGAAAGAACTCTTATCGAAAGACAAAAAGGCTCTGGCAGATGCGATCGCGGATATCAGTCATCAGCTGAAAACACCGCTGACATCAATGATGGTAATGAATGATCTCCTGGAATCGGAAGATGACGCGGAAAAAAGAGCGGAGTTTATAAGGACACAGTCAAAGCAGTTAGACAGGATGAACTGGCTCATACAGACTCTCTTAAAACTCTCAAAGATAGATGCCGGAACGATAATCATGAAGTCGGAAGAAGTACCGGCAGAGGCAATGATCGAGGAGGCGATGAAATCCTTTGAAGTGCTTATGGAATTAAAGAATATAAAGTACGTTCACAGGTCTTCGGATATTTCAATAAAGTGTGACAAAAACTGGACTACAGAAGCGATCCAAAATATCGTAAAGAACTGCATAGAGCATATGGAGAGCGAAGATACGCTTACTGTCTCCGTAAATGAGACAAATATCTATAAAGAAATATTGATAGAGGACACAGGATGCGGAATAGAAGAAAGTGATCTGCCGCATATATTTGAACGATTTTATAAAGGCAAAAACTCGGGTGAAAACAGCGTAGGGATAGGACTCGCTCTTGCAAAGTCAGTGATCACAAACCAGCACGGGGATATAGTAGTCAACAGTACCGTAGGAGAAGGTACGAAGTTTTTCATAAGATTCTATAAGACGATCGTTTAGTTTTAAAGTGACAAAATTGTAATAAAAAAGTCACCGGAAAGTAAGGTGGGAAATGTAACCTGTTCTCAGAGTAAAGAGATGGCAGTACACAGGTGTCACTCACTTGAGAAAGGAGATAATCATACATGAAGATATTGGAAATCAAAAATCTTTGCAAGATATATGGCGAGGGAGAAACAAGAGTTGATGCGCTGAGAAACGTTTCCTTTGACGTAGAGCAGGGAGAATTCGTTGCGATAGTAGGTCCCTCCGGTTCCGGAAAGTCAACGCTCATGCACATACTCGGAGGTGTTGATGTCCCGACGACAGGAATCGTAAATATAGCCGGAACTAACATTGGTGGGCTTAATGAGACAAAACTTGCGATCTTCCGCAGGAGAAACATCGGACTCATCTATCAGTTTTACAATCTCATTCCCATTTTGAATGTAGAAGAAAATATGACACTTCCGCTTTTGCTAGATGACAGAAAGCCTGATAAAAAGCTGCTGCATGATCTGGTAGAAAAACTTGGACTGAAGGACAGACTGAAGCATCTGCCGAATCAGTTGTCAGGTGGTCAGCAGCAGAGAGTGTCGATCGGACGCGCTCTCATGAATCATCCGGCACTACTTCTTGCGGATGAGCCGACAGGAAATCTTGATTCTGAAAACAGTAAGGAGATAATCACACTTCTAAGGAAATTCAACAGGGAGAATAATCAGACAGTCATCATCATTACTCATGACGAGCGGATAGCACTTGCTGCCGACCGTGTGATCACCATAGAAGACGGAATGATCACCAGAGATTCAAAGAGATTGGGGGTCATGGCATCATGAATATCATTGCAAGACTCACAATGAGGCATCTTCTCGGGAATAAAAAGAGGTCTATAGTAACGATCCTTGGTATCGCTACAGCGACAGCGCTTATCGGCGCGATCCTTTTAGGAGTTTTCTCTGTTTTTAAGTTTGTAGGCGTCATTTCTACACAGTCAGAGGGATACGCGCAGGCAAGTTTTACAGAGGTCACGGAAAGTCAGATTTCAGAGATAAAGAGTGATAAAAGAATAGCGACAGCCGGTATTTGTGACAGGAATCCGGATACAAGCGGAGTACGGATCAACAGTGGCAAGGGTGCCAGATTTGAAGTCGGAAATATTGCTCATGCGGACATTGGTTATTACCTCATGGAAGTAGTATGTGATTACGAGGGAACACTTCCGGATAATTCAAATGAGATAGCAGTGGAAGAAGCATTTCTAAAGGATAACGGACTGGATGTAAAGGTTGGAGATATTCTAACGTTTGATCAGGGCTACAGATATGTGACCGATGAAAATGACAAGACTATGGTCATAGGCGGAAGCTATCGCTCTGATGAGAAGTTTGTGGCAAATTCGGCAGACAGCTGTATAGTGACAGCCATCCTGCACGGAAACAGACCGACAGCCGGATGGGATATCCTCCGTGGTATGGATGATACGTATTGCCCTGTACAAAAAAATGCAGAAGTGAGGATCATGCTTAAAAACTGTGATCACACGGCGATAAAGCAGTTAAAGTCGATCATAGAGAAGTATGGCATCACCAAATTTGAATTTAATACAGAGTATCTTGTAAGTGTCTTTGCTTTTGAAGGAAGCGGAGGCGATTACAAAGGATTTTTTATCATGCTGGGCATAGGTCTCATTATAGTAGTGATCACTTCTGTAATACTGATAGTAAATTCTATCGGGATGTCGCTTACGGAGAGGATGCGATATCTCGGGATGCTGGCAAGTGTGGGCGCCACCGGGAGGCAAAAAAGAACCTCCATCTATTGTGAAGGATTTATACTGGGCGTGTTTGGGATTCCTCTGGGACTCCTATTTGGATATATAGGAACCCGTATCACGTTGTCTGTCTTAGGCGCCAGAATACTTGAGACTGATATGTTGATCGGAGCGGAAGGAATGAGAGGAAGCATACCTATCGTATGCGCGCCGTGGGTGATAGGTACGATAATCATTTGCTCTGCGTTTACCATCTGGATATCAGTCCTCGTACCTGCACTCAAGGCTTCAAAGATCATGCCGATAGATGCGCTTAGAGAGAGTAATACGATAAAGGTCAGGGCAAAGAAATTGCGCGTTAATCCGGTCGTTCATAAGATATTTGGCTATGAAGGAGAGCTGGCGTATAAAAATATCAAGCGAAACGGCATAAAGGGAACAGTCATAACAGTGACTATCGCCGTATCTATAGTATTATTCCTGACAATAGATTATCTGTGTAATTCCATAGAAAGTGCCAATAGCTACGACATTGACCTGCCGTATCAGCTCATTGCCACCTGCGAGCTTTCAAAGGGTGAGAAGCTCAGAGATGATCTAAGCCGGATGGATGGCGTAGACAAGGTATTCTGCGCAGAGTCTATCGAGTATCTCTTTAAGGATTATCCTGAGAAAAATCTGTATGCAGCAAATACGGATATCGCGAATCCTGATTTTCTGACAGACAATTACAAAAAATTGCAGATAGACGGAATGGTGCTTACAGTTATAGATGATGCGGATTTTCGCAAACTTCTGAAAGACAACGGCTTATCTGAAGATAAGTATTTCGGTGACACGCTTCGAGGAGTCCTTTTGAATAATCTCAGGCATGAGAAGGGGATGGACAACGTTTTTAATACAGGAATAATAGGACAGAGCCTTCACTATGATAAGCCGGAGGGAAATTTCCCGGCAGTTGAGATAGGTGACTTTGTAAAATATGATCCGAAAAATTATGTTTTTGACCTGATGCCAAAGGGAACAGTAGCTGTATTTGTGCCGGATTCATTCTTTCATGAAAAAGCGATAGAAACGATTCCTGAGGAAAAAATGACCTGCGACCTGGGCGTGGTGACTTCTATTCCAAAGGAACTTAATGAAAAGATCTATACCATGATGGAAGAAGAGGGGTATACGAATTACAGCTGTACTGATATGACAGGAATGCTGGCGATCACAAAGACTGTTACGCTGATACTTAAAACTGTTATGTATGGCTTTGCGACACTTCTGACTCTCATTGCTGTTGCAAATATCATCAATACTATTTCGACAGGAGTACTCCTTAGGCGCAAGGAATTTGCAATGTACAAATCTGTCGGAATGGCGAGTGGCGGCTTTAAGAAGATGATAAGACTTGAGACATTTCTGTATGGTGTCAGAGCATTGAGTTTTGGACTTCCTGTGTCACTCCTTTTGAGTTTTATGATGTACAGAGCTTTTGATAACAAGCTATACACATTTACACCTGACCTGCTCATGTATGCAGCAGTCACTATCGGAGTATTTGCGATAGTAGGTCTCAGTATGGCGCTTAGCATAAACAAGATAAAAGACGACAATATCATAGAAGCACTAAAAGAGGACGCAGTGTGACCGTCTGACGCAGATCAAAACAGGCAGCCTTTATTCACAAGAAGTGGAAAAGGCTGCCTGTAGGTATTTTTTCGGTGAAAATGTTCAATATTTTAATGTAAGACAAACTATGTTCAGTTCTGCGTCCGGGGCTTTGAAGGTGATCCCGTCCCATGCAGGATCGCTTTCATATAAGGTTCCGCTAAGTACCTCGGATCCGTCGTTTACAAATATTTCAAATGAAAATCTGTCCAGCAGAACACGAAGCTTAAGTTTTTTACCGTTTTCTTCGCCTCTGATCTCGACTTCACGTCGGTTTTCTATGGAAGCAGTTCTGCCGGCATGGCTTCTGTCGACAACAAGGCGGTTAGTTACGCCGTCATATTCTACGGATACATATTTTCTGTCCGGATCTTTATCATCTACTGCGAATTTCATGCAGAAGTCTTTAAGATATTTTCCTTTTCCGTCAGCTTCTACAGTTATGTCTACAGTTTTTCCGCGTATTCCGTCAAATGAGGTCTCATCTGCGGCCTGTCCTGTAGCGGAGACTGCAGAGTCGTAACACTCCTCGATCTCCCGGATCGGCATCTGATACAGGTGTCCGTTCTTTATGCGAAGTTCACGGGGGAAGGTCATCTGTCCGTTCCATTTATAGCCGGTGGGAGCGCATTTTGCTCCGTCAGGGTCTGCCATCCATGCTATCAATACTCGTCGGCCGTCAGGAGTTAGAATGGTCTGAGGGGCATAGAAGTCGAATCCGAGATCGAGATTTTGACAGCTGTCATCTCTAAAATCCATCCCGATCTTGTCATAATCTCCTATAAAAGCATATGCACAGTGTCCGCCTCTGAAACATGGATCAAAATTTTGCACGTCTGTTGCGGACAGAATAAGTATGCTTTTTTTATCCACTTCAAAGAAGTCAGGGCATTCCCACATCTGACCAAAACGTCCGTCATTTTTCATTAGGACACCGCGATACTCCCAGTTTACCGCATCGTAGGATTTATATATCACGATGGAACCAAGACCGGTTTCCAGCATACGAATAGCGAGAACACAGAAATATTCTCCGTTCTCATACCATATACAGGGGTCTCTGAAATCTGCCGGTTTTCCACCTTCAGGCATGTCGTGAATTCCTATGACCGGATTTTCCGGCAAGCGTTCATAGGTTGTCCCATCGCCCTTAATGATGCACTGTGTCTCTACAGATTCTTCAAAGATCGGATTTTCCGCGTCTTCATCGGGCAGACTCTGGTAATGCGCCGTATACATGATGAGGTGGCTGCCGTCAGGATCTATAATGGCGCTGCCTGAGTAACAGCCTGTCTCATAGTCGGCTTCAGGTGCCATAAACACAGGCTTTCTTTCCCAATGGATCAGATCCTCGGATTCCACATGTCCCCAATGCATCATGGGTGACCAGCGGGTCTGATAGGGCATATATTGATAAAAAAGATGATATTTTCCGTTGTACCAGGAGAATCCATTTGGATCATTAAGCCATCCTATCGCCGGAGTAATGTGATACAGCGGACGTTCTTCATCTGAAATGATCTTTGAGTATTTTTCTTCGTACTTTCTAGCCTGTTCCAAATAATTCATAGGCGGTTCCCTCCGCAAGAATCGATTTCCGTATACCTACATTGTTTTTCGGATAAAAAACGATTTTTATTAATACATACGTTATATAAAGGATGTAAGGGGCAGGGATACTTTTGCCGATAGATATTTTGGAAGTGCGTTACCATCATAAATGTGCGAAGTCGTTACGTGAGCGAGTTGTAAGCGGGTGACAGTAACGATTTATCTGGGGGTACTGACATGAATAATCCGGGGAGACAGGTAGAAATAGATATTGCGAAAGGAATAGCTATCATAGGCATGATATTTGTACATGCTGAGGAGTACTTTTATAACGAAAGTATCCCCTGGGCGATACAGGTTATCGAGTTTTTTGGAAGTCCGCCGGCGGCACCGATATTCATGATGGCGCTTGGGGTTGGGATCGTTTATTCAAAAAATAACTCTCCATCTCAGCTTGCAAAGCGCGGGTTATCTATGTTGGGACTTAGCTACGTATATAATTTTCTGGTGTATGCGCTGCCGCATCTCATTGTGTATTTCAGGGATGGAGACGCAGAAAAGCTGCCTACAGCTATAGAGGAATTTGCAAATGTTGACATCCTGCAGTTTGCATCATTGGCGTTTCTGACCTTTGCGCTGATAAAAAAGATAAATTTAAAGACCAGGCCACTTATCGTATGCACATTGTTAGTAGTTGCTGTTGGTGAGTGGATAACAGATCACGTTGTTTTTCCTGAAGGGTTTATCAGATATGCATTTGGACTACTCTTTGGTACATCGGAAATCGTGTTTTTTCCGTATTGCTCATGGATCATCTTTCCGGTCACGGGATATATCTTTGGGCAGAAGCTGAGCGAATGTTATTCAAAAAAGGCGTTTTACAAAACTTTGCTAAAGATATTTATGCCGATCTATTTTGTTATGCTCTTTAATTCTCTGGAAATGATCATAGATTTTGGTCAGATAAAGGGCGATTATCAGATGAGTTATTATCATATGGGCATATACGGCGGCATATGCTTAGCCAGCTTTGCATTGTGGTGGGTTGCCATGTGCTATTATCTCAGCAAAAAATGGCCGAAATGGCTTCTTGACCGCCTGAAGAAGTTAAGTACAAATATAACGGTCATATATGTGATCCAATATGCGATAATCGTCTATTCATATGTTTTTATAGCAAAAGAGGACAGTGTGCTGGATATTGCGGATGCCTTGTTTGTAAGTGTCGCGGTATTTTTCGTTTCAGTACGGATAGCGGATAAATACGTGGAGATGAAAAAAGCGAAAGCACTTAAAGTACAGTAGAGAAGAGATGTAAGAAATTGACCCTGACACTGCATTGTTGTAGTGTCAGGGTCTTGTAATGTTTATCGGACAGATTTCTGTATTTCTTCCAGCTTTGACTTATCGATCTTTCCGGAAGCGATGGTGTTATTTACCCAGAGCTTCAGAGAATCTACGGTCATTGAGATCTGCTGGAGTTTATCCTGTATCATGACGAAGTCTTCAAGTTCGTCATCTTGGATCTCTCCGTCAGCAGCAATCTCGATGAGTCTGTCGCGATCCTGGTTTACAGCGTTTAACGAAGCAAGCATTTCCAGAATTATCTGCGGAAGAGCCTGCTTTTTTACTTCAGGTACATATATTTTACCGATAGCGCACTCGTGTGTGCAGTAATAGTTGCAGAGATCGGGTTTTTTATAAACCTCTGACATGCGGATCACATCTTCCGGACGCGGAACGGTCTTTTCGTCTTCGTATTTTTCAATCTGGCTTTCAGAAATGCATTCCAGCATTTCGCTCGCTTTAGCGCGGGACCATTTCAGATCTTCGCGGCTTGTCTGATAGATATTCTTATTTGGTTTAATCGACGCTCTTCCCAAAGGGGACTCCTCTCAAAAAACAATAGCTGAAAAACAGCTAAAAAACTAACACTCCGCAAAATATTATACGTAAAAATAAATGTAATTGAAAGTATTTGTAATCGGAAAGGATTGATGATAAGGTTTTTAATGTCCTGTTTTTTCTAATTTTTGGACGACATATTTTTGCAGGAGTGAGGTTATGAAAAAAAGAATATTTTTACTGGTGATGGTTGCAGCGCTTACTTTCTCCGGGTGCGCAAGTATGGGACATAAGGCAGAAAAAGTTGAAAGTATTTCGGCAGAGAGCAGCGAAGCATCAGAGAACAGCGAAGCATCAGAGAACAGCGAAGCGTCAGAGAGCAGCGAAGCATCTGAAAGTGGTGATGGCTATGAGTATGAAGCTCAGATAAAAGATGAAGTAAAGTCTATAGTAGCATCTGCACAGGATCTTACAGAAGAGCTGGAACAAATAAATCAGCTCAATGATAAGTATGATGAAATGCAGCAGAATGCAGAGACTCAGGGTGAGATGAATGATCTCAGTGTCAATGGAAAGCTCATATGGAAGGCTGAGGCAGAAAGTCTGTTGGAGCGGCTTAAAGATACTGAGGGTGTCTCATATGATGATATTTACGCCGAGTATCAGAATTGGGAAAAGTATGTGGATACGATGGCTGAAAGAATGGCTTACATATATGAAGGCGGCTCTATCCAGGGAATGATCATCATGGGTAATGCGGAAGGGCGTTATAGAAGTGAAGCATATACACTTGCAAGTACTCTGGCTGATCTGAAAGGTGAGGTTGCTTTTTCTTTCCCGACATCAGTGGGACCCAGCGGATATTATGGGTATTACGCATCTGATAATTACCTTATCGTGACAGATGGTATGGAGAGCGGTTCCTATGATGTGCTGATCCATCCGGAAGGCTCAGAGGAGATCAGAGGTACAGCTACAGAGGATGAGGAGACCGGAGATCTTTACTTTGTAAGTGATGACGGAAATATGAGCGCATTTCTTTCATGCTGGGCACTAGGTGCAGGTGTTTCAGTAACAGAGTCAGATAAAGAAGCATTTACAGCAGGTGAAAGCTACGAGTTTACAGGACGGTATTAATAGTTGTGATTTTTGTACAAAAATGAGTTACAGTTCAGACGTAAACGGAGCATTTACTGCGGAGTTTACGACCAAAAACGTTGAAAAGCCATTGGATTTTGCCCATCGCCGAAGGCGATTTAATTGGCAAAATCCGTTACGTGAGCGAGCTGTAAGCGAGTGAACAGTAACAAAAATGATACAAAAAAGGTATCGTTGAGCTACTTTTAGTTTAAAATTTCACATATATAATGTATTGCAGGAGAAGAAATCTAATACAAATTGGCTATCGTGAAAGGAGATATAGTTTTGAAAAATTATTTTGATCTTTCGGAACGTGTGGCAATTGTAACAGGTTGTTCGACCGGACTCGGAGTGCAGATGGCGAAGGCTCTTGCAAATCAGGGATGTAAGATCGTTGCTCTTGCAAGGCGGAAAAATCTGACAGATGAGGTTGCGGCCGAGATCAATAAGGAGTACGGAGTGGAAACCTATTCTGTGCAGTGCGACATCACTGACACGGAAAGGGTAGATGCCGTAGTACAGGAAGTGCTGGATCGCTTTGGACGTATTGATATCCTGATAAACAATGCAGGAACAGGAGCGGTTGCGCCGGCTGAGGATATCACAGATGAGCAGTTTGCGAGTGAGATGGAAGTAGATCTTTTCGGTACTTTTAAGGTGGCCCGCGCGGTTGCAAAGAAGGCAATGATCCCGGCCAAGTACGGTCGTATCATAAATATCGCATCCATGTACGGACTGGTTGGAAATAAGATTGCCGGTTCATCACCGTACCATGCAGCGAAGGGTGGTGTGGTAAATCTTACCAGAGCACTTGCGGCAGAGTGGGGAAAGTACGGTATCACCGTAAATTCTATCTGTCCGGGATATTTCTGGACTCCGCTCACAAAAGACACTCTTGATACAGATTGGTTCAGAGAGTACGCAAAGGGCGCGATCCCTATTGAAAGATACGGCGAAGAAGGAGAGCTCGATTCCGCAGCGATCTTCCTCGCATCTCCCGCATCATCATATGTGAATGGTGTAATGCTGCCGGTTGATGGCGGGTATACAGCAATCTGAACATAAAAACGACAAAGAAAAAGACAGGTTTTTGGATTTTAGTTGATCCGGAAACCTGTCTTTTTAAATGCTTTTATTCTGTTATAGTGCTGTCTTCGACTTCTTTTCGTGTCGGAATTGATGGAGCTGCGCCTTCTTTTGTGACTGCTATGGCGGAAGCTTTTGAAGCGAGAGTCATTGCTTCCTTAAGCGGTTTGTCTTCCAGATATGCAGCAATGAAGAAACCTGTGTAGGTATCGCCGGCAGCAGTAGTGTCGACCGGAGTTACCTTAAAGATATTTTGATGACATGTTTCGTCTGCGGTCTGACAAACTGAACCGTTTCCGCCGAGTGTCAGGAGTACAGAAGCGTTTGGATAGAGTTTTTTCATCTCGGATAAGATCTCGTCCGGATTAGTTTTTCCGGTGATCTGTGCGCCCTCGACTTCATTTATAAAGAACATATAGATCTTGCTCAGATCGCAGGCTGAGATCAGATCGTCATATGGTGACGGATTAAAGAAGATTCGCATACCTCTTTCAGCAGCCTTATCTATTATATATGGAAGTTCATTTATTTCGTTCTGCAATAGCAGGACATCATCCTTTTCAAAATTGGATAATACGTCATCAATGAAATCTCTTGTCATTGAACGGTTAGCGCCTCCAAATAAGATAATGGAGTTCTGGCCGTTTTTATCGACCTGAATTATCGTGTGACCAGAGTGCCCCTGTATCTTACGGATATAGTCTGTATGAACACCGCTTTCAGACAGTATATCCAGAAGCATCTTTCCATCGTCACCGATCTGACCTGCATGCCATACAGGGGCGCCCGCCTTGGCGAGAGCTATGGACTGATTGAGACCTTTTCCGCCGCAGTGATGTGCTATTCCTGTTGAATTTTCTGTTTCGCCCGGAGCGATTATATGATCTACGTTATAGACATTATCTATATTCATAGACCCGAAATTTAATACCTTCATACGATGCCTTCTCCTTGTGTGTTTTTTCAGTGTATAGAATATCCATCAGCTTATCATTCGTACCCCTATTAATAAAAACTGATGTATTAACAAAAATACAACTGATTAAATTCATTATAAAACTACAGTCATTAAAATATATGATCGTTTTGTAAATAAACGCAAAACTTTAAATAAATCATAAAAATTTGCCGGATTTTTTTATGTTAAAATCGAAAATATAGGTGGAGTTATTAAATGGAGTTTGAGTTGAAATGAAATTGGAGATATTTTTTGTGATCCTTGCTGTCATATGTGCCTTATATAGCATCATGGTGCGAATGGCGGGATCCGGTACAGGATTTTATCTGATATGGCTTGTGCTGGCAGCGGGATTTATAGCGCTGGCGGCTTTTAGGCGATTTGATGTGTGGAGTCGTATGCCGAAGTGGATAAATGTCGGATGTCACGCGGTCATGGTACTTGGAATAGTTACAACACTGGTACTTAGTATGATGATCTTTTCTTCATTCCGTACTGAGGGTGAGAAAAATCTGGATTACATTGTGGTACTCGGCGCGCAGGTTCGTGAGAGCGGTCCGAGCGTTGTTTTGAGATTCAGGCTGAAAAAGGCTGCTGAGTATCTTGAAAATAATCCTGATACAAAATGTATCGTGTCGGGTGGGCAGGGCGCGAATGAGCCTGAAGCGGAAGGAACCGCGATGAAGAAGTACCTCATAGAAAAGGGCGTAGATGAGGAGCGGATCATTGTTGAGGACAGATCAGAGAATACGGCTGAAAATCTGGAATACAGTGCAGCTTTTCTCAATAAAGATAGTGACTCTGTCGGAATCGTGACCAATAATTTCCATGTACTTAGAGCTGTAGGACTCGCAAAAAAGCAGGGGTACAAAAATGTTTGTGGTATAGCTGCTCCGTCAAGCCGCAGGTTTCTTCCGAATAACATGCTTCGTGAATGTCTGGGACTTATCAAAGATTTTGTGTTGAAATAATAGAAAATGACGCATGATGATTCATTGCCGTGTAAAAAAGACTGAAATCCGTGTTTGGACTCAGTCTTTTTTTATTACATGATAAATTATGGTCATGGTTACGGACGTGTTGCTTCTTAAAAGTAAGGAGGAGTCATGGTTCTAATAGTTAATACAACATCAGACAAAGAACTTTCAAAGGAATTTAGAGAAATCCTTGAGGAAAGAAATACGGAATATGAAATGATCGAAGCGGCAGATATGAATATTTCTCCGTGTCTTGGGTGCAATTTCTGCTGGTTAAAAACACCCGGAACCTGCGCCATAAAGGACGATTACGAGGATATCCTAGTGAGAGCGCACAAGGCAGATCAGCTGTGGGTCATAACAAATACAGCTCTTGGTTTTATGGATCACAAGGGGAAGAACATTTTTGACAGAGTTATGCCGCTTGTCACGATGAATCTGGAGTTTAGAGGAAACCAGATGAGACATGTGATGAGATATGACAAGAATCCGGATATAGGTCTTATCTATCTTGGGGAAGTAGATAGAGATTATCTCAATAAATGGAATGAGAGATGCGCGGTGAATTTCGGAAGTAAGCCGCTCGGTGCATATCCATTTTGGGAGTTAAAGGAGGCAGCAGCATGCATGTAATTATTTTTAACGGGAGCCCAAGAGTGCAGAAATTCAGCAATACCGATAAGATAATATCCAGCTTTGCCGAAGGTTTTTGTGAGAGAGGAAATACGTATGAGCTTTATTCGATCTCAAACAGAAGAGAATGGGGGGACGCCAGGAGAGCTTTTAATGAGAATAAAAACATATTGATAGCGCTTCCTCTGTTTGTTGAATGCGTTCCGGGGCTAATGATGGAGTTTTTGGAAACACTTGTACCTAAAACAGAGAGCACACAGATCTCTTATATTTTGCAGGGAGGTTTCGCAGAAGGTTCTCAGCTCCGATGCGGTGAAGCATATCTTGAGAAGCTTACACATGAGCTTGGATGCAAATATGGCGGAACACTTGTTAAAGGTAATAATTTCATGCTGCGTTTCATGGACGAAATGCAGGTTGAAAAAGAGACTGACGGATACAGAGAAATGGGGAAGATCTTTGACAGAGATTACAACTTTTTCTCGGAAGAGTGTCAAAGATTTACGGGACCTGAAATATATTCACTGCCTGTACGCATAATGTTAGATATTTTATTTAAAACAGCCTTTAAGAATACGACTATTTGTTTATCAAAGAAGCTTGGATGTACAAAGCCTCTGGACTACAAAACACTGGAAACAGATAAACAATGGACAGAGAATTTGGCGGTACATCAGCGTGCGGGTTGAGCAAAGAGGGAGAGGGGTACAGGTTCGCGAACCTGTACCCCTCTCTTATCTCTTATCCTTCAACTTTGATTATCTTTCTTGCGACTTTAACAACAAATTTGTATTTAGCATTACCATAAACCAGAGTGATTCTTGCAGATCCTTTTTCGCCGATGACTTTCAGATCTCCATTTTCATTCACTTGAACAACTGAGGGTTTAGAGGATAATATAATATCCGGTTTACGTTTCAGAGAATAATTCCTTCCCAGTCTTGCTCCGATCCCTTATAGTAAATATCTTCTAAATTATCACAATGATCAAAGCAGCACATTTCTATCGAGCGTACACTCCAGGGAATAATAATCTCTTCTAATCCACAGGCATCAAATACATACTCATCCAGCTTTGTTACCTTATCCGGTATAGAAATTTTATTTAGCTGTGTACATTTTGCAAACGCATATTTTCCAATCTTTTCTATTGAATCCGGGAGTTCCATTTTTGTCAGACCCGTACAATCATAGAATGCATATTTTTCTATACTCTTCACATCATCGGGAATCACAGTGTTCTTACAACCGAATAATAAGTTATCTTTTGATGTATTAATTATTGCATTACAATCGTTTCTACTATCAAATACTTTATTATTTTGCCATCCCTGTTTTTACGTATCAATTTCTGTTTTTTTTTCCGGCTTGTTAGGGATATAATGATAGAATCTACATGGTTAGTCTGAAATGGGGTTAGGTTTTGAGAAAGATTTTTATTGATTTAGAGATGCATCCGGTCGATAACGAGTTTCGCGAGAAGAGCAGTATAAGCAAATATGAGACGATCGAGATCGGAGCAGTGGTTCTTGGGGATAACGGAGAGATCACAGACCGATTTAAAGAATATGTGAAACCGGTTTACAGTAAGGAAGTCCGGAAGAAATTTGAGAATCTGACCGGTATCACGACGGCGATGCTTGCAGACGCAGATATATTTCAAAATGCATTTGGAAGGTTTGTTGACTGGTGCGGTGAGCAGGACTATGAGATATATTCCTGGAGTGTGAACGATCTGAATCAGATACAAAATGAGATGAAGCAGAAAGGAATGGATTGTACCGATGAGATAGAATATATGCTCCATCATTGGATCGACTTTCAGGATGAATTTCAGAAAATGCTGAATTTCTCAAGATCTCCGGCACTTGACAAAGCACTTAATGCTATCGGGATCCAGTTTCAGGGGAGAGCTCATGACGGGCTGACTGATGCAGAGAATACGGCTAAGCTCTATTATGAGGTAAATGTCAGTGACAAAGTGCATGAGACTCTGGAGATCATCAGAAAGGCGATGACACCGAAGACTGGTGCGACACTTGGAGAGCTTTTTAATCTTAGTGGATTGAATATAGGTTAACTAATTGGAGTTATTCCCGGTACTTGCCGGGCGTAACTCCTTTGTATTTTTTAAAAATACGAATGAAATATGAAAGATCGTTAAAACCACAGCGGTATGCGACCTCTGTTACAGACTGTCCTGTATGTGACAGATCGTAGCAGGCGTGTTCTATCCGCTGATAATTTAGGTAATCCATAGGGGTACGGTTTGTGATCTTTCTGAAAAAACGACAGAAATACTTTGGGTTCATGGATGCAACATCTGAAAGTTGTTCAAGAGTGATATCGGATGTAAAGTTGCTGTCTATGAAGTCCAGGACTTTTTTTATACGGCGGATCTTTCGACTCTCTCTTTCGGGTGTTGCAGGACCTGATTCATACAGTTTTTCTGAGATTATGGCACTGAAAAGCATGGATATCCCACCGGTAACAGCCAGTTCATAGCCGTGCTGGTGATCTGCCATGGCTTCGAAAATCATGCGGGCGATGTTTATGACATTCTTTTTTTCAGAGCTGTAAAATATGTCCGGTCTGAGATTACGCGAAACGATACGTCTGAACCATCCGGATATGATGCCGTTCTCGTTCAAAAATATATTCGGATCAAAAACAAGGCACTCGTAAACACATTTATCTGGTGTTCCGGAATGAAGTGTGCCTCCCGGAACCAGCATAAGCTCTTTAGGACAGAGGGTAAATTCCTGCTCATTTATAGTCATTTCAAGTTTTCCCTGGATAACACGTATCAGCTCATATTCTTCGTGCCAGTGATGATCCATTACATATCTGGCATGGTTTTTGTCTATGTGATGGTATTCAAACGGAAATTCTGTCGTACCGTGTTTTTTATTTTCGTGAAGTTCCAGATACTGCATTAGTTACTCCTTTGATGTAAAGCAAAATGTTTCGCGATATACTGTATACCCTTCAATCCGGACAATACATGAAAATACTGATAAACGGCTAAAATACCGCATCTTTGCTATAATGAACAAAATGCTGTACAAAAAATTGTAATATTCTGACAAAACGTATCAAAAAGTGAATATAGTACTACTTTTTGCCATTATATCCCTATTATTTACCCAAAATCAATGCTAAAGTATCATATAGATGAAACGTTACGCGTATATTGATGTGCTATGACACAGGAAACGCGAAAAAAATATTTGTATAAAATTTATGGAGGTACAAAATGGCAGACAGCAGAAAACTTGTTGGAGGACATCCCGTAATTGGTATCCGTCCTATCATCGATGGCAGAAAAGGACCCCTTGATGTAAGAGGATCACTTGAAGAACAGACAATGAGCATGGCTCGCAGAGCAAAGAAGCTCTATGAAGATAATCTACGTTATGCAGATGGAACACCTGTTAAAGTCGTTATCTCTGATACCACGATCGGTCGTGTTCAGGAAAGCGCAAAGTGCGCAGAGCAGTTTAAGAAGGAAGGCGTAGAGATCACACTTTCCGTAACACCTTGCTGGTGTTATGGTTCAGAGACAATGGATATGGATCCTCTGACAATAAAAGGTGTATGGGGACTTAACGCAACAGAGAGACCGGGTGCTGTTTATCTGGCATCTGTTCTTGCGACTCACGCTCAGAAGGGACTTCCTGCATTTGGAATGTATGGCAAGGACGTACAGGATGCAGATGATGAAACGATTCCTGATGATGTAAAGGAAATGCTTTTAAGATTTGGACGTGCAGCAGTTGCTGCAGCATCTATCCGCGGACTTTCTTATCTGCAGATCGGTTCCGTAACAATGGGTATCGGCGGATCTATCATGGATCAGGATTTCTTTGAATCTTATCTCGGAATGAGAGTAGAGTCTGTTGACGAAGTAGAAGTTCTCCGTCGTATGGATGAGGGAATTTACGATGAAGAGGAGTTCAAGAGAGCTCTCGAATGGACAAAGAAGTATTGTCCGGAGGGATTTGACAAGAATCCTGAGTGGATACAGAAGGATAGAAAGACAAAGGACGAGCAGTGGGAATTCACTGTAAAGATGTATATCATCATTAAGGATCTGATGCGCGGAAATCCGAAGCTCGCTGATCCTAACGTAACAGCCGGTAAGCAGGCATTTGAAGAGGAAGCACTCGGACACAATGCTATTGCAGGTGGCTTCCAGGGACAGAGACAGTGGACAGATCACTGGCCGAACTGTGACTATCCGGAAGCACTTCTTTCCACATCGTTTGACTATGATGGAGCAAGAGAACCGTATGTGCTTGCGACAGAAAATGATACACTGAATGGTCTTTGCATGCTCTTTGAGAAGCAGCTCACAGGTAAGGCAGCGATGTTCTCCGATGTTCGTACATACTGGAGCGGAGAGTCTGTAAAGAGAGTTACAGGATATGAGATCGAAGGCCACGCAAAAGAAGCTGATGGTTTCCTTCACCTAATCAATTCCGGTGCGTCTGCACTTGACTATTCCGGCGCTGTTACAGATGCGGATGGAAAAAATGTAGTAAAGGCTTTCTGGGATCTTACACAGGAAGATCAGGAAAAACTACTCGCTGCAACAACTTGGAATCCTGCTGACAACGGATACTTCAGAGGCGGCGGATATTCTTCAAGATTTGTAACAGATGCAGAAATGCCTGTAACAATGGTACGTCTGAATCTCGTAAAGGGTCTCGGACCGTTCCTGCAGATCGCAGAAGGATGGACAGTAAAGCTTCCTGAGGAAGTAACAGATACTCTCTGGAAGAGAACAGACTATACATGGCCTTGCACATGGTTCACACCCAGATGTGACGGCAAGGAAGGCTCCGTATTTAAGAGCGCATACGAAGTAATGCGTGCATGGGGCGCAAATCACGGTGCATCCGTATATGGTCACATTGGTGCCGATCTTATCACAATGGCGTCAATGCTTAGAATTCCTGTAGCAATGCACAATGTACCGGAAGAAAAGATCTATCGTCCGGCAGCATGGAGCGCATTCGGAACAGTAGACAAGGAAGGTGCAGATTACAGGGCATGTAAGAATTATGGCCCTCTGTATAAGCCGTACAAGTAAAAAGAATAAAGCATAAAAAGTGCTTTGTAGAGAGTCGCCAAAACGCGGCTCTCTTTTTTTACATATACGACAATTGAAAAACAAAATTGCTCAAACTATAATACACATAGACAAAACGTTTCGCTCTATAACGAAACGAAATAAGACACAAGCTTGAATAAATGTATGTAAAAGCTAATAAATTAGCACAATTCAAGCGAATTGATAACAACGAAACGTTCAAAATCAAGGAGGGTATAAAATGCTTACTGGTATTCCGAAAATTCTTTCACCTGAACTCTTAAAGGTTCTTTGCGAAATGGGTCACAGCGACCGGATCGTTATCGGAGACGGAAACTTCCCGGCGATGACAATGGGCAAGAATGCGATCGTATTAAGAGCTGATGGACACGGTGTTCCTGAACTTTTGGACGCTATTCTTTCGGTTATTCCGCTTGATGAATATGTAGAACATCCTGTAAATCTCATGGAACTCATGCCTCAGGATGTTGGCAAGATAGAGACACCTATCTGGGATAAGTATGCTGAGATTGTTGCAAAGCACGATAAGAGAGGTGCTTCTGCTATCGGACATATCGAGAGATTTAAGTTTTATGAAGAAGCAAAGACCTGCTACTGCATCGTAGAAAGCGGAGAATCGGCAGTTTATGCAAATGTAATGATCCAGAAGGGCGTAGTGAAGAACGCCGAGTGAGCGTGACATCCGCAATAAGTGTTCCGTTTATGTGAGAACAGTTACCGAAACGATTCAAAGGCTTAAATAGAAAGGACATATGTAAAATATGTACACAACATCTAAAGAAATGCTCTTAAAGGCTCAGCAGGGCGGATATGCAGTCGGTGCATTTAATGCAGAAAACATGGAAATGATCAGAGCGATCATCGCGGCAGCAGAGGAACTGAAGGCTCCTGTAATGATCCAGACAACTCCGGGAACAGTAAGATATGCATCCCTTGAAACTTTTGCAGCTATCGTAAAGGCTGAGGCAGAGAAAGTAAGCGTTCCGGTATGCCTCCACTTAGATCATGGTGAGAGTTACGAGATGGCTGTTAAGGCTATTCAGGTTGGTTACAGCTCGGTAATGATCGATGGTTCAAAGCTTTCACTTGAAGAAAACATCGAACTTTCAAAGAGAGTAGCAGATGTAGGACGTGCCTGCGGAGTGCCTGTAGAAGCAGAACTCGGACGGGTAGGCGGCAAGGAAGATGATACAGAGTCAAAGGATTCGGCTTATACAGATCCTCAGGAAGCAAAACGTTTCGTAGAGGAGACAGGAGTTGATTCACTGGCGATCGGAATAGGAACAGCACATGGTGTTTATAAAGTTAAGCCTGTTCTTAACACTCAGAGAATTTCGGAAGTTAAAGAAGTTGTAGATGTACCTCTTGTACTTCACGGTTCGTCAGGTCTTTCTGATGAAGATGTACGCGATTGCGTAAAGAGAGGCATGTGTAAGGTTAATTTTGCAACTGAGCTTAGACAGGAGTATCTGAAAGCTACCAGAAAACTTTTGAATGAGGATGATACAGTTATCGATCCGAAGAAGATCGGAAAAGTTGCTATGGAAGCTGTTAAAAAGCAGGTTGAATACCGCATGAAGGTTTGCGGATGTGATGGAAAGGCCTGAAAATGGGAACTTACTTACTTGGTATAGATATAGGGACCAGTTCCTGCAAGATAGTCCTTTTTGACAGGGACGGTCAGGTGATCGCTTCCGAAACCGGTGCTTACAAGGTTTACTATCCCCATGAGGGATGGGCAGAGCAGGATCCTGAAGAATGGTGGAAAGCAGTCTGCGAGAGCACAGCGAAAGTCATAGAAAAGAGCGGTATCGACGCTGCTGATATTTCCGGTGTCGGTATCGACGGACAGAGCTGGTCGGCTATCGCCATTGATGATGCCGGACAGTGTCTCATAAATACTCCGATATGGATGGATACACGTTCGGATGAGATCGCAAAGCGCATTCGAAGTGAAATGGGAGACAGGATCTTTTATCTGTCCGGCAATACACTTCAGCCGTCATATACGACAGCGAAGATCGTATGGTACAGGGAAAATCACCCTGATATGTACAAAAAAATACACCGTATACTCCAGTCGAACAGTTTTATCGCATACAGACTCACGGGAGAGATCACTCAGGATATTTCTCAAGGATACGGACTTTCCTGCTTTGATATGCATAATGGTACATGGGACAAAGAAATGGCCCGGGATCTCGGGATACCGGAGAGCTTTCTTCCTGATATCTATCCGTGCCACGCAGTGATCGGAAGAGTTACAACCGAGGCATCGCGTCTCACAGGCTTAAAAGAGGGAACACCGGTAGTTGCCGGAGGACTTGATGCAGCATGCGGTACGCTTGGAACAGGAGTCCTAAATAATGGTGAGACTCAGGAACAGGGAGGTCAGGCTGGTGGAATGAGTATCTGCCTGGATCATTATGCTGCTGATCCGACACTCATAACAAGTTTCCACGTAGTACCTGACAAATGGTTATTACAAGGTGGAACAACAGGCGGTGCAGGAGTAATGCGCTGGATCACCGCTAACTTTGGTGATTACGAACGAACACTCGAAAAAGAACGAAATATGCCGGATGTAGCTCAGTTTAATGAACTTGCAGAAGGTGTTGCCCCCGGTTCTGACGGACTCGTATTTCTGCCATACATGGCAGGTGAAAGATCACCCATATGGGATCCTAAAGCAAAGGGCGTATGGTATGGGATCGACTTCACAAAGACAAAAGCGCATTTCATAAGATCTGCAATGGAAGGCGGGGCATTTGCGCTTCGCCATAATCTGGAGATCGCAGAGAAGTGTGGTGGAGAAGTAAAAGAACTTCGTGCTATGGGAGGTGCATCTATGGCACATATCTGGACGCAGATAAAGTCCGATGTTACAGGAAAGCCCATCACCGTCTGTCATTCCGGAACAGAAACATCTCTCGGAGCAGCGATCCTCGCGGGAGTCGGAACAGGTGTCTATAACGACTTTGAAGAGGCAGTATCTATCACAGTCCATCCAACAAGACATCATGATCCGAATCCGGCAAACAAAGAAGTATATGACAAAAATTACGACATATACAGAGAACTGTATGAGGATCTGAAAGGTCTGATGGCCAGACAATAAATGTTTTTGTATGAAAGAAGGTAATCAAAGAAATGAAAGCTGGAGTAATATACGCACCTAATGACATCCGTTATGAGGATATGGCTGATCCGGAACCTAAAGCAGGCGAGGTTAGGGTAAAAGTAAAATACACCGGTATCTGCGGCTCTGATGTACCCAGAGTTAACGCTGATGCCTGCCACTTTTTCCCTAATGTCATCGGACATGAGTTTTCCGGAACTGTTGATAAAGTCGGAGAAGGTGTTACAAATTTCAAGCCCGGTGATCGTGTGGCAGGTGTGCCGCTTGTGCCCTGCATGAAATGCCCCGATTGCCAGAGGGGAGATTTCTCGCTTTGCAAAAAATACAGTTTTATAGGTTCACGTCAGCAGGGTTCATTTGCTGAGTATGTATGTGTACCGGAAGCAAATGCTGTTCATATATCGGATGATGTTTCGTTTGAGCAGGGGGCTCTTTTTGAGCCTACAACGGTAGCTCTGCACGGACTTGAGAGGGTCGATTATAAACCCGGAAAATATGTGGCAGTTCTTGGCGGAGGAACTATCGGAGTACTCCTTATCGAATGGCTCAAAGCATTCGGTGCCCGTAAGATCGTTGTGTTCGATATCGTTCCGGAGAAGCTCGACTTCGCAAAAGAAATGGGAGCAGATGAGGGTGTAAACACTCTTGAAGAAGGCTTTATGGAAAAAGCGCTGGCAATGACTGATGGACACGGTTTTGACTATGTTTATGAGACAGCTGGAAATACCATCACTATGAAGATGGCATTTAAGCTCGCTGCAAATAAAGCACAGATGTGCTACATCGGAACACCTAAGAAAGAAATGACTTTCACTGTAGACGAGTGGGAGAACATGAACCGCAAGGAGTTCAACCTGACAGGTTCGTGGATGAGTTACAGCGCGCCTTTCCCCGGACATGAGTGGACACTCACAAGCGAATATTACGGAAGCGGAAAGCTGAAATATGATGAGAGGCTGATATTTAAGAAGTATCCGTTAAGTCAGATAAAAGATGCCTTTGAGCTCTTTAAGCAGCCGGGAGCTGTAAAAGGAAAGATCCTTATCGACAGTGAGGCGTGAAAAAGGGGATAAAAATGTTACTGACAGTTACGTTAAACGCATCAATAGATAAAAGATATGTGGTTGATTCTTTTGAGGTTGGGCATGTAAACCGTGTAAAGGAATGCAGCTATTATCCCGGTGGAAAAGGACTGAATGTATCAAAACCTGCGGCTATCATCGGTGCGGAAGTACTGGCGACCGGATTTACAGGCGGACATGCAGGGGCATATATCGAGGAAGCATTGGAACCTTTTAATGTTAAGGCAGACTTTTATCATGTAAAGGATGAGAGCCGCTCATGCATAAATATCTATGATGAGAGCACCGGAAAAGAAACAGAGTTCCTTGAGCCGGGATTCACAGTTAAGCCTGAGGAATTTGAAGAATTCAAAAAACATTTTTCAGGACTCGTAGAAAAAGCGGAAGTGGTCGCGATGTCCGGAAGTGTTCCAAGAGGTCTTGACTATCATGCATATCAGGAACTTGTAAAAATAGTTAAAGATGCAGGAAAACCGGTAATACTTGATACAAGCGGAGAACTATTGAAACATGGAGTAGATGCCTGTCCGACACTTGTTAAGCCAAATAAGGACGAGATCAGGATGCTCACGGGTCTCCCTTGTGATGACATTGACCAGGTGATCGGAGCTGCAAAAAAACTCCACGAAAAAGGAATAGAGTATGTGGCTGTATCACTTGGAATAGATGGCTCGCTTATCGTATGTGACGAGGGAGTATACAGGGCAAAAGTACCTCAGAATAAACCCGTAAACACAGTAGGATGCGGCGACACGATGATAGCAGGATTCGCAACGAGCCTTGCTGAAGGATTAAGTGTTCCGGACATGATGGCAAGAGCCAGCGCAATGTCAAATGCCGCAGCTATGAGAGAAGAAACAGGATTTTTCGTAATGGAGGATTATAAGAAAATTCTTCCGCAGATCTCAGTAGAGAAAATAGAATAGAGATTTATTAATTATTAAATGCGAACAACGTCATTTAAAAAAGGAGAGCAAAATGGCAGAATTTGTAGATCCGGCACTCGTGCCAAAGGTAAAGCTGTACACAGGTGAAGAAGTACCCTGCATCGGTCTCGGAACCTTCGGTTCAGACCGTGTAAGTGCAGAAGAAGTATCCGGAGCTGTTAACGGAGCAATCCGTGCAGGATACAGAAACGTGGACTGCGCAGCATGTTATGGAAATGAGGACATGATAGGAGATGTTCTTAAAGAAGTAATGGACGACGGCGTGGTAAAGCGTGATGAGCTCTTTATCATGACAAAAGTCTGGAACGACATGCATAGAAAGGTTGGAGAGGCACTGAAGAAGAGCCTCACAGATCTGAAGCTTGATTATGTGGATATGTACTATATTCACTGGCCGTTCCCGAATTACCATGCACCGCATTGTGATGTGGATTCCAGAAATCCTGATTCAAAGCCGTTTTCAGTTGAAGAATTTGTAGATACCTACGGTCAGATCGAAGACCTGAAAAAAGAAGGTCTGGTTCGAAATATCGGCATATCAAATCTAACTATCCCGAAGCTCGAGGCGGTTCTTCCTAAGCTCGGTACAAAGCCTGCAGCTTGCGAACTTGAGATCCATCCATGCTTCCAGCAGAATGAACTCATGCAGTACCTTGTAGATCACCAGATCCAGCCGGTAGGATATATGCCTCTCGGAAGTCCGAGACGTCCGGAAAGAGATATTGAACCGGAAGATGTTAACGACATGAAAGAGCCTACTATCGTAGAGATCGCAAAGAATCATGGTGTTCATCCGGCTCTCATCTGTCTGAAGTGGGCACATCAGAGAGGAGAAATGGCAATACCATTCTCTATTCACAACTATGTTGGAAATCTTAAGTGTGTAACAGAAGATCCTCTTACAGAAGATGAAATGAAAGCTATCGGAACTATGGAAAAGAATAACCGTCTTGTTAAAGGACAGGTATTCCTGTGGCCCGGTGCAAAGAGCTGGCATGATCTCTGGGATGAGGACGGAGTCATCGTTCAGTAAACAGGAAAGGGGTTAAGGAAATCCGGGACAGGGGGTGTCCCGGGTTTCAATAAAGAAAAGGGGAACAGGATGCCGGCAACCATAAAGGACATAAAAGAAGAAACGGGACTTTCGCTCGCGACGATCTCAAAGTACCTGAATGGCGGAAACGTGCTCCCGAGAAATAAAGAACTGATAGAAGCTGCAGTAAAAAAACTTCACTACGAAGTAAATGAGATAGCGAGAGGGCTGGTGACAAATAGTACCAGAACTATAGGTGTCAGCGTATTTGATATCACCGATATGTTTTGCAGTATGATATTGCATCGTATCGGTGTAGAACTTGGGAAACTTGGCTACGGGGTCCTTATAGTTGATTCCAGCGAAGATCCGGAAAGAGAGAGGAATAATATCCGCTTTCTGGTAAATAAAAAAGTAGATGGAATACTCTGTATTCCTGCGGCTACAAATTCTTATGTATTAAAGTCTGCATTTGATGCTGAAATACCGGTAGTGCTGATAGACAGACAGTTCCGGGACAGATCGCTCGATGGTGTGACGGTAAATAACAGAGAAGCAGCGGCAGGAGCAGTAAAATATCTAATTAATCGAGGTCATAAAAAGATCGCGGTGATCAGCGGAAGTGAGGAATCAACGAGCCGCGAAAGGTTTCGTGGGTATAGAGATGCGATGGAAGATGCAGAACTCGCTATGCCTGACGAATATGTAATGAATACAGGAACTGCGACGACAAGGTACGGTTATACTGCAATGCAGGAACTCTTAAAGCTTGATGACCGTCCGACAGCAGTACTCTGTACAAATTATGGTATCAATCTCGGAGTCGTCATGGCTCTGAATGAAGCACAGGTAAGCTATCCGGAAGACATTTCGGTAGTTGGATTTGATAACCTGCTCCTTTCTAATGTCTTAAAGACCAGACTGACTGTAGTAGAACAGCCTATGGAACGTTTCGGTCAGAAGGGCGTAGAGATCCTTATGCAGAGGATACGTGAAAAGAAAGAGAAAAAGGCGATCAATGAAGAAGGTCATATCAATGTAATTCTATCAACGCACCTTTTTGAAGGAGACTCGGTGCGGGATCTCAATGGTTAAAATCGGCATTTGTTAATATTGCAGAGGAGAAAACGATTATTGTATCTGTTTTTGTGCAAACCAATATCGTAAATGTGCATAAAAGGTGTGAATAATCATCAAAATATTTGCGAAATGACGAAAAAGTATTGACACTTTGAACCAAGTATAGGATAATTACACAAGAGCGAAACGTTTCACTTAAATGTAAATAGTGAAGCGTATCACCCCGGATGACTAAGAGAGATCAGAGAACGGAGAAGGTATTCTGATATATATTAACCCGGGGCGAACCGGATCTGACGGGTAAGAACGGTTCGGGAATAATAGGTATGGAGGGAAAAGAAGTGGAAAAATTCAAACAAAATCCAATCGTAAAAAAGCTTGGATTTAACCGGATAATCCTCTGCTGTGTATTGGTAGTGATGTACATAATGTTTTCAATACTGGTACCCGGATTTGCAGGAATGTCCCACATCATGGGAGCACTGAATTACGCGTACTTCCTTGGATTCCTGTCACTTGGAGTTACATTCGTTATCGCCACCGGCGGTATTGATTTCTCCATAGGACCTGTAATGTTCTGCTGTGGTCTGATCTCAGGTTACTGCATGATGAGTTACGGAGTGCCGACAGGTGTTTCACTTGTGATCAGTATGCTGATAGGACTTGCATTCGGTCTTTGGAACGGCTATCTGGTAGCGTACTGGACAGTACCTCCATTCATCGTATCCATGGCATCCATGAATATGGCAAAGGGTATCGCATCTGTATTCACAAAGACTCAGTCAGTCAGCTGGCCGAGATCCCAGGATCCGGCAGGATGGTTCAGAAATCTGGTAAAGGCAGGAAGCTTCCCTACAGGTTTTGTTCTTTTCCTGGCAGTTGCAGTAGTTTGCGCGATCATACTTAATAAGACAAAGTTTGGACGTTATGTACTTTGCCTCGGAGACAATCGTGAAGCGGTTCGTCTTTCTGGTGTTAATACAAAGAAATGGGAAATGCTCGCTTACGCATTGTGCGGACTTCTCGTTGGAATAGCAGCAATTTTCTTCGTTGGAGCGTATACAACAGTTCAGCCCGGATATGGCGATCAGTACAATAACGAAGCTATCGCAGGTTGTGTAATGGGCGGCACTTCAATGGCAGGCGGTTCTGCTTCCATCGCAGGTACAGTGATCGGTGTTCTCATCATTTCACTTCTGCAGGAAGGAATCCTGGCACTGAAGATGACAAAGGACGTACAGCTCGTTATTACAGGTCTCATCGTTATCGTAGCTGTTTATGCAGACGTATCCGCAAGACGCAGAAAGAACTAAAGGGAAGGAGAAAGAGAAATGGGTGAAGTTATCTTAGAGATGAAAGACATCGACAAATCTTTCCCCGGAGTTCATGCACTGGATCATGTAAGCCTTGACGTAAGGGCAGGAGAAGTACATGCACTGATGGGAGAGAACGGTGCCGGTAAATCAACACTTATGAAGGTTCTCACAGGAATCTACAAAAAAGATTCGGGTTCCATCAAATATCAGGGAAAAGAAGTTGAGTTTCATAATACAAGGGATGCACAGGCTGCAGGTATCGTAATCGTTCATCAGGAGCTGAACATGGTCGGTGACCTGACAGTTGCACAGAATATCTTCATCGGACGAGAGCCGAGAAAAGGACTCAGGATCGATGACAAAAAAATGATCGAGGATTCAAAAGCACTTTTCGATAAGCTTCACATCGATATCAATCCCCGTGAAAAAATGAGCCACCTGACAGTAGGTAAGCAGCAGATGTGTGAGATCGCAAAAGCAATTTCACATAATGCAAAGATAATCGTATTTGATGAGCCGTCAGCTGCTCTTACTGAGAAAGAGATTGAGGATCTGTTTGTTATCATAAGAGATCTTCGTTCTCAGGGAATGGGTATTATTTATATCTCCCACAGAATGGATGAGATCAAGGTCATCACAGACCGTGTAACAGTCATGAGAGATGGTGGTTATGTTGGAACACTTATCACAAAAGACTGTACAAAGGAAGACATCATCAACATGATGGTTGGCCGTGTAATTTACGAAAAGCCGAAGGAACACAGCATGGTTCCGGATGATGCACCGGTAGTGCTGAAGGTTGAGCACCTTACAGCAGGAAAGATGGTTCAGGACGTATCTTTTGAACTTAGAAAGGGTGAGATCCTCGGATTTTCCGGACTTATGGGTGCCGGCCGTACTGAGACTGCCAGAGCGATCTTTGGAGCTGATCCGAAGCAGAGCGGTGATATCTATGTAAATGGTCAGAAGGTTGAGATCAATTCTCCGGAAGATGCCGTTAAGCATGGTATCGGATACCTCTCAGAGGACAGAAGAAGATTTGGTGTCGTAGTTGGCAAGACCATTACCGAAAACTCCACAATGGCAGCTCTTGATGAGTATATGAAGGGACCTTTCATCGATAAGAAAAAGGAACTGGATATCACACAGAAGTATATCAAGGAACTGGCAACGAAAACTCCTTCTGCAGATCAGCTGGTAGTGAACCTCTCCGGTGGTAATCAGCAGAAAGTCGTAATCGCAAAGTGGCTGGTAAAGAACAGTGACATATTGATATTTGATGAGCCTACCAGAGGTATCGACGTCGGCGCGAAAAATGAAATTTACAAGCTGATGAATAAACTGGCGCAGCAGGGCAAATCCATTATCATGATCTCCTCGGAAATGACAGAGATCTTCCGAATGAGTGACCGTATCGTGATCATGTGCGAAGGCAGAAAGACCGGAGAACTAAGAATCGAAGAGGCTACTCAGGAGCTCATTATGGATAAGGCTACACGTCAGATGGACTAATACTGGGAGGCTGAAATGGAAAACAAGAAAAAGTTCGTACTCGAACAAAAATGGATCGTTCTGATCATTGTAATCCTGCTCTATGGATTTTTCTCCATTGTAAGTAAGGAGTTTCATAAGACTTCTACAATGGTAATGATGCTTGACTCAACTTATTATGTACTTCTCATGGCGATCGGTGTAACATTCCCGCTTATTACGGGCGGTGTTGATCTTTCTATCGGTACAGGAATGGTATGCTATGCACTGACCGGAGGTTATCTGGTAAAGTTTCTGGGATTTCCATCATGGGTAGGCATGCTGGTCGCAGTTTTGTTTGGACTGATCGTAGGTATATGGAACGGATGTCTGGTTTCTATCTTAGGACTTCCGCCATTCCTCGCAACACTTTGCTCCTGCATGATCACAAGAGGTCTTGGATCAATGATGGCACACAACTTTGCGGTGCCGTGGCCCGGAGTTAAAGAACCCGGCGGATGGTTCCACAGGATCTTTAAGTACACTATTGGATCCGGAAGAAAAGCAAGCAACTATCCTGTAGGTGTATTGGTACTTGCAGTAGTTATCATCATAATGATATTTGTACTGAACCATACACGTATCGGACGTTATACGATCGCTATCGGTTCTAATAAAGAAGCAACCAGACTTTCCGGTGTTAATGTAAAGATCTATCATATCGCAGCTTATACTATTTCAGGTCTTTTTGCAGGACTTGCTTCTGTGGCTTACGCAGCAGCAGTTCCGACTATCCAGCCCGGTACAGGTGCAGGTCTTGAGCTTGATGCTATCGGTGGTGCGATAGTTGGTGGTGTATCTGCTGCAGGTGGATATGGTTCTGTAGAGGGAACACTTATTGGTGTTTTTGTTATCCAGCTCTTAAAGACAGGTCTTCCTTTCATCGGTCTGGAAGCTAACTGGCAGCAGATCATTACAGGTCTTGTTCTTATCGGAGCGGTTATCGTTGATGTTCTTAAGCAGCGCAAGGCTGCACTTGCAGGTGATTGATCCGGAGGGGATCATACTTAACTAAAGGGATATGAAGCGGCAAGAGTCGTTCATATAAATATTTTTAAGGGTTAACTCATATTAAAGGAGGAAAACACATGAAAAAGAAGGTAGTTTCCGTATTGCTTTCAGCAGCAATGGTAGCATCTCTGCTCGCAGGATGCGGCAGCTCAGGCGGATCAACAGCAGCAAGCAGCGCAGCTCCGGCAGCTAGTGAGGCAGCACCGGCAGCCAGCGAAGCAGCTCCGGCATCCGAGGCAGCTCCGGCATCCGAGGCAGCTCCGGCATCTGAGGCAGCTTCTACAGAGGCAGTTGCTGCAGGCGCTCACGCAGGAGACGAGGATAAGCTTACAGGTACAGAGTTTGAGGGTCTTACAGCAAATGATGCTTATAATTTTGCAGTAGTTGTTAAGTCTTTCCAGTCTACATACTGGCAGGCAGCTATCAAGGGTATGGACATGGCAGCAGACGAGCTCGGCGTTACATATGACGCACAGGGCCCGAACTCCGAGTCTGATATCGCTGACCAGGTTAACATGCTGAATTCCGCTATTACAGGCGGCCCTGCAGGAATCGGTCTCGCTGCATGTGATACAACATCCGTTCTTGATTCACTTCAGGATGCTAAGGATGCTAATGTTCCGGTTGTATGTTTCGATACAGGTGTTGCTGATGCTCCTGACGGATCTGTTGTAGCTACAGTTGCTACAGACAATACTCAGGCCGGTGAAGTTGCAGCTGAGCACATGTATGAGGCAGTTAAGGATGTTATCGCTAATGCTGAGGGTCAGGTTCGTATCGGTGAAGTTAATCAGGATGCTACAGCTCTTAACATCCAGCAGCGTGGTCTCGGATTCATCAACAAGATGATCGAGCTCGTAAAGGCTGATGGCAAGACTGTTGCAGTTACAGGTAATGAGTTCTATGTAAACGCAGCTGAGGGTGCTGACGGTGAAGAGGCTTCCGCAGACGTTATCATCGAAGTTGCAGTTCCGGCTCAGACTACTGTTGAGCTCTGCACAACTGAGGCTTCTACAATCCTTTCTAAGGAAGATTGTATCGCTATCTTTGGTTCTAACCAGACTTCTGCTGAGGGTCTTCTCGCAGCTAACAGCAACCTGAACCTTCTTGGTTCTGATGCAGCAGGCGGAGATGTTATCGGTGTTGGTTTCGACGCTGGTTCTGTTATCAAGGGCGCTATCGCTGACGGCACAATGTATGGTGCAGTTACTCAGTCTCCTCTGATGATGGGTTACTACATGATCTACGCTCTGACAAAGGCTGCTAATGGTGATTCTGTAACTGATCTTCCTACAGATGGTTACTGGTACAATGCAGAGAACATGAACGATGCTGAGATCGCTCCTAACCTTTACGACTAATCTGATTATAGTGAACGTCAAAATAAATTTGACATTCACTATAAAGGCCTCCGGCGGATGCGTCCGAATTTGACAAAGAAAATGTTGCTTCGCAACTCAAATTCGGCGCAGCAAACGAGCAAAAGTAAGAATACTTTTGTCGTTTGCTATAGCTAAAGGGTCTACCTTAAATAAAGTCAAAAAAGATCCCTTCGGTATGCAATGAATGCGCCGGAGGGATTTTTTTATGAATTTGGTACGGTCTGCGGTTCTGGCAAATGTGATCAAGTGACGAAATCGGAGAGCGCTGTTTCCAACACATCCCGGTGAACCGACACTACGATGAGCTAACTACTAACTTCGACTACAGCACACCGAGCATTCGCTTTCAGGATCGCTCTTGCTCTGCGTGCTGAGTCTACGTAAGTAGTGGATCTCATCTGTGCGGTTCTTTACGGGATGCTTATGGAAATCAGCGCTCCCCGATTTCTGATTTTGCGTCAGGTTCACCGAGAGAAACGTTAAAATCTGCATTTTCAGTTGGTATCATAAATGATGATCTCTGGATGGAGATGCTCAAAGTCAGGAATACATTAGCTCATATCTTGATCTTAAATACAGCTTTGGTGACGGAAATATCTATATTTTCGGGTTTGATGCAGGGGGCGTGTGCGTCGTCGGGGAAGAAGAGCACAAACATATCTGTGTCAACGAGGAGTTGTGAGAAATTACCGGGAGCGTAGAAGTAGATATCATTCTCAGGTCTTGATTCGATCACATCGCCCTGGGTAGCTCTCGGAGCATATCCCATGATCTCTTTCCCCTTCATAACTATCTGGATATCAATATACTTATCATGAGCCTCAGGAGAAGCCACAGAAGCCTCTCTAAGTACAGGATGTTGTATCATCACATAAAACCGTCTGCCATCGATCTCAGTAGTCCCCTCCGGAAGATCATTCAGGTCGTGATCCTTCAAATAATCAAGAACATCCCTCACAGCAGGAATCTCGGAATATTGGTGTAAATTATTGAGAGTATCAATTATCATTTTTCAAACTCCTTTCGATTTAAGCGTTCTAATAGTTCATATTGAACGTGCTATTTTTGATATTTTGATTAATTAAATGAAGTGACTACAGCATTTAAACAATAAACTTACAAAATTGCGACGTTGCGAAGCAACAAGCAATTATCAATCCTTCAGCAGCCATAGAGTGAGTGCAGGCAGGATAATACCTCCAGGAACAATCAGCCGGCAGCACTTAGTGAACACGTTGTCCGAATAGGAAATTTATGCGAACTGTTTGAGCCGCATTCGCGGCGAGTTTCGCAGAAATTTCCGCGTATATGAGGACAGCGCGTGAGCTTAGTGACTGTCCGAGCGTGACAGGAGGTATTATCCTGCCTGCACGTCCCCCCCATCGCCACAATGATCCAACAAAAAACCTCCGCCAGACAAAGAGTCCGAACGGAGGCCAATAAACAAAAAATCAATGCACATGATTCGGCAGGAACATAACAAACTGCGGACAATATGTCAGGAACAAAAGCAGTGCGATCATGATAAGAACCATCGGGATGATCTCCTTGATAACACCGCCGATCTTGCACTTTCCTATACCCGCAACGATAAAGAGCAGCATGCCAAAAGGCGGAGTAGAAAGACCGATCATCATGTTGAAGCAGATGATAACACCAAAATGAACGAGATCAATATTCATCGCCTTAACAAGCGGCAGGATCATCGGAACAAACACCAGCTGGATAGTAGAAACATCCATGATACAGCCAAGGAAAAGGAAAACAACATTCACAACCAGCAGGAAAAGATATTTGTTGTCCGTAATAGAAAGAACTGCTGCAGCTATAGACTGAGAAACCTGCTCCCATGAAATGATGTAGGAGAAAAGCATCGAAGTACCTGTAAGAAGAGCAAGAGTAGCAGTGTTCGCTGCGGATTTCTGAACAACCTTCCAGAGCTTCTTAGGTCCCATAGTGCGGTAAATGCAAACAGAGATCAGGATAGCATAAGCACTTGCAAGAGCACCGGCTTCAGTCGGAGTGCAGACACCAGTATAAATACCGCCGAGAAGGATGATAACAGTAAGAAGAGCAGGCAGCGCTTTCAGAGTAGCTACACCAAACTCCTTGCGTGTCATTACAACACCGGCAGGATAATTCCTCTTTGCGGAAATGATGTAAACATAGATCGCAAGAACAACGGCGAGGAGAACACCAGGAACCATACCACCCATAAAGAGTTTACCGATAGAAGCACCGCTCAGCATAGCGTAGATGATCATCGGGATACTTGGAGGAAAGATAGGACCGATAGTAGCGGAAGCCGCTGTGATGGCACTGGAAAACTCAGCATCATAGCCTTCCTTTTTCATCTGCTCGATCTCCATAGTACCGATACCGGAAGCATCTGCGATAGCAGAGCCGGTCATGCCGGAAAAAATAAGAGAGATCAGAACGTTAACCTCAGCAGTACCACCCTTTAAGCGTCCGAGGAGACCATTACAGAAAGCAAACATCTTATCAGTAACCTCAGACTCGTTCATAACATTAGCCATGAAAATAAAAAGCGGAGCTGCGAGCATGGTGTAATTAGAATAAGTATTACCGGTGATTACTGTGAAAGTCTCTCCGAGATCTGTAGGACGTGCAGCCAGCAGATAAATGATGGAAGCACTCAGCATTGAAAGAGAGATCGGCATGCGGATAATAAAGCATACCGCCATAGAGGCAAATAGAAGAAGTATTGGCCAGTTCATTACGCCTTACCTCCATTCTTAAAATTTTTAACGATACGTATGCAGTTTGAAGCTGCTACGCAGATAATCTCGATGATCATAAACCAAAAAGGAGCAAAAACGATTTTATATGGAAGCTTCAGCACGCCTGTTGCGGAATTGGATTTGAGCATAGCTGAAAATCCGGGGGAAACGCAGAGAAGCAGGAGAATCGCAAGCAATGCATTGTAGAGCAGCAGGAAGAAGCTTTTTTTCGCAGGACTGACCTTGTCATAAACAAGGGAGAAAACAACGTGTTCATCGTTACGAAGCGCACGACCAACACCAAAGAA
Organism: Lachnospiraceae bacterium MC2017; assembly: GCA_000701625.1. Classification (GTDB taxonomy): domain Bacteria; phylum Bacillota; class Clostridia; order Lachnospirales; family Lachnospiraceae; genus NK4A144. The sequence goes on from JNJK01000007.1 coordinate 34,656, forward strand.
CATGGTCCACATATAACCCAGAATAGATATTTCGTAAGTCCAGGTAACCGGAACACGGAGGACGTACCTTGAAATGATAGAGATCATGAATGTTACAAAGATTACGAGAAAGGCAACGCTTGTTACACCAACCTCGAAGAAATCCAGAATTTTCATAAAGGGACTGCGTGGAGCTTTGTTTTCGGAACCCATTCTGGTTCCTCCTTTCTATACATAATTTTGAAAGAAGAGGCCGATATGACATCATTGATCACATCGACCTCAAAGATCATATGTCTAATAAATTACTTAGCAGCTGCCTGAATCTTTTCGTAAAGGTCCATATCCCAGTCTGCCTTCTGATCAGGATTGTTGTTGTAGTACTCGGTAGCGTGAGCCTTGAAGTCTGCGATGTCAGGATAAGTAATAGTGCATCCATTCTCCTCAAGAGTTGCGATATCCTTATCTTCCTCAGCGATACGAGCTTCATCATTTACCTGACGGGCATAGTCCATAGCGTCTGTAACAGCGGACTTCTGAGCATCTGTAAGACCGTTCCATGTATCCTTGTTGATCATCGGGATGATGGAGTCAACTACGTGGTTTGTGATAGCTACATAAGGAGCAACCTCATAAAACTTTGCGGAAACATCTGTCGGAAGAGGATTGTCCTGACCGTCAACAGAGCCTGTCTGAAGTGCAGTGTAAAGCTCTGAGAAAGCAAGAGGAGTCGGGTTTGCTCCAAGTGCTTCTCCAAGGTGCAGCCATGTTTCTGAGTTAGGCATACGGAGAAGGAGACCATTCATGTCGTCCCACTTATTGATTTCTTTGTTTCTGGTATTAACTACACGGGATCCGAGATAGAAAGCTGAAAGAGGAACTGCATTAACGGTTTCTTCGAGTTTCGGGAAGATATCATTTTTACCGATGTCGCCGTTAAGAGTTTCTGTCATGTGCTCATAACTGCTCCAGAAATAAGCTGTACCGATCATGGAGCACCACTCGAGTCCGGACTGAGTAGCGAGAGTCGGGAAGGAGATATATGCCAGGTCGGCCTGACCGCCTGTAAGAGCATCCCACTCTGTATCTGCCGAGAAAAGAGTTCCGTCGGAATAGGTTTTACATGTTACAGAACCACCGGAGAGTTCTTCAACCTTTTCTGCAAAAGCATCCATTGCTGTTGTGTGTGAATCTCCTGTTACTGAAACAGATGTAAATCTGAGTGTTACAGAGGGATCTCCTGAAGCATCATAGTCGCCGGAGGTGGTTGCCGGTGCAACAGTATGTGAAGCATCTGTTGCTCCCGCAGCTGCTGTGGATGCGGATTCAGTGCTGACTGCTTCGGATGCTGCCGGAGCAGTAGATGCTGCGGTTGTTTCAGATGTTTCGGATGCCGGAGCTGCAGAAGCACTTGTGCTTGTAGATGAACTGCCGCAGCCTGTAAGGAACGATGCAACAACTGTAATACTCAGTAAACCTGCTACTAACTTCTTTTTCATAAATACCTCTCTTTCGTACCCTGCCCTAAATAGTTACCCCATTACGTTAAAGATTAAAGAAATTTTTGCGGAAGCTTTCAGTAATGTTTCTGAACTGATCAATTTCAAGCTTTCTGCTTGCTGTGAGAAGAGCGTCATCCTGCTTTCTGGACTTAGTTGTTATAGGTAATCCCTCAAGCTGCAGATAATACTTGGCATTGCAGGGATAAACCTGACACTCGATAGTAGATGCTGCCCCGATGAAATCCTGCAGGTGATCTGCTCTTTCCGGTTCTTTGTCAAAGTTCTTAACAAGCCAGCTTATGAGATCCGGATGGAAATTTGCCATAACTCCGGAATAACCGGTGCAGCCGTCGCGAAGGCTCTGAAGCAGAGTTGCGCCATTGGCATTAAAGATAGCGAGATCAGTTCCTTTAACTGCATCTGCCTTTTCTTTCAGCATGACCGGATCACAGCAGGTATCTTTTAAGAAAGAAAACTTTCCTGTCTCAGCTATCCACTTTAGAAGCTCTGGCGAAAGAACTCTCTTGTATGGATAAGGACATTCGTAGATACCGAATGAATCGCCGTGAACATTGTCTAAAAGAAATTCAATATTCTTTTTAACCACATCCTCATCTTCGCCGGGCTCAGCAAACTGATTTGAGATAAAGACGTATGGAACACCCATATCGATAACAGCCTGCGCTTCCCGGATCTGGTCATCTTTATTCTCTGCAACATGACCGGAAGCCACGACAGTAATGTGTTTAGGTGTGTTTTCGATTACAAATTTTGCCAGCTCCAGACGCTCTCTTGCATCTAACTGGAACATTTCACTTGACTGACATACGGCAAAGATGCCGTCAACTCCCATCTTGTCATACCACTCAATGATCTTTAAGACACCGTCATAATCGATTTTGAGATCATCAGTGAAGGGAGTGATCATAACGGGCCAAACGCCGCGTTTAAGTTTCATATTCACCTCCGGGCAAAGATTATTAACTGCAAAACGTTTCGCTGTAGATTAGCCTCTGTGAATAGAATATCAGATTTGTATTTTAATTCATTCAATTTCGGTCTCAGTACGATTTTATACTTTTTGAAAAAAATGCGGTAAAAATATAAAATAGTATAGGAATAACGAAAAATGATGGTAAAATATAGTTATTCAGAGCGAAAAGTTTCGTGGATCATAATGAAAAATAGGATGAAACGATACTGATGATGTAATGATCATAAAAGAAAACGATCGTTTATAAAGGAGTATAACAATCATGAAGGAACCACTTTACAAAACAGAATCAACGTTTACCTGGAAGGCATTTTTAGATCTGAATATTGCTTTGGAGAGACAAAGAAAGTTTTACTGGTCTCTGATGCTGGCGTTTGAAGTTGTGACCATATGTATGTGCTGGTATTACTTTGACACGATGAAAAATTCTGAGATGGGAATCGCATTTATGGCAATTGCAGTACTTTTTACGCCATTGCTGTGCCTTCGTATTTATGCGGGGATCAGGGCAGCATGGAAAAAGGCAGAGTTAAAAGAAGGCGCAGTAAGTCACTATGAATTTTTCGGAGATCATTTTATCGTAGAAATAGATGGAAAGAGGCTTCGTGTAGAATTAAAAAACATAGCAGAAGTAATACTCACAAGACGAAACATCTATCTAATGGACAGTGAAAGGCGAGGATATATCCTTGAAAAAGAAAAATGTTCATCTGAACTTATAGATTTTTTAAGTCGTGAAGCGATAAAGCGCAGAGGAATGACTGGACGAAGAAAATATGTGGGAAATATTTGATAATTATTGCTGGGACAAACAAAAGAAGGTAATAACACAAAAAGAGCATCATGTGCCTGGTCTGGGTAATTTTGCGTATTGGAATTTTAGTACATCCGTGTCGCCATCACCGCTGCATATACATTCAAATATCATTGAAATCCACTGCATGCTGAAAGGAAAGCGCTACACTCAGATAGAAAAGGACGGAAAGGTAACTAAATATACAGTTACCGGAAATCAGGCAATGATGGTTTTTCCTTTCGAGATTCACAGTAACGGATCAGAACCTATGGCACCCTGTGAATTTTATGCTTTTCAGATAGATGTATCAGACCCGGATCATTTACTGGGACTGAACGTGGATTACAGCAGGGCTCTTTATAAGATTCTTTTCGGACTAAAATATCATCAGGTTACTTTTGCCTGGTCCCATATTAACTATCTTAGAAGTGCATTTAACTTTTTTTCCGGACTAAAGGCGGATGAGATAAGGATTGGTGTTCAGTTTCTCACAACGTTTCTTTTTACGCTGCCTTTTTTGCAGCCGGTGCGTGAACATCAGGCAACAAAGATAGACGAGGGACTTCAGAGATCTATAGACTATGTAAATCACAACTTAAGCAAGAATATCCGCCTTATCGACCTTGCGGAGACAAGCGGATATTCTTTATCACGATTTAAGTTTAAGTTTAGAACGGAAGTAGGTATAACACCGTCGGAGTACATAGTGCTTCAAAAGATGGAAGAAGCAAAGAGGCAGCTGTCAGAGAGTGATATCAGTATCACGGATCTCGCATATGCACTGGGGTTTTCTTCCAGCAACTACTTTTCAAGCGTTTTTAAGAAAATTAATTCCTGCACACCGAAAGACTATCGAAAACACTATCTAAAAAATCATGGATCATTTTAGACAAAAACGTGGTGAGATCATGATACCGAATGGTGACAGTCGGTATTCCCGGCACCACTTCACTCCTGATGTACGCCATATATTCGGACCATACCACTTTTCGGAGCGATCGGCATTGTGCATTGGTCCAAAAGAATTTGCCCGTGTTCCGAAAAGGTGAAGGGTTATACGGTGTGTTCCGGCGCTGACATGCCCGATCCTTCTGCGATAGGGAGCAAAGATCAGAGGTATTTCAGGATCATCATCTATTGAAACAGTTTGGAGAGCACCACGGTATGATGGAGATTCGATGAATAGTTCACCTTCCTCTGTGGTGATCTCTGTAACATAATCAATATTTCCACCGTAAAAAGGAAATCCCTGACATGTGATGTCGCCATAAAATAGCTTTGTCGGATACCCGATAATACTTTTTTGATGACCGGTTACACGTACTCCGAAATTACCAAGGAGATACATCCATTCGAGGTTTGTTTTTTCACTGAATCTTATATCGATATTTAATATATTGTCACCCTTATTTAGGAATCCAAGGTCACATCTTCGTATACTTTCATCTGTAAAATATCCTGTATCCCTAAATGAAATGCTCGTTCCGTTTAGAGTGATCGAGCATAACTCAGGCTGCTCCAGTGCCAGAGTCACGTTTGAAACATCGATATCGCTATGGATCCTGAAGCGCAGATGAAGGATATGCTCTGAATAGGAGCTTTCGGGTCTGGTCCATGGCTGTGCTAAAGCCTCCATTCGTAAGGGCAAGCCAAGTTTCTCGCGAAAGATATTATCTATCCGAAGAAGTTCTTCTTCGCTATTCCATTCTTCATCGTCAAATGCATATTCTGCATAGTCAAGGAGAAAGACATTATCTTCAGACAGTTTGAATGCAGTCGGATCAGGGACAAAGGAGTCCATTTGATTACCTTCATAGGTTGGTTCGAGTCCTGAATCTGTTTTTCCGGGCATAAGATTAAAAAGAAAACTGTCATGCGGTGCGGAAAACAGAGTTAGTATGGTGGAGCCGTTATTATAGTCTGCCTTCATAGGAGTGATGCTTCCTGTCATAGTGTCATAGAGGGTGGCTTTATATTCTCCTTTTATAGTGACAGTGAGCCTGGAAGTAATGCATACGTCAGGGTTTTCCGGCAGTTCTGCGTGTGACAGGAAAAGCCACCGGCTTCCGTCTGAGTCATCACGGATGGAGGACAAGAGATTGGTTGTTCTGCATCCGTATTCACTTTGAGCTACGACTGAAGATACCGGATCTGCGGGAGAAGCGACAGCATCGATCTCGCGGATATCAGAGAGGGCAGACAGAAGAGAATATCTTGTATTATCTGCGTAAATGCATTTTTCTGCAAATTTTTGTACTTCATCTGTTTTTTCGCAATCGATCATGGACGGGATAGTTCCAAGGAATATCACAGTACCTCCTGCAGCGGCAAATGATTTTAACCGGTCAAACGTGTTTTGACGTAAGGTTTCACATGATGGCACTATTACCGCGCGGTAGCGCATTTTTCCCATTACAAATTTATCTCCGGTCTGAGGAATTTTTTCTTCTGCGAGCATTGATTCTGAGATAAAGTCGAAATCTATAAGACCGAAAAGAAGCCATTTTATAACATTTTCAAATACAGTATCAAGATTATTTCTTATCGAAGAAGTCTGCTGGCGATTACCAAAATGGATCCAGTAGGATTCGATAGGGTGTATGACTGCTACGTCTATGTGAGGTTTTCCGCGTGTAAGAGCAGTGTTAAGGCGGGCAAAGTGATCTTCTATACGATGATATTCTTTGTACCATGGGGACTGGTATCCGATAGATGCAGGATAATCACGTTTTCCTTCTCCTGCCATGGAAACCCATGAAAGGTGAGGTACTCTGTGAGTGACGCCAAGGGCTGCCTGCCAGTCTCCGGCTGTCTTATGACCTCTGAAATCAAAATCCCATCCTGTGACACCGTAAATTTCACTCATTACACCAGCCCGTCCCATCTGGTGTGAGACACTGGATGCCTGTTTAACTGTCGAGTATTCTCGTCTGTCACATAACATATCAACTCCGGGAATAGTGAAATCCTTCATAGGACGCATAGCTTCTCCCACAGCTGTTGTCTGGGAAAAAAGAGTCCACTCATTCATCATGTGCCCCGTGAGAGCAATGTTGTGTTTTTTGCACCATGAACCGACAAGATCTCCAAAAGCACCGGAAAATCTCTCGATCAGATGGCGGTGATACAGGTATCTTGCCTTGGAAATACCTTCTGCGGTTTCCCATACGAGCTCGGAAATGTGAGGCAAAAGAGAGAAACCATAGATGTTGGTAAAAGTATCGTTAAAATCTGTTGTCCACGGTAGTATTACAGGCTTTTTTTCGAAAGGATCTTCAAGGACTTCCTTAAGGGACATCTGAGGCTCGTCAGTAAAAATTGAAGGAATGGCTTTTCCGAATTCTTCACCGAAGGCAGAAAAGTATTTTTCGTGAGTTTTGTTTATAAAATCCTGCATGGCAGTGGGGTTAAGCGTATCTACATAAGCCTCGTTATTGAACCAGGGCGTATCGCCGGAAACTTCCATGGTTATCTGCCAGGAAGAGCAGATGGTATCTGATGAGATATTTTTTTCGGTATAAACTATTTTTGTTACTTCGCCGTCAGGTGACGTAAATACAGAAATAAGCAGATCACCGTTTTTGTCCTGAGTGATATCAAGACTGCCGAGAGGTGTAAATTCGTTACTGCGAACGGCAGATGCGGCTGACAGGTAATCTGACTTATTTTCATTTTTAAAATCAGATGGGCTGATAACGAGGTACCTTTGTCTGTATTTGTGGTCACGGGTTACCAGGCCGCCTGCGGATCCCGAAGGCCAGCGGTCTTCATCATAGAGGCAGCACTCCATATCTTTTTCTTTTAAGTATCGAAGGCAGTCTCCTGCCAGTTCCATAAATTTTTCACCAAGGTAAGGAATATCCAGTCCGACACGACTATGGATGTGTACGCCGCCCATACCCATTTCTTTAAGGGCATCCAGTTCGCGAAAGAGCAGATCTTTGTCTGGTCTGCAATTCCATGCCCAAAAGGGCTTACCGCGAAAAGCACTGCCGGGATTTTGAAATTCCCTAGGAGACAGCGCTTTAGTATTTTTATTATTAAGCATGATCCGATCCTTTCTTAAATAAGTTAAGAGGCGGATTAATGTTAAAAAGGCGAAACGTTTGTGGCTATTATACCATGATGACAGGGACAAAACACGAATTTTAAGAAAACGACTAAGGAATAATAAATAAAAGCCTCTGGGTCATTGCGCGAAAATAATGGGAATTTAGTCAATGAAATGTATACACCATACGGCCGACATATAGGACAAGAGAGTATGAAGGATATCATACCAATTTTAAAACTGCTGCCATGGAGGGGAGCAGCCTAACCGGTTTGTATGAAGGGATACATGATTATGGAAGAAATCGTAAGGTATTATACGGAATACGCAGAAGCTGCAAGGATAGTAGCTGAGGATAGGGAAGATGATGTGCAATGGTATGCTGATGCTGCGGCAATGCATTCTTTTTTAGGGGCTTTACTTTTTATGCCGGCAGCGTTTTATATGGTGGGGTTTTATATACTGATCCCCCTTTCGGTCATTTGGGGTATAAAGGCAATAAGTGAAAATACAAGATACAAGACACTTGCGTATATAGGGATTGGGATATCGTTCTTTTATGCTGCGATGACCTGCTGTTATTTCTGCAGTGTTTGTTAGAACCAATTCTTTCATAAATATACAACAAAGCAGCCGGCATGGATTCAAGATGCCGGCTGCTTTGTCAGATGGTGCTAGATCCTGATTTAAGAGTTCTTGGAGGTATATCTTAATCTGATTTCTGACGGGGGTTACAAAGTTACGGTTCGCCTGCTTTCGGCTCGCTCACGTAACTATCCAGCATCATTTCAGGATAACCTGACGGGAGAGAATGCTGTGTAATATCAGAAATCAGAAGGATCACTATTTTACATGGATTCGTTATATGCAGCCGCTTCAGCGTCTTTCACTTCTGTGATCAGACGTCTCGCTGCTTCTTCCGCGATGATACGCTGTTGAGCTTCGATGGCTGCATTTTCTGCAGAAATTTCTTTCCGCCGTATTTCATTTGCTGTTTCTGCATCTGCAAGATTTTGTATATAAGTGGACTTGCAGGAAACATAGTTATCGTATTCGGAAACTTCCGGGTGTCCTGTCATAGAAAAAAGATGTATGATACGCGCCCAGAATCCCGGAACCGGTGGTGGAGAGCTTGTACAAAAAACTGTTTCGGGAGGAATCAGGAAAGTAGGCTCGTCCACATTCAGAAAAAGCTTTCTGCGCTCGATCTCTACCTGTATCGGTCTTACTCCCGGAGTGATCCACGTATCGGCTATAGTGCCGCCCGGACTGGTAATACTCTCCATTAGCCATTTATATACATCGGAATAATTCTCTGTATTTATGCCGCCCATGTATTCAATGGCATTGGCAGAGCTGCAATCCTCAAAAAAAAGAAACTGAATCTGTTTTTTTTCTCCTCTTTTGTCTATGTAAGTCATGCTGCGAAGGATATCGACCGCTTTGCCGTCGGTCATCTGATCGCCGAGACAAAAAATCCTTGAAAACATTTCCACGCCGGGAGCTTCATCCGGAAGGCTTCGCATCACTTCAACTGACATGAAAGCCTCCTTTCCAGCGCGGTGCTGCTCTGCTCTTTGCCTATATATACGCTATGGCAAAAAAAATTCCACGCAGACGAGTGTACTGCGTGGAAAACATCATTTAGTTATTCATCGTCATCTTCAAATACATAATCTTCTGTATTATCTTCTTCAGGTCCGTTGTAATTTAATATCGGAGCACCGTTGGCTTCCTGCTCTGATATAAAGTTCAGAAATGATCTGGTAGGGTCAAGAACCTGACATCCGTAAGAATACATTCCTACACTGCTTCTGTCTTTGCGGACAACGATACCGCGGACGTCAAAATACTCATTTATTTTTAGCCATGTTCCTATAGGATAGTTGTTTGCAACGAGAACTCTGAATCCTCCGGAGCTGACATCCGCAAGAATAGCAGAATAATCACCGATCGTGCACTTAAGATTAACTGAGAAACGTACGAATTTTCTATGCTCGGTATAAATGCTTCCTTCAGCGTTTCCGGATACCAGATATACTTCTTTATCGCGTACATGTGAATGAAGTACACGCAGATTCTGGTATATATTTTCATGCCCGACAGGAATGAGCTCTGTAATACCGCGATCAAAAGGAATGAGTCCCTTTTTATCATAGATTGCTTCCAGTGCAACTATATTTCCTTCAACATCTACTACAGTAGTTTTATAGAGTCTTGTAAAACGGCTGGTTTTCCACCTGATGAGGATCGGATCGCCTGCCTGAAGAACTTCCGATGCTTTCATTTATTTCTCCCTCCGTCACATTCTTGTGAGAATAGGCTATTCATTCGATACTAAGTATATCGGCAGTAGGCAATAATATATTAGGAAAAATTAAAAGGTTCATATTGTCGCGGACAGGGAATATATGGCAATATAGGAATGTTGGTGAGGTTTTATATATGAAAAATATTTTAGAAATTTTCAAGGATGAACGGTTTATAAAAAAGCTTAGCACATTGATGATACCCATTGCGCTCCAAAGCCTGCTTTTAGCATCGGTTGCCGCAGCGGATGCAGTTATGCTTGGGCGGTTGGATCAGAACTCCATGGCAGCGGTGTCGCTTGCGACGCAGGTTCAGTTTGTCATGAACATGTTCCTGTCATCGGTAACATCTACAGGTGTCATACTTGGCGCGCAGTACTGGGGCAAAAAGGATAGGAGGACTCTGGATGATATATTTATCCTCATGCTGAAGCTTGTAGCTGTTATAGATGTAGTTTTTTCAGTATTGTGTATCGGATTTCCGTGGATTCTCATGTTGTTTTTCACAAATGATCCGACCCTTGCGCATATCGGATGCACGTATCTCAGGATAGCCGGATGGTCGTATCTCCTTACGGGATTCTCGCAGGTTTATCTCGCTATGATGAAAATCTCCGGGCATGCCGGAAAGACAACGCTTATATCGGGAAGCGCGGTCATTATAAATGTAGTGCTTAATGCAATATTTATCTTTGGTTTATTGGGAGCAGAGCCTATGGGCGCAGAGGGTGCTGCTCTGGCAACACTTGTTTCGAGAGTGATAGAGATACTTTGGTGTACTATAGTATCGTACAAGCCCGGATATATGCATCCGAACGGAAAGCGGTTATTTAGGGAAAATCCGCTTCTGACCAAGGATTTTCTGCGGATCGCATCACCTATACTTGGTGCGTGTCTGCTGTGGGGGGTGGGATTTACGTCATATACAGCTATAATGGGGCATCTTGGAGCAGATGCGGCAGCGGCAAACTCTGTAGCGGCAGTTGTCCGTGACCTAACCTGTTGTTTATGTAATGGTATCGCGAGTGCCGGCGGTATCATGATCGGATACGAACTCGGAGCAGGTAAATTGGAATGTGCGAAGAAATATGGTCACTATCTTAGAGATCTGTCCTTTATCACAGGATTTCTGACAATGATAGTGATACTGCTTGTGATCCCTCCTGTAGTAAATTTCATGATACTTACAGATGAAGCGCGCGAACTGTTAAAGGGAATGCTCGTCATTACATCAGTATATATGATCGGACGGTGTGTCAATACTATAATGATAAACGGTATCTTTGACGGTGGAGGTGATACACGGTTTGATGTATATTCGCTGATCGTTTCTATGTGGATAATAGCGATACCGACAGCTTGTCTCGGAGCATTTGTATTTAGATGGCATGTTCTCGCGGTTTACGCCTGCACCTGTCTGGATGAAGTCGGAAAAATACCGTGGGTTATGCATCACTTTAAGAAATATAAATGGGTGCGGAATCTTACGAGATAAAAGTGTTTGACACACTAAATTTCAAGGCGTATACTTTCAAACGTTAAAAAACAGCATAACGACAGTTCATTTGTACCTTCCTGTCGAAAAACAAAACCGGGACTGATTAATGTGAGTAGAATCCTGCGCACATATATTAAGATTTTGATCAGCCCTGCGTTCGCGTAACGCGGGGCTTTTTCTATGTATTTAAGGAGCCATAGATGTATTTTTTAAAAACAGAAGCAGCATTTGATGCAGCACATTTCTTAAAAGATTATGACGGAAAATGCCGAAATATTCACGGTCACCGTTGGAGAGTAGTTGCAGAGATCAAGGGAGAAAAGTTGAGCGAAGACACGCAGAACAGAGGTATGCTGGTAGACTTTTCGGATTTGAAAAAGGTATTAAAAAACGCTTGTGACGAATTGGATCACAGCCTGATCTACGAAGAAGGCTCCTTAAAAGAGAAAACTATTGAAGCATTAAAGGAAGAAAACTTCAATATGAAGCAGGTAGCATTCAGACCGACTGCAGAAAACTTCTCGGAATACTTTTATAAGATCCTCAGTGAAGAAGGATTTGAGATGCACAGAGTAGAAGTATACGAAACACCCAATAACTGTGCAGCATACGAGGAATAAGGCATGAAGGTAGTAGAAAAATTTGTAAGTATCAACGGTGAAGGTGTGAGAGCCGGAGAAGCTGCCGTTTTTATCAGATTTAAGGGATGCAATCTCGCGTGCAGCTTTTGTGATACAAAATGGGCAAATGAAAAAGATTGTCCTTATACGGAAATGAGCCCGGAGGAGATCACAGCGTATGTGAAGGATACGGGGATCACGAATGTAACGCTAACAGGCGGTGAGCCGTTACTGCAGGGCGATATAAAAAATCTCATAACAAAACTTTTGGATGCAGGGCACAGAGTAGAAATAGAGACAAATGGATCCGTTGATATAAAGCCGTTTACAGAGGGCTCAAGGCCTGTATTTACGCTTGATTATAAGCTGCCCGGCAGCGGATGTGAAAAAGAGATGCTTTTTACAAACTTTGATTTGCTTGAATCCTGCGACACAGTAAAGTTTGTGTCAGGAAGTCCGGAAGATCTGCTTCGTGCAAAGGAAGTAATAGACAGTTACGATCTGACACACAGGTGTCATGTGTATATAAGTCCGGTTTTTGGAAGTATAGAGCCGGTTGAGATAGTTGATTTCCTGATAAGAAATAAGTTGAATGATGTCCGTCTTCAGCTCCAGATGCATAAGGTGATCTGGGATCCGGAAAAAAGAGGAGTTTGACAATGATCGATAAAAAGGCAATCGAAGAACACATACGAGGAATACTTATTGCTCTCGGAGATGATCCGGACAGAGAAGGACTTAAGGAGACTCCTGCAAGAGTAGCAGCAATGTATGAAGAAGTCTTTGAAGGCATGAATTATACAAACCACGAGATCGCGGAGATGTTTGATAAGTGCTTTGAAGATGGTTTTGAAGAGAAGGCAGCAAACCGGGTAGTAGTAGTTAAAGATATTGATCTTTTTTCATATTGCGAGCACCATCTGGCACTTATGTACGATATGAAAGCCAGTGTGGCTTATATTCCAAATGGAAAGGTGATAGGGCTGTCAAAGATCGCCAGAGTTTGTGATATGGCAGCGAAGCGACTTCAGCTGCAGGAACGTATTGGCAGTGACATTGCAGACATTATTTCTGAAATAACAGGTTCTGAGGACGTGGCTGTAACCATAGAAGGCTGTCACAGCTGTGTATCCGCAAGAGGCATAAAAAAGGAAAATGCAAAGACCTTCACAGCAGAGATCCGCGGAAAATTCCGTACAGATCCTGCGTTACAGATGTATCTGAAATAAAAGGAGAAACGGTATGAAAGCAATGGTATTATCGAGCGGAGGAGTAGACTCCACAACTGCTCTCGGACTGGCGGTTAGTAAATATGGAAAAGAAAATGTCATAACATTATCGGTGTCCTACGGTCAGAAACATGATAAAGAAATCGAAGCTGCAAAGGCAGTAGCAGAATATTATGGAGTTGAACAGCTCTTTATGGATCTTAGCAAAGTATTTGCGTATAGCAACTGTTCTCTCTTAAAGCAGTCGGATGCTGAGATACCGGAAAAAGCATATTCAGAGCAGATAAAGGAAACAGCGGGAGAAGCACCGGTAAGTACTTATGTGCCATTTAGAAATGGTCTTTTTCTTTCTGCGGCAGCCAGCATTGCGCTCAGTAAGGGATGCAGCGTGATCTATTACGGAGCTCATGCAGATGACTCGGCAGGATTTGCTTATCCTGACTGTTCTCCGGCATTCAATAATGCCATGAATGAAGCAATCTGGGAGGGATCAGGGCATCAGCTTAAGATCGAAGCACCGTTTGTGAATATCAATAAGGCAGAGGTAGTAAAAATGGGCCTCGAACTGGGAGTGCCGTATGAACTCACCTGGTCCTGTTACGAGGGTGGTGATAAGCCCTGCGGAAAATGCGGAACATGTATAGACAGAGCGGAAGCTTTCAGAAAAAATGGCGTTGAAGATCCGGCATTGAAGAATTGATAACGAGTGTAGTGAATGGAGGCATTAGATGAGAGAAAAAGAAGATCTGACATTACTTGGAAACCAGGAAACAAAATATAAATACGAGTATGACCCGAGTGTATTTGAGTCTTTCAGTAATCGTCATCCGGAGAATGATTATTTTGTTAAATTTAACTGTCCTGAGTTTACGAGTCTTTGTCCTATCACAGGTCAGCCGGATTTCGCAACCATTTATATTTCATATGTGCCGGATGAAAAGCTGGTGGAAAGTAAGAGCTTAAAGCTGTATCTGTTCTCCTTTAGAAATCATGGAGATTTTCATGAGGATGTAGTTAATGAGATCATGAATGACCTAGTAAAACTTCTTGATCCGAAGTATATAGAAGTATGGGGAAAGTTTCTTCCAAGAGGCGGTCTTTCCATCGATCCGTACTGCAATCACGGAAAGCCCGGCACAAAATGGGAAAAAGTTGCATGGGACAGGCTTGCACAGCATGATATGTTTCCTGAGACAATAAATAACAGATGACATATGAATAATTCGGAAAGATATCTTTTTTACGGTGCAGAAAACGCAGAGGTTTATGCGTTGGAGCATATATACGCAGGGATAGAGACGCCTTATGATCTTTATAATGTACTTAAGGGTGTTTGGTGTTATGAAACCTGCTCAACACGTATGAAGTACTGGTGGACACCGGAGAAACAAATGATGGGACATTGCAATGTGACCTCGCTTCTGATCCAGGATATCTTTGGCGGTGAGATATGGGGTGTTCAGAGGAGTAAGAAGTCATACCACACCTTTAATGTAGTTGATGGACATATTTTTGATCTTACAAGCGAACAGTTCACGGAAAGCAATGCTCCGGATTACAGTAAAGCTGTACAGATAGAGCGGGAATATCTGCTTCGTAAGGACGAGATAAAAGGCAGATACGAGTTATTAAAGAAAAATCTGGAAAAAGCATGTAAATAAAAAGCGGGTGGTTTTTGGATGATGATATATCCAAATGAACCACCCGTTTTTTTCAGTCGGAAGCTATGATAGATACGATACCGTCAATTTCAGGATCATATATAGTGCATAATCCGCAGCCGTTTCGCAGCGAACGGTACATGGCACGTTCCGCCTGCATGGCAAGTATAGGTAAAGAACGCTTGTTACGGGCGTCGGTAATGCCTATGCTTACATGGAGAGGGAGTTTCTTATCCTGTTCGCTGAGTCTGAGATTCATGCGGAGGAGCAGTTTATGGGCATTTTCGGGACTCATATTGAGCCAGCCGATGTACTCACGTGTCTCCCATCTGCCGATGATACCATACTGTTCTGTGAGCTTCATAAGCTCTTCTGATACTATGTTTAAAATAGCATTTTTGTAGGCGGTTCCCATTTCTTCAGTCAGACTCTCAAAATTATCAATGGTCAGAGTGAAAAAGCTGCAGGGCTTTAAAAATTCAGCGGAACTTAAGCTCTTAAACTGATCAGTAAAAAGAGTCTGGTTAGGTATACCTGTCATACGGTCAATATTTTCAAGTTGATACAGTCTGCGGTTGATACGTCTCATGCCGAGGAATGACATAAGGACAAGGAGCGCGCTTAGAAGTATCACATATACGGAATTTGAGCGCATTGCAGCTATGATTGATTCGGATAAGCTTACGCTTCTCTGAGTGACTACGATAGCCCAGTCAACGGAATAAAGTCGTTTTATAAAAATTCGGTGATTGCCGACACTGGTAAGAGAACCTTCTTCGGTGGCAGATTGTATCAGGTTTTCATCTAAGTTCAGCTTATAAGCAAGATCAGATGGCTGGATATAGTGCCCTGAACTGGAATAAAAAACGCTATGGGCATTTGAAAGAGGTGTTATGAAGATCTGCTGATCCATCTCTTTTTCAACACCGTCATAGTAATCCCAAAGATTGTCAAGACGCATACTTGTGCCAATTACGCCGAGAACGTTACCTTCTCTGTCTGTGATACGGCAATCAGCAAAAAGGGATATGGCATAGTTGTTCGCTTCGTCCATATTTACGAGAACGACATTTTCGTCGTCCATATTTAAAAATTTTGTGTACCAGCTATCGTATTCGTTATTTAGATCCAGTTCTTTAACAAAGGCACGTTGATTAAAGAAACGATGGGTCTTATCAGAGACCAGAAAAGCCGAATCATATCCGAAATTGTCACATCGATTTTCCAGATATGAAATAATGGCAGCAGTGCTGGAATAGGGTTCTTTGTGTAGCCAGCTACGCACATAACTGTCATTTGCCATAGAAGAAGCAACGGCAAGCTGAACAGAGGCATAGCCTTCCACATCAGACTCTACCGTAAGCGCAGTACGGTTCAGATTGTTTTCAATCTGCTGATTAACAACCGTGTAATACTGCTGGACACTATTCATTTCGATAAGCGTAAAACCTGCTATCAGAAGTAATATGAGCAGGAGATTACTGAAAATGATATATCGATTATGAATCATGGTTGACCCCTTAAGATTTAGAAAATCCTACTGAGTACTATATCGGCAGAAAAACATTATTTATCCATTTCCGGAGTATAAATAGAGCATTGCGCTTTACCGTTTTCTTTTGAGTGATATAGTGCCAGATCTGCCATGTAGGTCAGCTGCTCTAAGTTATATTTGCCATGGGCATTACATATTCCTACGCTCACATGGATATCCATCTGAGTTTCTTTATCTTCAAGACGGCTGTTTAACTGGGATAAAAGATTATAAGCCTTTTCGGTAGAAAGCTTAAGGTAACCCACGAATTCATCACCGCCCCAACGTGCAGCGACGCCGTTATCCCCAACAAGTTCTTTTAATTCGGATGAAACGAGCTGCAGTACGCTGTTGCCGTATAGGTGTCCCAGCGTGTCGTTAAAGTGTTTGAAATTATCGATGTCCAAAATAAAGAAGCTTGCTTCGTGTCGGCGGTATCTGCCGGAAAGTTTTGCAAACAGATCTTCAAAAAGTTTTCTGTTTGCGAGTCCTGTTAGTTCATCAGTGTTTTCAGAAGCTACCAGTCGGCGGTTAATGTGGTTCATGCCGAAAAGCGAGAAAGTCAGCATTATTATGATTAGAAGGATCACGTAAATGAAGTTTGAGCGGAGACGCTTTAGGAAAGCATATTTAAGACTATAGGTGTCTTTAACGATAACAACGTCCCAGTTTAAGGAATCGATATGACGGACTATCATACACTTGTTATGTGCAGTAGTGATGTAACCGTCTTTTCCTGCGTTTCTAAAGATTTCTTCGTCTATTCCGAGAGTTTTGGAGAGCTCGGAAAGCTGGCGGTAATTATCAGTGCTTCCGGTGAATGAATTATGAGCGTTTCCTATATTTGTAATATAAACATTCAGATCATAAGTACTCTCATAATACTTCATGTCATCCTGAAGACTGTTGATATTTTTGGCAGAGCCGACAACGCCGAGGAGTTTTCCATCCTCGTCTTCTACACGACAGTTTACAAATAGAGAAATGTCGTAATTATTGACTTCATCCCGGTCTACCTGAATATCGTAAGGCTGATCAAGCGCGACGAAATTGTAGTACCAGCTGTCAAAATTGTCCTTAGGATCGATTATCTTGTTAAGACCTTCATTATAGTAGTAATAACGAGAGGCATCAGATACCAGAAAGGTTACCGTGTAATCGTAAGTATTTTTATATTTTTTAAGATATGAAACAAGTTCATCCTGACTGGAGGAGGATTCGTTTTTAAGCCACTGCTGTAAAAAGAGATCATTTGACATGGCAAGAGCGACAGCGCGCTGCTCTGAAGAAGCACTTTCTATTTCTGTCGCTACATTTAATGCAGTAAGAGATACGGCATTTTCGACTTCTTCCTGAGCAACTAAATGGTAATAACGAATGTCATTTAATTCGATTATCGTGAAACCACCGAGAATCAGGAGGATCATAAGTATATTGCTGAATAAAATGTAGTGACGGCGTAGCATGTCAAAACCTTCCTTGCATTTAAGATGAAAAAAACTGGTTTGTGTCAGACAGTTCTTTAAAAAACGCTTAACGTCTTTTATTAAACCATATTTTATTGTTAAATTGTATACAAAGATGTAATGAACCGAAAATAATACAATACAAAAGACATGTGTGCGTGAGTAAAAGACAAAAAGCGCGTAAGCCGATATGCGGCTTACGCGCTAAAGTACTTTTGAGCCTTACTTATGCCCCTGTTATTGTTTTAGTTTATGCTCTGTAATCTTCGAAAAGCAGGTACCAGCTGGGCAGCGGCAACAGCTTTCAGAAAATCAAGAGGCAGAAAAGGCAGGAAACCGATGGACAGAGCTGTAGTCAGGTCATAATGGTTCATGCCCATGAGATATACCATTCCGACGAAGTCATTGATGAATACAGCGATAAAAGCGGCAATAGTAAACCTGATACGGTTGTAATTTTTACCGCGAAGCATCGGAAGAACTACAGCTATGATCAGAAATGATACAGTGTAGAACCCCCAGGGTTGTATCAGGTATCCAAAGCCTGCGCCTCCTCCGATGAACACGGGAAGCCCGACAGCTCCGATAAGCATCCATACCAGGATGATCATAAAGGAATCTGCAAGAGGGAACAGAAGCGCTATTAGAAATACAAAGAAATTTTGCATAGTGATATGCGGAGCTCCCGGAAGAGGAAGAGAAAAACTGAAATACGCTGAGATCGCGAGAATCGCGGCAAAAAGAGAACATGTTACCAGTCTTTTTGTCTTTCCCACAGGATTTACGAGTATGTTTTCTTGCTGGTTAGTCATTGAAATATTCTCCTTAGAAAATGTATATTCGTATCTGCAAAAATACGTTAATTATTCCCCTGTTTAGCATGCAGTGATCACACGTGTTGATCATAAATATACGAGCCTTATGATATATTGTCAACCTTAAAATTATTTCGGGTGACAATTGGAGCGGTAACCCCGCTTAGTAGATTGTTTAGCTATTTGAATAACCGCTCAACTTACCAGGTCGGGGCGGTTATTTCTTTGTTTGAGTGATGTAAACCACTAACGTAATGACCGCAACCAGCATTGGTGCATTGCATCCAAATAAATGCAATTTCACGCATGGAAATCGTTTGACAAATGACAATTTCATGTTATGATACTGCCTTGCAAGTGTTTATTAAGAATTCTTTAATCCATCATGCCTCGTTAGAGGGTGATGTGGTTGTCAGGTTTATCCAATTTTTCCCAATATTGTTTATAGAAATATGTTTCATGACTTTTGAATTTTTTAACTTTAAGTGTCTTAAGTTTCATGTCATACGATCAATTCAGGGATAATCAAATCTTTATATTTCAATTCATTTAAAACCCGTCAGCTCATCACTCCTATATACAGCATGAAGGAAAAAAGAATGCTGTTTTGTAACCATTCAGAATGAAAGAGTTCTGAACAGTTACGCTGTTTTTAATTTAGGAGGATTACTTTGAGAAACAGACACGGATTTTTGGCGATAATGCTCGCTGCTTCTATTATTGCGACATCTTTATCACCTGTATTTGCCGCACCTGTCATGAAAGATGCGGGAAACTATGGAATAAGTCGGAATAGCGAAGAAAATTTATCAGATAACAGCACAAGTCTGTCAATGGATGCCATTTCCGGGATGGAGTCAAAACCATCTCTCTTAAAAGATGGAACCTGGGGGCTCATAAAGGGTCAGACATGGTACGTTGGAGAAGGAAGCGTCACATCTGATAAACGTTATGTGAAAATTAATAAAAAAGGGATCGCAAAGGCAAAAAAGACCGGAGAAGCAGAGGTGTCGGTAGACGCAAAGGTCTATAAGGTAAAGATCATAAAGCCGAAAGTGAGTAAGAAACATGTTTCATTGAAAATAGGTGAAAGCGAGACAGTGGCACTCACAGATGGTAAAAAAAATATTGTAAAGTTAGGGTTTGATGTGGCCTGGGTTTCTGCGAAGCCGAATGTTGCGCAGGTTGTTAATGGAAAGATCGTAGGCGTTGGAAAGGGATCAACAAAAATATATGCCTATGCCGGTGGCAAAAGGTTTGCCGTAACTGCCAAAATTGACGATAAAGCCAGAGCGACATATTTAATGGATATTCCACTGAAAAAATCGAGAAAGATTCCACTCCCGGAAATTGAAAATGTAAAATGGTCTATTTCAAAAAATTATGTAAAGATCAAAGAAAATAAGATAACGACGGTTTCTCAAGGAATGGCAGTAATAAAACGATCGGACGGTTACAGAGTCCGCGTATATGTAAATGAGCCTGAAATCGATACATCATATGGAATAATGAGTGTAGGAAAGAAGAATAAATACACTGTAAAGATGTGCAAGGGCGATAAGCTGTTTATCAACTTTGAAAAATCGCATGAGCTTCCGTTATGGAAATCACGCAAACCGGAAGTTGCAGTCGTATCAGAATATGGCGTGATACTTGCAGAAAATAAGGGAACAACAAGATTAACTACAAAAAACTCGGGTAAAAAAATAAAAATGACAGTAATTGTAGGTGATGAAAGATCCTATGATTACGAGGGAATGAGTAAGAAATGGTACAGAAAACCCATAATTGATGGCATCAACGGAAATAAGGAATACAATGCCTGGATCCGTCAGGATGGTAGTACAGTGATCTCATACGAAGAGCCGAGGGACAGTCAACATGACGAGCCTTCAGAAGACCCATCAGATCCATCAGCCCCATCAGATCCGTCAGATCCGTCAGACCCATCAGACCCGTCAGATCCGTCAGATCCATCGGATCCGTCAGGTCCGTCAGATCCATCAGACCCATCGAATCCGTCAGATCCATCAGACCCCTCAGATCCATCGGATCCGTCAGATCCATCGGATTCATCAGATCCTTCAGACAGAGAAAACAAAATTCTAAATTTTACCTATCTTCCGGACAGCAGTTCTTTCACATCAAAGATAAAAGATGTGTTCAAATATCCTACAACAAAGATCAAAATCACATCAACTTCTCAGAATGGAGAGAAAAAAGAATATATCCTTAATACTAATTACGGTATGGCGGAAAATGTGATGATACCGAAAAACTCACAGGTTTCTGTAAATCATTTAATGGAAGGAAAATACGATCGTAACTATAAATATGTGCTTTTGATCAAAAACCAGAGGGGCGAAGTGGTTCGTTCACAGGTTGAAGACACAATATTGCTAAACAGGCTTAAGGAGGATGTAGTTTTTACTATTAAGGCGGTACCTTTACCGGCATTTTTTAGAGTTAAGTATCTTATCGAATCTTCCGCTGAGGCTAATAAGTATGAATATGTAGCAGACGGTAGGGACAGCGATGCAAAAGCATTTGATGGATTTGAAAATACAGATGGCACATTATATCGTATAGATGATGGTGAGTGGATCCTTAAGGGTGAATCTATCATAAAAGAACCGGTAGGCAGAGAGAAGAATCCGTTTATACAAAAAAATATAAGTAAAACAGGATGGGATGAGAGTCATAAGAACGGTTTCCATCTGGCCGGAGTCAGAACAGTAAATTCGGAGGTTAGCGGTAATTTTCCCGATGCACGATCTTCTATATATAAGATTAGTGACAATGCTACGAATGTTAAAAAAATCAGAAAGATCACAAGTCTGCAAAATAAGGATCATGCGACAGACCAGGAGATGGATACCGGTGTGGTAAATACCATGTTTCTATATTATGAAAGAAACTATTGTGATGCGGTATTTCATGCAAACGAGACAGAAATAAAGCGAAGAGAAAAGTATGGACTGACGATCACAGATTATCCAACTGTATCAAAGGAAGGATATCACTTTGATGGATGGTGGACTTCAGAAACAGGCGGTACGAAAATAGATGAGGAGACATGGACTACACCGAATGAAAAACGTACAGACTATTATGCTCGTTTCTCTCCTAATACATATTACATAACCTATAATGATGGAACGGAGTTACGATCCGATGGAGATATGCCCGGACAGAAAGTGACCTATAATCAGGAATTCGTTTTGGAACAGAATAGTTTCAAGGGACCTTTGCGTGGCAGTGTGACTTTTAATGCAAATGGTGGAACAGGAGGCGGCGAAGCATATGTATATGGCAGCTTTGCAAACTGGAGTACAAACGAGGATGGTTCCGGCGATAAATTTACAAATGGCGCGGAAATCATGCCTGATAAAGAATTCTTGAATAAAATGGACTGTCTTAATGATAACAATGTGCTGATCCCCTTATATGCTAACTGGAAAACTACAGGAGATATAATTGCTCCGAAGGCAGCACGCAGAAACTACGATTTCTTAGGATGGTTCACTAGCCCTAACGGCGGTACAAAGGTTGCGGATGCCGGCGAAAAGATCACTGATGCTTCGGAAGGAACGACATATTATGCTCACTGGGAAGAAAAACATTTTTCATATCCTGTGATCAAATGTGTATATAAGCGTAAGGGCGCCGACGAGGAAGGAAATGTATTTACATTATTTACATATAGAAAAGCGTGGCAGCCGGAAGATAATAATACGACTATGGAATTTAAGCTGGGACCGAATAATGAGCCATGGACTTTCCAGTGGAATCCCATTACAAGAAAACTGAAATGTACAGGTGAACTCAGGGGATCCAATATAACTGAGAGCGTAATGCAAATAGAAATTGAAGGGCGAACTATTGAAGCGAGAACTAGTAAAAAGGATAAGGAAAAGGTGACATTCATATTTGATTTTGAGAGATAAGAAAAGCTTGTGATTCTTTTGATCCCTTGAATTTTAAAAAATTTAAAAATATTTAAATCCTTCTGAACTATGCGAGGTACTTTAAATTAGACGCTCGGAAATGTGTATGGTTTCTAATACAATATATAAGAATAGTTGAAAAGAAATTACATAAAAGTATATTTCAAGTGGTTTGTAAAATTGCTCACAGAAAAAAACAATTTGCAAAAAAATGATATGTATACAATCAAAAGATGCATCAATTGTGGATTTCTTAAATAACAATGTATACAAATTAAGATATTCTTAAGGAGCGTTTGAGAAATTGTGAATTAAAATGATTGACACGCTTAAGGCTGTTGATTATAATCTGCAATTGTAAATTGAGTTTTACCTGCGGAGGCATGAAGTTTCTTTCAGATAAAATCTCTCTTTATATGAATGATATATTTTAATGTGCACATGCCTCCGCATTAAAACTTGGATAGTCGTTCATAGAGAGAGAAGATTAAATCAGTTCTATGTATTCACACTGAAACGTGGGCACACACGAGGATATGTGAATTTTACATAGATAAATAAAAACCCATCTACACTATAAAGAGAGAGGAAGGAAAAAAGAGATGAGAAAGAATTGGAAGAAGATCGTTTCTCTTCTTGTTGCTGCTTCTATGGTTATGTCCATGAACGTTGCAACATTCGCTGAAGAGATCCACGACGAGGTTGTTGAGGAAGTTGTTGCAGCTGATGAGGTTGTACTGTCTGATAATGATGTATCTGACAACGACCTTTCTGACAACAGCGCATCCACAAATGATGCTGTTTCAGTTAGCAGCCAGACAATCCCAGCTGGTAAGTACCATGTAGTTATCAGCTACAACAACGTAGTATCTTTCACAGGCAAGGCACTTAAGGCTGATAATCTTGCTGCTAAGGCTACTATCAGCGAGGGTAACATTTCTGTAATCGTTAAGGGTAAGTTCGTAAAGAGCGATGTTGCTAAGGGTAAGGCTATTGGTAAGGCTGAGTTCACTGTTACAGGCGTTAAGGCTGTAAAGGGTGCTTCTAAGGATGCTAAGAAGGTTGTTAAGGAAGTTGCAAAGGAGCTCAAGAAGGCTGGCAATAAGCTTAATGTTGAGGTTAAGGCTCTTAAGATCTCTGCAAACGGCGTTGTTTCTGGTAACAACATGAAGACTAAGGAAGCTAAGGCTAAGTTCTCTGTTAAGAATGGCACAGTATCTCCTAACTATGTTGTATCCCTTAAGTACAACAGCAAGAAGCCGGAGAAGTCCAAGGTTACTGTATACTATGCATGGGTTAAGCCCAATGGTAAGGTTGCAGTTAAGGCTTCTACACTTAAGAGCGGCAAGAACGGTGTTAAGATCGAAGCTAAGGACGGTAAGGTAACTCTTACAGGTAGTGTTGAGGGTGTTCTTGAGAACAAGTAATTCTTACTTACTAAGAATTTAATACCTTAAACACCGAGCCCCCGACGGATTTCCGTCGGGGGCTTTTTCTGTTCTAAAACAATAGTGGATTACTAATGAAAGATACTTCGGCTTATCAAAGGATCATAAAAACCAAGAATCCGACTTTATCGAATTCTTGGTTCTTGTTCTAATACAGAGAGAACAATTCTCCATCATATGTTTCATAGCCGTCAATCATTGAGAGTGGGAGCTTATTTATTGTGTGCTGAATGATCGCCACAGCGTCCATGTCTTCGATAGAAACACCGGTATCATCCAGAATGATGCCTTCGTCCTCGTATGCATGAGCGTATCTTGCAAGTCTTAGTACATTATCTTCAGATCTTTCGTAGCTTTCGGAGTCTTCACTTTCTTTTATGTCCTCATCATCCCAGCCATATGGCCAGTTCTCAAGTTTGATGTAATAAGTTCCATAAAATCCGTCTTTAGTCTCTGTGACTTCCTTGTGATCCACTATAGAATCATCGGGAACACCCAGATCTTCGAGAGTTCCTTCAAAATCATAGGGCATAAAAATGTGTCGGACTATGAAACCATCTACTTTTTCATCGCTGCTATGTACGCTGCGTTTTTTAGTAGCTCCGGTATTAGCAGTGCTTCCGGATTCCGGATCGTTTGTAGAACCGGTGTCACCCGGACTATCCTGTATTTCTTCAGAACTATCATCTATGTCTATCTTAATATAATAAGTTCCGTAAAATCCTTCTTCTTGTTCGTCGATTGTTTTATAATCATACGTTCCCTCTGCGGGGGCACCGATATCCTGTGCTGATCCCGGATATCCTCTGGGCATAAATACACGTATCACTTTATAAGGTACGCCATCTACCACAGTATCGTATGATGATGAATAAGCCCGGCTTTTGATTTCTTCAATTTCATCGATCTCATTGCTCTCATAAATTTCGTTGATCTCATTAAATTCTTCTGCTTCACTTGCAAGTATAGAGTCTATTTTCATCCCCTTGCGGTAGATCAGGTCGTTTGTGAACGTGTCTGAAGGGATTTCTTCGTAGACGTGTTCCGTGATGGTGTTATCATCTGGTTTTGTTTTTTCGTATCTCGTGAGTAATGGTGATGTTATACCTGTTACAGCAGAAGCAGATGTCCCTACGGTATTTATGCAGTATACGTGCGGCCGCTCTTTGGTGGGATCCAGACCGCCTATAAGGGCATTGGCTTCGGAAGCGATCTGTTTACCATATTCAATGTCGGATTTTGCAGCGCCGCTATAGTAGGCTACTCCAAATCTGAGTACGTTTGGCGTTTCCTCCAGTGTTACATAGGCTTTGCTGCCTTCTTTCACATGTCCAACGATCATGACGATATGGGTTTTCCAGGCAAAAATATCTCCGGGCAGCAGGCGGGCACCCATAGACAGCGGTGTGAAACAACTCTGTCTGGTGAAATATCTGGCGGCTGTATTAACCTTGTAATCATTCTGTATCTGGTTATAGATCCATGAAACATAACCGCTGCAATCAAGCCCGTCAAGGACGTGGGCATTTACACCGTTTGAATAGTCTACGGTCGATAGCATGTCGCGGTACTTTTCGTCGGTAAGATCAATTTCGTCAAAAAGACCTGAGCGCAGATCGATGTATTGGTCGATGGAGTAAATTGTCTCGCCGTGGAATGAAGTGTGGATGGTTCCGTGGATAGGGCACCATGAGCCGGAAGGCTTTATACAGGTTCCAAAACCTTCCGCTGTCGGATCGTCAGGGTACAGATTTCTGAATGGCTTCCAAACAGGATTTATACCTTTAATATAGGATGCTCCGCTATGACCGCCGCCCCATACATAACGCACGTCGCCAACAAGAGACATGGCTGCTATCATCATGTTTTCACGTGTTGTGAGTCCGATCTCATAGGGATAGACGTAAGGAGAGGAAACAGTTTTTGCAACTCGTCGTACCTTAGGTGTCGCATTGTTGGATGATACAGCGATATCCGAAGAAACTGTTCGGTTGTTTGTAAGTATAGTATCAGGACCGCTGACAGATACTATGCTGTTTTCTGAAGGGGTATTTGCCGGGGGATTTGAGGTGACATAGCGCCACAGGAGTGAAAAGGCGCAGAAAAGAAAGATAGTCTGCAAGGTCCGCATAACTACCGTGTGTGCAGTAAGACCGTCATCAGGCATAACCGCACCGATATAGGCTATTATGGTCTGGTACACTTTCCGTAAAAGCCTTTTTAAGAGCTTTATCCCCTTATAGACATGATTCATTTGTCATTTCTCCCCTTAAGCTATTATATCTGAAAAGTTGTTTGGGTAATGCATTTCAGTGCGTACATGAGAAAAAAGAATATAGAGTAGTTATAAAATTAAATTGACAACAATTTAATTCGTGATTATACTGTCATCAATACTATGATGACAGGCTCAAAAGTAAAAAGAATAAATAATAAATGGAAAGGACAGATATTATGACTGATATTATTATCGTAGGTGCAGGAACGGCCGGTCTTTCGGCTGCTATTTATGGCGTGCGTGCAGGTAAGTCTGTATTGGTATTTGAGGCATCACAGATCGGCGGACAGATAGTAAATACTCCTGACATAGAGAATTATCCGGGGATCGCACATATTTCCGGATTTGAGTTTGCTAATGGATTATATGAGCAGGCGATGAATCTCGGTGCAGAATTAAAGTATGAAAAAGTAACCGGTATCGAAGATAAAGGTGAGAAAAAAATTGTACATACTGAGGAAGGCGATTATGAAGCACGTGCGGTGATACTTGCGACAGGTGCAAAAAATCGCTCTCTCGGACTTCCGAAGGAAAAAGAATTTACGGGACGCGGAGTATCTTACTGCGCAACATGTGATGGTGCTTTTTTCAGAGGAAAGGAAGTAGCGGTAGCCGGAGGCGGTAATACAGCTGTAGAAGACGCAGCATTTTTGTCAAATTACTGCAGTAAGGTTTACATAATCCATAGAAGAGATCAGTTCCGTGCAGATGAAAAGGACGTAGAGGAACTTAGGAAAAAAGAAAACGTAGAATTTGTCTTAAATTCAAATGTTGTAGAAATCCTTGGAGAGCAGAAAGTAGAAGGCGTCCGTGTAAAGGACAAGAACTCAGGAGAAACAAGAGACATACCTGTAGCAGGATTTTTTGTAGCTGTTGGACAGGCTCCGGAAAACAAAGACTTTGAAAATCTGGTAAAACTTGATGAAAAAGGATACATCGAAGCAGACGAAAGCTGCAGAACAGGAGTGAATGGAATCTTCACGGCAGGAGACTGCCGCACCAAAACAGTCCGCCAGCTCACAACAGCCGCAGCCGACGGAGCAGTAGCAGCCCTCTCCGCAGCAGAAGTATGAGACAGTAGAAACGTGTAAATATTGCCAGTTACAAAGTGTAAGTGAAAACCCCGGTACATATATCTTGGAACAATAAGCCGGCAGTACTTAGCGAACACAATGTCAGAATAGAAAAAATCCGCGAACTGTCTGAGCCACATGTGGCGAGTTTCGCGGATTTTTTCGAGTTTATGAAGACATTGCGTGAGCTTAGTACCTGTCCGAGCCGTGACAAGATATATGTACCTGGGCTTGAACGTAAACTGTATTAAACCTCTAAATCATGTCCTGTAAGGAGCCTGTAAGCCTCCTTATACTTATCAATAGTCTTATCAATAACATCCTGAGGCAGATTATAGTCACTCTCCGGATTAGCAGTCAGCCAGTCACGAACAAACTGCTTATCGAAAGACGGCTGAGACTTACCGGGTTCATAGCCTTCAACAGGCCAGAAACGGCTGGAATCAGGAGTAAGCATCTCGTCGCCGAGAACAACCTCGCCATTCTCGTTAAGACCAAACTCAAACTTTGTATCAGCAATAATGATACCCTTGGTACGGGCATAATCAGCGCACTTCTTATAAAGAGCAATAGTGTAATCACGGATTTTCTCAGCATATTCCTGACCGTGACCGGGGAATTCCTTTTCGAGAACTTCGATAGAACGCTCAAAATCGATGTTTTCATCATGATCACCGATTTCAGCTTTTGTAGAAGGGGTATAGATAGGCTCAGGAAGCTTATCACATTCCTGCAGTCCCTCAGGCAGTTTAATACCGCAGACAGTACCGTTTTCCTTGTAGCTCTTCCAGCCACTTCCGGTAATATAGCCGCGAACGATACACTCAACGGGGATCATGGTGAGCTTCTTCACCATCATGCTGTTGCCGGTATAATCAGGCTGCTGGAAAAACTCCGGCATATCCTTAACGTCAACGCTCAGCATATGATTCGGAACGATATCCTTAGTGTAATCGAACCAGAATCTGGACATCTGAGTCAGGATAGCTCCCTTTTTATGCACCTTATTCTTAAGGATCACATCAAAAGCGGAAATACGGTCGGTAGCGACCATGATGAGGTTCTCTCCTGCATCGTAAATCTCTCTGACTTTGCCTTCTTTGATCGGCTTAAATTCCTGCATGGGTTTTCTCCATTCCGGGGCATATTGCTCCAAACATCATTAAAATGAACCACTGTGACCTTTTAGGATCTGAGTCACAGCAATTTTCATTATAGTATAAAAATTCATAAAACGTTTACCAATTTTTTTATCTTTAACACTATAAAGAAATGAAGTTTTGCCGAAATAAAGTTTTTGAGCAATACCTACTTGACAATCCTCTGAACAAGGTTTTATAATTCGTAGCAACAAAGGGCAACGGTGCTTGATGCAAGGCTACCGCTGCCCTTTTCTGTTTTAAATTAAATGATGCACTACGTGCATTAGATTCGTCAAAAACAAGTCACAAAAATCGAAGGGAGATTTTGACATGAGTAACACAAAAGAAGATATCCTCCGCATGGCGGCTGACGATGATGTTGAATTTATCCGTATGCAGTTTACCGATATTTTCGGTCAGCTGAAAAACGTTGCTATTACACGTTCCCAGCTTGAAAAGGCTGTAAACAATGAAGTAATGATCGACGGCAGCTCCATCGAGGGTTTCGCACGTATCCATGAATCAGATCAGTATCTGCGTCCGGATCTTGACAGCTATACTGTATTCCCATGGAGACCTCAGCATGGAAAAGTTGCACGTTTCATCTGTGACGTATACAATCCGGATGGAACTCCCTTCGTAGGAGATCCCAGATACGTTCTTAAGAAGACACTCAAGAAGGCAGCTGATATGGGCTACTCCTTCAATGTTGGTCCTGAGTGTGAGTTTTTCCTCTTTGAGACAGATGAGAATGGAAGACCGACTACAAACACAGGTGATGAGGCTGGTTACTTTGA
This sequence comes from Lachnospiraceae bacterium MC2017, assembly GCA_000701625.1. GTDB lineage: Bacteria > Bacillota > Clostridia > Lachnospirales > Lachnospiraceae > NK4A144. The sequence continues at coordinate 63,795 of JNJK01000007.1, forward strand.
TCTGGCTCCTCTGGATCACGGTTCAAATACACGTCGTGAGATCTGTATCGATCTTGAGAAGATGGGATTCGAGATCGAGGCTTCTCATCATGAAGTTGCTATCGGACAGCATGAGATCGACTTCAAGTATGACGAGGCACTTCGCGCTGCTGATAAGATCATGACATTTAAGCTTGCAGTTAAGGTTCTTGCACAGAAGAACGGTCTGCACGCAACATTCATGCCGAAGCCGCTCTTCGGAGTAAATGGTTCCGGTATGCATACAAATATGTCTCTCTTCAAGGATGGAAAGAATATTTTCTTTGATCCGAGTGATCCTCGTCAGCTTTCTAAGGAAGCATATAGCTTTATCGCAGGTATCCTTGCACACATGAAGGGAATGGCTGCTATCACAAATCCGCTTGTTAACTCTTATAAGAGACTGGTTCCTGGATATGAGGCACCTTGCTATCTTGCATGGAGCTCCTCCAACCGTTCAGCTCTTATCCGTATTCCGGCTTCCAGAGGTGCAGGCACAAGAGTAGAGCTTCGTTGTCCGGATCCGTCCTGCAATCCTTACCTGAACCTTGCTGTATGTCTTGCAGCTGGTCTTGATGGTATCGAGAAGGGTATGACACCTCCGGATGAGATTACCGACAATATCTTTGCTATGGACAAGGCTACAAGAAAGGCAAATGGAATTGATTCTTTGCCTGGAAACCTTGAAGAGGCTCTTGATGAGCTTGAGAAGGATGAGGTTATCAAGGAGACTCTTGGTGATCATCTGCTTTCACAGTATCTCGAAGGCAAGAGAGCTGAGTGGGATGAGTATCGTACTCAGGTAAGCCAGTGGGAGCTTGACAAGTATATGGTTAATTTCTAAGTTGTGTCAGTACATGCAAATATAATTGTTTTTGCGGAGAGGTGACGGAATTGCTGCGGACTGTAGTTGCATTTTCAAATGAAAAATTAAGGAATACAATCACAGATACGCTTGAGCGAAACGGTATTCAGGTTCATGTGACCTGTCAGACCGGACTGGAAGTGTTGCGATATATTAAGCGCATGGGCGGCGGAGTCGTAATCTGTTCTCCGAGACTTTCTGACATGACTGCGGATGAATTGGCAAATGAGCTTAGTGATCTGGCTTTCTTTTTGGTGGCAGGTCGTCCGGGCGATCTGGATATCTGCGAGAATGAGAATCTGTTCAGACTCAGATTGCCGGCATCCAGTGGAGAAATCTGTGGTAGTGCGAGAATCCTTGTGGAACTTGATGAACGTCGTAATCATGACACTCGTCCTGAACGCAGTAAAGAGGAGAAGGATATTATTCAGAGTGCAAAGCAGCTTGTTATGGATAGAAACCAGATGAGTGAAGATCAGGCTTACCGCTTTCTACAGAAGAGAAGCATGGAGAGTTCGACACCTATGGTGGAAGTGGCAAGAATGTTCTTAAATGCGTTGGATTCTACGGAACTCTGACTCTGATAAAGTTGAATAATTAGTTTCAACCAGGCGTATAGAGCCGTCCGATAGTGATATCGGGCGGCTCTTTGATCATATAGGAAAATTTGTTGGATCTTTGCTTTATCGTTCTTCATGGCTCCAGCAGTAACACCATGCCTGGGTTCTTGCGGCGAATGGTGCGCTTTTTAAGAGTTCTCGTACTTCGGAGCGGGTGTACCACCGCGCATCGATTTCTTCGTAAGAAGATGTACTTTCAGAAAATTCTCCGGACGCCGTACCAACGATACATACATTGGTTTCATTTGAAAAACCGATGGCACTGTAACTTAATCCGATCTTGTCACGGATTTCTGTAAGTGTCAGCCCTGTTTCTTCGTGCAGTTCACGGGCAGCGGCTTCCTCCGGTGTTTCGTCAGGCTCGATGAGACCTGCCGGAAAATTATAAACAAATTGTCCGGCGGCCATGCGGAATTCACGGTTAAGAAGGATGTGTTCGCCGCTTTCGTCGGTGAGTATCAGGACAACCGCATCAGCTTGCTTATTCTGTAATTCTTCAAGCGTTTTTAAGTCGTGGTTTCTGCTGATGATCTCATATGTCTTAGGTTTTCCGTCTTCGGTCTCATAATTCAGATCATAGCGTGAGATAAACGCGCCGTCGTGAATCTTTTTTATAGAATTGAATTTCATAGTAAATGCCCCTTCTGTTTTACTTTTGACTCTTAAATTATTTTTTATTATCGCACCAAAAATGAGTCGGATGCCAGAGGATTTTTTGCAAAAAAATATTACCGGGGTTATAAGTGAGCGGATAATAACCCGATATATACACATAAGCCTGTTTATGATATCCTACGCATGGATATACCGAAAGGAGGGGCGGTATGGATAATAATGGTGAAGTCAGCATGACACATTCCGGTGTGCTGCATGACAAAGAGGGGAAGGCTTTTGTCTGTGTAAGATTCGAGCGTAAAAATGAAAAAGGCAGCATTGACGAGGCGGAAATGCGCGTACCCGGCGGAAAAGTGCTGAAAAGTGATGGTTTTACGGAAGAAGAAGTACACCAGATGGTGGCATATCTAAAAGAAAACGAAGAAGAAATAAAAAAGAAAGCAAAGGAGATAAGCAGTATACTGCATATTTTCTCGTAAGAGACAGGAAAAAAATATGAGAATCTGGTTTAGAGAATGGAAAAACAGTCATATGATCCAGGATACGGTTATTGAGGATTATTCGGAGGATACCCGTACTCATAAGATCATGAATGGGCTTGAGGCAGCTTGTCATGAGCTGGATCTCAGTGTTCCGATATGGCTTCAGAATAATATTGATGATTTTAAGCGATCGGCAAAGACCAGATTTCGCAGCGATAATTTTATAGACGAAGTCCCCTTCGATTATCTGGAGATGCAGATAATTGAAGAGGACTGGTAAAGAGCAATCCCACTGTCTTTTGGCGGTGGGTATATTTATCTGATTATTTCTATTTCTTTTTCTGCGCCGATATCATAAAGCTCATTTATCAATTCTTCATCATCGGCGTTTCTGCCTATATAGATTTTTCTTGGGCTTATTCCTGCCATCATCTTTCCTATGTCAGTCGAGTGAAGATCGATCTTCCAGAGGCGCCATTCATATTCATCTGACTCCACTTTGGGTTTACTCATCATAGACATTACAGAACTTACTTTGTCAGTGATCTCCAGATCTTTGTCACTATAACGTACCGGTGCAAAGAACAGATCATTGTCCTTGGAAAAGTTAATAATATCGTCATAGGAATATTCCATGCAGATACCCTTCGCGGAATTTGCATAATCGTGCCACATGGTAAGTGAATTTTTTTTGTCAGTGAAACAGGTTACATAGCTTTTGAAGCGTATCATGCCGTCGCCGTGATTATCAAAACGTATCGCACGGCAAAAATACATCTGATCATAACGGATACTTGTGAGTTCCATAAGATCCAAAGGTCGATAGCGATAGAAAAGTCCGCCGCTTTTCTTTCCGATAAGGTCCCACATCAGTGCGGATGCCATCTGCTTATTATTAGCCAGGAATGCTGAAAAGATGTCACTCCTGAGCTCATACTCCCACTCTTTCATATTTCCCCATTTTTCTAAATTATATGCTGCGCCAGACAGAATAGTACTTTGTTCCTACCTATCTATGATAAAAGAACTGCGGGTAAAATTCAAGAATTGCATACAAAAGAAGGTTACAGTTCACGTTGAAAATTGAATAAAAATTAATACATTGTGTGAAAAATAACTAAAAACTATCGGCTAAATATGGTAAAATATAGCACAAGTAGTTATGCAATATCACGAATGATAATTAATTAACAAAATGTTGCTGCAATTCGTTGCTTATGAAAATATGGTGTGCTATAGTTTGAACTGTTCGCGCTGTATTGATTTCCGCCAGGGGGGAATTTTGCCGACGGATGTTAAATCGAAAGATTTGGTGCAGTTAATGTGGGAGGTATTGAGGTGTTGATCTTATTGTTTCTTTTCTTCTTTACTTTGGGTATGTCGGTTTTAACCGCGTTGCTCAGGGATGAGAAGATCCGTGGAGGCGTTGTTATTGTTGGAAGCATCATAATGATGGTGCTGGACGTGCTTTTCTGTGTATGGGCATATTTGAATGGCGTTGGTGATAACAAGGTACTGACGTTTTTGCCGGAGTCGGGACTTACAGAAAAATGCACATATGTGTTCATGGCAGGAGAATTATTTCTGTTTTCACTCATAACGGTTTTGTCGGTGAAACACGGGAAATATCACTGCATTCTTCTTTCGGCGATCGGAACTATACCGGTGCTCTGGCTGGATATAACGCATAAGGCTGTCGAAAATCTTCCGATGCTCAAGGTTGATGACCTTACCATATTGATGTTCATGGTGGTAGGCATCGTAGGAGGGCTTATCAGTATCTATGCTGTGGGCTACCTCCATGATTATCATATTCATCACAAAGATGTTGAAAACAGATCTCAGTATTTTCAGGCATTATTGTTTCTTTTCCTCACAGCTATGTATGGTCTCATCACTTCTGATGCTCTGTCATGGATGTTCTTTTTCTGGGAAATCACAAGTACTGTCTCCTTTTTACTTATTGGATATACGAAGAAGTCTGAAGCTGTCACAAATTCCTTCCGTGCATTGTGGATGAATCTTTTGGGCGGCTGTGGCTTTATGGTCGCTATTCTGTACTGTGCGCTTGTCATGCACATCGGAAGTCTTACAGAACTCGTGGAAGCGGGGCCGAGAAAGGCCGGAATCGTTATCCCGGTTGTTTTCCTTTCGCTGGCAGCCATAACAAAGAGTGCACAGATGCCGTTTTCAAGATGGCTTTTGGGTGCGATGGTAGCACCGACGCCGTCATCAGCGCTTCTCCATTCAGCTACGATGGTAAAGGCGGGGGTTTACCTGCTGATCCGTATTTCTCCGCTTTTTGCTGGTAATCTTGGCGGAATAATGATAACTACTATCGGAGGCTTTACATTCTTTGCTGCGTCTCTTTTGGCAATTTCACAAAGTGACGGAAAGAAAGTGCTTGCATATTCTACAATTTCCAATCTCGGACTTATCACAGCATGCGCCGGAGTAGGTCAGCCGGCAGCAACATGGGCGGCTATAATGCTTCTTTTATTCCATGCGGTTTCAAAGTCGTTAATGTTTCTTGCGGTTGGTGCTGTTGAAAATGCCACGGGCAGTAGAGATGTGGAAGATATGCATGGCATGGTAGTGAAGTTCCCGAAGATGGCATATGTCATGACTGTTGGGATATGTGGCATGTTCCTTGCGCCTTTTGGTATGCTGGTCGCAAAGTGGGCAGCTCTTAAAGCATATATTGATTCAAATAACGTAATGCTTGTTATGTTCCTGGTATTTGGTTCGGCTACTACCATGTTTTACTGGGGAAAATGGCTTGGAAAACTTTATGCAGTGCTTCATCAGTCAGAGAGACATCGTGATGTGGTACACAAAAGTGAATGGCAGGTTATGTACTGCCTCACGGCACTTATTGTTTCTCTTTGCGCGCTTTTCCCGATGATCGGTACGGTTTTTGTACAGCCGGTGCTTTCTCAGTCATTTGGTCAGACGGTTGGTACTATTATCAGCGATAATGATATCAGAGTAATGCTCATGATGCTAATAATGATAGGACTTATGCCGGTGCTCGCAGCTTTCCTTATAAGAAACAGGAAAGAAAAGATGACGATGGCATATATGGCTGGTGTAAATGCCGGTGATGATCGTCATTTTATTGATTCGCTTGGAGGAATCCGCCCTTCATATCTCAGTAACTGGTACATGGAAGAATGGTTTGGTGAGAAGAGGATCCTTAATCCGTCACTATATCTTTCTGCAACAGCGGTTACGGTAATGATGATAGTTGCGGTGGGAGGTGCATTATGAGAATGACAGTTGTTTTACTCAGTATTTTAATATATCTTGCTGCGGCTCCTTTAGTGGGTCTTGCCTTTGAGGGCTATGACCGTGTGGTTTCAGCAAGAATGCAAAATAGAAAAGGCCCTTCTTTCTTTCAGCCGTTATATGATCTACTGAAGCTTTTTCAAAAGCAGTCGATCGTTGTTAACAGGGTACAGACGGCTCTTGTAATTGGTTTTGTTATTTTTACGATCTTTACGGGATGCATCTTTTTTGCCGGAGGGGACATTCTGTTGGTGTTTTTTGCACATTCCCTGGCTGATATGTTTTTGATCCTTGCGGCGTATAGCGCAAATTCTCCGTATTCTTCACTTGGAGCGCAGAGAGAATTTATGCAGACTATGGCATATGAGCCTATGACCCTTTTGACTGCGATCGGATTTTATATGACATGCGGAAGCTTCAATGTTTCAGATGTTATTCAGCAGGAAGTTCCGGCTATTGTACGGGCTCCCGGCATTTTTCTCGGTTTTTGCTTTACGCTTTTGATCATATTTAGAAAGTCGCCGTTTGATCTCGCAACTTCTCATCATGCGCATCAGGAAATGGTAAAGGGACTTACACAGGATCTGGCGGGAAACATATATGGATTGCAGGAACTGGGTGAACTTTATGCATCAGTTCAGATGCTTTCTGTTGCCGGACTTTTCTTTATCTGCAAAAATCCGTTGAGTTATGTTGTGGCTGTTGTAGCTGTTATTGTTATTTATTTCTTTATTCTCCTTGCTGACAATATTTTTCCTAGGGTTAAGTGGGAAGTTATGCTCTCCAGTACGTGGGTTGTTACATTTGTGTTTGGCGGAGGAAATTTCCTGATCCTTACTATGCTGAATATTGCCGGAAAGTAAGGGAAAATCTGTTAGTGAAAGGACAATTATCATGAAGATGTCAAAATCGCCGTGGCTACTGCATTATGATGCATCGAGCTGCAATGGATGTGATATAGAAGTACTTGCGTCTACCACTCCGAGGTATGATGTGGAGCGTTTTGGTGTGATCAACACAGGTAATCCAAAGCATGCGGATATACTGGTGGTCACCGGGGGTGTAAATAATCAGACCAAGATGGTGGTGAAACAGCTTTATTCGCAGATGCCTGATCCTAAAGTTGTGATCGCAGCCGGCATCTGTGCGTGTGACGGCGGAATTTTTAAGGAATGTTACAACGTTAATGGTGGTGTTGATACGGTGATACCGGTTGATATCTATGTTCCGGGATGCGCTGTCCGGCCTGAAGCGTTGATCGATGGCGTGGTAAAGGCGGTTAAGCTCCTCGATGAAAAGAGAGAGGCTATGAAAAATCATGCTTCCTGTGAGGTACATTATGGTAATACACCTGCGAAGGAGGTTAAGAAATAATGGAAAGTATTTTAAAAGAAATTTCCGAAGAAACACTTCTTAATGAAGCGCAGGCTATCCGTGCAGAAGGTTATCGCCTGATCCAAATATGTGCGACAACAGTGAAAGAAGGCGGATATGAGATACTGTATTCCTTTGGTAAGGGTTATGATGAAATGAGCATCCGCTTTCACACAGATGGAAAAAAGCCGGTTCAGTCTATAAGTCATATTTTTTCACCTGCATGGCTTTATGAAAATGAGATACATGATCTTTTTGGACTGGATGTATGTGACATGGTTTTGGATTTTCGTGGTGGATTGTATCGAACAAGCGTAAAAGCGCCATTTGCGCATAAGGAAGAGGAGACTAAGTAAAATGGGAAATAGAAGTGTTGTTCCGTTTGGACCGCAGCATCCTGTGCTTCCGGAACCTATTCATCTGGACCTTGTACTTGAGGATGAGAAGGTAGTAGATGCGATCCCGTCTATAGGATTTATACATAGAGGACTTGAGAAACTCGTTGATAAAAAAGATTTTAATGAAATGGTCTATGTGGCGGAGCGTATCTGCGGTATTTGTTCTTTTGGACATGGATTTGGGTATTGTGACGCTGTAGAGCACATCATGAATATCGAGGTACCAAAGAGAGCGGATTATCTTAGAACTATCTTTTTTGAACTCTCTCGTATGCATAGTCATATCCTGTGGCTAGGACTGATGGCGGATGCGTTTGGCTTTGAGAGTCTGTTTATGGATTCCTGGAGGGTTAGAGAAAAAATCCTTGATATGTTTGAAGCTGCTACAGGAGGCAGAGTTATCTTCTCTATTGTAAAGATCGGTGGAATGAGACGAGATGTTCCTAATGAAATGCTCCGGGAATTTCTGAAATCACTTGATGATATTGAGAGGGATCTGGAGATAATTATCCGGACTTTCTTAAATGACAGGGCTGTTAAGGGACGCCTTTGCGGAGTTGGTGTACTTACACCTGAGCAGGTGGAGGAACTTGGTTGCTGCGGACCGTATCTTAGAGGCAGTGGTATCCGTCGTGATACGAGAAAACTTGGATACGCTGCATATGATGATATTGAATTTGATATCGTGACAAGTAATGACTGCGATACTTATGGGCGAAGTTATGTACGAGCAATGGAAGTGCTTCAGTCTATCAGTATTATACGACAGGCAATAGCGAAGATTCCGGACGGGCCGGTAGATACTGTTGTTAAGGGATTTCCTAATGGCGAATATATGACCAGGATCGAGCAGCCTCGCGGAGAAGCATGTTTTTATGTTAAAGCCAGCGGAAAGAAATTTATAGATAGACTACGAGTTCGTACACCGACATTTGCAAATATACCTGCGCTTACACAGACGCTTCGGGGATGTGATCTTGCTGACGTTCCAATTCTTGTGCTTGCTATCGATCCTTGCATAAGCTGCACAGAGCGTTGATTATATCTGAAAGGACTTTGAAATGAGTGGTTTGAATTATACCGCGAGAGCTTTGAAAAATCTTTTTTCGAAGCCTGCGACAACAAAATACCCGTTTGAACCGGCGGATTTCAAGGAGCGGACGAGAGGACATGTGGAGAATGATATGGATAAGTGCATTCTCTGCGGTTTATGTCAGATGAAATGCCCGACAGGGGCTATCACGGTTGATAAGACAAAACAGACCTGGTCGATACGCCCTTTTTCATGTATCCAGTGCAGATCCTGCGTAGATGGGTGCCCGAAAAAGTCACTTTCTATGGGACGTAAATATCAGGAGCCGGGAGATGAAAAGATAACGAAGACTTTTGATTTGTCTGATTCACAGAAAGAAGTACTTGCGGCGCAGGCAAAAGCTGCAGCAGAGCGTGCTGCGGCCGCAAAGGCAGCTATGGAGGCTAAAAAGAAGGCAGAGGCGGAAGCGGCTGCTAAAGCGTAATATTTTGAGATATATTATAGGAAGGTTTTGGTATGTGTGTTGCACTTCCCGGTGAAGTAATCGAAATTAAGGGACATACTGCGATCGTTGATTTTAGTGGTAATCGTGTAAAAGCTGAGGCTGGTCTTACAGAAATTGTTCCGGGTGACAGGGTTTTGGTTCATGCAGGATGTATTATACAGAAATTAGATAATAGCGAAGCTGATATCATGGAGGATCTTTTTCGGGAAATTGGGGAGCTAAATGGATAAGAGTCAGATTTTAGATTTCCTTAGGAATTATGATGGCCCGGAAGTGAGGATCATGGAGATATGTGGCTCGCATACGGCTGCGATAGCAAAGAGCGGCATACGATCCGTACTGAGTCCGAAGATCCGTATGATATCAGGACCGGGGTGTCCGGTTTGTGTGACAGTCACGGCATATATCGACAAGCTGATAGATCTTGCGATGAATCCGGAAAATATTGTGGTTACTTTTGGTGATCTGATTCGTGTGCCGGGATCTGTCAGGTCTATGGCAGAGGCAAAGGCCGATGGTGCCCGTATTGAGATGGTTTATTCACCGCTCGATATGCTTCCAATGGCAGAGAAGGATCCGGATCACGTTTATATTTTTGCTGCTGTTGGTTTTGAAACCACCACACCGGTTTATTCTATGCTTCTCTTAAATGCAGAGGAAAAAGGTCTCAAAAATGTTAAACTGCTTACATCGTTAAAAACGATGCCTGAAGTTGTGAATTGGGTCAGCTCCGGAAAAGTGACTGGTAGCGACGGAAGGGAGCGTCCGGCGGTTGACGGATTTATTGCACCGGGACATGTTTGCGCTGTTTCTGGTTACAGGATTTTTGAGGAAACGGCTGAGAAGTTTTCGGTGCCTTTTGTTGCGTCAAATTTTGAAGCGTCGGAAATCCTGATGGCAATTTATGCGTTGATAAAGCTGAGAGGACGTGGTGTTGTTCGAAATTTATACAGCGCCGCCGTTACAAGAGAAGGTAATACTACAGCTCAGGAACGAGTGAATCGTTTTTTTGTTCAAGGTGACTGTACCTGGCGTGGGATAGGCAGGATATCCGGATCTGCTATGTATCTCAGAACGGAATATGAGCATTTTGACGCGGGAAGCAGAGGTCTTGATACCGATTATGAAACGAAAGGGTGTCACTGTGCAAAGATCATAACAGGTGAAGAAGATAGCATAGAGTGTCCTTTATATAGGAAAGTTTGCACACCGGAAAAACCAAAAGGAGCATGCATGGTAAGTCAGGAAGGTGCATGTTTTAACAGGTTTGTTTCTGGTGATTGAAAAGAGTTTAGGATGTGAGTTTATATTATGAAGATAACTATGGCGCACGGATCGGGGGGAGATTCAACATCAAAGCTGATCTCGGGCGTTTTCGCAAAACATTTTTCTAATGAGTATCTTGATAAATTCGGGGATTCTTCGGTGGTTCCTGGAGCGTCGAGAATAGCGATGACGACAGATTCTTTTGTTGTAAAACCGTTATTTTTCCCCGGGGGAGATATAGGACGTCTCTCAGTGTGTGGTACTGTAAATGATCTTCTGATGAGCGGAGCAGTGCCAAAATACCTGACTGCAGGATTTATTCTTGAAGAGGGACTGGAAGTATCTGATCTTGAAAAAATAGTCGGGTCACTTCAGAAAACTGCGGAAGAAGCCGGGGTTCAGATCGTAACAGGTGATACAAAAGTTGTCGAAAAGGGTGCAGCAGAAAGTGGCCTTATCATTAATACTTCAGGTGTAGGCTTTATATCCGATGGTCTGGAATTGGGGACGGATAGGATTCAGACAGGTGATAAGATCATTATTTCTGGAAACATGGGAGATCATCACGCTGCGATCCTTGGAAGCCGCCTCGGAATTGAAAATGACATTGTAAGTGATGCGGCTCCGTTAACGGAAATGGTTTTTCGTCTATTGGGGGCTGGTATAAAAATACGTGCTATGCGTGATGTTACCAGAGGCGGTTTGGGAACGGTTTTAAATGAATTTGCTGAGAGTTCGGGAAAAGAGATAAGGGTTGAAGAAGGACTGATACCGGTAAGTCCGGCAGTAAAGGACTTTTGCGGCATTCTTGGTCTTGATGTTCTCTATATGGGAAATGAAGGGAAAATGATAGCGGTGGTTGCACCGGAGGATGCGGACGAAGCTGCAGAAATCATTAGGAGCAGCAAATATGGAGAAAATGCTGTTTGTATCGGAGAGGTGATGGGAGAAAGTGATTCTCCGGCACTGATACTCAGGACAGAAATAGGTGGACTTCGGACAGTCGGACCTTTATATGGAGAGGGACTTCCGAGGATTTGCTGAGAAGAGAAAAATGTCAGGTTAGATCATTAAGATTTGATCGTGAATACACGAAAAGATTTTAATGTGATAACCTGACATTTTTATGTTTGTATAATTGTAACTTTTGAATTATTTATTTAAACCATCGTCCGCTTGCACCGCAAGGAAGAACCAGACCGTTGTCTTTTACAGGAAGTCCGATCTCGTCGGATTCAACATGGCCACCGTGCCTCTTCTTGATAGCGGTAGAAAGCATATAAGTCAATACAGCAGGCTGAAGACCTGTGGTATATGAATTAACAAGGACGAACAGCGGATCATCAGATAAAAGCTGTTCTACGAGCTGGATCAGAGGGTAGATCTGTTCCTCAATCTTCCAGATCTCACCTTTAGGGCCTCTGCCGTATGACGGGGGATCCATAACGATACCGTCGTAATGATGACCTCGGCGGATTTCTCTCTCAACGAGCTTTGTGCAGTCATCAACAAGCCAACGGAAAGAGGTTTCGGGAATGTTTGATAACCGTGAATTTTCTTTTCCCCACTGTACCATTCCCTTTGACGCATCTACGTGAGTTACGTGAGCACCGGCAGCGGCACAAGCAAGTGTAGCACCGCCTGTATATCCGAAAAGATTCAGAACTTCAGGTGTTCTGTCAGGGTTGGCGGATTTTGCTGTCTGAATTTTATCGGTCATCCAGTCCCAGTTTACAGCCTGCTCAGGGAACAAACCTGTGTGCTTGAACGAAAAAGGCTTCAGATTAAATTTGAGTGATCTGTAATTAATTGACCACTCCTCCGGGAGATCGAAAAATTCCCAGTTTCCACCGCCCTTTGAACTTCTGTGATAATGAGCATTGGGTTTTTTCCAACCGGGATTATTTTTGGGGGTATCCCATATCACTTGGGGATCGGGACGAACCAGCAGATATTTTCCCCATCTTTCAAGCTTTTCGCCGTTGGATGTATCTATTACTTCATAATCTTTCCAATTTTCAGCTTTCCACATAATATTTCCTTCTCTAAAAATGCAGTAAGAGTCATGTATATAAAAAGTCTGTTCCTTATAATAAAGAAGGGATTCGATTTTGTAAAGAATTAGTTGTGTAGTTCTAATTTCACAATGTACTCTGATGTGCCTGGTTCGAGTTGTTTTTCACCCGTTTCACTGAATTTGTGTCTATTATAGAATCTTTTTGCACCGGTATTTTTATCAAGACACCATAAATAATAGCAGTTAAGTTCGTGAATGGCGAAGTCGACCAGTTTACTTCCTATTCCTTCGTTTTCGAAGAAGTGGTCGACATACAGTTCAACGATACGACCGGACTCTGCGTGGAGAACTCCCTTCACAAAATCATCTTCATATACCCATATGTTTTTAATTGAATCGGGGTTATCAGTATATTCACGTGCCAAAGGATAAACCTGTAGATCAACGAAAGAATCGTGGTCATCATTGAAAATCTTTCTATAATTTAGCCTTTTTACGAATATAAGAATCTCTGCAATCCTTGATGCATCCTTGCAGGTAGCTTTTCTGATCATGTGACACTCCTTTGTCGATTTAAATAAGAAGAAATACAGGTTGAATAATATGGATGAAATGCCTGAATACCTTGCTATTACAGGCTGAAAAAGCGTTTTATCTAATTATACTACGAAAATGATAGAACGATATACAGTTTGGATAAATTTAAATACAGTGAAAATAGGGTATTCCATTATTAGAAGCTTTGAAGTATACTGCGAGAGCACGAGAAAAATCGGCACTGCTGAACAGAGGGTTTCGGCGGAATATTGCACATAAAAGAATAAAAAAATCCGACCAAATTTTTGAAAAAATATTCTTGCAATATGCCGAATGTGTGTGTATAATGGTCATTGCTGTGGCATGATAGCTATGAAGCGTGAAGTTGCTGCTTATGCAGGTATCTCCGTGGAGCGAATGTCAAGTCGAGAAACTGGCGACAAGTCACTGTAACGTAACAAGTTCTATAACTATTAGGGAACACCGTGTTGGTCTGCGAGAATGTGAGCGACACACACGGGAACGTGTACAGTCACCGCTTGTCGTGCTGAAAAAGTGCGAAAAGGAGGCGACTTTTTTTATGGCAAATCAGGTAATGAGAATCATCCTGAAGGCGTATGATCATCAGCTTATTGATGCATCCGCAAAGAAAATCATCGAAACAGTCAAGAAGAACGGATCTGAGGTTAGTGGACCGGTACCCCTTCCTACTAAAAAGGAAGTAGTTACTATCCTTCGTGCAGTACATAAGTACAAGGATTCCAGAGAGCAGTTCGAGCAGAGAACTCATAAGAGACTCATCGACATCATCGCTCCTACTCAGAAGACAGTTGATGTTCTTTCCAGACTTGAGATGCCCGCAGGTGTCTACATCGACATCAAAATGAAGAACAAATAATTTTATTTGAGAGTATTGTATGAATTCGTCTAGCCGGGCGGGCTATTCCGAAAGGAATTCGATACGGCGATGCGCATTCCAATGCAGAAAGGTGAAGAAATGACAAAGGCTATCTTAGCGAAGAAGATCGGCATGACACAGATCTTCAATGAGAACGGCGAAGTTACTCCGGTCACAGTTCTGGAAGCAGGTCCCTGCACAGTAACCCAGATCAAGACTGTTGAGAATGACGGCTACAACGCAGTACAGGTTGGCTTCATGGAGTCAAAGGATAAGGTTGTTACAAAGGATGCAGGCGGATCCAAAAAGATCGCTCACCCTCACGGAACAACAAAGGCTATGGTTGGCCACTTCAAGAAGGCTGGCGTTGAGAGCAAGAAGTTTGTTCGCGAGTTCCGCTTTGAGAACGCTGCAGACTATCAGATCGCTCAGGAAATCAAGGCAGATATCTTTGCTGCTGGTGATTTCGTAGATGCAACTGCTACTTCTAAGGGTAAGGGATTCCAGGGCGCCATCAAGAAGAATGGTCAGCACAGAGGACCTATGAAGCACGGTTCCAAGTTCCACAGACATCAGGGATCAAACGGTGCTTGTTCATCCCCGAGCCGCGTATTTAAGGGTAAGGGAATGCCTGGTCACATGGGTTCCAAGAAGATTACAGTTCAGAATCTGCAGATTGTTCGCGTTGATGCTGATAAGAACCTCATCCTTGTTAAGGGAGCTATCCCGGGTGCAAAGAAGGCTCTCGTTACCATCAGAGAGACAGTCAAGAATCATAAATAATAAGGAAGAAAGGAGGATTCAGATATAATGGCTAGCGTATCAGTTTTTAACATGGCAGGCAGCGAAGTTGGCAAGATCGACCTTAACGACGCTTTATTTGGTGTTGAAGTAAACGAAAACCTGGTTCATCAGGCAGTTCTTCAGCAGCTCGCTGACAATCGTCAGGGAACACAGAAGGCTAAGACTCGTTCAGAAGTTTCTGGCGGTGGAAGAAAGCCTTGGAAGCAGAAGGGCACAGGTCATGCTCGTCAGGGTTCAACAAGATCTCCGCAGTGGACACACGGTGGCGTAGTATTCGCTCCGGTTCCGAGAGATTATTCCTTCAAGATGAACAAGAAGGAAAAGAGATTCGCTCTTAAGAGCGCGCTTACCTCCCGTGTTCAGGATAATAAATTCATCGTTCTCGATGAGCTCAAGCTTGATGAGATTAAGACAAAGAAATTCCAGGAGGTTCTGGATGCACTCAAGGTTAGCAAGGCTATCGTAATCCTTGACAGCATGGATCAGAACGCAATCCTCTCTGCAAGAAACATTCCGAATGTCATCACTGCTCAGATCAACACGATCAACACATATGACATCATGAAGTACAGCACAGTTATCACAACTAAGGCTGCAGTTCAGAAACTTGAGGAGGTATACGCATAATGGCAGACATCAAGTACTATGACGTAATCCAGAAGCCGGTTGTAACTGAGAAGTCTATGAACGGCATGGCTGATAAGAAATATACATTCCTCGTAAATCCTGAAGCAAACAAGAGCCAGATCAAAGAGGCTGTTGAGAAGATGTTCGAAGGTGCCAAGGTTAAGAAGGTTAACACAATGAACATCCAGGGTAAGAATAAGAGAAGAGGAATGATCGTTGGCAAGACTGCAAAGCAGAAGAAGGCCATCGTAACACTCACTGAGGATTCCAAGGAAATCGAATTTTTCGCAGGACTTTAATTCCTCCGGTGAGCATGCGGCAGAATAAACTATTGCCGCAAGAGCTCACGAGAAAAAACTGAAAATTATTCGTGTGCTTTGAATAGAAAAGGAGAAAAAAATGGGAATCAAAACATATAACCCATATACACCTTCCAGAAGGAATATGACGGGTTCTGATTTCTCAGAGATCACAAAGACAACACCTGAGAAGTCTCTCGTTGTTAAGATTAAGAAGAACTCTGGACGTAACAATCAGGGTAAGATCACCGTTCGTCACAAGGGCGGCGGAGCTACAAAGAAGTACAGAGTTATCGATTTCAAGAGAAACGATAAGGATGGAATCCCTGCAACTGTTGTAGGTATCGAGTACGATCCTAACAGAACAGCAAACATCGCACTTCTTGCATATGCAGATGGTGAGAAGAGATATATCCTTGCTCCTTCAGGACTTAAGGATGGCATGAAGATCATGAACGGTGCTGAAGCAGAAATCCGTGTTGGTAACTGCCTGCCGCTTTCTATGATCCCTGTTGGTACAAACGTACACAACATCGAGCTTCACCCTGGTAAGGGCGGACAGATGGTTCGTTCTGCTGGTACAAGTGCTCAGCTCATGGCTAAGGAAGGTATCTATGCTACACTTCGTCTTCCTTCAGGTGAGATGAGAATGGTTCCGGTTGAGTGCAGAGCTACAATCGGTACTATTGGTAACATTGATCACAACCTTATCAATTACGGTAAAGCTGGTCGTATTCGTCACATGGGTATCAGACCCACAGTTCGTGGTTCTGTCATGAACCCGAATGATCACCCGCACGGTGGTGGTGAAGGTAGAGCACCGATCGGACGCTCTGGCCCGAGTACTCCTTGGGGTAAGCCTGCTCTTGGTCTTAAGACAAGAAAGCGCAAGAAGGCTTCCAACAAGCTGATCGTAAGAAGAAGAAACGGCAAAGCGCTTAACGTATAAGGAGGAATACAATGTCACGTTCACTTAAAAAGGGACCGTTCGCAGACGAGAGCCTGCTGAAGAAGGTTGACGCGATGAACCAGGCAGGACAGAAGGATGTCATCAAGACATGGTCTCGTCGTTCTACAATCTTCCCGTCCTTCGTAGGACATACAATCGCAGTACATGATGGCAGGAAGCACGTTCCTGTTTATATTACAGAAGATATGGTTGGTCACAAGCTTGGTGAGTTCGTTGGAACCCGTACATATAAGGGACACGCTTCCACAGGTAACACAACCAATACTAGATAAGGATAATCTGAAAGGAGGTTTTATCCATGGCAAAAGGACATCGTTCCCAGATTAAAAGAGAAAGAAATGCAAACAAGGATACCAGACCGTCAGCTAAGTTATCCTATGCTAGAGTTTCTGTACAGAAGGCTTGCTTCGTACTTGATGCTATCAGAGGAAAGAGCTACATCGAAGCAAAAGGTATTCTGATGTACAACCCGAGATACGCTTCCAGCGTTCTGCTGAAGCTTCTGGACTCCGCAGCTGCCAATGCTGAACTCAAGGGTATGAATAGAGAAGATCTGTATGTAGCTGAGTGCTATGCAACACAGGGCCCGATCATGAAGAGAATCCAGCCTCGTGCACAGGGCAGAGCTTACAGAATCCTCAAGAGAATGTGTCATATGACAGTAATACTTGATGAGAAGAACTAAGGTATCGAAAGGAGATCAGAATGGGTCAGAAAGTTAATCCCCACGGCTTAAGAGTCGGTGTTATCAAAGATTGGGATTCCAAGTGGTACGCTGAGAAAGGTGATTTCGCAAACTACCTCGTTGAAGATAACAAAATCAGAACATACCTGAAGAAGAAGCTTTACTCTGCAGGTATCTCCAAGATTGAAATTGAAAGATCAGCAGGTAAGGTAAGAGCAACAGTTCTTACATCTAAGCCTGGTGTGATCATCGGTAAGGGCGGTAAGGATATCGAGGTTACTAAGAAGGAGCTTGCAAAGCAGACTGGTAAGTCTATCGATATTCAGATCAAGCAGATCAAGCGCCCTGATATGGATGCACAGCTTGTAGCTGAGAACATCGCTCAGCAGCTTGAGAACCGTATCTCTTTCCGTCGTGCTATGAAGTCTGCTATGCAGAGAACACTTAAGAACGGCGCAAAGGGTATCAAGGCTTCTGTTTCCGGACGTCTTGGCGGTGCAGATATCGCTCGTCGTGAGTTCTATTCTGAGGGAACTATTCCTCTTCAGACACTTCGTGCTGATATCGATTATGGTTTCGCTGAAGCTAACACTACTTATGGTAAAGTAGGTGTCAAGGTTTGGATCTACAAGGGTGAGATCCTTCCTAGTAAAAATAAGCAGACTGCAGCTCCTGCAGCAGCTAAGGAAGGGAGAGATCAGTAATGTTAATGCCGAAGAGAGTTAAGCATCGTAAGCAGATGCGTGGTTCCTTAAGAGGTAAGGCAAACAGCGGTAACAAGATCACTTACGGTGAGTTCGGTCTTGTTGCTACTGAGCCTGTTTGGATCAGATCCAATCAGATCGAGGCAGCCAGAGTTGCTATGACCAGATACGTAAAGCGTGGTGGTCAGGTTTGGATCAAGATCTTCCCTGATAAGCCTGTTACAGCTAAGCCGGCTGAAACTCGAATGGGTTCCGGTAAGGGCGCAGTTGATTACTGGGTAGCAGTAGTTAAGCCTGGCCGTGTAATGTTTGAAATCGCAGGTGTACCTGAAGATGTAGCTAGAGAGGCACTTCGTCTCGCTTCCCACAAGCTTCCTTGCAAGTGCAAGATCGCTGCAAAGGCTGACCTTGAAGAAGCTTCCGCAGCTGCAGGAAAAGGCGGTGAAAACTAATGAAGACTGATAAGTATGTTGCAGATTTAAGAGGTAAGTCGGTTTCCGAGCTCCGTGAAGAGCTGACAACAGCAAAGAAGGAACTTTTCAATCTCAGATTCCAGAACGCTACAAATCAGCTTGACAACACAAGCAGAATCAGAGAAGTTAGAAAGAATATCGCAAGAATTCAGACTATCATCACTGAGACATCAGCTAAGGCCTGAGCTTGGGAAAGGAGATAAAAGTGGAAGAAAGAAATCTCAGAAAGACACGTACCGGTAAAGTCATCAGCAACAAGATGGATAAGACAATTACGGTCGCTGTAGTAGATAACGTAAAGCATCCCCTTTACAAGAAGATCGTAAAGAAGACATATAAACTTAAGGCAGAAGATGCCAACAATGAATGCAACATTGGTGATACTGTAAGAGTTATGGAAACAAGACCTCTCAGCAAGACTAAGAGATGGAGACTCGTTCAGATCATCGAGAGAGCTAAATAATCTGATGTGAAAGGAGTTTTGCAATGGTACAGCAGGAAACCAGATTAAAAGTCGCAGATAATACCGGCGCTAAGGAAATCCTTTGCATCAGAGTTATGGGCGGCTCAACCAGAAGATATGCAAGCATTGGTGATATCATCGTTGCTTCTGTCAAAGATGCAACACCCGGCGGAGTTGTTAAGAAGGGTGATGTTGTTAAGGCAGTTGTTGTTCGTACAGTAAAGAGCACTCGTCGTAAGGATGGTTCTTACATCAGATTTGATGAGAATGCAGCTGTTATTATCAAGGATGACCTTACACCGAAGGGAACCCGTATTTTTGGACCGGTTGCACGTGAGCTTCGTGACAAGAAATTCATGAAGATTGTATCCCTTGCACCGGAAGTATTATAAGGAGGGATCACCATGGCAACAGCAAAAATCAAGAAGGGTGATACCGTTCAGGTAATCGCCGGTAAGGATAAGGGCAGAAGCGGAAAGGTTATTTCCGTTGATTATAAAAAGAATAAGGTTGTTGTTGAAGGCATTAACATGATCGCAAAGCATGAGAAGCCGTCAGCAGCTAACCAGGACGGCGGCATCGTACATAGAGAGGCAGCTTTTGATCTTTCTAACGTTATGTACGAGCAGGACGGCAAGCCGACCAGAATTGGATTCCGCATCGAAGGCGATAAGAAAGTTCGTTTCGCTAAGAAGACCGGAAAGAATATCGATTGAGCGGAAGGAGGGAATAAACGTTGAATAGACTGAAAGAGCAGTACCAGAACGAGATCGTCGAGGCAATGACGAAGAAGTTCGGTTATAAGAATGTTATGGAAGTACCGAAGCTTGTGAAGATTGTTGTCAACATGGGCGTAGGTGAAGCAAAGGAAAACGCTAAGGTTCTTGATTCCGCTGTTTCCGATATGGAGACAATTACCGGTCAGCATGCTGTAGTAACCAAGGCTAAGAAGGCTGTCGCAAACTTCAAGATCAGAGAGGGTATGCCTATCGGATGTAAGGTAACTCTTCGTGGCGATAGAATGTATGAATTCCTTGATCGTCTTGTTAACCTGGCTCTTCCTCGAGTACGTGACTTCCGTGGCGTAAGCGCAAACTCATTTGATGGCAGAGGTAACTATGCTCTGGGTATCAAAGAGCAGCTTATCTTCCCGGAAATCGAGTACGATAAGATTGATAAGGTCAGAGGTATGGATGTAATCGTTGTTACAACAGCTAAGACCGATGAGGAAGCTAGAGAACTGTTAAGACTTTTCAATATGCCTTTTGAGAAATAAGGAGGAAATACATGGCTAAGTTATCTATGAAGCTTAAGCAGCAGAGAAAGCCCAAGTTTTCAACAAGGGCATATACTCGTTGCAGAATTTGCGGCCGTCCCCATTCCGTTCTTAGGAAGTATGGTATTTGCAGAGTCTGCTTCCGTGAGCTGGCTTACAAGGGCGAGATTCCGGGTGTAAAGAAGGCATCCTGGTAAAGAATTGATTTAATACTGACTGTCCGGTTTCCGGGCAGTTACAGTCGGAAGATATAAGGAGGTCAATGTAATGACAACAAATGATCCGATTGCAGATATGCTTACCAGAATCCGTAATGCAAATACTGCAAAGCATGATACTGTTGATATCCCTGCATCAAAGATGAAGATCGCAATTGCCAACATTCTTGTTGATGAAGGATATATCAAGAAATATGATCTTGTTGACAACGGCAAGTTCAAGGATATCCGTGTAACATTAAAGTACGCTGATGACAAGAACCAGAGAATTATCTCCGGTCTTAAGAGAATCAGTAAGCCGGGTCTTCGTGTATACGCAGGCAAGGATAAGCTTCCTAAGGTTCTTGGTGGTCTTGGAATCGCTATCCTTTCCACAAATCAGGGCGTTATCACTGATAAGAAGGCAAGAGAACTTAATGTTGGCGGCGAAGTACTCGCATTTGTTTGGTAATTAAAGGAGGTAGCGGGCATGTCACGTATCGGAAAAATGCCTATCGCAATCCCGTCTGGCGTCTCTGTCGAGATTGCAGAAAATAATAAAGTGACGGTTAAGGGACCGAAGGGAACTCTTGAGAGAGTTCTTCCGGCCGTTCTGACTATCAAACAGGAAGATGGTCAGATCAAGGTTGAGAGACCTAATGATGCAAAAGAGACCAGAGCACTGCACGGACTTACAAGAACTCTGATCAACAACATGGTTGTTGGTGTAACAGAGGGTTATAAGAAGGTTCTTGAGATCAACGGTGTTGGTTTCAAGGCACAGAAGCAGGGAAAGAAGCTTACTCTGTCACTCGGATTCTCTCATCCTGTAATCATGGATGATCCCGAGGGTATCGAAACAAAGGTCGTAGACAACAAGATCGAAGTCGAGGGTATCGACAAAGAGAAGGTTGGTCAGTATGCGGCTGTAATCAGAGATAAGAAGAGACCTGAGCCTTATAAGGGTAAGGGTATTAAATATATCGACGAGACAATCAGACGTAAAGTCGGCAAGACCGGTAAGAAATAATCAGGAGGGACGTAAGAAATGATTAGCAAAAAATCAAGATCGGAAGTTCGTGAGAAGAAGCACATGAAAATCCGCAATCGTTTCAGTGGTACTCCCGAGAGACCGAGACTTGCGGTATTCAGAAGCAACAAGCATATGTATGCTCAGGTTATCGATGATGTAGCAGGTAACACACTTGTAGCTGCATCTACACTTGAGAAGGAAGTTGCTTCCGAACTTAAGTATACAGATAACGTTGAGGCAGCTCAGAAGCTCGGCGAGGTTATCGCTAAGAGAGCTCTTGAGAAGGGCATCAAGGAAGTTGTCTTCGACAGAGGCGGCTTTATCTATCAGGGTAAAGTAAAGGCCCTTGCAGAAGCTGCAAGAGAAGCCGGACTGGATTTCTAAGGAGGAAAGGAGAAGACAATGAGACACAACGTGATCGATGCAAACAGCCTTGAGCTGGAAGATAAAGTTGTTACCATCAAGCGTGTCACCAAGGTTGTTAAGGGCGGACGTAACATGCGTTTCTCAGCTCTGGTAGTCCTTGGAGACAGAAACGGCCACGTAGGCGTAGGCCTCGGAAAAGCTGCTGAAATTCCGGAAGCTATCCGTAAGGGTAGAGAGGACGCTGCTAAGAAGCTTATCAGCGTAGCTCTTGATAACGTAGGATCTATTTCACATGATTTCATCGGAAAATTCGGAGGAGCTTCCATTCTTCTGAAGAAGGCTCCGGAAGGTACTGGTATCATCGCTGGCGGTCCTGCTCGTATCGTATGCGAACTTGCTGGTATCCGTAATATCCGTACCAAGTCTCTGGGTTCCAATAACAAGCAGAACGTTGTTCTGGCAGCAATGGACGCACTTTCACAGCTGAAGACTCCGGAAGAAGTTGCAGCTGCTCGTGGTAAGTCTGTTGAGGAAATCCTGAACTAAGGAGGAAGACATGGCAGGAAAATTAAAGGTAACACTTGTAAAGTCACCTATCGGTGCAATCCCGAAGCATAAGAAGACAGTTGAAGCTCTGGGTCTGCACAAGACATATACATCTGTAGAGCTGCCGGATAACGATGCAGTTCGCGGAATGTGCAATGCAGTTAGACACCTCGTTAAAGTAGAGGAGATCTAATTGAATGCCGATAATATCGGTATAATGATTCGCATGGCAGAGGTACGCCGTCAGGCGTACCTCAATGTCATATATAAGGATATTGCAAATTTTAAAATTTGTGGTATTCTGAAAGGGTTGGGCATAGGCTCAACTGAAACACAATCCAAGTCTCGTCGTATAATTGACGGGGCGTCCATAGCAGGAACAGAAAGATTCCTGTAAACATTAGGAGGAAAGAAATGGAATTACACAACTTAAGACCTGCAGCTGGTTCAAAGCACACCAATAGCTTCCGTAAGGGCCGTGGTCACGGTTCAGGAAATGGTAAGACAGCTGGTTACGGACACAAGGGACAGAAGGCTCGTTCTGGCGCACCTCGTATCGGTTTCGAGGGTGGACAGATGCCTCTGTACAGAAGACTTCCGAAGAGAGGTTTCAACAACATCAACTCTAAGAAGATCGTTGCAATCAACCTTAGCACTCTTGAGAAGTACTACAACGACGGCGATACAGTTGTAGCTGCAGACCTTATTGAGAGACGTATCATCAAGGATACATATGATGGACTGAAGATCCTTGGAAACGGCGAGCTTACAAAGAAGCTTACTGTTCAGGCTAATGCATTTTCTGCATCTGCAAAGGAAAAGATCGAGGCTGTAGGCGGGAAAGCTGAGGTGATCTAATGCTTCAGACGGTACGTAATGCGTTCAAGGTAAAGGATATCCGGAACAGAATCCTGTATACATTACTGGTACTGTTTCTGATCAGACTCGGTTGTCAGCTTCCGATTCCGGGTGTAAACCGTGAGTATTTTTCTCAGTGGTTTGCAAACCTTACAGGTGATTCTTTTACCTTTTTCAATGCCTTCACAGGTGGATCATTTGAAAACATGTCCATCTTTGCGTTGAATATCACACCATATATTACATCTTCCATTATCATTGAACTGCTGACGATCGCAATTCCGTACCTGGAAGAGAAACAGAGAGACGGGCAGGAGGGACGTAAGGTTCTCGTTGCCATCACAAGATATGTGACTATAGGTCTCGCCCTGTTAGAGTCTACAGCTATGGCTATCGGCTTCTATAATCAGGGAATCATGGATTTAACAATCAACCCGTGGCTTACCGGACTTATGATCGTGACTGGCCTTACAGCTGGTTCTGCGCTCCTTATGTGGTTTGGTGAGCAGGTTACTGAAAATGGTGTTGGTAACGGTATTTCAGTAGTACTTGCTATCAATATTATTTCCAGAATGCCAAGTGACCTTAATTCACTGTGGGATATGTTCATCCGTACAAATATTGACAGTGGAAAGATACTTGTAGCTGTAGTTGCAGCACTTATCATTGTTGCAGTTATTCTTGCTACAGTAGTACTTACAATTCTTCTGAACAATGCAGAGAGAAGAATTCCGGTACAGTATGCTAGAAAGGTTGCCGGCAGAAAGATGATCGGAGGAACAAGCACAAATATTCCTCTGAAGGTCAATACAGCGGGTGTTATTCCGGTTATCTTTGCGTCATCTCTGATGTCGTTTCCTATTGTTATCTGCCAGCTTTTTGGCATTCAGGCAGGAACAAGCCTTGGCGGACAGATCCTTCGTCTGCTGAATTCAGGAAACTGGTGTGACCCGACACAGCCGATATACTCTATCGGGCTGTTGATCTATATCGTTCTCGTAGTATTTTTTGCTTATTTCTATACATCGATCACATTCAATCCACTTGAAGTGTCCGATAACCTGAAAAAGCAGGGCGGTTTTATACCGGGTATTCGTCCGGGTCGTCCTACGAACGATTATCTGACAAACATCTTGAATTATGTCATTTTCATCGGTGCAGTTGGTCTTACCATCATTGCAGTTATCCCGATTTTCTTTAATGGCGTATTCGGTGCAAATGTTTCTTTCGGCGGTACATCACTTATCATTATCGTTGGTGTTATCCTTGAGACATTAAAGCAGGTAGAATCAAGAATGCTTGTTAGAAGCTATAAAGGATTCCTTGCCTAAAAGTATTTTTGCTTTAAGGTTAAAAAAATCGGAAAAAAGCCGATAAACAAAGAAGGGTATTATGAAGATAATTATGTTGGGTGCCCCGGGAGCCGGCAAGGGTACACAGGCTTCCAGAATCGCTGAAAAATACCAGATCCCGCATGTTTCTACAGGAGACATTTTCCGTGCAAATATAAAGAATGGAACTGATCTTGGTAAAGAAGCGAAGAAGTATATGGATCAGGGACAGCTTGTCCCGGATGAGCTTACAGTCAGGATCTTACTTGACCGCGTAGCACAGGACGATTGTAAAAATGGATATGTTCTGGATGGATTTCCTCGGACAATTCCTCAGGCAGAGGTACTTGATGCAGAGCTTACAAAGCTTGGCACAAAAGTAGATTATGCCGTTAATGTCGAAGTTCCGGATGAAAATATCATCGGCAGAATGTCCGGAAGAAGAGCATGTCTTAAGTGTGGTGCTACATATCATCTTGAATTCCTTCGTCCCAAGACAGAGGGAATCTGTGATAACTGCGGATCCGAGCTTGTTTTAAGAGATGATGACAAGCCGGAAACAGTAAAGAAAAGACTTACCGTTTATCATGATCAGACACAGCCTCTTATAGATTATTATACAGAGAAGGGTGTTCTGAAAACAGTTGATGGTACAGTATCTCCGGAGCAGGTGTTTCAGGCGATTGAGAATATTCTCGGTGCATAAAGAAGGAATATAGTATATATGTCAAAAGCAGACGTCATCGAAATTGAAGGAAAAGTTATAGAAAAGCTCCCGAATGCAATGTTTCAGGTAGAGCTGGAAAACGGTCATCAGGTTCTGGCTCACATCAGTGGAAAGCTTAGAATGAATTTCATTCGTATTCTCCCTGGTGACAAGGTTACGATTGAGATGTCACCGTACGACCTTTCCAAAGGTAGAATCATCTGGAGAGACAAGTAAGGCTGAAGCATAATTTATGCTTGCGTGTGTCTGAATGTTATGATATACTATCATTCGGCTTTCTTTTAGGGAGGCCAATTATGTTCCTCATAGTCAAGTATATCTAAGGAATGGAGGAAATTATGAAGGTTAGATCTTCTGTTAAGCCTATGTGCGAAAAGTGCAAGGTTATCAAGAGGAAGGGTAAGATCAGAATCATCTGTGAAAACCCGAAGCATAAGCAGGTTCAGGGTTAATATAGTCCCTGGGGTACGCTGTGCATAAATCTATCTATGCTGATTCCTTTTCAGCTCTTAATATCTACTATATAAAGTAGCGAGCTGAAAAGATTCTATATTTGCGTACTATAATTGAAAAAAGGAGGTTTGTACTCACAATGGCTCGTATCGCTGGTGTTGATTTACCAAGAGAAAAACGTGTTGAGATCGGCCTTACCTATATCTATGGTATTGGTAGAGCTAGCTCCACAAGAATTCTGGCTGAGGCTGGAATCAACCCTGACACACGCGTTAGAGATCTGACGGAAGAAGAAGTAGCAAAGCTTCGTGATGTCATTGACAGAACACAGGTTATCGAAGGTGATCTTCGTAGACAGGTGGCTATGGACATCAAGAGACTTACAGAAATCGGTTGCTACAGAGGAGTTCGTCATAGAAAGTCTCTGCCGTGCAGAGGTCAGAAGACAAAGACCAATGCAAGAACTTGCAAGGGTCCGAGAAGAACAGTTGCAAATAAGAAGAAGTAATTTGTTCTCTTTTTGCGCGTATTCCCATTAACAATTGATTAGAGAAAGTAGGTTAGTTTTAAATGGCTAAACAGCAGGCTAGCGCGAAGAAAGTAACAAAAAAGCGCGTTAAGAAAAACGTTGAACACGGACAGGCACACATTCAGTCATCTTTCAACAACACTATTGTTACTCTGACAGATGCTGAAGGTAACGCTCTTTCCTGGGCAAGTGCCGGTGGTCTTGGCTTCAGAGGTTCAAGGAAATCTACTCCCTATGCAGCACAGGTAGCAGCAGAAACAGCTACTAAGGCAGCTCTCATTCACGGTCTGAAATCTGTTGACGTTATGGTCAAGGGACCGGGCTCCGGAAGAGAAGCAGCAATTCGTGCTTTATCCGCAGCAGGTCTTCAGATTACCAGTATTAAAGATGTAACTCCGGTACCGCACAATGGTTGCCGTCCGCCGAAGAGAAGGAGAGTGTAAGCATATGGCAGTTAATAGAGTACCTGTTCTTAAGAGATGCAGATCCCTTGGACTGGAGCCGTCCTATCTCGGCTACAGTAAGAAATCAAACAGACAGCTTACCAATTCCAGAAGAAAGGTAAGTGAGTACGGACTTCAGCTCCGTGAAAAGCAGAAGGCTAAGTTTATCTATGGCGTTCTGGAGAAGCCTTTCCGTAATTATTACACAAAGGCTGATAAGCAGAAGGGTATGACAGGTGAGAACCTTATGATCCTTCTTGAGCGTAGACTTGATAACGTAGTATTCCGTCTTGGTTTTGCTAGAACAAGAAGAGAAGCACGTCAGATGGTTGACCATAAGACATTCCTTGTAAATGGAAAGTGCATCAACATCCCTTCTTATTCAATCAAGGCTGGTGATGTTATCGAAATCAAGGAAAAGGCTAGATCTTCTCAGCACATCAAAGATGTATTTGAGACAACTGCTGACAGAGCAGTACCGGCTTGGCTCACTGTTGATACAGAGAACTTCAAGGGTACTGTTAATGAGCTTCCTTCCAGGGACCAGATCGATGTTCCTGTAGATGAGCTGGCAATCGTCGAGCTGTATTCCAAGTAAGTTCGCGCCGCAGTAAGTCAGCTGAAAACAGTTGTATCACGGATACCGTGTTTCGGCTGGCGTATACCGCGACACCGGGACAGGACGCCGCTGTGGCGTCTGTCTACGGTATCGCGTTTTGTGCGTTTTAAATGGAATCCTAAAGGAGGTACCTGATTGTTAGAATTTGAGAAACCGAAGATCGAAATTACAGATTTATCCGATGACAACAAATATGGAAGATTTGTAGTAGAACCTCTTGAGCGTGGATATGGCATTACGCTTGGAAACTCCTTAAGACGGATCATGCTCTCATCACTTCCCGGAGCAGCGGTAAGTCAGGTAAAGATCGAGGGTGTTCTTCATGAGTTTACTTCGATTCCGGGCGTTAAAGAGGATGTAACAGAGATCATCCTTAACATCAAGAATCTTGCGATCAAGAACAACAGCGCATCTGATGAGCCTAAGACTGCATATATCGAGTTCGAGGGCGAGGGTGAAGTTACAGCAGCAGATATCCAGGTCGATCAGGATATCGAGATCATCAATAAAGATCAGCACATTGCTACCCTTAACGGTGGCAAGGACTGCAGACTTTACATTGAGCTCACCATCACAAAGGGAAGAGGCTATGTAGGTTCTGATAAGAATAAGTCCGATGATCTTCCGATTGGTGTGATTGCAGTTGATTCTATCTTTACTCCGGTAGAGAGAGTAAATCTTAGTGTTGAGAATACTCGTGTTGGTCAGCAGACTGATTTTGATAAGCTCACACTTGATGTTTACACAAATGGAACACTTACACCGCAGGAGGCAGTAAGCCTTGCGGCAAAGGTTCTTTCTGAGCATCTTAGTCTTTTCATCAACCTTTCTGAGGCTGCAACAAAGACTCCGGTTATGATCGAAAAGCCGAGTGATGAGACAGAAAAGGTTCTTGAGATGAACATCGATGAGCTTGAGCTTTCTGTTCGTTCCTACAACTGCCTTAAGCGTGCAGGAATCAATACAGTAGCAGAGCTGATAAATAAGACTCCTGAGGATATGATGAAGGTTCGTAACCTTGGTCGTAAGTCCCTCGAGGAAGTACTTGCTAAGCTTGATGAGCTTGGACTTGCATTAAGAACAGGTGAAGGTGAAGCCTGAACCAGTTTGAAATATATTAAGGTTTTGACGGTAAATCCAAAGAGTACGTCAACACCACTCACGCAAAGTCTGTAAGACCGATGAGCGAGGCTTTGTAGTCGCATGAAATTTATTTGCAACTAAAAATGAGAAAGATGAGGAAATAAAAATGGCAAAGTATAAGAAGCTTGGACGTACAGCATCTCAGAGAAAGGCTCTTCTTCGTGGACAGGTTACAGCCCTGATCCTTAACGGAAAGATCCGCACAACAGCTGCAAAGGCTGAGGAAGTTCAGAAGATCGCTGAGCACCTTATCACACTTGCAATCCGTGAGAAGGATAACTTTGATACAGTTACTGTTACAACAAAGGTTGCAAGAAAAGATAAGGATGGTCACAGAGTAAAGCAGATCGTTGATAAGAACGATCACAGCAAGGTTCTTTCTGAGTCTCACAGAGACGAGAACGGAAAGATTAAGAGAATTGAGAACGGTGTTACCGTTACAGTTTTCGATGAAGTTGAGAAGGAGATCAAGAAGGATCAGCCGTCCAGACTTCATGCTAGAAGAGAAATGCTCAAGGTTCTTTACCCTGTAACTGAGCACGGTACTTCTCAGGCTCACCGCAAGGCTGATACAAAGAAGGTTGACCTCTGCAAGAAGCTCTTCGAGGAGATCGCACCGAAGTATGCTGACCGTAAGGGTGGTTATACAAGAATCGTTAAGATCGGTCTTCGTAAGGGTGATGCAGCTATGGAAGTTTTCCTGGAGCTCGTTTAATCTATTTCGATTCCATTTAATTATTGAGGAGAGGCTTTATGCCTCTCCTTTTTTCTATTTATCTGGTGATTCAATCCTGAATTTACTTTAGACGTGAGAATAATTACGCGGTGTGATATAGTATGATAGGATTATGAGAGCTCAGAGAGCAGAGGAGCATTCTTGATGGGAATTGTAGAAACAAGAAATCTTGTATTTGAATATATCAGACGTGATGAAGATGGAAATGCTGAAGGTGTTACCAGAGCAATCGACGGTGTTACATTGGATATAAAAAAAGGTCAGTTTATAGCCATATTAGGTGGAAATGGTTCAGGTAAATCCACTTTGGCGAAGCATATTAATGCCATATTGTATCCAACAGAGGGCGCAGTTTATGTAAATGGAAAAGATACTTCAGCCCCGGAAAATCTTTGGGATGTTCGTCAGGAAGCCGGAATGGTATTTCAAAATCCCGATAATCAGATCATAGCTAATGTAGTTGAAGAAGATGTCGGATTTGGACCTGAAAACATGGGGGTTCCGACTAATGAAATTTGGGAACGGGTTGAAGAAGCATTAAATGCGGTCGGTATGAAGGCATATCGTAAGCATTCTCCAAACAGGCTTTCAGGTGGCCAAAAGCAGAGAGTAGCAATTGCAGGAGTTCTTGCTATGCATCCTAAGTGCATCATAATGGATGAACCTACAGCCATGCTTGATCCGGAGGGACGATACGAGGTTATTCGAGCTGCAAGAGCACTTAATCAGGTCGAAAATGTTACGATCATTCTTATAACACATTATATGAATGAGGTTGTATTCGCAGACCAGGTTTATGTAATGGATCATGGCCATGTAGCTATGCGTGGTACGCCCAGAGAAATCTTTTCAAAAGTAGATGAGCTAAAGAAACTTCGATTAGATGTACCACAGCCGACACTACTCGCACATGAACTCCAGAAAAATGGAATGGATCTTCCTAAGGGGATTCTTGATAGAAAAGAGCTGATAGGATCGCTTAAGTCAGTTATGACTGGCGCAGATAATAAGATCAAAAAAAATTCACGCATAGAAAAAAATAAAATAAATCGTGAAAAGAAAAATACTGATCTTCAGGAAGCATTGATCCTTGACCATGTGAATTATGTTTATAGTACTGGGACATCAGAGGAAATCCATGCATTAACGGATGTTTCACTTACGATAAATAAGGGCGAGTTTATAGGACTTATTGGGCATACAGGATCAGGAAAATCAACATTTGTGCAGCACTTGAACGGTATAATCAAAGCCACATCCGGTCATGTTTATTACAGAGGTCAGGATATATATGATAAGTCATACAATTTGAAAGAGCTTCGTTCACATGTGGGACTTGTATTCCAATACCCGGAACATCAGTTGTTTGAAGAGACTGTGTTTAAAGATGTATGTTTCGGACCAAAGAATCTTGGACTTACAGATAAAGAGGTAGCACTTAGAGCATTTGAGGCACTTAAGGCAGTTAATCTGCCGGATGAGTATTTCTATGTCTCTCCTTTTGAACTTTCAGGAGGACAGAAAAGAAGAGTTGCGATAGCAGGTGTATTAGCAATGAAACCGGATATCCTGATCCTGGATGAGCCTACAGCAGGACTTGATCCGCAGGGACGAGATGAAATACTGGATTTGGTAAAGCGCCTTAGAGAAGAGCAGAATATAACTGTCATTCTTGTTTCACACAGTATGGAAGATGTGGCAAATTATGTGGACAGGATACTTGTTCTGGAGCATGGTTCTATACTTATGGACGGTTCTCCTAAGGAAGTATTCAAAAATGTCGATGAACTGGAGAGAATTGGTCTTAGAGCGCCGGAAGTCACATATATAATGCGTGAGCTTAAGAATGCGGGATATGATGTTGATTCTGGTGTAACTACAGTTGATGAAGCGGCACAGGAGATTTTGATCGCTGAGGGACGGAAAAACTAATGCTTAGAGATATCACACTTGGACAATATTATCAGACAGACTCCGTACTTCATCGTATGGATCCGAGAACAAAATTAGTTGGAACACTGATATATATTGTTTCATTATTCATTTTTAGAAATGCAGGGGCATTTCTAATAGCAACAGTATTTTTATTTGCAGTTATAAAAATGTCTAAAGTTCCGTTTAAGTATATGATGCGAGGAATGAAAAGCATTTTTATGCTGTTGATGTTAACTGTGGTATTTAATTTGTTTTTAACACCCGGAATACCATTAGTAACATTTTGGAAGATAACAATTTCCGAGGAAGGCTTAAGGATAGCCGTATTTACTGCAATTCGGCTTGTCTATCTTATAATCGGAGCGTCTATAATGACTCTAACAACAACGCCAAATCATTTGACGGATGGAATGGAATCATTAATGGGGCCGCTGAAAGTTTTCAAGGTGCCGGTTCATGAGGTTGCTATGATGATGTCGATCGCTCTTCGTTTCATACCGATCCTGTTGGAAGAAACAGATAAGATAATGAAGGCGCAGGCGGCCAGAGGTGCGGATTTTGAACATGGCAGTATTATAAAACGAGCAAAAAGCCTGGTTCCTATACTTGTACCGCTTTTTGTATCCGCATTCAGAAGAGCGAATGACCTGGCTATGGCGATGGAAGCACGCTGCTACAGAGGCGGTGACGGAAGAACAAAGATGAAACCGCTGGAATATGAGGTCCGTGATAGGGTTTCATATGTAGTATTAATTGCATATTTTGTTTTAGTGATCGTCGCAGGAAGGTTTAGCCCTGTATGAAAAGAATACTTTTAACTGTAGCATATGATGGAACTTCATATCATGGATGGCAGCTTCAGGGAGAACAGCCCACAATAGAGAGAGAATTGAATCGTGTGCTGTCAGAAATGACAGGAGAAGATATACAGGTCAGTGGTGCGAGCCGGACAGATGCAGGAGTTCATTCACTTTGTAATCTTGCGGTATTTGATACAGAAGCGCGCATGCCGGGAGATAAATATTCCTATGCTATGAATGTGAGACTTCCAAAGGATATAAGGATACGGGAATCAAAAGAAGTGAGCATGGATTTCCATCCGCGGACGGCAAAAACAGAAAAGACATATTGTTATCGCATATATACCGATAAATTTCCCAATCCTCTTGAACGGTTGTACAGTTATTACACTTATTTTGAGCTTGATCATGAAAAAATGAATGATGGCATAAAATATCTTATCGGAGAACATGACTTTAAGAGTTTTTGCTCAGTTCATACACAGGCCAAGACGACCGTACGTGAGATTACTGATGCAAGGGTAGTTCGTGATGGAAACGAGATAAAGATCTTTGTAAGCGGATACGGTTTTTTGTATAACATGGTCCGTATCATCGCAGGAACACTTATGGAGGTTGGAAGAGGTAAATATCCTCCTGAAGAAGTGAAGCATATGCTAGATGCTGTGAATCGTGAAAAAGGTGGACCTACAGCGCCGCCCGAGGGGCTCACATTGATGAATATACGGATACTTAATCCTGATGAACTCACGATAAAATGACGTAAGGAAAAACTAATCTGATAAAGAGGATCAGTATTTTGAAAAGAACGAAAGCTGATAATGAAAAAATCGATATAGAGCAAAAAAGGATATGGGTTTACGGAATTGTTCAAGGCGTGGGTTTTAGACCTAATACAGTCAGGCTTGCTGAAAAGACAGGGGTTTCAGGGACAGTTTCAAATCGCGGACCATATGTGGAGATTATTGCCCGGGGCACAAAGACTGCCCTGGACAATTTTATTTTGGCTCTAAAAAAAGAAAAGCCGTCAAGGGCTGTAATACTGAAACTCGATATCAAAGATATGGATGTACAAAAAAATGATGATGGATTTCAAATAATAGAAAGTACCCGAACGGAGGGAGAGATTTTTATTCCTCCCGACATCGCTATCTGTGATGAATGTGAGCAGGAACTATATACTCCTGAAAACAGGAGGTATCTGCATCCATTTATAAACTGCACTTCCTGCGGTCCTAGATTTTCTATTTTAGAAGAACTTCCGTATGATAGAGAACGTACCAGTATGAGTATTTTTCCGATGTGCGAAAAATGTAGAGAAGAGTACGAAAAAACGAAATCAAGACGATATGACTCGCAGCCGGTATGCTGTAATGAATGTGGTCCGGAAGTTTATATTGCTGATGATCCTGAAATACGAGGAAGAAACGCTATATTACGGGTAAGAGAAGTGCTGCGAAATGGTGGGATCGCGGCAGTTAAGGGAATAGGTGGCTTTCATTTGTGCTGTGATGCTTCCGACCGATCCGCTGTGATGAGCTTAAGAAATCGTAAGCATCGTCCGGTAAAACCTTTTGCCGTGATGGCGGCAGATGCAATTACGGCAGAAAGAGAGTGCAGGATTTCATCGGAAGAAAAAGAAATCCTGACCGGGCATCAGAAACCAATATTGCTTCTGGATAAAAAATACGGTGGAAGAATAGTGGGAGAAGTTGCTCCGGACAACCAGAAAATCGGGATCATGCTTCCCTATGCACCGATCCACCTGTTGCTTTTTCATTATAATGATGGAAAAGAAATGCCTGATGTATTGGTGATGACAAGTGGGAACATCAGTGGTGCACCAATTTGCTGTACTGACGAAGAGGCAATAGAGGAATTGTCATCAATTGCAGACGTAATCCTGTCCAATAACCGTGAGATAAGGACGAGAGCAGATGATACGGTTATGGATTTTTATGACGGGAAGCCTTATATGGTTCGGCGTTCCCGAGGATATGCGCCGCTTCCGTTTCTTTTATCAGGAGAAAGTGATAGAAAGGTACTGGCGGTAGGCGGAGAACTAAAAAATACTTTTTGCATAGCAAAGGGAACTACACTATATCCATCGGCTTATGTGGGTGACATGGAGGATAAGCGGTCGGGAAAGGCACTTAGAGATGCGATAGTCCGCATGGAACATCTGCTTCAAACAAGAGCTGAAATTGTAGTTTCAGATCTTCATCCAAAGTATCATTCTTCACAGATCGCTGAAGAGATTGCGGAAAAACGTGTGATACCGCATCTTCGGATACAGCATCACCAGGCACATATTTTGTCCTGTATGGCTGAAAATGACTGGAATGAGCCGGTTCTTGGAGTTGCATTTGACGGAACCGGATATGGAACTGACGGTACGATATGGGGCGGAGAAATATTACAGGTAAATGATCTCGGTGATATTGATGTAAAGCGTCTGTCACATATCAGTCCTTTCTTAATGACAGGAGGAGACAGGGCAGTAAGGGAAGGCTGGAGAATTGCTGTGTCTATGCTTTCAGAAGTAATGAAGTCTGAAACCATTGAAAATGCGGATATTTCAACAGAAGCTGAGAAACTTGGTCTTTGCAGCAGAAAAGAAGCCGAGATCATACGGAAGATTAAGGACAGTGGTATAAGTACTGTGATCTCCACAAGCGCAGGAAGACTCTTTGATTCTGTCAGCGCTGTTCTTGGAATATGCAGAGTTTCGACCTTTGAAGGAGAAGCAGCGATAAAGCTTGAGAATGCGGCAGAAAGCTTCATGAATAGTTTCTGTAGAAGTGCTGATCAGAGCAGATTTCAGCGTGCAATTAATAATATTTCCGGAATGGACGAAGAACTGGAAGATTCATGGAAATTATTTAAAAGGCTGTGTATGGCGGTAATTGGACATGAGAAAACAGACACAGGACTTCTGGCATATGCTTTTCATAAGGGAATTGCCAGTCAGATAGAGAATTCTCTTCAAAAAGCAAGTAGAGATACAGGGATAAACACGGTTGCACTGTCCGGCGGAGTTTTTCAAAACAGATTATTGCTGCGTCTTACAGATAAGCTGCTTAGAGAGAATGGATTCAGGGTAATTCTTCATAGCATGATACCTCCAAACGATGGCGGCATCGCATTGGGACAGGCAGCTGCTGCGGTCTATGGCAGAGAATCCTTTAAAAACGGGTTTTCCACCGAATTTTAAACAAAAAACAGGGGCTGATTCTGTTGACACGGAAAGCGTCGTAATGTAAAATATAACACGCTGTGAACCACAGCCCCGGTTTCATAGCACGGAAACTTTGAAAATTAGTCTTTTTATTCGGAGGATTAAAATGGATACATATATGGCCAGTGCCTCTAACATCGACAGAAAGTGGTATGTTGTTGATGCTGAAGGTCAGACACTCGGACGCCTGGCATCCAGAATTGCAGCTGTGCTTCGCGGTAAGAACAAGCCGACCTACACACCTTTCCTGGACACAGGTGACTACGTAATCGTTATCAATGCAGAGAAGATTTCTGTAACAGGAAAGAAGCTTGATAATAAGATCTACAAGAGACATTCTGATTATGTTGGTGGTCTTAAGACAGCTACTCTTCGTGAGAAGCTTGCTAAGAAGCCTGAGGAAGTAATCGAGCTCGCAGTTAAGGGCATGCTTCCCAAGGGACCTCTTGGACGTCAGATGTTCAGAAAGCTTCACGTTTATGCTGGTGCAGAGCATGATCATGCAGCTCAGCAGCCTGAAGAACTTAAATTCTGATATTTAAAGGAGGGAAAGCAAATTGGCTAAGACAGCAAATCAGTACTACGGTACAGGTAGAAGAAAGAGCTCCGTTGCCAGAGTTTATCTCGTTCCTGGTAAGGGTGATATCATTGTAAATAAGAAGAGCCTTGACGATTATTTCGGACTTGAGACACTCAAGATGATCGTTCGTCAGCCTCTCGTAGCTACACAGACTGAAGATAAGTTTGACATCAAGGTTAACGTTTTCGGTGGTGGTTACACAGGTCAGGCAGGTGCTATCCGTCACGGTATCGCACGTGCACTTCTGACAGTAGACAGCGAGTACAGAGCAGCCCTCAAGAAGGAAGGCTACCTCACTCGTGATCCTAGAATGAAGGAAAGAAAGAAGTACGGTCTCAAGGCCGCACGTCGTGCTCCTCAGTTCTCAAAGAGATAATCTTTCGAGATTCAAAAAGAATTTACAAACCTCAGAAACTCAGTGTTTCTGGGGTTTTTCTTTTATCTATAATTGTATTCAGTTGTGGTGAAACGCAGAAAATTTTGTACCGTAAGCAGCGAGTAAACAGCAGGTAGACAGCAAAATTATCAAGTCTTAGATTTTATTTATTGCTTCTACCAGAGACTGAATATCAAGGTGTGTGTACACTTTCTCTGTCAGAGACATTGCTCCGGAGTGTCCTACGATTTTCTTGATCATTGTAGGATCCACATGAGCTTCCGCCAGCATTGATATGCAGGTGTGCCTAGTATCATGAGGATTGTGCTCCATACCAAGGTTTTCTATTAGTGGTGTCCAGTAGCTGTCTTTATAGTTCCTGTAGGTGAATTTTTTGTTGTCATCTGTGTGAAGAAGGTATTCACAGTCAGAGGATTCATACCAGGCTTTGTAGAATGGTAGAACCTTATCTGCTATAGGAACCTTTCTGATACCATTTTCAGTCTTACTTAGTATCACATCGAAATACTGTTCTTCAAGATGAACATTTTTCTTTTCCAAATCCAGTAGTTCAGATATTCTACAGCCGTTGTAAATCAGCATCAGTACTGTCTGGTAGAACGGATCATCCTTGAGTTCCCATAACCTGTCAATCTCAGCTTTTGAAAAGATATCTCTCTCAACCTTGTTTGGATTTTTATCCTTATACTTGAGGATATCTACAAATTCGGAATAGTCCTTGTTACAGATATCGTTCTTAAGAGCGTAATCGTAAAGCTGATTGAAAAGGACTTTGATCTTACGAAGTGTAGGATAATTTTTTCCGCAGGTATCAATGACATTCTGAAGCTCTGCCAGCCTTATATCTCTAAAAGTTTTGTTGTAAAGGGTGCCACATACGTTATATGAGG
This sequence comes from Lachnospiraceae bacterium MC2017, assembly GCA_000701625.1. GTDB lineage: Bacteria > Bacillota > Clostridia > Lachnospirales > Lachnospiraceae > NK4A144. The sequence goes on from JNJK01000007.1 coordinate 100,833, forward strand.
CTGTATACCCATGCACATTGGATTTAGAGATGGTAGGATACTTTGCTTCAGACCAGGCATTATATACGTCTGTGAATGTCATTTTGGCTGCTTTTGTATCAAATGGATTCTGATGATAATCTGATAGCATTTGCAATCCTTCCTGCTTGGTTTCAGCATATCCTATGACATTGTACGTCTGCTTTTTGGTACCTTTTTCCGGATCAATGGTCCATCCGGTGGTTACTCTTACCATATAGGGCTTTCTGCGTTTCCCGGACATTTTCATAACACTTCCATATCCGTTTGGTAATTTCAAGTATTATCGACCTCCTTTGATGCTCAGGTAATTTATGAAAAAGGGGATAGTCCCTTAATCACCTTTCTTATCGGGCAATGCTACATTTGCGTAGTATGCAAGTTCTGTTTCAAACCAGTGATTAAATCTATCTTCATTTGATAGGCCTTGTTCAAGGCTTTCTCGTTCATCTGCGTATCTTTCCAGAAAAAGGCAGAGATCTGCGTTGTTTTCTGCTATCTCATCGTTTCCCATGAATTTAAGGCTACAGCTCCACTCTTCAGTTTTTGGTGGGCGATTTACGTCTATATTGAAGTGAAGACCTGCTTTTTTATTTAATTCGTTTAGAACATAGAGGACATCTGAGAGAGTATCTAAAGTGATGTTCTTCTTCTGATATCCAATTAGTTCTGCTGGGGAGATATTAAGAATATTTGCGATCTCATTCAGTATACCTATTGAAGGTTCTATTTCACCGCTTTCATATTTCTGTACGGTACGCATAGTTTTGCCTAGCCTGTTAGCCAGTTCAGTCTGACTGAGGTGCTGAGCTTTGCGGGCCTGCTTAATTCTATTTCCAATATCAGATCTATTATTCATCATACTGACCTCCTTGTGTGAATTGTAACATGTAGTAATACGAATTGCAAGAACGTAATACGAATTACAAATACATATTTTGTGTTGACAAATGAATTACTAAGACGTATTATCAAAATACGAACTGATAATTCGTATTTTGAAAGAAGGGAGGTGAAAAGTATGGAAGACAAAAAGTTATATGTAGAACTACCAAGATTTACCGGTAGAAATGTTCCTATAACTGAGGTTGCCGAGGCAATGCACAAGGATGCACAGTTCGTAAGAATTGGAATCCAGCAGGGGATATTCAAATTTGGATATGCCATGAAGAAAGAGAATTCCAGTGAATACAACTACTATTGTCCAGACAGAAAGGTATGGGAAGAGATTGGATACTTTAGTCCAGAAGCAGTCTAAAATGAAAAAACTCTCTTGCTGGTAACAAGAGAGTGAATGAAAAGCCGGAGCTTTTGTAAATTCGATTAAATAAAGTATAGCAAGGGTTCCGGCCAAGTTCAACAAAAAAGTAAGATTGGAGGAATCAAAATGGAAACAAGCAAACCAGAATTAAAGCTTATCCAGATGTCAGATGTAGAAGCTGAAGAAGTTTCCTGGCTATGGTATCCGTTTATACCATATGGAAAGCTTACCATCATTCAGGGAGATCCCGGAGATGGAAAAACAACTTTTGTACTAAATGCAGCAGCGAAGTTATCAAAAGGAATTTCGTTAGATACAGGTCTGCAGAGTGAGGAACCAATAAACATCATATATCAGACAGCAGAAGACGGACTGGCTGATACAGTAAAGCCAAGACTTGAAGGTGCCGTGGCTGACTGCTCCAAAATCCATGTGATAGATGAGAGTGATAAATCGCTATCAATGGTAGATGAGAGAGTTGAACAGGCAATCATAAGGACTGGAGCAAAACTCTTGATTCTGGATCCACTACAGGCATATCTCGGAGGCGGAATGGATATGAATAGAGCTAACGAAGCAAGAGATATGACTAAGAAGCTGGGAGCTCTGGCGGAGAAGTACAAATGTGCAATCATCCTAATCGGACACATGAACAAGGCTTCCGGAAACAAGGCAGCCTATAGAGGGATGGGATCAATTGACTTCTACGCAGTAGCAAGAAGTGTCCTGCTGGTAGGAAGGATAGAAGGAGAACCGGAACTAAGGGCAATAGTCCAAATAAAGAACAACTTAGCAGCATTTGGACATTCAAAGGCCTTCAGATTATCAGAAAAGGGATTCGAGTGGATTGGAGATTATGAAATAACCGCAGACGAAGTTCTCGGAGGAATTGCACCGAAAGCGAATAAGCAGGAAAAGGCGATAGCTCTTCTGAGAGAATTGGCTGAAGACCATAATATGATCCCAAGTAACGAGGCAGTAGAACTGGCTAAAGAAGAGGATATATCAAAAAGAACTCTGGAGATAGCCAAAAATGAACTTGGGATAAAAGCCAGGAGAATCAACAATACCTGGTACTGGATATTGAAAGAGAACGAATGATAATCAAGACCGCAACAATGTAAGGTATCTGAAGTTACACTCTTAAGATTGCAAGGTTGTAAAAAGATAAAGACACTGCATTGTTGCGGACTAGAAGAAAGGGACGAATGAAAAACGTACAGATATCACAGGAATTATTTATAAGGCTGGTACGATTACTGGTCTTTGAGTTTGATGAAGATACTGATCTGATCAAAAAAGAACTTGAAGACAAGATGGAAAAACTAGTGAGGCATGAAATCTATTCAAAGTTCAAGACAGCACCCACAGAAGAGGAGAAGAAAAAAGCTCGTCAGGACTACCTCGATATGGTGGGAATGCACAGGGATTTTAGATGGTGATTTCCCTTGATGGATTGAACGGGAGCGTGACACGCTCCGGTAATAATCAGCCAAGGAATGAATGGCTTGGCAGGCGAGCGGAGCGAGCTTCCCCATAACGTGTCGTTATGGGTAACCCCCTATGGATAATGACATTACACATCATTATCCGGGGGCTCTCCGAGGGGCCTGCCGGCGGCAAAAAAATATTACGAAAGGAGTTTGTTTATGATAACAGTGACATTTCACATTTCATGTAAGAAGCATTCGCTCACTAAAACGCGAGATGTGGTTTCGGTGAGCAAACACAATCTTCGATTATTTCAAAGCGAAGAGTATAACGAAGAAATGATCGAAGTGGAAGTCGGGAGTGAAGTAAATGTTCTCGATGATGTAAAAGAGATTTATGAAAGGGAATTCTCTGAGGCACTTGCGGAATACAACAAAGGTAAAAGAAGTGACAGACAGATTCCTGACTATCTGGAGTATGTATCCGAAAGTAAAAAGAATGATGTGGCTACGGAGGTAATTCTCCAAGTAGGGGATAAGGAATTCTGGGCAGATAAGACGAGAGAGCAGTGGAATGCAATGAAGCCACTCTTGAGAGATCAGCTTGAATATGTAAAAGAGATAGTTCCGGAATTCAAAATCGCATCGGCGGTAACACACTTGGATGAGGATTCACCTCATATGCACGTAGTAGGAGTTCCGGTAGCAACAGGATACAAACGAGGACTAAGCAAACAGGTGGCAAAAACAAAAGTGTTTGATCAGGAGAGACTAGAAAAAATACAAGATCTAATGCACGATTTTGTAGAGCATCAGATGATAGACCACCCGGAGATCTTTGGAGATGAAACCTTAAAGCCAAAGGAAAAAGGAAGGAATAGCGACTTCTCAAAAGAATTCTACTTAAGGCTAAAGCAGCAAGAATATGAAAAGCTGGAAGATAAGTGCCAGGAGAAGGAGACACAGATTGAAGCTCTGGACGGAACGGCTAAAGAAATGAAGGAGGACATTGAAAGCACAGTTAACCAATATGTGGACTCAGTGGTAAATACAGAAATGAAAAAGGAATTCATGAGATACGCAACACTCGAAAATCCTAAGACCACACTGGGAAAACTAGTCTCGAAAGCCTTCAGAACATTCAAGGAATGGTGGGATAAGACCAAGAAGCCTGAGGTAGCTGAAAAGGCTAAAACAAGCATTTTGCAAAAGCTAAGAGAAAGCCAGACGATAGTTGATCAGAGGAAGGAGCAGCAAAGTCCAAATCTTAATAGGAATAATCTAAGACCTGAGAGATGAATAACTGATAGTGCAATAGGCAGGGGCGTGAAAACGCCCTTGTTTTATGCACATAATATTGAACAGGATGGTAGATATAGGTATAATTATAAACAGTTGCTACAAAGAAAAAATTTAAGTATTTCTGAATAGATTAACTTTCAGTATTATAGACGATGTTAAGTCGGAGGTAATAATTCTTTTCGAGACATTTTAGGGAACTTTCCTTGCTGATTATCGAAAAAAGTTCCCTATTTTTTATTTGAACTTTAGGGAACTTTTTGATATATTTCTATTAGAAAGGTTCCCTAAAAGGAGAAATCGATGGATAATAAGTTGGAAACAATTAAGAGCCTATTGCAGGATAAAGCTGACCTTCAGGCCCGTCTAAATCTCATACCTTATGACGGCTCACCGGAAGTGAAGGAAAACTCCAGTGGCAAATACTTGTATATAAGAAAAAGAGTAAATGGAAAACTTACATCAACATATGTTGATGTTTATTCAGATAATCTGTATCAGTTGCTTCTTAGGAACGCTAGAGAAGCCAGAGAATTAAAAAAGAGTATTCGAAAAATAGATAAGCAGCTTGCAGAAGTTGGATATAGCCCTACTGAACTATCTGCAGATGTTGTTATGAATTTGGATTTCGCCAGAGCCAATATGAAATCAAATATCTATGATCAGGCTGTGTTGGAGGGAGTAGCAACGACCTTTCCACAGACAGAGGAAATATTGGAAAAAGGTATCGTCAATGGCATGACAGCAGATGATGTGCAAAAAATCCTGAATCTTAAGCATTCTTGGGAGTTTATTCTTGACCAGGATGTTATACAGGCTGAAACTGATTATCATTTACTTTGCCATGTAGCAAAGCTTGTTAATGAAGGATTTTTCTCTTATGGGGGAAAGATACGGAGTGTGCCTGTAACCATAGGCGGAACCAGTTATGTACCGCCTATTCCTATAGAGTCAATGGTTATAGAGAACATAAACGAAATAAGATCATCTGATAAGGTGGATATAGATAAAGCTATAGAATTATGCATGTATTGCATGAAAACGCAGGTCTTCGTTGACGGTAACAAAAGAGCTTCAGTAATATTTGCTAATCATTATCTTATATCCCATGGGCAAGGACTTCTTGTCATACCAGAGAAAGATGTGCCGGAGTTCAAGAAATTATTGGTTGCATACTATGAAGGTGAAGACATCAATGTGATAGCTACTTTTCTTAAAGAAAAATGCTGGAAACGGATGGACTAAAAATAAATTCTGTTATTTTATATTAACAAAATTTCCATAACTATGAAAAAATATGAATTGTGGAAGAAATGTTATCGTTTATATCCGAAGATAAATTGCCACGGAGGAGACAGAGTTTTAAAAGCTCTGTCTCCTTTTTGAAATAATACATTGATGAATATCTATGTATATGCTTTATCAACACATAGATAAACATCTATATAAGGAGAAGATTATGACCAAATTAGACGAAGTGCTGATATGTAAGGCTCTTGGAGATCCCAACAGAATGGAAATAGTTAAGATGCTTTCTGATCAGGAGAAATGCGGATGTAAGCTTCTTGAAAAGTTTGATATTACACAGCCGACTCTCTCTCATCACATGAAGATACTTGTGGATTCGGGCTTGGTTAAAGACAGGAAAGAAGGTAAGTGGCACTACTATTCAATAAACACGGACATCATGAAGGAATTCTGTGGTTTTATAAAAACTCTCTGTAATGAAACCACCGGCAAGTGCTGTAAGGGAGAACCGTAATGTGGAACTTTATTCAGACTCAGGTCTTTACCATATTCCCATTACATGCTGCATCAAAAGGCAGACAACTGTTATTCCGATCCAGCAACAGCCGCCAAGCAAAATCGGCTTCCCACCTGATTTAATTAGTTTGATTATGTTACTGTTCAAGCCAATAGCAGCCATGGCCATTATTATAAAGAACTTGCTAAGTTCCTTAAGTGGCTTAAAAACATAAGAAGGGACACCTGCTCTCAAGCAAATAGTTGTGATAATTGAAGCAATCACAAAGAAGACTATGAACATCGGAAATGCTCTTCTAAAGCTAAAGCCATTTGTCGAACTTCCATCCTTTTTTGCTTCCCTTGCCCTCAGATACGCAAGTACCAGTGTAATAGGTATGATAGCCAGTGTTCTTGTAAGCTTGACCGTAACTGCCTTATCAAGAGTCTGATTCCCCAGGTTCCACATACTATCCCAGGTTGATGCAGCTGCGGTGACGGAAGAAGTATCATTAACTGCAGTTCCCGCAAAAATACCGAAAGTCTCTCCTGTTGTGATATCAAAACCTATAAGCTTTCCCAGCGAAGGAAAAAGAAGTGCTGCCAGCACGTTAAAGAAAAATATCACAGAAATTGCCTGTGCCACTTCATCATCATCCGCATCAATGACAGGAGCCGTAGCTGCTATTGCTGAGCCGCCGCATATTGATGAGCCAACTCCGATAAGAGTAGCTGTGTTTCCTTTGATATTCATAACCTTATGAAGAATCCATGATAGGATAAGCGATGTTGAAATCGTGCAGATAATTATAGGAAGTGACTGTTTCCCGGTCTGAAGAACGACCGAAAGATTCATACCAAATCCAAGGAGGACAACAGCCTCCTGCAGAATTATCTTTGATGTGAACTTTATTCCATCAGCCGCCTTCCCCTTGTCATTCCAGAACAGGGCTATTATCATGCCCAGAATGATTGCAATCACCGCTCCGCCAACGACAGGGAAGCGCTTTCCCAGGAGCCATGAAGGAACTGCAATAGTGAAGCATACTATTACTCCCATGTAATTCTTTTTCAAAAAATCCATCTCAAGACCTCTCTCTCTTTTTAATCTGTTCTTTCGTAGGTCTTATTATATTCTGTCTTTTGAAAAAGATAAAATTATATATTATTATATATCCATAAACATTTCTTATCGTTAGGGAGGACTGATTATGCTGGATTTCAGAATAGATACTTTCCTCTGCGTTTGCAGACACCTCAATTTCACCAAGGCGGCTAAGGAGCTGAATATTACTCAGCCCGCTGTTTCTCAACACATACATCATCTTGAAAATGAATACGGGACAAAGCTGTTTACTCAGGATGGAAAAAAACTTTTTCTAACTGACAACGGAAAACTCCTGTATAAAAAAATGAATCAGATAAAAAATGATGATGAAAGTCTCAAAGAAATACTTTCACAGAATAACCATGGCTTAAAAGACATCTCTTTTGGTGTCACCAAGACCATAGGAGAATACATAATTGCTGATCCGATCAGTGATTACATAAAAAATCACCCGGATACTAATCTTAAGATTACATTTGGCAACACATCGGAGCTTCTTAAAAAACTCTCCGAGGGGGTTATAGATTTTGCACTTGTAGAAGGATATTTTCCTGAAAATGATTATGAAACGCTGCTTTTTAGCAAAGAAGAGTTTGTTTCTGTCTGTTCGGCAAAGCACTCTTTCACTCAGAAACCGCGCGTGATAAAAGATCTCTTTCCCGAGCGAATTCTTATAAGAGAACCCGGTTCAGGAACGCGCAATATATTAGAAAGAGCTCTTGCCTTGAACAATTACTCTACAAGTGATTTTAGGAATTTTATCCAGGTGGAGAACATGCATGCCATAATAAGCCTTATTGAAAAAGACTGTGGCATCACCTTTTTATATAAAGCAGCGGTTGCATCCGGACTGCAGTCCGGATATCTGAAAACAATCCCCCTTGACGACTTTAGGGTAAAACATGATTTTACCTTCATCTGGCCAAAAGATACTGTTTTCAGTGAAGAGATCCGTGCAATATGTGAGGAAATCCTACCGGTGGCATAAACATTTTAGTAAAATGAATAACGATAAGCATACCTATTCTTAAAAAAGCATTTAATGAGGAAGAGATGACCGCACTTGCATCATGGGACATATCAGATCTATGGGCGAACTGGCAGGGCGCATGTATCAATAGTGGAAGCATCTGGTTTAGGGATGTGGATACTGAAAAGAAAGAGTTTAAGATCGTTTCATTGTTTGATCTTAGAGAGGCTGGAGGAGAAATAACGGATTAATTAGAGCTGTGGGTACATTGTGAACCTTTGGTTTAAGTCCCGTGTGCTCCGCTAAGAAAGATATATCGGAAGATAATCTTACAACAGATAAAGATTTAATGAGCAGAAAGTAAAATCAGAGTATTATTTTTGATCGTGGTTATTAAAGTTGCCACCAGCCGCATACAGTAGCCCTGAGCTTTCTACCGTACGCAGCAGGTAAACAGCAACTCGTCCTAGAAATGCCACAAACACAGCACTTAGGACATTGAAAAAGTTCTCAAAGAGATAATCGTTTCACAACGTATTACGTCTTTGTACAATCAAATACGACTTATTACACCTCAGGACAACTGTCCTGGGGTGTTTTTGTTATGTCCTTATGTTGTTAAGTAGTTGGCTAGTAAAGCGCAATAATGATATTACATTTTGCGCTTTAGGGTTGAATTTAAAGCGCAAAATAAAGCGCAAAGTGGTGCTTTATCAGATAGGGACTATTTATTACTCCTGCTTCAGGAGAATCGAACCATAACACAAACGGAGTTGGCTGACGTTATGGGAAAGTCACGAAGATCAATACAGATGCTGATGAAGCAACTGATAGAAGATGATGTTATTGAAAGATTAGGATCTAAGAAGCAGGGAACTTGGATTTTGAAAAAATAAACACTATGAAATGAAGGAGGATTTTCTAATCATTGTCAAAGGCTTTTCCTGAAACTGAGATACTAGTGTTAAAAGATCGTGACATGGCTTCAGGCAAAGAAACTGATGAAGACATGCGACAGCAGTATTTATTAAATAATACGCCTAATCATAGAGTTCTTAAAAGAAGGGAGATTGAGAACTATTTATATGATAAGGATGTACTTGAGAAATACTGTGCTGATAACAGGTATGCTTTTAATGAGCCCGCATATGATGCTTTTGTTACAGATATTGTCAATCAAAATGTGAAGGATGAGACAACAAGAATAAAGAATATTTGTGGAATTCAGGTGAGTATTAATGCATAAACTTTCAAGAAAAATCTATCTAATTACTTCAATGAGGATATGGCTGTTTATAGGGACCTTGAACAGGTGATTTTTATGAGGAAATGAAAATAGAATGTTGCCACCGGCCGCATACAGTAGCCCTGAGCTTTCTACCGTACGCAGCAGGTAAACAGCAACTTGAGGTGAAAATGCTTCAAATCTGGCACTTCATCACATCAAAACGTTCTCAAAGAGATAATCGTTTCACAACGTATTACGTCTTTGGACAATCATATACGATTTATTACACCTCAGGACATTTGTTCTTGGGGTGTTTTTTTATTAAATTGTGATAATCGCTAAAAGTGTAGAATTCTACAACTTTGTTGATTAATATAATGCGAAGTGATAATATGTAATTGATAAAAATGTAGAATTCTACAATTTAGGAGATTATATGATAAAGCGAGATAGATATCTAAATCAGTTGATTAATGCTAAAGATAATGGGTTTCCGAAAGTGATAACAGGTGTAAGAAGATGTGGAAAATCATTTCTTCTTAAAGAAATTTATAGAGAATACTTGCTTTCTGAGGACGTTTCAGAGAGTAGGATAATTATCCTGGAATTGGATGATGATAAAAACAGCAAGTATCGCGATCCTTTAGAACTAGGAGCTTATATAAGGGAAAAATGCAAAGAAAAAGATCTTTACTATGTTTTCATAGATGAAATACAGAAGGTATATTCTATAATCAATCCAAATTTCACTGATGGTAAACATATTTTGGCTGATGCTAATGATACTGAGGTAATCTCATTTGTAGATGTTGTGCTCGGACTCTCAAGAGAAAAAAATATAGATTTATATGTGACGGGTTCAAATTCTAAAATGTTGTCTTCAGATATTGTTACAGAATTTAGAGATAAGGCGACAAACATAAAGCTGTCTCCACTGTCATTTGAAGAATATTATGGATATGTCGGAGGATCAGCAACTGAAGCAATATATACATATATGCAATATGGTGGAATGCCGTTAGCTGTATTAAAAAGCGACGAAGAGAGAAAAGAATATCTAAAGAGCTTGTTCGCTACGACATATTTTGCTGATATTGTTGAAAGAAATCAGTTGAAAAAAGGAGAGGCCTTGGATGAACTCTGCAATATTATTAGTTCTTCAACAGGCTCGCTACTTAATTCAGAAAAAATAGCCAATACATTTGAAAGTGTTAGACATGAAAATATCGATAAACAGACAGTTGAAAACTATATTAGTTACTTTAAAGATGCTTTCCTTTTGCGTGAGGCAAAACGCTATGATTTAAAAGGACGGAAAGAAATCGGTGCGCTCAGAAAGTATTATTTTATAGATACTGGATTACGCAATGCCAGACTTAATTTCGCATTTCCTGATGAAGGACAAATGCTTGAAAACATTGTTTATAATGAACTTTGTTATAATGGTTATTCTGTTAATGTCGGTGCTTTTGACACTGTTGAAAAAGATAAAAATGGAAAATCTATAAGGAAAAAAAATGAAGTGGATTTTTATGCCACTAAAGGGCTTAGATCTCTTTATATACAGGTAACTGCCGATATCTCTAATGCAGAAACAAGAGAAAGAGAAATACGACCATATTTTAAGCTGAATGATCAAGTACAAAAGCTACTTGTTGTAAATAAACCAATTAAGGAATCCCTGGATGAAAATGGCTTCACTATTATAGGGATTACTGATTTTTTAATCCGATACATTAAATGAGAGACGCTTAATATGGAGTGTTTTTAAAGGAGTAGCCTTTTATCTATGAAGATGATCATTCAATAATAGAAATAATATCGTTGCTTATAAAAGGAATATCTGAGAAAACATGATTCTGAGGAAATTATCAAAAGAGCAGATATCTGCCGTATATAAAGATCGGATGGTGATCGATTTTCCACCTTCCGAACTCAAACCTTTATCAATTATTTTGGATGCAGTAGATAAAGGCATATATGAAGGCTTGGGGTTATATGATGGCGACCGGATTGTAGGATACAGTTATCTTGTGAAGCTTCTTTCAGAGTATATGGGCGATGCAGGCAGCATAATCGTGGAAGTTGAAGATCCTGAGTACGCCAAGAATGAAGAGGACAGAAAGATTCGGATCAGACGGCTGAACTTTTATCTTCGTAATGGATGCTGTGATACCGGTGTAAGAGTCAGATGCTTTGGAGTTGAGTTCGTCATATTAAGTGTTGGTAAGCTGAAAAGTGACAAGGTAAACTGTTGGGAGCTTTACGCATCGTTTTATAAAGATGTCCTGCCAAAGGATTTGTATACTAATAATATAGAACTTTTGGGGTATACAAACGGATGAGGTGATCATGGTAAATATATTGTCTTCGGCTCATGTTCATACAACATTCTGTGATGGAAAGACCACAGCCGGTGATATGGCGCGCGCAGCGTATGAAATGGGATTTGTTTCACTGGGATTCACTTCGCATGCCTCGCAGACTTTTGATCCGGCACATTGCATTGCTCCTTCAAGTGAAGAAGATTATAAAAAAGAGATACGTCGTGTGCAGTAGGAATATAAGGGGCAGATGGCTATTTATCTTGGTATAGAAAGAGATATGTTAAGCTGCTCAGATACAAAAGATTACGATTACTTTATTGCATCAGTTCATTATTTTACAAGACCTGACGGCAGTCACAGCGGAGTAGATGCACTATCTGATGTGATGCAGAAATATGTAAATGAATGCTGCGGTGGTGATGGCCTAGAAATGGCAGAGCAGTATTTTTCGCTGTTTCGTGATTATGTGATCGAGTCAAAACCGGCAATAATAGGGCACTTTGATCTAGTAAGATATAATAATTCTATATTGCATTTGTATGATGAAGAATCTTCTGAGTATCGCTTGATGGCTCTTGAAGCATTGCGAGCAATGTTTGAAACAAATGCGCTGCTTGAAGTTAATACTGGAGGTGTTGCGAGAGGATATATGACGACACCTTATCCATCAGCGTTTATACTTAAAGAGTGGAAAGCATGGGGTGGAGAAGTAATCATCAATTCTGATTGTCATGATTCCGGGCTTCTTAATGCAGGCTATGATCAGGCTGAAAATATACTTTTATCTATTGGATATGACCATGTGGTTCGGCTTAGTTCTGAACCGGACAAAGAAATGTGGGAGCGTATTGATATAAAGCACTTTTGAGAAAAAGGTATATTGCTTCATTCCAATTTCCGGGAGTGGATGCGGAAGAACAGTTTGTTAATGGAATGAAAGTAAAACTCGGAAAAATTTAAGAATTACCGAGAAATACATTGATGAGTAGGAAATGTAATTGAATGAGATTGATTGAAAAAGCTTGTAAATATGCTATTATAGCGTTAACAGAGTTGCCAGGTGCGAATAACACTTGGGGCCTGGTCGAGCGTGGAGCTTGGCTATTCTATTTGTGCGGAGCACTTGGCGAGGTTTTATCGAGCCTAGTGATATTTGTTTTACGAGGTGATAGTATGTGCGACGTAAAAAAATATAGTGATATCTATAAGGAGATAGCTAAACTAAATCCTAAGGACACATTGCAGTTAGTTCTTGAAAGTGAGACGGATGAAGAAAAGGATTTCTACGAGATGGTGGGAGATTTTTTGCTCCAAAGAAGGCAAAAAGAAGTAATTGAAAGGAATCTTTTTTGAGTAAATGAAGAAGTTTACTATAGTTGCCGGAGTTAATGGTGCTGGAAAATCTACATTATATCAGTTAGATCCTGATCTGAAATGCGAAAACAGAGTAAACGCGGATGAAATACTTAAAGAATCCGGAGGCGATTGGAAGAATTTTGCGGATGTTTTGAAGGCCGGAAAAAGAGCAGTTGCGCTCCTTAATTCCTACATTGATACTGGGGCAAGCTTTAATCAAGAGACAACTTTATGTGGTAATTCTGTAATCAGGAATATCAAAAAGGCGAAGGAAAGCGGTTATTTAATTGAAATGCACTATATTGGATTAGATAGTGTTGATATTGCCAAAGAACGTGTCGCAAAAAGAGTATCTCAGGGCGGACATGGTGTAGCGGAGTCTGATATAGAAAGAAGATATATTGCGTCATTAGAAGCATTTTGGAAAGTACTTCCTCTTTGTAACCTTGTTGCGGTATATGATAACACTGAGGATTTTAGGAGATTTGCGATATATAAGGATGGTAACCTTGTGAGACTTTCTCACAGAGTTCCAAAATGGTTTGACAGAAAGAAATGATGAGTTGCCACCAGCCGCATACAGTAGCCCTGAGCTTTCTACCGTACGCAGCAGGTAAACGGCAACTCGCCTTACAAGTGCCCAAAACAAGGCATTTAAGACAGTAAGAAAGTTCTCAAAGAGGTAAAACATCCCTTTGGATGTTTTACGGGCACGTATTCGAGCACTATGTGCGAGAGTGCCCCGGTGAATCTTCGCGAAAACAACGAGGAACAAAAAATCAAAAAATTGCGTCCTGGAATGCTTGCATTCTCAGGGCGTTATTTTTTTGATTTTTCGCGACGACTGTCGCGACTGAGATGGAGCGAAGCGGAATCGAAGTGGCTCGTTGTTTACCTCAGAAACCCAGTGTTTCTGGGGTTTTTCTTTTATCTATAATTGTATTGAGTTGTGGTGAAACGCCCTTGTTTTACGCCTGTACCTTGGATAGAATAAAAAATAGCGGTTATAAATTCAATCATAGAGTTTATTAAGAACATATTATATTCCAGTTTTTTCGATTAAGGTGGCTATGAATAATATAAAACTTATTCCTTTTGAGGATTGCGACAGAGAACAATTTATACTGGATAATCAGGAAGCATTCAACTACGGTGCGCTTGAGGAATTTGGCCTTCGCGATGACCATTTTGAGGAAGGTGACAAGGGGGATCTTGACATTCTTTTTGTTACGCCCAAAGGTCACAGCAAGGGAATCGGGTACGCTGCCTGGTGCGAGGTTGAGAAACTGCATCCCGAGGTAAAGGTATGGGAAAAGGTTACTCCGTATTTTGAGAAACGAAATATTCATTTTTATGTGAACAGATGTGGATTCCATATAGTGGAGTTTTTTAACAGCCATCATCCGGACCCGAATGATCCCGAAATGGCAGAGCAGATAGATGAGCAGTTCCCTGAGGGGATGTTTAGATTTGAGAAGAGACTTTAATTTCAGTATAAACTTACTATCAGAGAAGGAGCGCGGTATGTTTGAAATAAAGGATTGCGGGGATTACGAAGAAGTAAATTGTACTGATGGCGTGGCTTCTATGAGAATGACTTTATAAGTTATATATTGCAGTTTTATTGACGATAGGCTTGAGGAGAAAATAAGATGAGACAGTATATTGTAGATGCTTTTACAGATAAACCTTTTTCCGGTAATCCCGCAGCGGTTTGTGTTATGGATAAATGGCCTTCGAAAGAATTCATGATGAAACTTGCCATGGAGAATAATCTTTCAGAAACCGCTTTTATAGTAAAAGAGGCGGAAGGATATCGTCTTCGTTGGTTTACACCGGGTACAGAGGTTGAACTATGTGGTCATGCCACATTGGCATCGGCTTTTGTGATTCTGAATTATTTCGAGTCGGACAGTCATATTGTAAAGTTTAATACATTGGGCGGAGTGCTGACAGTAAAACGAACGGGAAATCTGTACGAGATGGATTTTCCGACATATGAACTGAAAGAGATTCCGGTTACAGATGATATGGAGAAAGCCTTTGGCATCCGTCCGGTAAAAGCAGTTTTGGGTCTTGATCTTATTTGCATATTTGATTCAGAGGATCAGGTGCGGGAAACGAATCCTGATCAGGATGCGTTAATGAGAATAGATGGACGCATACAAAATGCCACAGCTCAGGGGAAGACTTTTGACTGTGTTTCACGAAGTTTTTGCCCGAAACTTTCTATCGCAGAAGATCCGGTATGTGGTTCGGCTCATGTACAAATTGCTGATTACTGGTCAAGGGAACTTGGAAAAAATGTGATTGAGGCATATCAGGCATCAAAACGTGGGGGGTATCTCCACTGTGAGATGCTTGGAAACAGCAGGATTGCGATAAGTGGTGAAGCTGTACTTATAGCAGTATCAGATATTGTCATAGACTTATAGGTCTTATTTGAGGGCGGATGTCATAGTGAGTTATCCCAGAATATTATCTTACAATAATACTTGTATAGACCTGTTTTAAGAAAAAGAAATGATCATTTAGATATACCTATGCAAAATATAACAAAATGCAGATGTTTATCATAAAGGGAGCCCCCGCGTATTACAAAAGTGTTTAAGAATTTGCTTGAAGATTGAATTTCAGCTTAATGTACTACCAGGTGATTGTAGGTATGGTGGATATACTGTATAATGTATATACATTTAAGGAGGTGATTTCGTGGAACAGGTAGCAATAAAATCATGGGGTAACAGCCAGGGAATCCGCATTCCTAAGGATATTTTGGAAAAATTGCAGTTAAAGGTTTCTGATGTGTTGAATATAGAAATAGAAAATGATTGTATCGTGCTTAGAAAACAGTTTGTTCATAAAACTTTTGAAGAAAGGCTTGCAGAGTATAACGGTGAAATAACAGTTTGCGATTTTGATTGGGGCGAGCCGGTAGGGAGAGAGATTTTTTGAACGAGTTTTACCAAGGCGACATTATTAAAATCGCAGGCTTTAAAAAGCAGCTTTTTGTCATAGTTAGTAAAAATGCATTTATAAAGGCAACAGGAATATTTCATGTATGCCCGATGCTTCCTAACGTTCAGGCTGGTCCTATACATATTTCGGTATGCGGAAAACAAGGTGAATCGGGGACAGTAATTTGTGAACAGATTAAAGCAATTGACCCTAAGGCAAGAGGATGCAACAGAGTAGACCTACTTGCATATGAGGATATTATGAATGTATCCGACGCTGTTCAAGGAATATTTGAGTACGATTGATAGTAAAAAGGAACTGATATGAACGCAAGGGAGTATTTAGAGATTTTACATGTTGCTGAGAGGCTGAAAGATACGCCACGTCATTGCACTACAACGAAAAGAAGAACGGAAAGTGTTGCAGAGCACAGCTGGCGGATTTCGCTTATGGCATTTCTCCTTAAGCATGAATTCGAATTGATACATGGTCTGAAAATGAGTATGAGCTCAATAAGACCTATGCATTTGATACAGTGTCCTTTTCAGAATGGCTTACAGACCTTAGAAAGGTGATTCTCGAAGATACCTTGGAAAAGATTAATAAAGAAGGTCATGAGTGAGTTTATTACCGAAATAAACAAAAAATGCTGATAGTCGTTTATATCTGAAGATAATCTTACAATAATTCTTGTTTAGAACTGTTTTAAGAAAAAATAACAGAATTGCTGTAAGCCGCATACAGTAGCCCTGAGCTTTCTACCGTACGCAGCAGGTAAGCAGCAACTCGCCCTAGAAATGCCACAAACACAGCACTTAGGACATTGAAAAAGTTCTCAAAGAGATAATTATCTGCTATTGCAGATTTCAAAAGACTCGGTACATTTGTACCGGGTCTTTTTTTTCTAGGGACGGGGTTAGTGATTCAATATGTTTATATAGAAAATAAGTGTAGAACAGGCTCAAATAAGTGTATTTGGGCCTGCTTTATTTCGCAAATTTAAAAATTGATTAAAAATGCGAAGTGAAATACAATTGAGTAAAGGCGGTGAAATCACGATGAAACTTATAAAAAGAGACTATTATCTAAATAGACTTTTAGCAGTAAAGGATGTTCCGGATATAAAAGTAATAACAGGGGTAAGAAGAAGCGGTAAATCCAAATTAATGGATGCCTTCATAGATTTGATATCAGGTGATGATAGTGCTAACATCGTCCGGATCAAGCTGAACTTAAAGAAGTTTGAGAAACTTTTAGATGCGGACAAGCTTTATGACTACATAGAGCAACAGTATGTTGAAGAGAAGACGAATTATCTTTTTATTGATGAAATACAGCTATGTGAAGGCTTTGAACGTGTGATCAATAGCATTTACGAAGAAGAAATCTATGATATTTATCTTACCGGTTCGAATGCATTTCTTTTATCAAGTGATTTGGCAACGTTGTTTGGCGGAAGGGTATATGAGATAAGCTTATATCCATTTTCATTTAAGGAATACCTTATGTACTATCCGTCAAATGATATAGATGAAGCCTTTGATTCTTATGTAAAAAAGGGTGGAATGGCTGGTTCATATCTTTATAAAACGGAGGAAGATGCTAGAAAATATGTTAATGGCATTTATAGAACCACTATTACAAAGGACATTGTAAAAAAGTTCAAAATCGAAAATGAAGATCTTTTGATAATGATTGGAAACTACCTTATGGATAATGTAGGCAATCAGACTTCGATAAGAAATGTGGCATCCAAACTAACCTCTGGCACCTATAAAACTAATGATAAGACGGTAGGAGCATATATGAATTACTTTTGCCGATCATTCCTTTTTTATCCTATCCAACGTTACGACATAAAGGGAAAAAGATATTTAGAATCAGATAAGAAGTATTACCTGTCTGACTTGGCTTTCCGCTTTTCTGAGATAGGAACAAAAAATGCTGATTATGGGCACTTATATGAGAACATAGTTGCAATAGAACTTCTCAGACGTGGATATGAAGTATATGTAGGCAAATTATATAAAAAGGAGGTGGATTTTGTCGCAATTAAAGAAGGAGCAAAAATTTACATTCAGGTATCTGATGATATTTCCAGAGAGGATACTTTTAAGCGTGAGGTTTCATCACTTTTAGGTATTAAGGATGCTTATCCGAAGTTACTGATAGCCAGGACAAAACATGACGAAAGTCAGCATGAAGGAATAAGGATTATTGATATCGCCAGATGGCTTTCTGATTCGCAAAAATAATATTTTTTTAAATTTGCGAAACAAATAAAAATGTTTTTCGTCAATTATATCTGAAGATGATCATTCAATAATAGAAATAATATCTTTGCTTATCAAAAGGAATATAAGGGACGGATAACAATTTATCTTGGAATTATTTGGAGGAAAAAGGCATAAATGGAACAAAGAATAATATTGAAAACAGACAGACTGTTTCTTCGCGAAATGGATATGGACGATTTTGATGCATTGTATAAGGTTCTTGCTGACAAAGATATCATGCAGCATTATCCTTATATTTTTGACGAGGAGAGAGTCAGAAGCTGGATTGAAAGAAACATGAACCGCTACCGCGATAATGGTTTTGGTTTGTGGGCTGTATGCTTGAAAAATACCGGAGAGATGATCGGAGACTGCGGATTGACACTTCAGAATATCGAGGGTGAAATGCTGCCCGAAATTGGTTATCATATACGTGCAGATCAGCAGCGCAAAGGTTATGCCAAGGAAGCGGCAGCTGCTGTCAGAGATTGGGCGTTTGCCAACACGAATTACCCCGCACTCTATTCGTATTGCAAATATACAAATATTGGATCTTATAAAACTGCGGAATCGATAGGTATGCATTTCGAGAAGGAATATAAAGACCCTGATAATAAGATCACTCATGTGTCGGTAATCTTTCGTGAAGAGGCAGCAGTTGTGTGAGCATGGAGATATACTAAAGAAAAGGAGCTGTAGACTATGTGGAATATAATCATTATTCCGTTCCTGGGGACGGCGCTGGGAGCAGCCAGTGTGTTTTTGTTTAAAAAAGAGATGGGGCAGAAGACACAGCGTGCTCTGACAGGGTTTGCTTCAGGTGTGATGGTGTCAGCATCTTTTTTTAGCCTCTTGCTTCCTGCGCTTGATCAGACAGCGGAAATGGGAAAACTTGGGTTTCTTCCTGTATCTGTCGGATTCGGTATAGGAATGCTTTTCCTTCTTGTCATGGATATAGTGACGCCTCACATGCATCTGGATAAATGTGAGGAAGGCCCAAGGAGCGGACTTAAGAGAACAACAAAGCTTGTCCTGGCGGTCACTCTTCATAATCTTCCGGAAGGAATGGCGGTAGGAATAGTATGTGCCGGCTGGCTTTACGGGAACACCACGATCTCGTTTACGGGAGCACTTGCGCTGGCAATCGGTATTGCGATACAGAACTTTCCTGAAGGAGCAATAGTTTCAATGCCGCTTTTGGGAGAGGGAGTTCCTAAGTGGAAGACATTTTTATATGGTGTTCTGTCCGGAATTGTTGAACCGATAGGTGCACTTCTGGTCATTGCTGCATCAGGATTTTTTATTCCTTTGATGCCATATCTTTTGAGTTTTGCTGCAGGAGCCATGATATATGTTGTAGTAGAGGAACTCATCCCGGAAATGTCAGAGGGTGAGCATTCGAATATCGGAACGATCTCTTTTGCCTTGGGATTTATACTCATGATGGCATTGGATGTAGGATTAGGGTGAAGGGAAGAAATGATAGAAAAATATGTCTGAGAGCGAAAACAATATGAAATCGATTGAAACACCAAATAAAATGCTGCTTGATAAATATGAGCAATTAATAGAATACTTAAAATCACTGGGGAGTGCAGCAGTATCTTTTTCCAGTGGTGTGGATTCTACATTTCTTTTGTACGCTGCAAAAGAGGCCCTGGGAGATCAGGTTATTGCAGTTACAGCTTCTTCTTGTTCATTTCCGGAAAGAGAACTTAAGGAGGCAAAGGCTTTTTGCAGTGAAAATGGAATAAAGCATTTGATAGTAAAGTCAGAAGAACTTGAAATAGAAGGATTTTCTCACAATCCAAAAAACAGATGTTACCTTTGTAAGCGTGAGCTTTTTGAGAAGATTCGCGCCATTGCAGACGAGAATGGTGTAAAAGAGATTGTAGAGGGTTCTAACCTTGATGATAATGGTGATTATAGACCGGGGCTTACGGCAGTGGCAGAGCTTAATGTAAAAAGCCCACTTAGAAACATTGGTTTTTCGAAAGAACAAATACGTATTCTATCCAGGTACTTTGGACTCCCGACATGGAATAAACAGTCTTTTGCATGCCTTTCAAGCAGATTCCCTTATGGAGAAGAAATTACAGAAAAGAAACTCCAGATGGTTGACAGGGCGGAACAGCTTCTTATAGATCTTGGATTTAATCAATTGAGAGTCCGTATTCATGGTAAAATAGCAAGAATTGAGCTGGAACCTTCTGAATTTGATCATTTCATGGAGGAGAAGATCAGGAAATATGTTCATGAGGAATTTAAGATGATCGGTTTTGATTATATAGCACTGGATATTTTGGGATACCGGACAGGGAGCATGAACGAGACACTTTCGGTTGAAGAAAGGAAGCCTTAACTTAATGTTATAGGCTTCTTTTTTATACGCAGATTATGTTTATTGACATATGTCAATATAGTCACTATCATATATCTGACATATGTCAGAAAGGATAAGCTATGCCAAAGACAACCAAATGCAGAAAAATAGCAGGCCTGCCCGGACAGTTTGGTTTTATACCGTCAGATAATATCGGGGAAAATGCTATACAACTAACCTTTGATGAGTTTGAAACTATCCGTCTGCTGGATAGGGAAGGTATGACACAAGAGCAGTGTGCTGCAAAAATGGGGGTCGCAAGGACCACTGTAACAGCAATGTATGAATCTGCCAGAAAAAAGGTGGCAGAGATGTTGGTTGACGGGAGGTGTCTTACCATTTCTGGTGGAAATGTCAGATTTAATATAATGCAGAGTGAGAGCTTTAAGAACATAAGAGTAAAAGGAGAAAACGACATGAGAATTGCGGTAACATACGATAATGGTGAAATTTTCCAGCATTTTGGACATACAGAGAAATTCAAGGTTTACGATGTAGAAGATGGAAAAATTGTTAACGAAGAGATAGTAGATACAAACGGGCAGGGACATGGCGCTCTTGCGGGATTCCTGCTGGGAGGGAAGGTTGATGTCCTGATCTGCGGAGGAATTGGCGGTGGAGCGCAGATTGCACTTGGTGAAGCCGGAATTAAACTTTACGGCGGGGTATCAGGCGATGCGGATGCTGCAGTAAAGGCATTTCTTGATGGAGCATTAGATTATGATCCTGATGTTAGGTGTAACCATCACGGAGAAGGCCATACTTGCGGTGATCATCATGATGAAGGTCATCACTGTGGAGGACATTGTGGTCATTGAGCTTTTTTGCACTTTTGCAAGAATCGGACTTTTTACTTTTGGCGGCGGTTACGCCATGATATCGCTTATACAGGATATTTGCGTGGAAAAGAAAAAGTGGATCAGCCATGACGAAATGATGGACATTACAATCATAGCTGAATCAACACCTGGCCCGATAGCAATAAACTGCGCAACTTATGTAGGATATAAGAAGCGTGGGATGGTAGGAGCAGTGGCTTCCACTATAGGAATGGTTCTTCCGTCTTTTATTATTATCTATCTGATTTCACTGTTCCTTGACAGTTTTCTTGAAATTGCCTGGATAGCAAGTGCTTTTAAGGGGATAAAGATCGCTGTAGGTCTGCTTATATTGGATGCGGCGCTTAAGATGATCGGAAAAATGAAAAAGAAACCATTTCAGATTGCTGTACTGATAATTGTTTTTCTTATCATGATGGCTGTAAATCTTTTTTCGATAAAGATATCATCAATAGCGTTAATGGTTGCAGCAGGTCTCTGCAGCCTTATAGCATTTTGTGTCAGAAATAATATGATCGGGGAGGGACGTAAATGATGATATATATTGATCTCTTCCTTGGTTTTCTGAAAGTGGGTCTGTTTTCTTTTGGCGGAGCTTATGCTGCAATACCACTTATAAGAGATGTGGTCCTGCATTATGGATGGATCAATGATGAGCAGCTTGCCTGTATGATAGCTGTAAGCGAGAGCACTCCCGGACCGATCATGGTCAATATGGCTACATATGTAGGCAGTATGACAGCCGGGATTCCGGGGGCTATGATCGCGACCTTTTCTGTTGTTTTACCTGCGTTTGTGATCATCATACTCATAATGATAATGTTGAAGGGCTTATTAAAAAATCCTTATGCTCAAGCTGTGCTCAGGGGATTAAAGCCATGCATTATGGGAATTATCCTGGCAATGGGTATCAGCATGATCATGCAGAACACGATTATTAAGGGAACGTTATTTTCTCCGGATATAAAATCAGTAATAGTATGCCTTGTTCTGGCTGTTATTTACTTTGGCTCCAGAAAGATGAGTAAATCCGGGGTGTCCCCGATCATATTGATCTGTATTGCAGCTGTAATGGGTGTGTTTGTGTATTAATTAAATGATCAAAATTGACAAAAACGTCATTTCTTTACTGTTAAGATTTAGCAGGTAAAGAGATGGCGTTTTTTGACTTATAGGTTCTTGACATATACCCCACTTGGGTATATATTGATGAAAAAGCAATATACCCTATCGGGGTATCTGTAGTGAACTTGGGGGACGGGGGAGTGGTCCGTATTTTTACTGAAAGGAGCGACGATGGAACAATATAATGTAACCGGAATGAGCTGCGCTGCATGTCAGGCCAGAGTTGAGAAGGCTGTAAACGCTATAGATGGTGTTGAAAGCTGTGCAGTAAGCCTGCTTACAAACTCTATGGGCGTTGAGGGTAGTGCATCTCCGGATGAGATAATAAAGGCTGTTGAGTCAGCAGGTTATGGCGCAAGCCTGAAAAAACATGAAAAAGCAGGTGCCTCATCTGTTAACTATGAAGATTCGCTAAAGGACACAGAAACACCGCTACTAAAAAAGAGGCTGATCGCATCAGTCATTCTTTTGCTCCCTTTGATGTATGTCTCAATGGGACATATGCTGTGGAATTGGCCCCTGCCGTCATTTCTTGACGGCAACCATGTGGCAATGGGATTGTACCAGCTTCTGATAGCAGGATTTATCATGGTGATAAATCAGAAGTTCTTTATAAGTGGATTTAAGGGACTTATTCACAGATCCCCCAACATGGATACTTTGGTAGCATTAGGTGCAACAGCCTCTTATGCATATAGTGTATATGCCCTCTTTGCCATGACGGGAGCAGTAATGGCGGGGAATGCAGACAAGGTCATGTACTACATGGATCAGTTTTATTTTGAGTCTGCGGCAACGATCCTTACACTTATAACAGTTGGAAAAACTCTTGAGGCGAGATCAAAAGGAAAAACAACAGATGCCCTGAAAGCGCTCATGAAGCTTGCGCCAAAGACTGCCGTGATTCTGGATGGCGGAATAGAGAAAACAGTCTCGATAGATGAAGTAAAGGTTGGGGATAGATTTGTTGTAAGACCCGGTGACAGTATACCTGTAGATGGTATAGTAAAAGAAGGTGAAAGTGCTGTTAATGAGTCTGCACTTACAGGCGAAAGCGTCCCTGTAGAAAAGCAGATCGGAGACAAGGTTTCAGCTGCAACTATCAATACTTCAGGATATATGGTTTGCGAAGCAGCAAGAGTTGGCGAAGATACTACTCTTGCAGGGATCATACGAATGGTCAGTGATGCTGCGGCAACCAAAGCACCTATCGCCAAGATTGCAGACAGAGTTTCCGGCGTGTTTGTACCGGTGGTTATCGGTATTGCTTTTATCACATTTATCGTGTGGTTACTGGCAGGCCAAAGCTTCGGATATGCAATGGCAAGAGCGGTTTCAGTTCTGGTAATAAGCTGTCCATGTGCTTTGGGACTTGCAACTCCCGTGGCGATAATGGTTGGAAACGGTGTGGGCGCAAAGAGCGGAATACTGTTTAAGACTGCAGCAGTGCAGGAGCTTACAGGAAAGACGCAGATAGTGGCGCTTGATAAGACAGGAACTATAACAACGGGTGTTATGCGTGTTGTAGATGTAATTCCTGCAGATGGCATTAGTGAAAATGAGCTGCTGTCGGCTGCTTATGCACTGGAATCCAAGAGTGAGCATCCTATTTCAAAAGCGATCATTGAGCATGCAAAAGAGCATGGTATCAAGCTTCTTGAGACAACAGAGTTTGAAGCATTATCAGGAAATGGACTAAAGGCAAAACTAGATGGTGCTTCTGTGGCCGGTGGAAATGCAAGATTTATAACTGGTATACTGAAAAGTAATGATACCTTAAGCGCGGAATCCATGGATAAACTGTCTGCGCAGGGTAAGACTCCTGTTCTTTTTACAAAGGATAACAAGCTGATCGGAATAATTGCGGTTGCGGATACAATAAAGGAAGATACGCCGCAGGCAATAAGCGAACTTAAGAAAATGGGTATCCATGTGGTAATGCTGACCGGCGATAACGAGATTACGGCTAAGGCGATCGCAGATCAGGCCGGAGTTGATGAAGTTGTTGCGGGAGTTTTACCGGACGGAAAAGAAGCTGTTATCAGAAAGCTCATGGAACATGGAAAAGTTGCCATGGTTGGAGACGGAATAAATGACGCACCGGCGCTTACTCGTGCAGATGTCGGAATTGCCATCGGAGCAGGAACAGATATAGCCATAGATGCAGCGGATGTTGTGCTTATGAAGAGCAGTATTCGAGATGTTGCAGCAGCCATCAGAATTTCCAGAGCAACCATCAGAAATATTCATGAGAATCTTTTCTGGGCATTTTTCTATAATGTGATCGGTATCCCTCTTGCTGCAGGCTGCTATGTTGCAGCTTTCGGATGGACACTGAATCCAATGTTCGGAGCAGCGGCTATGGGACTTTCAAGCTTTTGCGTAGTATCAAATGCTCTAAGACTTAACTGGCTAAAAGTACATGATGGCAGTAATGACAAGGTTATCAAGAATCCGATCGATCATAAGATCATTCAATCAGCAGATGTAAAGTCTGATAATGATATAAAAGAAACTGATAATAAAGAAAAGGAGAACAATGAAATGAAGATCAAGGTAAATGGTATGATGTGTGCACACTGTGAGGCTCATGTAAAGAAGGCGCTTGAGGCGATCGACGGAATCGAATCAGCAGTAGCTTCACATGAGGAAAATATGGTAACTATCACAAATTCCAAGGAAATCGATGAGAACCTTATTAAAGCTGCCATTATAGAAGCAGGTTATGAGTACGCAGGAATTGCATAAATTGGAATAGCCATAGATTGTTAAGATTTTCTGTTCAAAAGTACTTGGTTTATAAGTACTTTTGAACAATACGTCATTTATTCGTAATCAAATTTTCCATCATTCTTCTCTTCCAGGGCCTTGATCGCGTGGAAACAGAATTCGCAGTATGGAACCGGTATATTGTGTTTCGCTCCGAGACGGATCATAGTACCGGCGAACATATCGATCTCTGTATGACGCTTGTTATCGAGGTCCTGAAGAGTAGAATATCTCGCATCTTTCTGGCATCCACTGTAAAAGAGTCCACTTCTGTCGGCTATGTCTACACCTTCTGCTTTAGCAATATCGACAACTTCCTGAATAATCTTTTCTTCAATAAAACCAACGTGTTCACTATCGTCATAGGCTCCGACACCTACACCGAGGATCGCCTGCGGTAGATTTCTGCTCATGTTCAGAGCAAATTTGAACCATATCTGACGCATGACATCCGGAACAGCTGTGACAGCAACCCGGGTACCATCAAATAGGTCAAGAATATCCTGCATACGCGGACTCACTTCTTCAGAATCCTTTTCGCCGAAATAAACCCCCTTTGTTATGAGACCGGCAAAGCGTATATCATTTCCCTTGCGGTTTGAGGCAATCTTGATAATAGAGTAAATGATATTCTTTTCAGGGATCACAGTTGAAAGAATTGCCTCTGAATCGACGCCGTTCATTGGGCAGAGAACAATGGTATCATCTGTTACGATAGTCTTTACATCATCAAGAATATCGTGCAATGCGCCATACTTCACTGAGATGATAAGGAGATCCGTGCCGCGGACTTCTTCCGGAGTCTTTACATCAGGATGATAGTTCTTACCATTAATAATAAGTCCCTGAGATCTCAGTCTTTCTGCACGTTCACCTGATGCAACAAGTGACAGTTCTATATCTGCTTTTTTACTTAATCCCCATATAAAGTAAGAGCCGACTGCACCGGCGCCGAGGAGTGCTACTTTTTTTATCGCCATCTTGTACTCTCGCTTTCGTAAATATTTGATAACGATTCTAACGCATACCGTTAGCGATTACAAACGGGATAATGATTGTTATTTAGAAATTATAGGATTTAGGTGGTTCTTCAGAAACAATTTTGATATATTTGAAAGGTTTCTAAGAATCACTAAGGCATACAGGAATGAGTGCGGTGTAAACTTTGACTGAAAAAGTGAGTGATAACTCCATGTATTATATGTTCATCAGCAAGCGCTGAACGAACAAATAATAATCAACAAAAAGGAGACTTATCATGAACAGATTAAAAATCGCACAGTACATCGCATTAGGAGCAACAGCATTTTCAGTAATCGGGGTAGTATTAATAGGAATGTTCGGTTCTGATGTTGGAGCATATCTGATGGCAATTGGTTTCATCGCAGGAATTGTGTCTTATGTTTTTGGCGGACTTGGCACAGCTATAAAAATGGCTGGCGGAATTGCAAAGTGGGGTTGGCTCGTTGTTCCTTTTCCTTATGATATAATGACATTCTTTTTATCATTTTTTACAGCGATCTACGTCTTTATATTCATTCCAATTATTCCGGTTAGAAAAGCATACAAGGAGAGCATGTATTATTAAAGAGAATGATCTGTTAGATACATGACTCCTTATAAAGAAAAGCCAGACCTGATATATAATAAAAAGCAGGTCTGGTGTTTATAAGATGAGGTATGTACGTAATGGATAATCATTTAAAAGACAATAACTACGAAACAGTATTCATTAGGGATGAGATTTCCAAATGTGAGGATGTTGATGAGCTTAGGGAACGTATTTTCCCTATGATTAAAACACAGCAAGAGCAGTGGGCAAAGAAAATCAACGAAATAATAGTTGAGAGCGGGCTGAATAAGTCACAGTTTGCTGAAACATGTGGTGTGAGCAGAGTTGCTGTTAATAAATGGAGCAATGGTTCACTGCCCAAAAATAGGGAGACTTTTTTAAGGATAGGAATGACTGCTGGCTATGGTTTGGAGAAAATGAATCAGCTGTTACAGCGTTATGGACAGTACCCTGCCTTATATTCAAAGAGTCTCGAGGATTGTGTTTGCATCTATGTACTAGATAAGGAATATGGTAAAGAAACAATAACAAAATACAAATATATTCTGGACAAGATAAAGCAAAATATTATAAGAGATGATAAAAATGAAGCTGATGATTTAAGCACGGTTATTTTTGATGAGAAACTTTCTAACGTGAAAGACGAAACGGAATTAGAAACGTTTATATATGATAATTCAGCCATTTTTTCAACTACATATCATAAATTTTATGCATATGTGAAAATGCACATTATGGCAAATTATAGCGGTTTCGGCGGTACTGTATTTGAATTAGCTGAAGGACAAGGATGGTCATCATCGCTTAGACAATGTGTATCAGCCATTAGGCAAAGTAAGTGGTATCCGACAAGAAACAAAATAATATCTTTAGGAATCCATTTAAGCATGGATCATGAACAAATTGATAAAATGCTTGAATTAGCTCATATGGAGCCGCTATGTGCAAAAAATATATTTGAGAGTGTGATCATGTTTATCCTCGATGATGCCAGCTTAAATAATATGCTTGATGTAGATTCAGAGGATTTTGATCCGGATGAGTTATGCAGATATTCAAGGGAAATACTTGAAACTCTCGATCTGCCAGAAGTGGATGCCTTTATCACAGAATTACCGGAGATAAATGATGATGCGTGGTAAAAAAGGAAATAATTTAATTTTAATCGAAAATGGGCTGCTGACTTCATATATGCTTGATGATAAAAACGTGTGGGAAGTAGGCAGACCTTCAAAGGGAAATATCCCTGATATAAAGCTGAAATCCGCAACAGTCAGCAGGAAACATGGTAAGTTCCAAAATATGGATGGAGTTTGGTTTTATCTGGATTACAACAGTAAAAATGGAACAATATATAACCATAAGCATATCAATGCCGGGATAAATGGAAGAGTAAAGCCGGTTATGCTTGAAACGGGAGATACTTTTTTGTTTGGAGGCGGAGAAGAAGAGGTTATAAACAGTAAAACTATCTGGGGACTTTATACAACGAGAGTATTCGAAGACTTATGGAGAATCATGGATTCAAAAGGATATAAACAGTTACAGTTTATTTCGGATGGGAGAATTACGACGATGATGTCTCCTGAGAAAGGGCTTGTGATCGAAAATGAGAATGGAATCGCTATTTATATGGGCGATATTATATATATGATCGGTGATATGGAAGTAATTGGCTGCTAGCCGGAAGGTGTTTCTTACATGCTAAGTTTAGATAGGATTGGAATTGAAAAAATTCTGCTTCAGATAGAAAAATTTATTAATACAAGATACAAATTTCTTAAAGTGAATAATGAGCTTAGTTTGTTGGGAGCCGGGGGATTTTCATATGTTTATGAAATGTATGATGAGCAGATGCCTGAAAAACATTACGCCGGTAAAATAATCGGATTAGGTAACAAGGATGTAAGTGAAGATTTAATTTTTGAAACGACCCAGATCCAATATTTTTTGAGCGAACAGTCTGAAAATATCATGAGAGTATTTGAGTTATGGACTATGAAATTGGCTCTGGATGAAGTTGGAAATGTTACAGAAATAATAGGTGTCAATGAAGAAGGATATGACAGTGCGGAAGGGGGAACCGTTCAAGTTGTTCTGATGGAAAAACTTGAATGTGTTCTATCTAAAGACAAATACGGAAACGTAGAACTGAATCGGGAAGAGCTCAAAACCGAAGAAGGTGTGCTGCGTTTTGCTGAAGATATCGGACATGCTATTTTTACTGTCCACAATAATGGTTTTTTACATCGGGATATTAAGCTTGAAAATATATTTTGGGATTCTGACCTCCAACAATACAAGTTGGGGGATTTTGGCATAGCAAAGTATGTTGGGGAAGGTGATGCAGAAACAGTTGTATTTTCTGATGGGTATGGAGCACCGGAGATAGAACGTCAACTGGCTGAATCTTATAACTTGACTGCAGATATATATTCATTTGGAATAACACTTTTTTTACTTCTAAATGAATTAAGATTTCCGGCATCGGATAGTTATCGTGCTAATGTGGTTCAATATTCTAAAGACTTTATAGTTCCGGCACCAGTTAATGCGTCTGAAGAGCTGGCTAAGATAATTAGGGAAATGTGCAGCTATAATGTTGAAGATAGATACCAATCGGTTGAAGAAGTTCTTATGGATATAGGAACTATTGATGGAAATTATTCTGAAAATGGATTCACAGAATATGAAGATCTTGAAACAGAAACATACCGAGAAGTTGATGATAATCCAACAGAAACATATCGTGATGATCAAATAGAAGAACAGGATGATAAAAGAGAAATACAAAAAATAATACCTCGGCGGAGAAAGAAAGAGAGAGAGCTGACACGAGAAGAATGGAAGAAGAAGGTTGCGGCAGCGAATAAAAGATATAATAGCTCAAGTATATGGAGAATGATTCTAACAGCTATATTTTCATTTTGTCTGCTCAAAAGTTTTGTGCCGGATGCACCGTATGTGAGCCGTTGGGAATTATGGATCTTGCCTTTAGCGGTATTAGTAGAGGCAGTTTTGCAAAGGATAAAAGAATTTCATATTGAGTTTGGATTTATTACTATAGGGATAGCCGTTTTTTCGATGCATTATCTTGGCGCAGGTGTTCCTCAGATAGCTGCAATTATTGCGTTGTTGGTTGGAATACCGGCTATTACTGCAGGATTCTCGCTTGGAATGTTTTTATGGATCGCGCAGATATTATTTCAAAAGTATCTATGGCTGAATTTCTTAAATAAATGGGATTTGGGATGGCTGGCAATAGTATTATTAGTTGTTTTTGTTGAGAGGTATATCATATATCGAGACGAGTGCAACAAGTTAAATAGATATGAAATAATTGTCTTTCTTATTTTAAATTTTATATGGTTATTGATGATAATTACAGGTGTGATATTACTGATTTTGTCGCATTTTCATGTAGTTTCGATACCGGAAGCAGTAAAGCATATACATCTTATTAGATCGGGTATATGCCTCGTAATAATCGGATGGTTTTTTACGGGGGTTGATGATGAGGATGAAGAAGTAGATGAATCTTTGGACGAGTGAGGAAATATCAAAAATCTTAATACAGCTGGATGTTATGCGGCTTCCTTTTTCAAAGTACGCACTTACTATTAGTGACGGAAAATTGAAATTACTCGGACGCGGCGGTTCTGCTGATGTATATGAAGCGCAGACAAGAACATCAAAAAAGTGTAAATATGCCATGAAGGTTATTGGTTTTAGAAACCAAAATATCGATTCGGACTTTTTTAATGAGTCTGTGCAGGTTCAAAAAGATATTGGTGATTTTCAGGAGAATGTAGTAAAAATATATGCTCACGCTGAGATATGGATAACACTGGATGAAAATGATTCCATTATTGATGCAGTTAAAGAAAAGCCTGATACAGAATCGAATAGAGTGATGAAACTTCAGTTTGTCCTTATGGAGAGAATTTCATCTGTAATTTCAAGAACTAAAGCCGGAAATATCAAAATCATTCCTGAGCAGTTAGCGTCCGGGGATGAGCAGGAACTATTGAAATTAGCGTATGATATTGGAACGGCATTAAAAAGAGCTCATGACAGAAATGTCTTACATAGAGATGTTAAACTAGAAAATGTCTTTTACTCCGAAAAAAATAAGCGATATAAATTAGGTGACTTTGGAATTGCTAAGAAAACAGTGGATGGATTTGCAGGTACAATAGCTTTTACTAAGGGATATGCAGCTCCGGAAGTTAGAACATCAGATGAAAGATATGATAATACAGCGGATATATATTCCTTTGGCATGATGCTATATGTACTTGCTAATGGCATAAAATTTCCGGATTCGAAAACGTATAATGTTAATTCGGGAATGCAATATGAACCGGGATATATAGTGCCATTTCCCGAAAATAATATTTCAGAAGATTTATACTATGTTATCGCCAGAGCATGTATGTATGATGCAGATCAAAGATATCAATCAATGGATGATATGATTCTTGATATTGAAAAGATAATGTATGATGATAATCTGGGGTATAAAAAAGAACATAAAAAAACATATTTGGTTGTAGGAACATTGCTGCTGGGCTTAGGGATCATATCATGGAAACTAACAATAGCTCAGGAAATGCATATTCAGTTTACTATATGGAAATACATATTTTGGTGTTGTTGTTTTGGAAAGGGTATATTTAAATTACTAAAAAAAGATACAGGTCTTTTAAGTTCAGCGGTCCTTTTGGTTGGAATATATCTGTTTGTATCAGATGGATTTTCGTGGGGAAAACTTTTGCTTTTGTTATGGATGATCGGTTCAGATGGAATGAGTTCCGGTTATTTAGGGGGAAGTGTATTAATTTCAAGTATTGTTTCTGCATTGCAGAAATTTGGCGGAATATCATTAAATTCGACCGGTGATTATAGTTGGATAGCAATAACGTTTCTTTCTGTTTCAATAGTTTTGTTATATCAATATATGTTGTTGGCTATACAAGATCGTATAACAGCAAGGTTGTATTATAAAAATGATTTCTTTTGGATTCTGCCATGCCTAGCATATACATCACTTATTTGGCAAGGAATGGTTCATCCTTCGCAGCTGGAACATTTTTATTTAAGATTTTTCGGAAAGCACGTTTTTGATTTTATGAATTCGTTTGATAAAACTATGGTTGGAATCTATGGATTGGGATTTTGCATATTTTGGATCATAAGAGAAAAAATATTGATCTTACAGCAAAAAAGAATGATACAAAGAATCAAAATGAAGAACGAAGAATATTATGAATAAGCAGAAAGACTCTACGCATTATATATGTGTAGAGTTTTTTTTCTTGGTGTGTAAACTTCTGCTGAAAAAGGATAGCGCTTATAGGGTTAGACTTACATTATCAAATTTGAAACAAAAAAATTACAACAATTAAAAAATTAAATACGCACAGAAATATGTGAATTTATTACAATCGATATTACTAGAGATTTCTTATATAATAATTCACGTATTTTGAAAGCAACTGAATGGCAAAACGTAGGAAACTGCGTGACGCAAAGCTATAGGGACTGTAAAATGTCAGCCAGCTGCATGTAATGGGAGCATTGTGCAAGTATCTGTACAATGCTTTTTTTGTGGCTTTTTAGGATGGAGGCTTATATGAACAATATTGATGATCTTAGCGAGAAAATAATTCAGCAAACTGAAGAAATCAGTAATTCAGATGATGTGCTCAACGATGAGATCATGGAAATCCTGTTAAATACAAGAGAACAGGGACAAATGATGGAGCACATGATCAAGAATCAAATTGAAGTAAAAGATGAAATGATCAATAAACTTCATAAAGAACTTGATTATTATAAACAGGATGCTGCAGACCGATTCGTTGATCAATTATTGAAAGCTGTAATTAAAGTTCGAAAAGACATGCACAAATTATCAACCTCTGAGAAATGGGATTCAATGTCGGTTGAGGATATTAAGCGAGAGTATGTGTACGCAGTAGAAGACTTAACGGATTTGTTGGAACAGCAAAATGTTGACCCTTTTCAGTCTGAACCGGGCGATGATTTTGATGCATCCATTCATCAGCCTAAGTTAGAAACAACAGATGATCCATCATTAGACAAAAAAATAAAAGAAAGTCTTTCTGAGGGATATAAAAAGGGCAGCAAAGTGTTGATACCGGAACGGGTTATTGTATTTCAGTATAAAAACTAATAAAAGAAAAAAGGAGATTTAAACAATGGGTTACGTATTTGGAATTGATTTAGGAACAACATATTCTTGTATTTCATATATTGATGAATATGGAAAGCCGGTAGTATTGAAGAACAGTGATGGAGACCATACTACTCCTTCTGTTGTTATGGTTGAGTCCGAAGACAATATTATTGTTGGAACAGAGGCAAAGCGTTCTATCGAGATGGAGCCGGATAGAACGGTTCAGTTCATTAAGAGAAAAATGGGTAAGGAAAATGATACTGTTACCTTAAATGGAACACAGTATCATGCTCCGGAAATTTCTTCCATGATCCTCAAGAAAATCGTGAATGATGCAAACGAGGAACTTAGACAGACTGGTGTGCTGAAAGATGGCGAGGCTATTAAGGATGTCGTTATTACTTGTCCGGCGTACTTTGGCATGAATGAGAGACAGGCAACTAAGACAGCAGGAGAACTTGCGGGATTAAACGTACTAAACATCATCAATGAGCCAACTGCTGCAGCGATCAGTTATGGTGTTTCAGGCAGTGATAAGAATGAAACAGTTTTAGTATATGACCTTGGCGGCGGTACCTTCGATATCACTGTAATGAATATTGCAGGCAGTGACATTTCAGTTGTTTGCACGGGTGGAGATGATCAGCTCGGTGGTAAGGACTGGGATGAGGCACTTATGGATTATGTGACAGAGAGATATGAAGAGGAAAACGGCGAAGATCTTTCTGAGGATCCTGAGACGATCGCTTCTTTATACGTTGATGTAGAAACATGGAAGAAGGCTCTTACATCAAGAGAAAAAGTCAATATTTCTGTAAATGGACCTGCCGGAAGATTCCGTGAGGAACTTACTCGTACTAAGTATGAAGAGCTGACAAGTGACTTATTAAACAGAACAAAGAATCTTCTGGATGATGTATTAGCAGTAGCTGAAAAGCAGGGATATCCAATTTCAAAAATTGATAAAGTACTTCTTGTCGGCGGTTCATCAAGAATGCCTCAGGTCGCTGCTATGATCGAAAGGGATTACCACGTTACTCCGGTTCTTTCAGATCCGGATGAAGCAGTTGCAAAGGGTGCTGCAATTTATGCTAGTAACGAGAAGGCATACAATGACTTTATTGAAATAGAAGCTGCAAAGGTAGGAAAATCTGTTGAAGAAGTTAAAGAAGAAAATCTTGTAACAGGAGCGTTGGATCAAAAGTATGCAAGATTTGGAGGTGCCGGTGCCGGAGAACTTCGTATAAATATTACAAATGTTTTATCTAGAACATACGGTGTTGCAGCTCTTGATAATGGAGAAGTATTAAGAATCTTCAACATGCTGATGATAAATGATAAGTTACCGGCTACAAAAACTGAAACATTCTATACAAGTGTAGATAATCAGTCTGGGTTAAGCCTGAAAATCTATGAAAGCAGAAGCACAGATAATGTAATGGATATTGACGGAAGAGAGCCTATTACTGTCATTGATATGAAGTTTAACAAAGCTGTTCCACAGCATACACCGGTTATTCAGACATTAGCATTGGATAATTCCGGAATTCTCCATATTGTTGCAGAGGAGCAGCTGTATCATTCAAAACTTGATACAACATTCCAGCTTTCTAATCAGATGACTGAGGCGGAAATGAGTAGTGCTGCATCAAGAATGTCTTCCGCAAATATCGAGTAAAGGGGCAAAAAGTGGTAGCATTAGTAATTTTTTGGTCAGCTGTATTCGCGCTAATATTTTTTGTTGTTGGAATAGTCTTTAAGTATTTGGCGGCAGCAATGAATGCGCTGCTTAATTCTGTAGTGCAAGTATTAGCCGCTGGCGGTTTTGTGCTGCTAGTCGGGTTTGTTCTATATTTTATATTTGCGATCATAGGTACCATTGTAGAAGAAGGATTTTGGGAAGGATTTTTATTTATTATTTTAACTGTCTTTTCCATAGCACTTTGTATTGGCCTGTGCATTTCGCTGGGCGGATGGATGTTTGAACTTGCATATGGCATATTTTGTACTATTTTTGGGTGTGTATCAGCAGTACTTGAATGGATTGCAGCTAAATGTGAAGGCGGATACTATTTTTTTATGAAAGCTATAATTAGCAGAATTGACAAGTGCTAGGAGGAAAAATGGCTGATATACAGAGTAAAATCCTGAGCAAATATGGAATAGACATTGCTCAAGAAAATATCCTTAAGCTCTATAAAATTGACAGCGCTAATATTTCTCCTGCTGAACTTGAAACTAAAATTCAAGATACCAGAAAGAGATGGAACACAAGCATCAATGGTGCTAATGAAAAAAATGCTGAAAGAGATAGGGCCAGACTTGAAAAAGCTGATAAGTATGAAGCAATTCTAAAAGATGCTAAATTACGCAAGAAAGTATTTGAATTTTATAATAAGCCTGCGGGGGGATCACAAGGAGGTGGTTCTGCCGCAGGGGCAGGATCTACTGATTTTGCAAAGGAATATTTCAAATTAGTAGGAACTACTAAAAAGATAAGAAAAGCAGATGTTGATTTCTTCTTTAAATATTATCAATCTGAGCGTAAAAACAAAAAAGCAATTTTGGAAATGCTCAGCAAAGATCTTAAAATAAAAGGTCTTGGTAAAGAAGATAAGTATGTTGACGAGAATGATTCTTCTGATGAAGAAGGAAAAAAGAAGGATGATTCAAGTCCTATAATTGTAAACTTATTTCAGGAAGCAACTGTTTTAAAAATCAGAAGAGCTATCGAAAAGTATGAGGAAGCTTCGAAAAGTAATGAGCTTTGTCAAAGATATCCGGAACTTGGAAATAGTTTATATGAGTTCTTAAAAATTGATGCTGTTGAAGATGCTAAGCAGTTTACTCAGTTAATGTCTGAACGCAGTAAGGAAGTATATGCTATAAGACAGGAACGCGGAACAGAGTATGTTCCTTTGGTTGATCTTTTTAATATTTTGCAGAGCATAGGTGATTATCAAGATATTGTAGATAATATACCGGAGTTCAAGCTGCTGCTAAAGTATCCTAATTTAACACCATACATGTTCTCTTTTGTTGATATGAAACCAAATACTATAAAAGGTATGGTTGATATTGCAAACAGAGATTATGCATTTAGAAATGATGTTGATTTTATTCTGAATTATTATAATCCAATACACGATAATTTCGGAATTAGTGATAACAGCATCGGTTCAATCTTACGAAAAGCTGAGAAGAATGCTAAAAAGAATAAGGTTCTTAATCAGATTGATGAGAAGCTTGGAAGATACAAGAATAACCGAAAGATTTCGATTGGTGCTGAAATCATTCACTGGCTGGTTTATTGGCCGATTTTTGTACTTTATTTTGTATTTGAAGTAGCAAAGGTTATTTTTACTGGATTACATAGATTTGCAATTCCGGCTTTTATCGTTTCCTTTTTATTAGAAAGCTGGTTATTGCCTAAAACAGGAATTGAAAACTTATTAGTATTAAGAAAAATATTCTTAAAAAATCAATGGGTACCTTATGTAAATGAATTTGTAGGTGTGGACTGCAAAACTACATTTGAAATAATATGTTTCTCGATCGTGGCTGTTTTTGCACTGCTTATAGTTTATTTTTTACCTCCGCTATTTATTTCGCGGTATATATCTGAATTTTCAGATGACTTTAACAAACGTTTTGACTGGGTTGGACTTGAAAGAACCTTCAAACAGGTTTTCAAGACCTTAAAGAAAAAAACAGAAGATCAATATAAAGCTCAGAAAAAGCTGTTTGTTAGAAATAAGGTACCTAAAATTATTATTAATTTTGTGTCTTTGGCACTTTTGATAGCGATTTTTATTTTTACGCCTAAAGCGTTCCATAGTTATAGTGAAAATATAGGATATGCCCAAGATGCTGAAGAGTCTGATGAAGTTAACATTGATTCAACTGCGGATTATGCAGACAGTGAAGATGATGTAATGGTAATAACAAGCAGCTCTGCGAATATTCGTTCAGGAGCTGGAACAGACTATGATGTAATTACTACTGCAGCTCAAGGAGATACGTTTATTGCTACAGGAAACCAGGAAACAGATTTAAGTGACAGTGTCTGGTATGAAATATATTTAGACGATGAAAAGACACAAACTGGCTGGGCTAGTCAGATAGTAATAGAGTTTCAGTAATTAATGCTCATTTTGCACATTGGCGAAGATATGTGTAAAGTTCTCCTGAAAAAAGCACATCAAAAAGAAGATATGATTTATTCAGATCAAAGAAAACGGTAAATGTTTTAGTCAGAAAGGAGTAATAGTCGTGTTTTGGGTTATTGCAATCATTGTATTAGTTGTTTTATTTAAGGCAGGTGTGTTTAGAAAGCCTGGTGAATGTCAGAGCTGCAGAAAGACATTAAAGGGAACAGAACAGCAGGTATTTAAAGGGGATACACCATTCTGCT
This sequence comes from Lachnospiraceae bacterium MC2017, assembly GCA_000701625.1. Classification (GTDB taxonomy): domain Bacteria; phylum Bacillota; class Clostridia; order Lachnospirales; family Lachnospiraceae; genus NK4A144. Next base: position 138,112 of record JNJK01000007.1, read on the forward strand.
TATGTAAAGAGTGTTCCGATAAAATTCATCCACAGATTTTAAGCTATGCAAAATCTAATTGGTCATATCCTGATTACACTAATTATCTTGCATGGGAAGAAGCAACAAGAGAGGAAAGAGCACAGTTTGATCCAGATGCAAAATATGGATATGGCTGCGAGCTTAAAGTAGATACGGAAAGAGGTTTATTCAGCTTAGGTTCCGGAAGAAAAGGCGGTCTTGTATTTAGATTTGCAGATCTGTCAGATTACGAATTGGATTTCAAACCTGAGGAAGTCAAGGAAGGATTTTTTGGCGATAAGGTTAAAGGCGATGAATATGTAACAGTCGAAATGGCTGCTCCGAGAGTATACCTTGAAGAAGTAATTAATTATGGCGTGAAACTTGGATTAACAAAAAAAGGATTTCTTAGTACTAAGTATGAGTATGAACTGTCTGAAGGATTTTCTGAAGTAATTCGTGCGTTCACAATATGTCTTTATATCGAGGCTGCGCGCCGCGAGGGCAACTATCAGGAAGAATCCATGAATATTGGTGAAGTTGAAAAGGCTTTAGCTTTATTTATGTTTGATAGTATGGATGAAGTAACTCAGGATTCATTGAAGAAGCAGAGAAATGCGTTGATCAAAGCATTTCATCCGGATAATAATGAACAGAATGAGGCTTATTCGCAGAAAATTAATGCAGCATACGACTTATTAAGCGGCATGGCTGGTTAATAGGCAATTGTAGAAACAGTTTCTTGAATGTGGTGCAGTAATCTGAAAAAGTATAAAAAAACTTTAAATTGATTATTGTATTAATTTGATATAACGTTATAATAAATTTAACAAATCACAAAGGCGTGGTCAGCATTTTTTGCTGACCACATTTTCATTTAAAGGCAAAGGCGCTTGATAATATCAGGCGCCTTTTGCGCGTTTTTGAGGTGGTGAGCGAGATGATCAGTGCCATAAGCCCGTCAGGTGACAGGGCGATAACAGTTGAATTTGAAAATGAGATAAATGAAGAAGTAAACGCAGAGGTATATGCGCTGCAGGAAAGCCTCGACTATCCGGGAAACGGAATAGTGGAAATGGTACCTACCTTTCGTTCATTATTGATCTTTTATGATCCGCAGCTCACAGGTTATCACAGACTAACGAAGCTTATAAGGATGAATGACCCGGGAAGGGTGAGCGCAGCGAATGCAAAAAAGAAGGTGCTTATAGTTCCGTGTCTATATGGTGGAGAAAGCGGAGAAGATCTTGCGGGACTTACAAGGGAACTGCAGCTTTCAGAAAGTGAGATCATACGTCTCCACAGCGAAACGACCTACAGGATATACATGATGGGATTTTTGCCGGGATTTGTATATCTCGGAGGACTAAATAAAAAAATATGGGCGCCGAGGCTAAAAACACCGAGGACGCTGATTCCTGAGGGTTCTGTCGGAATAGGTGGAAATCAGACAGGAGTTTATCCTATCGGATCACCGGGAGGATGGAGACTCATCGGCAGGACACCGTTAAAGTTTTATGACCCGGACAGGAAAAACGCGATACTCTGCAAAGCCGGAGAATATATAAAGTTTCAACCGGTTAGTGAGAGAGAATATATAAAGATCAGATCTGATGTGGAGGCCGATACGTGGAAGACAGAATATTCAGAAGCCTAACGATATTAAGAGCAGGTCCGATGCTTACCGTACAGGACAGAGGCCGGACCGGATACATGAAATACGGTATCGGTGAAAGCGGTGTCATGGATCACAAGTCATATGCGGAAGCAAACCGGCTTGTCGGAAATAAAGATAATGAAGCAGTGCTCGAAGCAACGCTTATGGGACCAAAGATACAGTTTGAAAGTGATTGTCTCATAGCAGTTACCGGGGCAGATATGGATGCGGCGATCGAGAGTGCTCCGATCGAACGTGGAAAAGCCATAAAAGTATATGCCGGACAGACATTGATAATGGGATTTGCCAAAAAAGGCTGCAGGGCATATATCGCAGTATCCGGTGGAATCGATGTTCCGGTAGTGATGGGAAGCCGTTCAACCAATATCAAGTGTCATATCGGAGGTTATGAAGGCCGTGCGCTTAAAGATGGTGATGTGCTTCCTATCGGAAATGAAAACTATATTGCGGGCGAGGAAGAAAAGCTTTTGGCCCATCATGAAGCCCCTGAAGATTATTCGGAAGAAATACAGGTGCGAGTAATTATGGGACCGCAGGACAGCAGGTTTACCGGAAACGGGATAGTTTCTTTTCTCACTGAGACATACACTGTTTCGCCCCAAAGTGACAGGATGGGAATAAGACTCGATGGACAAAAAATTGAAAGCGAGAACGGAACAGACATTATTTCAGATGGAATAGTATTTGGCTCTGTCCAGATAACATCCGACGGCGATCCGATAGTGCTGATGGCAGATCACCAGACTACAGGCGGATATGCAAAGATCGCGACGGTAGTGTATGAGGATCTTCATTTACTGGCACAGGCAAGACCGGGCTGCAAGGTGAAATTTATCAGGACTGACATCAAGAGCTTTGACAGCTCGAGAGGATTGTTGAACCGGTTATCACATCTATTTAGAGGAAAGGGGGCATGATCATGGGAGAAAACTATCCGGAAGGAAAATGTGCAGCAGATTATGCCGACGAAAAACCGTCTGATGTGCGGGAACTCATCCGATCGGGAAAGATCACAGGGGAGACATCGGGGATGTGCGCTGATTACGCACAGGCAAATCTGGTAGTGCTTCCTCAGAAATATGCCTATGATTTTTTACTTTTTGCCACGAGAAATCCTACGGCATGTCCGCTTCTGGAAGTCACTGATATGGGAAGACGCAAACTTAATGAAATGGCAGAAAATGCTGATATCGCAACAGATATTCCGCTATACAGGATCTATCGTGACGGAGTACTTACGGAAGAGGTCACTGATGTATCGGATTACTGGAGAGATGATCTCGTGAGTTTCCTTATTGGGTGCAGCTTTTCCTTTGAAGGAGAAATGCTGAAGGCAGATCTTCCGGTAAGACAGATAGAGGAAAAGTGTAATGTACCTATGTATAACACAAATATCAAGTGCAGAGAAGCCGGTATCTTCAAGGGAAATATGGTTGTCAGTATGAGACCCATGCCAAAGCAGCACGTAATGAAAGCTGCGCTCGTCACCGCAGAGATGCCAAGAGTTCACGGAGCTCCGATACATATCGGTGATCCCGGCGCGATCGGCATAAATGACATAAATAAGCCGGATTATGGTGATCCGGTAGAAATTCGTGAGGGTGAAGTAACGATGTTCTGGCCCTGCGGAGTGACACCTCAGGCAGCAGTTATGGCGTCGAAACCGGATTTCTGCATAACACATTCTCCGGGACATATGTTTATCACAGATGTAAAAAATGTAAATCTAAAGTACCGGGAGGCATGGCGTATATGAAGTGTGTTGATCTTAACTGTGACCTGGGTGAATCCTACGGAAACTGGAAATGTGGAATGGATGAAGCAGTCCTGCCATATATATCATCGGCAAATGTTGCATGCGGATTTCATGCATCGGATCCACTGGTCATGGATACAACAGTAAAAAATGCAGAAAAAAGCGGAGTATTAGTCGGAGCTCATCCCGGATTTCCGGATCTCGTTGGTTTCGGCAGAAGAAAAATGGATGTGAAACCGGACGAATTAAAAGCGATGATCATATATCAGGTAGGTGCACTGAAAGCTTTTTGTAAAGCAAATGGGACGGAACTGCAGCACGTTAAACCTCACGGTGCCATGTACAACATGGCAGGAAAAGATATGAAGCTCGCGGAAGCTATCGCAGAAGGGGTGTATGAAGTAGATCCCGGGCTCATATTACTTGGATTATCGGGGAGTTATTTAATAGAGGCAGCTAAGAAAACAGGTCTGAAATATGCAAGCGAAGTGTTTGCAGACAGGGCTTATGAGTCAGACGGATCACTGGTAGCCCGGAGTAAGCCCGGAGCAGTCATCACTGATGAAAGCGAAGCAATATCCCGAGTAGTTAAAATGGTAAAAACTGGTAAGGTCGAGTCAATAGACGGGGAAGAAGTAGAAGTACAGCCTGATTCGATCTGTCTTCACGGTGATGGGGAAAAAGCCGTGGAATTCAGTAAAAAAATACATGAAGCGCTGGAAGCAGAGGGGATAAAAATAGTTTCCATGAAGGAGGTGATCATGGAAAGATGAAAGTTATAGACGAGAGTATTGAGGAAATAGTCCTGAGGCATTCAAATAGGGGGATGCCGATACTACAGGATTATCTGCCGAAGGACCTCTGTCACGCGGCAGCGAGGGAAATCCTAAGCTGGGAAAGGGGCAGAGTAATTTTAACTACCGGTTTTTATGTGGCAGGTTTTGCAGAAACCGATGGCCCGGCAGGAACACTGGTACTGGCAAAAGCACTGGAAAAGCTGGGATTTACGCCTGTAATAGTTACTGATGATTATTGTAGGGAAGCTTTCGATAATCAGGGCATAGAAGTGATTTATTTAAGTCTGGACGCAGATCATGAAGAAGCAGATACGATCCTTGAAGAGCAGAAACCTGTGGGATTGATATCCATAGAACGCTGCGGGCGAAATAAAAACGGTGTCTACGCAAACATGCGGGGAGTAGATATCAGTGATAATACAGCACCCTGCGATGAGCTTTTCATAAAAGCATATGGAAAGATACCGACCATAGGAGTAGGGGACGGCGGAAATGAGATCGGGATGGGGAACGTCCGGGATATCATTTCAGAAAAATTGGAACTAACACCCTGTGAAATTAAAACCGATATATTGGTAATAGCAAGTGTGTCGAACTGGGGAGCATACGGAATAACGGCAGCACTGCAGGAACTTTCAGATAAAGAGCTGTTTCCCGAAGAAGGGTTTACAGAGGCATATATCAGGAAAACCGTCTTACTCGGAAACGTTGACGGAGTAAGCCATGAGCATGTGTTCAGCGTAGACGGTTTTGGACTCGATATAGAAAAGGAAATCACAGATGCATTGAGAGTAACAGTTCACATGCAAACGGAGCACTCTGCTGCGGAGTTTGCAGCAAATAAATGGGATTAGCCAATGGGTTTTGCCCATCGCCGCAGGCGATTTTATTGGCAAAACCGGTTACGTGAGTGAGCTGAAAGCGAGTGAACAGTAACGCACTTAGAAGCAAAGGGGCTTCGCGGAAACGCGAGCCACTTTTTGTTTAAAGAGAAGGAGGAGAAGTTATTATGAAGACATTAGGATACTACAATGGAAAATACGATGAGCTGGAAAAGATGACAGTACCGTTTAATGATCGTGTCTGCTTTTTCGGAGATGGTGTTTATGATGCAGGTCCGGCAAGAAACTATAAGCTGTTTGCTATAGATGAGCACATCGACAGATTTTTTAATTCGGCAGCACTAATGGACATCGAGATCCCTATGTCAAAACAGGAGCTGAAAGATCTGCTGCAGGAACTGGTAAAGAAGCTTGATACAGGTGATCAGTTTGTATATTGGCAGTGTACAAGGGGAACTGCGATCAGAAATCACGCCTACGAAAAGGCTCCGGGAAATCTTTGGGTAATGCTGAAACCAGGTCCGATCTCTGACGGTCTCACACCTATTAAGTGCGTAACAGAAGAAGATAAGAGATTCCTGTACTGCAACTGCAAGACACTGAATCTGCTGCCGTCTGTATTATATGCGCAGAAAGCTCATAAGGCAGGCGCTGACGAAACAATCCTTTACAGACACGGCGGCAGGGTAACAGAGTGTGCACACAGTAACTGTCATATTATCAAGGACGGTAAGGTTTACACAGCACCGACTGACGATATGATCCTTCCGGGCATCGCGAGAGCTCATCTCGTAAGGATGTGCAAGAAGCTTGGAATCGGTGTAAGTGAAACACCGTACTATATGGATGACCTCTGGAATGCAGATGAGATCCTCGTAACTTCCTCATCCAATGTATGCTTAAGAGTAAGTGAACTCGACGGAAAGCCGGTGGGCGGAAAAGATCCGGAGACCTTTGAGAGACTTAGAAGTGCCCTGTACAAAGAAATCTGCGACGCAACGGAAGCAGATCCGATCGCTGTGGCGGTGTAAATATTTTCAAATTGACATATATAGACCACCGATATACTATATAGATAATCGATATATATAGATTATCTATATAAGGAGGTATATATGGCAGTTGATAAATCTCTTTTGAGTGGAAGCATGACAATGCTGATATTGAGACTTCTGTCGGAAAAAGATATGTATGGATATGAGATGATCGATACACTTCGACAGAAGTCTCAAAATGTATTTGAGTTAAAAGCAGGAACGCTTTATCCCTTACTGCATGGACTTGAAGATAAAGGGATGCTCACATCTTATGAGAAGGAATATTCCGGAAAGACCAGAAAATATTATTCCATTACCAAAAACGGAAAGAAACTTTTGAAACAGAAAAAGGAAGAGTGGAGCGAGTATTCAGGCGCAGTTTTCAACGTTTTGGCAATGGAGGTCTGAGGGAATGGATGAGTATATAAAGAAGCTTTTGGAACAGGTGAGATTTCAGAAGGCTCATAAGGCAATACAGGATGAGATAAAAGCGCACATTGAAGAGCAGATAGAAGCGAATATCGCGGATGGTATGGACAGAGAAACTGCGGAGAAGCAGGCAGTCAGAGATATGGGCGATCCGGTGGAAGCGGGAATTTCTCTGGATGCAGTACATAGGCCGCAGATGGCATGGGGAATAGTACTGGCAGCGGTGATAGTCGGTATGATCGGTTCTTTGATCCATATGTTTATAATGCAGGATGCCGTGACTCGCGGAAAAGAAGTATTTGTGAGTAATGGACGCGGATTTATCTTATTTACGGTGCTCGGTATAATCGCAATGATGCTGGTGTACCTTTTGGATTATACGGTGATAGCGAGATACTCAAAGATAGTTGCGATACCTTTGTTTTTGGCATTGTTCTTTGCGGGAGATGAGCTGGATATAATTGGTGTAGCCGGGCATGAGGCGATTTATTCAACATCCCTTATGCTGCTTCTTATACCGTTATATGGCGGGATCATTTATTCATACAGAGGCGGCAGGTTCGGCGCACTTTTGAAATCATTGCTTTGGATAATTATTTCCGGTTATCTTGTTTTTTGGTATCATCATAAAATTATTGGTGTAGTATTTGTTGTAAGTATGCTGGCACAGCTCACCATTGCCATAATGAAGGGCTGGATAAAAGTGCCTAAGATACTGGTTATTGCAGTAATCTGGTCGGCGTTCACTTTGTTTCCGGTTGCCTGGCTCTGGTTCATGTACACCTTTGGGATGCTTGCTCAGTATCAGATACATAGGTTAAGGTTTATTCTGAATACCAATTCGGAAGCATATTATCTTGGACATATGATCAGAGGTATGTTTGAGTCAGTCGGACTTTTTGGAAGTAATTCATCAGAAATAATTGGGGTGATACCGAATCCCGATAATCACTATGTTTTGACATATATTGTCACCACTTGGGGAATAGTTGCCGGTTTGGCGGTGATCTCAGTAGTATGTGGCCTTATCGTTTACGGATTCATAGTTTCATCAAGATCAAAAAATCAACTGGGACTCGTGATGGGCAGCGGCTGTATGATGGCACTTGCGGTAAATACTGCATTTAATATTTGTGAAGGATTTGCGATATTACCTTTCTTTTCATCATTTTTACCGTTCATCTCATCAGGTGGAAGCAACCTCATAGTGTCCTACGTTTTCCTCGGGATGATAATGAGTATCTATAAATATAAAAATATCTATCCCGAACACATAGAAATAAAAAAGAAGCAGATTAATTTCAAAATACAGATATGATAGAATCCTCCGAGGCTTAGGTTTCGGGGGATTTTGTATATAAAAGTGATGCACAAAATTTTGAAGACAGAGGAATCTCCGTTGGTTTGATGGGGGATTGTAAAGGACAAAGAGGGATATACAAAGTGTTTTGACCTTCCGGGGGTACAGGACGAGCGACTGGATGCCAAAGGATCTTATTCATAGATGATCTATTGCATAGATTAAGCTATAGTAATTGTTTTAGTGATGAACAGAAAAAGTGGATATCCGACAGCATTTGATCAGGTATAAATGGATGGAAAGTTCAGGAGCAAAAACTTATTTGCTCCTGAACTTTTTTCACTCCAGATTTTGTCCGTTTGTATTTATTACATTTTTGTACCAGTAGAAACTGTCTTTTCTGAATCTGTTGCCGGTTCCGTTTCCGAAGTTATCAAGATCAACATAGATGAAACCGTAGCGTTTCTCGATATTTCCGGTAGAGAGTGCGATGAGATCCATTGCTGACCAGGGTAAGTATCCAATGATCTCAACACCGTCAAGGATAGCTTCTTTCATGGCTTCGATATGAGCTTTCAGATAATCGATTCTGTAATTATCATGAATAGAGTTATTTTTTTCAAGAGTATCCCGTGCACCAAGACCGTTTTCAACTATCATTACAGGCTTTTGATATCTGTCATAAACCTGATTCAGCAGGATGCGAAATCCTTTAGGATCGATCTGCCATCCCCATTCGCTTGCAGTCAGATAAGGATTTGCAAGTCCGGATATAAGATTTCCCCTTGTCTCCTTTATTCCGATGGATTCTGCAGTTGCCTTTGTTGCTATGCAGTTGGTCATGTAATAACTGCAGCTGTAGAAGTCAACACATCCTTGGCTTATGATCAGGTCATCATCGGTATCTTTAACTATATCTATACCATGGTCTCTAAAGTATCTCTTTGCATAGCCGGGATAAGAGCCGCGTATCATTACATCAGAGGCGAATAAATATGACATCTGGTTATGCTGCATGGAGAGAAGCTGATCATCAGGTGATGCAGTAAGCGCATACTGCAGCATGCTTGCGATCATGCAGCCGACCTTTGCAGCAGGATCAATTTCATGGAGAAGCATGACTGCTTTTGCAGAAGCTACAAACTGGTGGTGAAGACATTGGAAACGAAGCTGCTCTGTATTTTCCGGGTCGTGGAATCCCATGCAGATCCCGCCGGCTGTCATGATACCAAAAGGTACCTGCATGCAGTTGATTTCATTGAATGTGAGGTAATATCTCACAAGACCCTTGTATCTTTCGAATACAGTTTTTGCATATCTTGTAAAGCATTCTATCATCTTTCTGTTAGACCAACCGCCTTCAGATGCCATTTTAAGAGGCGGTTCGTAGTGCGACAGAGTTACAACAGGTTCGATACCATTGCTTTTTAATTTTTTGAATAAAGTTTCGTAGTACTTTAAGCCGGCTTCATTTGGAGTCTCATCATCTCCATTTGGGAAGATTCTGGTCCACGCGATAGACATCCGATAGGCTTTCAGCCCCATCTCCTTCATAAGAGAAATGTCTTCGTCGATTCTGTTATAAGCATCTACTGCCTTATGAGAAGCATAAAATCTACCTTCTTCGATCGTTTTTGTTTCGATACGAAAGCCCTTTTCAGGGTCTGATGCGAGGATATCTGCTACACTAAGTCCTTTTCCGTCTGCCTGATAGGCGCCTTCGCACTGGTTTGCAGCGCTTGAAGCGCCCCACAAAAAGTTGTCTGAAAAAATGCTGCTCATTTTGTCACCTCTTCCTTCGGATCTTCAAAGCCGAGAACAAGTGTCAGTATGAAGGGGATCACAAATGCGGAAGCAAGTGAAAGGATACCCATTAAAATGCTCGGACATTTCTGGAAGAAAACAGCGGCTGTAAGTAATGACGGAGTAATGAAGGTTGGTGCCGTGATCTTTGCAAGGCCGATAATGCATCCGGAAAGGAAAGCTCCGATAAGAACTGCAATAAGAGGTCTTTTGAGGCGGAGATTAACACCGTATAAAGCAGGTTCTGTGATTCCAAGAAGGGCTGAAGCTGTAGCAGATCCTGCTGTTGCCTTCATTTTTTTGTTCTTTGATCTGATAGCTACTGCTGCAGCAGCGCCGGCTTCAGAGATATTTGCAGCCATTCCCGAAGGAAGAAATACTGTATCGAATCCCTGGGTTGCGAAAGTCTGAATAAGAAGAGGTATTGTAGCATTATGGGTTCCTGTGAGTACCATGATAGGAAATAATACAGCATTAATACCGACAGCAATCCATCCCCAGGTGTTCATGAAATTACAGAGAGCCATGAAACCTTCACCGATATAGCCTGTGATAGGTCCGATAACAACGAATGTAGCAGACGCAACTACGAGTATATCGAACATCGGTCTTAAGAATACTTTTACGATATCAGGAGAAACTCTGTCTGCAAATTTATCAACATATTTAAGAAGCCATACAGCAAAGATAAGAGGCAGAGCCTGAGTGCTGTATTCAACGATCTTAACAGGGAAAAGAGACAGATGAACAAAGCTTCCCACTTCGCCAAGTGCTGCAAAATTAGGATGAAGTACGATTGCTGCGATAACCATGGAAACCATGACATCAGCTTTAAGCCTCTTTGCTGCATTGAATGCAATGAAGAATGGCAGGAAATAAAAAACACCGTCTCCCATTATGTTAAGAAGTGTTGCAGTCTGAGATTCAGAACCGAGAATACCTATAGTCTGGAGTAATACAACCAGAACCTTTATCATACCGGAACCGGCGATCACAGGGATAGAAGGAACAAAGCAAGCGATTAGGGTATCAAGACCTTCTTTCAGCAGTCCCTTGATTCCGGCAGGCGTTTTTTTCGTATCATGTGTATCGTTCTTTATGGAGGTTGTAGCGGCAGTATCTACAAGTTTTATTGTTTCGTCGAAAACTTCTCCGACCTTAGGACCGAGTACAACCTGATACTGACCGTTTGATTCGATTACTTTCAGAACATCCTGAAGAGCCTCAAGTTCGGATTTTTTTGCGATTGAATTGTCTTTTAGCTCAAAGCGTAGTCTTGTTACGCAATGTGTGAGGGAGTTGACGTTATCGTTGCCTCCAACCAACTCCAGAATCTTTTTTGCGAGTTCTTTATTTGACATTTGAATTATCCTCCTTTGACATTCAATGAAGTTTTGTTTTGATAAATGTATTATGTCAAAGATGGCATTTTGTATCTTTCTGATTTTTATGTATTTTTTGATTTGATTTTTTATTGTATTCTAAATTTGATCTGCTGTTCTTTGAAAAAAGATAAAAAACAGTGCTGATATTTATCTTATTGGTATCAAATGTATGTGCTGGATCTCATTTGGTGCTAATTCTATAGATACTTTTAATTCTCCATTTACTGCTCTGATCCGTGCACCGTGCATATCAGGACAGCTTGAAAGTCTGAGAAGCTCCATCTCATCTTTTCCAACGAATGAAAAGTCATTGTAATTCATCATTTTGAAAGCATGAAAAACATTTCCATGCTGCTCATTTATCCTCCTGACCTTCATGAAATACTCGCCGTCAGGAACATTTTTTAGTGTCAGGCTTACAAAATAAGGATTCTTTGATTCAAAAAGGTCGTCATCACGCAAGGTTTGATTCTTGTCACCTGAACTATTCAGGTAGTATTCGTATGATAAAGGACAACAGTTTTGAACTACGAGCTGAAAATATCCGTTGAAAGACTCCGTAACCATCATATGTTCATCTTTGTACAGCATATTTTCGTCCAGATGAGTCAGGAACTGGTAGGCGTAAAATGAAGGTTTCTTCAGGTTATTACGTGTTATTATCCCTGAATTGCCATTAAATATCTGCTCATCCTTGTTGTCACGGTTCATGATATCAAGAGGAGTTTCTATAGGTAATGACGTAAGCTTTCCGTAACCGTTTATCGCAGTTCTCATGAGTCGCGCTGCGATCCAGCTCGTGTCATTCAGGCGGTCTGTTTCTGAGAAGCTGTTTGTTATAGACGTGATCGCTATTTCTTTATAAACAGACTGCTCAGTAAGGATTTTTTTGGCGAGACTGTATTGATGAATTACATAATCGTCATCTGACATTATCCTTATGTTGTATTCATGACCTTCAAAAACTTCTATAGGGACACATCTTATAGATACAGTGTCGATGTCATTATTCTGAATTATGAAGTTTTCAAGGTTTTTGCCATCAGGAGACAGGAGCAGTCCCGGACCCATTATTTCAGATTTCAACCGGAGACTGTCAGTGATCTTACGTATTTTTTTCAGGCACTGATTATATTCTTCAGCTTTCTTTTTATTGAAAAAAGTGTCGTATAAGAGCTCGATGGTAATCTGCTTTAGTCCGTACTTATGTGAGATATATTTGATAAATTCTTCGATCCACATGAAGGATTCGTCAGTTTTCGGGAAAGTTCTATAGTTTATGACAAAAATCGGGCTGATATTGATCTCATACAGGAATTCAAGTACTCTGTTTTCAGAATAAAATCCCCGAGATGGATTCCAATCGTTTTCATCAAGGGATATTCGTGCTTTCTTAAAGTGAATGCTCTGTTGGAGAAGCCGCAGCTGATTCTGCACATCATAATTTTCGAGCTTTTTTATGATTCCGAAATTGCATATAGAGTTCCAGTAGGGACATAGCGATTCAGATGGAGCATTACAGTCGATGATAATGTTAGGTGTCTTCTCATTGGAAGATACAGCAGTATCCAGATACTCCATGATATCAGTGACTTCAATTGTATTTGCGGCGGTATTGTCCTGATGCTTCTTTTTATACTGGAGTGGCGAGCAATTATAGATTCTCGTAAAAGTATTTGTAAAGCTTGCGGCATTTGGAAAACCGTTGTCCAGCGCTATACGAAGGAGCGTATTATTAGTGTTAAGCAGATCTTTACACGCGTTTTCACAGCGCTTTTGCGATATATATTTTAGAAAAGAAACAGAAAATGTTTCCTTAAACCATTTACTGAAATAAGGCTGTGTCAGTCCGAAGTGGTCAGATGCAGTTTCAAGTGAGATGGGCTCTCTAAGATTATTGTCGATCCATGATTTTACTTCTGACTTCCGGTCATTATCAGTCAATTCTTCTGAATATTCGCTAAGGAGTGTGAGCAGGATATCATAACCGATTTTTTCGAATGCCGCGATGCCGAGCTCATTTCGTACAGAAGCACCGAAAAGTCTCTTTATTTTAGAACGCATGCCGTCAAGAGAACCATTCCTGACATTAGTGCTGTTACAGTCAACGATTCGTAGCTTTCCACCGAGCAGACGATATATCTCTTCATGAGGGAATGACAGCATTGCAAATATGCCGGTCACATTTTCTATGCAGTATTTCTCGTCAGGATTGACAACAACAAAGTTATCTTTCTCTAGTGTAAAAGGCTTCATAGAAGATGAGGCGGTTTTTAAATTTATATTTCCGGTAACCACAAAGATCAGCAGCAGATCGTCAGCTACAGCATCTTTTTCGATAAAATTCCTGAAAAAAGATATTTTACATATTCTTCCGCCAAACTGGTCAAGTTGTCTAAGCTTATCTGCCATTTTCATATCCTCTGTTAATTGAGATTTTCATAAATAAACCCCTTTCGGTTTCGTAGGCTCCTCCCACTGCCCTTGGGCGGTGGGAGGAGCCTTGTAAATTCGTAGCCATTAACCTTGGCACTCGATATACTTTTGTATAGTGGCTGATGATACTTCGCCTATACTACAAGCGAAGTATCCGTCAGACCAAAAGATTTTCTTCTTCCAATACTGTTTAGACAGGAAGTTTGGATATTTTTGCCACAGATAGTAGGTGGTCTGCTGTTTGATTAGTTTTACAATGTCGCAAACTCTGTCCGTTGTATCATAGCTGATAAGAAAATGTATATGGTCTTTATCAGTTTCCATAGCTATAATACCGTAACCTTTAGAATTGCAGATATCGTATATCTTTTGCTTTACATCGTCAGCGATAGAATCTCTGAGCAGTTGCTTACGGTACTTTGTGACTAAAACTATATGTACTTTTAGACTATATTTTCGCCTGTTATGACGGTTATATCTGTTTTCCATAGGTAATTATTACGGCAAAGTCTCGACTTTTATGGAAACACCATTATTGATATCGTAATCATCCACAATAAGTATTCCGTTATCAACTTCGATGTCGTAACCAGCATCTTTTAAAGCTTGGATTATTATATCTTTAACTTTGTTTTCCGTGATGAAATCTCCTGCAAATAATTGACTTTCACTAACAAATATTATAACTTATATCTAGTGAAAATGCTGCGAGGTATGTTTATGGAACAGATGACAGTTACGGCTAAAATACAGATATCCGTTAATGCAGACAGCAAGGTTTTACTTGACGAAACCATGTCTGTTTATTCTGATGCTTGTAATTATGTATCTGACTATGTGTTCCATACACACGATTTAAAACAGTTTTCTCTTAACAAGGCACTGTATTCTACATTACGAGAAAAGTTTGGTCTTAAATCTCAAATGACTCAGTCTGTATTTAAGACTGTCATTGCAAGATATAAGACCATTCTCGAAAATCAGAAAGAGTGGATTCAACCATCTTTCAAGAAGCCTCAGTATGACCTTGTTTGGAACAGGGATTATTCCCTTACGCAAAACTGTTTTTCAGTAAATACGTTGAATGGTCGTGTCAAGTTACCTTATTTCGCCGAGGGTATGTCTAAATATTTTGAACATACAATCTATAAATTCGGCACAGCTAAGCTCGTAAACAAGCATGGTAAATATTTTTTGCATATCCCTGTTTCTTATGATATCGAGGAAAGTAATATCTCTGATATCTGCAATGTTGTAGGCATTGATAGAGGTATTAACTTTGTTGTTGCCACTTATAACAGTAAGCACAAGTCTGGATTTGTAAGCGGTAAAGCCATCAAGCAGAAACGTGCTCACTATTCTAAGCTTCGTAAAGAACTCCAAATGTGTCAGACACCATCTTCAAGACGTAGATTAAAAGCTATCGGTCAGCGAGAAAACCGTTGGATGCAGGATGTTAACCACCAGGTATCAAAGGCACTCGTTGAATCCAACCCGAAACATACGCTCTTTGTTCTTGAAGATTTGTCAGGCGTTCGTAATGCTACAGAACGTGTCAGAACCAAAGACCGCTACGTTTCCGTATCGTGGTCTTTCTATGACCTTGAACAGAAACTTATCTACAAAGCTAAACAGAATCAGTCTACTGTTATTAAGGTTGACCCTCGTTATACGAGTCAGTGCTGTCCTGTATGTGGACACATTGAAAAGTCTAACCGCAACAAGAAGATACATCTGTTTTCCTGTAAGAACTGTGGTTATAAATCAAACGATGACCGCATTGGAGCTATGAATCTGTACCGCATGGGAATCAACTATCTCGAAGATAGTCAAGTACCTGATACAGTTACGGCAGAGTAAATCTTTGTCGTAAGGGGCGGTGTCAACCGTCCCATGATGCGACCTCACGGAAGTTACACCGATAAAATGTAGGAGTTATTGCAACGAACTACAGGGGAGTCGCAAGCCACGTACCTTTAGGTGCGTGGTAGTTGACTAATGCAATTATCAACTGCAGAAGAATCAAATTCAAGTTCCTAACATAATTTATAATGGTTGGAACGCAGATCGCTAAACGTATATAATCGATTTATAAGCATATAAAGGATTTTGGGGTCAGAAGTCAGAGTTTATGATCAAGGAGATTATCATGGAAACAGTATCAACACTTTCGATCATAGGAATGGCGTTTGCATTTATTATTTCTGTTGGATTACCGATTGGTTTATTAGTTTTTGTATTGAAAAAACTCAAGGCAAATCCGATTTGCTTTTTCATGGGTGCGATCACTTTTATTGTTTCAGCGCTTTTACTTGAAAATCTTTTTCATGTAGTTATGCTTCATATATTTGGCTTTTCGCTTGCGATGAACTTGCTGATATATGCGATCTATTTAGGACTTTCTGCCGGAATTTTCGAAGAAACGGGAAGATTAATTGCTATGAAAGTGTTGATGAAAAAGACACTTTCTAAAGAAAATGCCGTGATGTACGGAATTGGTCACGGTGGATGCGAGGCGATCATAATTGTTGGACTCACAAGTATCTCGAATATCGTTACATCCATTATGATAAATACAGGATCGATCGGTGCGCTCCTGGATAAACTTGATCCTACGGTTAAGGAGACAACGCTCCGGAAATTATCATTATTGTGGCTTACTCCATCGTATCAGTTTTATATGGCAGGGGTAGAAAGAATATCTGCGATTCTCCTGCATATATGCCTGTCATATCTGGTTTATAAAGCTGTGAAAAACCATAAGTACCAGCTTTATGTGATTGCAATCCTGATCCATGCAGCAATCGACGCCGCAACAGTATTACTCGCACATTATGTTCCTGTATATGTTTTCGAAATGATCGTGCTTGCAGTAGTCCTGCTGCTTTCATTTGTAATTCACCAGAAATATGAAGGGAACCAAATACAGGCTGTATAAAAGGGGAAAGTATATTACGCCAATACGTTGTTTTTGCAACATCGATTTAATAAAGATCATAAGACAAAAAAGGTCTGTCGTATCAGATGTGATTAATCTGGTACAACAGACCTTTTTATATGGATAAACATATTGATTTCTATTATTGATGGACAAAATCTGACTGAGTGAGAATTGTGAAATGTAAAAGATTGTTAGATTATACCGATATAGTAGATATGTAGGTGAGCGCACAAAAAAAGAATAATGATTTACAAATTGTCAGATAATGACAAAATGTGTCGTTGTTGAGTGATATTCTTCAAATAAGTTTTAAAAAAAGTGAAAGCGAGGAATCCATTATGGCAAAAAAGGTGAGATTTCCGTTGAAGATGGATGATGGAATTGAAGTAAGAGACCTAGAGGGGTTAAGGGAACATTTTTCTGTACAGAGAATAATAGAATATCTTGAAAATGGAAAACTTATCGTGTGGCTTAGGGATCATTATGCCAATGATATTGCCGATGAAATAGAAGCATTTGATAAATATGATAAGGAGTTATCTAAAAAAATATGCAAGGTATTTGATGTTTCATATAGTGAAGAAATGAAGGGGAGTATAGAAGAAGCAGAAGAGAGAAATAGAAAAATCGCTCGGTTAAAAGAATGTACAGATGATAGTAAATATATCGATCACATAGACTCGATCGCATTTGAACAGGATGACATATACGATTTACTAGATGAAGACAAGACAACAATATATTTATGTGGAGACAGTTTTTCTATTCCGCTAGCCCAACCTGGAATTACATACATAGGTGTAAATAATCCTATTGTCATTGTTGATTCAAAAAAGAAGGTGGACTGGGATGAAAGAAAAATCAAATTGGTGGATATCCGTTTTGATGATAATTATCAGAAGTTATTAGATGCATGTAAACATGAAAACGAAAAATCTGAAAGAAATGAGTCTGACGAAATAACGGGAGATTATGATGACCGTTCCATTTTTGGATTTCTGTTATCTTCTCAAAAACATAAAGAAGCAGAGAATCTGTTTAACATAGTGGTAAAAGAAATGGGAAGTATTCAATATGACCCGGAAAAAGATGTGAAATCGATAAAAGATTATTTGAATAATTCGGGAATTATAGGATGTGCAGAAGACTTTATTAGCAGATTGTAAAGAGAGGTTAATCATGGGTGATTATGAAACCGAATTGAAGGTTGCTAAGTTTGAAGTTTTCGTAACAGAAATAACGCAGAAAATGGAGGCGGTTAAAGGCTCTTGGTTCTTTAAACTATTAGGTGTCTTTTATGACATCGAAAATGTAAATGATTACGCAAAAATAATTATGAAAAAGGCATATTTTGGATATGTAGACGGTGATTTTGAGGCTTTCTATGAAGGTGACTATAGAAATGGAGCTCAATTATCTTATTCCAATACGAATAAAAGAATAGAAGCAACAAAATGTATAGCTTCTTATTGTAAGAAAAATGGGAATTGTAAACGAGTAGGATATCATCTGATATTTTGGGCTTTAATGGTTCTTGCTGTTGACAAAACAGATGCATCAAAACATTTATCGGAAATATGTGCTGTTGCAAAGATGATAGGGATAACAGATGAAGAAATGATGGATATAGTTCATATAATCAAATGTCTGTATCTGATTAAGTATAGACCGTATCGTGATTATAATAAATCTAATTATTGGTTAAGAAAGGCGGCGGAAGAAGGAGATTTGGATTGTATGAGAGCCCTTTCAAATAGATATAATAATGGATGTTTTGGTTTACCAGAGAATCATTTAGATTCTTATAGATGGGGAAATAAGTATGCATCTGGAGATGGAAAGGTTTATAAAGCCTATGGAGAAATGAGTGTATCCCCATAGTGTTGTAGTGTGTAAAAAATATATGATTCACCCCGGGAATCTTCCGGGGTGTTTTTTGTACAGGGGGATAATAGATGAAATAAACCTTAAATTCTTTTATAGTTTGTCCGATATAATCCGTGTAACAAAATATAACAAATAATACAGTTTTTTTGGATTTTGTGTTACAATATCGAAACATGGAGGTCCCGTTATGAGTTATGAAATTGGGAAAAGGATTAATGAGATCCGTGCAAGGAAAAAGGTAAATCAGGAAGAAATAGCATCTGTATTGGGGATTTCACGGCAAAGATTTGCCAGAATCGAAAATGGTCAATCTGATATTTCGTATGCAATGATATTAAAAGTTGCAGATTATTTGGGTGTACCGGCTTCAGAAATAACATCAGCAGATGAGGATGTAGACCTTGAAATTTATTTTAGAGATAATGAAGATTCGGAAGAGGTTAGGGGGGCAGTAGGAACAATAGTTGAAATTTTGAAGACTTTTCGTGCGCATGAGAAGCTTTATAACAGAATGAAGGAGAAGTCTGATGAAGTTTGATAAAGAAAAAGTTGAGCAGGACGCAAAAAGATTAAGAAAAGCATATGATGTTCAAACATGTGGGATTGCGGATATTTTTTCTTTTATCAACAGTCAGGAAATAGAACTGATACGATATCCGTTTGGCAAAAATACAATACTGGGTTTTTCAACGTTATACGAAGGAAAAAAGATCATAGTTTCCAATTCGTCTGAGATCCTTTCGAGAGAGATTTATACAGTAGCGCACGAATTAGGACATGTAATTTATGATCTGAATGATGAAACGCGTATAAAAGTTGACAGAGAGAAAAGTGATGTTGGGATATCTGAGGACAGAGCATACTATTTTGCGGATTGTTTGTTAATGCCGGAAGAGAAGATAAATGCTACGCTGAAAGAAGTAATAAAAAAACGTGGAAGTGAACTAAGGGCAATTAATATTGTTCAGATGCAGCTTGAATATAGAGTTAGCTTTAACGCATTGCTTGAAAGATTGTCGGCATTAGGGATTATTTCTCTAGACAAACGTAGTGATTTATATAAAGAACGAGATTTTTATAGATCAAAAAATCTATTTCGTATGCTGGGAGCGGATGAAGATTTATTGGCTCCAACAGATAAAGTGATTGTTCCGCCTCAGTATATTGATTATGTGATGAGTAACTATGAGAATAAATATATACCGCTTTCCAGTTTAAAAAAGGCATTGAATCTGGTAGATATTGACATGTCAGATTTGCAGGAACAGAAGTCGGAAGTAGAGGATGATTCAATAGAAGATTTGTTTTTGGAGATTGAATGATGGACGTGTCATTAGATACAGATATTACAATTCATCTTTATAATGCCGGAAAAGAGGAATTGCTATTCAGATATTTTGATAAATGCTATGTACATGAGTTTATTCTTGAAAGGGAGATAAAACGCAAGTCACAAGATGTATATAAGCGGGTAAAAAGTGAAATAGAAAGCGGTAAAATAATTTTAGTCACTCAAAAATATCTGATAGATATTAAAATGAAGAGGTATTTTGAGAACAAGCGGGATGAAATAGAAGTTCTGTTTGATTTTGGAGAAGCAAATGCGATAGCCTTGGCATCAACTTTGGGAATTGCCGCTCTTGTGACGGATGATACAAAAGAGTTTGGACCACACGATACGCTTGTGAAAGAGCTTGTAGAAGATATCATACCTTTTTCGTTTTATGAATTGCTGTTTTTAGATTATCTTCAATCGGATGATGATTTTGACGGATTACAACAAAGTTTTGAATGGATTAATAGGATAGCTTATCCGCAACACCCTATGAGCTTTATAAGCAGGATCTCAAGAGTTGTTCGTAGATTTAACAAAAATGGAACAGAGCGTGATAGAAGATGGATAGAGAATTTTTGTAGTAGCAGAGAAATTGATTACAAAAATAGAATGAAAAAACTAGTGTATCATTTGAGAGAAATGCAATGCTAAAGATTGTCCCACCCCGGAACTTAGGTTTCGGGGTGTTATTTTGTTAAAAATGCGTGGAGGCTTTACCGGCACACGCTGTAAGCGAGTAAACAGTAATTGATAAATGAAAACTATTCTCATTAACCTCATTGACTCTGATAATTTCTAACTGATATATTATAATGTCGCGTTAGCTTGCACTAATGAGAATTTGCATCAGCTAAGTCCCTGTACCATAGTAAAAAAGACAGGGATGGTTGATAAGCGGAAGTGTCTTAAGAGAATGTACCTGATGGAACAGTTATTGACGGGATCGTAGTTTCAAACAACGCGATAAACGGCGGTATGGTAAGCAAAAACTCAGGATAACAATGCCAAAATACAAAAATGGCGTAAGAGTTAATGGAAAGACAATAGTGAAGGCTCTTGGCAAAAAAGACGTAAGTTATTCGGATGGAACTTACACATTTAAGAGAAACTACAAGGGAAGCATCAAACTGTAACAGAATTCTAAAAAGTATCAGGAAAGTCCGCGGTGTTTGCCGCGGACTTTCCTGATACTTTTTAGTTCCACGCTTCGTAGCGATGCTTATTGACGATCAAAAAACGGTCTTTGTAGACCTTCAGGGGGAGTTTGGTATTGACCTTGTAGGGTTTATGTACATTTTTTAGTTTGTACATGATAAATCTGGGACCGTGCTTAGAGTTAACGAGTATTTTGCAGACCTGCCCCGGAATATTGTTGTAGTAAACCGTGTCATCCATATATCCATATACGGTACCCTCTATCTCTTTTCCGAATGTAGATACAGTGAAATATCTCCATACAAAGAGCAGGAGGATCACAAAGCATACGATACTTGGCAGTGCGAAAATAAAGCCTAAAGGCTGGATGTTAAACCCCTCATTTGAAAGAGCAAACGGGATCATGAATCCGAAAATGGCAAAAGCTGCAGCAAATATCATAGGGAACAGGGTGTTCCAGAAAGTAAGGGAAGCTTCCTTGCAGGATAACTCAGGATACTCAAGAACCGCGTCAGCAGTGTTGAGCCCTGTAGGATTTCCGCAATAGGGACAAAGCTCAGTTCTCACAGGTGCGCCGCAGAAAGCACAGGTTGCTTCGGTGCGGGTCGTGGTTTGATCAGTGGTTTGGTTAGCGGGGATTGAAAGATTGTTTCTCTTGTGTATATTATTTCCGCGTGAAAAAGATATGTAAGCGTTTTTTTCAATTTTCAAGATCAGTTCTCCTTTCAAGAATAAAGCTATATTGTTTTGATATTAAAACAATAACACTTATGTTATATCAGATTCATTGCCAATGTCCAGCTGCGGCTTTGGTGAAATAGAGCAGGCTAAAGTGTTGGATTCTGTGTAACTATTCAGAACAACTCGAAGCACTTGCTGTTGAGGGCGTATGAAAGTGTAAAAAGATTCTGTTAAGAAATGCGAAAATCCGGCGCAATTTTCAGAATATTCCATAATGATGTGAAAAGCTGTCCTGTGTTACCATCATTAAAGGACAAAATGTATCTGAAAAGGTACAAGATTTTGCAATAGATGAGGAGGACACAATGAAGCAGCTTGCAGGATTTTTAAGAGGCGTAAATCTGGGAGGTTGGATCTCTCAGTTTGATAAGTATGATAAAGAGCATTTCGATACATTTATCACCGAGAAAGATATAGAGTATATCGCATCTTTGGGCTTCGATCATGTACGAGTACCTGTAGACTACATCGTACTGGAAGATGACAATGGAACTCCGAAGGAAGAGGGAATAAAGTACCTCACAAACTGCCGTGAGTGGTGTGAGAAAAATCATCTGAATATGCTCATTGACCTGCATGAGTGCTACGGTTATTCATTTGATCCTCTGAAAAAAGATATGGACCGTGAAAAGTTTTTCTATGATGATGAGCTTCAGGAGCGCTTCTTTAAGCTGTGGAAGAGGATAGCAACGGTATTTAAGGACTATCCTGAGCAAGTAGCATTTGAGCCTCTTAATGAAGTAGTGCTCCAGGAAGTAGCTGACGCATGGAATAAAGTCGCATCAAAGTTTATAAAGATCGTTCGTGAGATCTGTCCGGATCACGTACTGGTTATCGGTGGAGTTGCCTATAATAACGTAATGAGTGTACCACTTCTGGAACTTTCGACTGATGACAAGGTTGTTTACAATTTCCATTGCTACGAGCCTATGGTATTTACACATCAGGGTGCATACTGGGTAGACAAAATGCCGAGAGACTTCCGCATCAGCTATCCAAAGACACTTGATGAGTACAGAAAAGCCGGAGATGCACTGGCAGCAAACCTCGCAGGCGCAGTATATCAGGAAGGTATCCGTGAGATCGGTGAGGGATTCTTCGAGGATATATTTGCACCGGCAATCGAGAAAGCAGAGAAGGACAATGTATGCCTCTACTGTGGAGAATACGGTGTAATCGACCAGGCAGATCCTGAGGACAGACTCCGTTGGATGAAGGACATTCATGCAGCATTCCTGAAATTCGGAATCGGTCACGCCCTCTGGAACTATAAGCAGAAAGATTTCGGTCTCGTAGATGAAGTATTCGCATCAATAAAAGACAGATTCATAGAGATCGTGTGATTTGCCAGAAGTCAGGGCTGGCTCTGGGAGTATCATACTAAGCGAACAATTCGAAGTCGAGGGCAGAAGCGCGAGCATAGCTCAGGTGCGAGAGGCACTGTCTGAGGGTACTTTGTGCTCCGCGCGGAGCGCATAGGAGCAAAGTACCCGAGTTGCCGAAGCACCTGAGAATAGGCGGCGCAGCGCTTCAACCGAGACGATGTGTGAGCGTGTATGATACTCCCAGTGACTGACCGTCACTAAACGAAATCAATTAACTGATTCGATGATGAATTTAGCATCATATAAGTCTCTTAATCTCCCTCAGCGCATCCCCAAGCCCGTCCATATCTATCCCCGAATAATTAAGCAAAAACTGATGCTTATCAGGAACTTTATGCTCCATGTAACAGCTAGTAACGCTGGTTATCCGTATCTTCTTTTTGAGTAGTTTCCTCTGAAAAACATCATCCGGTATAGAAGTATTAAATTCCATTAGAAAATGCAGACCGGAATCATTCTCGATCACCTTGCACTCATTATCTGAAAAAATCTCCCGGATCATTTCAAGTATCTTCGCGCGCTTTCTGCCGTAGCGAAGTCTCATCCTGTTTATATGCTTCTCAAAATATCCGTCACTGATAAAAGCAGCCAGTACATACTGATCAAAAGTCGAGACTGTGTTAGAGTAAAAACTCAGTTTCTTAAAAAACAGATTCGCCAAATGTTCAGGAAGAACCATGTAGCTGATACGGATAGTAGAAGTGAGCGATTTAGAAAAAGTATTCATATAGATAACTTTCTCCGCAGCATCGATACTTTGGATAGAGGGGATCGGTTTACCTTTTAAGCGAAACTCACTATCGTAATCGTCTTCGATAATATATCTGCCATCGGTCTCATTTGCCCAGGACAAGAGCTCGTAACGACGGCTGACGGGCATGGTTACGCCTGTTGGAAAGTGGTGAGTCGGGCTTATATGGGCGATGTTTGCTCCGGAAGCTGCCAGAGCGTCCACTTTCATACCCTTTTCATCCATTGAAATGTGCTTACAGGAAATACCGTTGCTTTTATATATGGAGTCCAATTTTTTGTATCCGGGGTTTTCAATCGCATAAGTCTTGTCAGTTCCGAGAAGCTTTATAAGGATCGAGTACAGGTACTCTGTTCCTGCACCGATGATTATCTGGTTCGGATCCACATTCATGCCGCGAAAAGAAGCCAGATGAGATGCAATTCCCTGTCGGAGCTCAAATATACCTTCGCAGGGTGATACGGTCAGGAGTTCTTTTTCTTTCTGGCTCAATGTTTCTCGCACGAGTTTAGCCCATATTGAAAAAGGAAAGTCATCTCTTCCTGTTTTATTAGAAGAAAAATCAAAAACCACATCTGTGTTTTTCCTGCCTTTATCAATGTTCAGTACGCGGCTCACCTGCTGCGGGACCCTCTGCATCTCAGAAATATCCGAGATAAAATATCCCTTTTTCGGAACGGAATACATATATCCCTCGCTCATCAACTGGTCATAAGCATTTTCAACCGTAATGGTACTAATACCTAAATTGTCAGCGAGCGTACGTTTAGACGGCATCTTCTCGTTTATTCTGAGTTTCCCCGATAAAATGTCGTTTTTCACACATTCATAGAGATGCTGATATAAAGGTTTAGTGGTGTCACTCATGTCGTAGGTCAGCATAGGATCCTCTTTTCTCTGGCATATAAAAAAGATTAGCATTGGACATTTTGAGAATGCCAGTTTTGGATTATAGTATCAACTAACTTTCAGGCAGTCAAGAAAATATGGAGGAGACAAAAAAATGTCCAATGAACAGTATAGCTTAAATAAAGGTCTTGCACAGATGTTAAAGGGCGGCGTGATAATGGATGTCACCACACCGGAGCAGGCACGGATAGCAGAGAAAGCCGGAGCCTGTGCGGTAATGGCACTGGAACGTATCCCGGCTGATATAAGAGCAGCAGGCGGCGTGTCCAGAATGAGCGACCCAAAGATGATAAAGTCCATTCAGAATGCGGTTTCCATCCCTGTAATGGCAAAGTGTCGTATAGGTCACTTTGCAGAAGCGCAGATACTCGAAGCAATCGAGATAGATTATATCGATGAATCAGAAGTGCTTTCACCTGCGGATGATGTATATCACATAAATAAACGCGACTTCAAAGTGCCGTTCGTATGCGGTGCCCGCGACCTTGGTGAAGCTCTCCGCCGAATAAACGAGGGCGCATCCATGATCCGTACAAAGGGTGAGCCGGGAACGGGAGACATCGTGCAGGCAGTTCGTCACATGAGAAAAATGAATGCAGAGATAGCAAAGGTAAGTGCTCTCCGAGAGGATGAACTTTTTGAAGAAGCAAAGAGACTTCAGGTGCCGTATGAGCTTGTAAAGTATGTACATGAAAATAAAAAGCTTCCGGTCGTTAATTTCGCGGCAGGCGGTGTGGCGACTCCGGCTGATGCAGCACTGATGATGCAGCTCGGCGCAGAGGGAGTATTCGTAGGCTCTGGTATCTTCAAATCAGGTGATCCGGAAAAGAGAGCCAATGCAATAGTAAA
The DNA here is from genome assembly GCA_000701625.1 of Lachnospiraceae bacterium MC2017. Taxonomy (GTDB): domain Bacteria; phylum Bacillota; class Clostridia; order Lachnospirales; family Lachnospiraceae; genus NK4A144. The sequence continues at coordinate 163,529 of JNJK01000007.1, forward strand.
GGCGGTGACTAACTATACTGATGCAAAGCTTATCGCAGAACTTTCCGAAGATCTGGGAGAAGCGATGGTCGGTATAAATGAAAACGAGATAAAACTTATAATGGAAGAACGGGGACAGTGAGATGAGGATTGGTGTACTGGCAGTTCAGGGAGCATTTATCGAGCATGAAAAAATGATGCAGTCGCTCGGATGCGACTGCGTGGAATTAAGGCAGAAATCGGATATCGTGTCACTTGATGGACTGATCCTGCCCGGAGGAGAGAGCACGGTACAAAATAAACTTCTTCATGAACTGGATATGTTTGATGTGTTAAAAGACATGATAAAGGGCGGCGTCAGGACGCTTGCTACCTGTGCGGGACTGATCCTCCTTGCAGAAAAGATCAGTAACGATGAAAAACGAGCTTTTGCAACACTTCCTGTGACTGTAAAGCGAAATGCCTACGGAAGACAGCTTGGAAGTTTTAGGACCAGAAATGAGTTCAAGGGTATCGGTAATGTGGACATGACATTTATTAGAGCACCATATATAGAAAAAGTCGATGATGATGTGAAGATCCTTTCGGTTGTAGATCAAAAAATTGTCGGAGTAGAGTATAAAAATCAGATAGGACTCTCGTTTCACCCGGAGCTCGATAAAGATGACAGTATTCACAGATACTTTATAGAGCATATACATTGATGTTGGAATTTATGATACGAATTACTTCGCTTCTGATGAAGCTCACGCAATTCTAAAACATTTTTTACTTTTGACCCTGTCATATCATGTACGGTTTTATGGACATTGCATATCGTTATTTGATATTTCACCGGATAATGCTAAACTTGTAATAAGGGTTTTTTAGAACGATGGGGGTACTACAACTGTCAGAACTCGAAGGAATCTGAACAGTTACATAAGGGGAAATACAGATGCGTGAATTAGATAGTCTGTTGGTAAACGATGTGCAGAAGCAAGCGTTCCATGACGGCAGCGGGATCAGAACCGTGATATTTTTGAAGGGGTGCCCGATGCGGTGTAAATGGTGCTGCAATCCGGAGTCTCAGAAGGAGACACCGGAGATCATTTACCGCAGGCAGAAATGCATAGGAAGGGAAGAATGCGGACTCTGCCGAAAGGGAGAAGAAGGAAAGTGTATTTACTTTGACAGGGATGGAAGAGCAAGGGTGGACTTCACCAGGATCCCTGATGATCTCCAATGGACAAAAATATGCCCGACTGGTGCCATAGCCATAGAAGGAAAGAGAATGAAGATCGACGAATTGCTGGATATAGTTGAGCAGGATGCGGTTCTTCATAAAAGTGGAAAGGGCGGTGTGACTCTTAGTGGAGGAGAACCGTTGATGCAGGAGAACTTAGTCCTTTTTCTAAAACGCGCCAGAGCTCGCCGCATAAATACAGCAATAGAGACAAGTGGTTATGCAAATAGGAAAAAGCTGTTGGAAGCTGCCGGTTATCTGGATCGTATTTTTTACGATATAAAGTCGCTTGATGACACCAAGCATAAGATCTTTACAGGTGTATCCAATAAAGTGATCATAGAAAATCTTCAGGCACTATGTGAGGCTTATCCAAAGAAACATATCACGGTAAGGACGCCGATCGTACCGGGATTTAATGAAAATAAGCCGGACTTAAAGGATATAAAGAGATTTGTCGCATCACTTCCAAATGTGAAATGGGAGAGAGTTCCATATCACACCAACGGTCTCATTAAGTATGAGATGCTCGGCCGCGAGTATCCGATGAAAAGTATATGATCAGTTTTACTTATCACAGGCGATAAGAGTTTTGAGTTTTTCGATACAAAATAGACGTGGTATTATCCCTGTATGAAAGATAGGAAATGCGATGCGTTAGCTTACAGGGGTGGCTTATGAAAAATATACTTGCATTTGGGGATTCAAATACATGGGGACTGATACCGGGAACGAAAGAAAGATATCTTTGGGGTGACAGGTGGACAAGTCTTGTGGAAGAAAAGCTTCATGATACAAGAGTACTGGAAGAGGGATTGTGCGGAAGAACCACGGTCTTTGAAGATGAACTGAGGCCTTTAAGACGCGCTATAGATGTGCTTCCCATGGTACTTGAAAGCAAAGGTAAACTTGATGCAGTGATAATCATGCTGGGAACGAATGACTGCAAGACATTGTTTCATTCCAGTCCGTATACGATAGGTAAGGGAATGGAACGCTGCCTTGATGAGATCGAAAAGGTCATTCCGGCAGAAAAAGTATTGGTGGTGTCACCCATACACCTTGGCGATAATGTGTGGGAAGCAGATAAAGATCCGGAATTTGATGTGCGTTCGGTAGAGACAAGTAAGGGATTAAAGGATGCTTATCGAAATATTTCCGTACGACATAAAACGAACTTTTTAGCTGCATCAGATTATGCAGTTCCTAGTCATATCGATGAAGAACATATGGATAAAGAAGGGCACCGTCGCCTTGCAGATGCGATAGTAGAAAAACTGGAGGCGATGGCGATCTGATCCGGTAAGGTAAAAATTAATATAATGGCTATAAGGCTCACAGCGAAAAGGAAGCTGTGAGCTTTTTTAACTTATCGAAGTTTTTGTTCGAAATACCGTTAGAATTCTCCAAAAGAATGAACTGCAAAAAGAACACAATAACACTTATAGGAATAAACTTCGCAACCGAAAAACAAGACGTGGGTTTTTGTTTGTTTCAGACTTCTTTTGCATGTAGTGGTTGATCAAGAAGAAAGTGAAGGGTGCGCTTATGGGAATACTAAGTTCAAGAATGAGAAAAGTATTGGCTGTTCTGACAATGATCACATTAACTGTAACTCCGGTTGCGGCAGAGGAATTTAATGTAGAAGAAGCTCCGGTAGCTGCGGCAGAGGAGACTGATCTTTCGGTAGCTGGATCAGAGCAATTGGAAGAAGCCTATGAGATGAAGATCGGAAATGACGATAATAGTTGGGCAACAGGTTATATTCCGATGCAATGGGAGAGAGAGATTCCGATGCCGGAAGAAGATGTTTCGTGGACAGAAATAAAACGTCAGAAAGTAAGCAGTGATGTTGATGTAGATACGGGTGATTACACTCCGAGACCGTCAATTCCTGTGCGTTTCCCCGGCAGCACTGATGAAGAAACCAAGAGGATCATAAGTGAGAAGTATCCTGTTCCCAGAAATCAGGGAAATTTCGGCACCTGTTGGGCTTATGCTGCTCTTTGTAGTTCAGAGTTTTTTGCCATAAATAACGGAATGGCAGATAAAAGTATTGACCTTAGTGAAGAGTATCTGGCTTATGGAATATACAAAAAACAGAAAAATCATGTGATAGGTAATGATGATGCCGTGTCAGATGTTTACTTTGACGGAAATGATGCTCAGATGCTGAATCTTGGAGGTAACTATTTTTATGCTGCGGAGTATTTAATGAAGGATGTTGGATTTATAAAAGAAGAAGATCTGCCATATATATTGAGCGATAACGATACACGTTTTGATTATGATGGAAATCTGCATTTTAATATTGAACATTTAAAGAAAAAATCTGTAATGAAGCTTAATGATATGTGTGTAGTGGATATTTCTAATGAAAATGGTGCGAAGATTGCTAAAGAGGCGTTACTGCAGAATGGTGCAGTCGCAACAACCTATTGGCATGATTATAGTGTTGAATATTTTAATAATGAACATAAGGCATACTATTATGATGGGGGATCAGAGGTTGATCATGGTGTTTCTATTGTAGGATGGGATGATAATTTCCCAAAGGAGTATTTCAATGAGGCGCATAGACCTCAAAATAATGGTGCATGGTTGATACGGAACAGTTGGAATGATGGCGGGGATTTTTTCGATATTAGAGATTATTTCTGGATTTCATATGAAGATACTTCATTACATGGAGCTTATATTTTTGAATCTGCACCGTCAGGCGGGTATGATAACAATTATTATTATGATACTCAGATACATGAAAAATCTGTGTGCGATGAATTAAAAGAAGTTGCAAATGTCTTTGAAGTAAAAGGAAATACCTATCAGAAACTTACAGAAGTTGTGCTTGAAGTGCCAAGGGAAACAAACTATAAGATCACGGTATACAGAGATCTAAAGAATAAAAGTGATCCTGCAAGTGGTACGTGTGTCACTTCTGCGATAACCGAGGGGAAGATCAGCTTTAAAGGAATATATACCATACCATTAAAACAAGGTGTATTGCTGAAACAAGGCAGTTCGTTTTCCGTAGTTGTTGAAACGACCGACACAAGTATTTGTTTTGAGATGGGAAGGAGTACCGATGCTGTAAAAGTCACCTGTGGAGCAAAGGAAAATCAGAGTTTTGTCAAGGAAAATGGTGAATGGATAGACTGGACTGATCATGAAGAATTTGGCGACGGATATGGAAATTTTGTTATAGAAGCACACACCGTTAATACCGATGAAAAAGAGACAGATGAGATATTTAAGGACTCTACAGGGAAAGAAGTCGTACTGATACATGATATAGAACATGGGACTTATAAGACTGCTGATGGTGACTATGTGTTTGTGCTGAGTCGCGAAGATGGTAAAGATATGCCCGAACCAAACTATCAGTATACCGGTAAGAGGATATGTCCATCAAAGAAAACCTATGTGGTCTGGAAGGGCGTTATGTATGCGTATAAGACGGATTACACAATACAGTATAAGAAAGGAAGGAAACGCGGAGAGGCTTCTGCAAAGATCAATTGGAAGAAAGAAAGCATTCCGTATCGTAGTGGAATAAAGACCAGTATAGTACCGTTCTCAGTGGTGGAGCGTGAAGTTAGTAGCGATATGGTGAACTTTTCTGTAAAGAATGATAAGATCCGGAAACTCATCGTAAAAGCCGACGGTATCGAGATGAAGCCAAAGAAGAATGACTATAGTTACACCGGAACGGCTGACACAGGGTTTACTATCATTTTCGCAAATAATTATAAGGGAACGGTTATAAAGAAAGGCTGAGTAAAGCTCTCTGGGATAGCCCCGATGCGCGTCGCTGCTAAGGGGCGGATATGAGGTGGTTATGAATTATAAAAGATTTATGAAGGTAACGGCAATTCTATTGAGCGTGGCATTGGGGGTATCAAACGTGGCAGCTGAACCTGCCCCGGAGGATGATATCACTGTGTCAGAAACAGAGGTAAATGAAGAGACTGTGCCTGCAAGTGATTCCACGATAACTCAACGGAAATTTATGAAAGGCACCCGCAAAATTCCGGAAGATATAAAAACCGAAATGACGGATGAAGATATTTCATTTGCGGAAATCCAAAGGCGTAAAGTGCAAGGTGATGACTATGAATCTACGTCATATATCCCGAGATCGGATCTTCCGAAAAGATATCCTGGGGATACGGATGTGGAAACACAGGAGATTTTGTCGAGTAAGTATCCTGAGGTCAGAGATCAGGGAGATTTCGGAACCTGTTGGGCATTCTCTTCGATAGGAAATGCGGAATTTAGCCGGATAAACCACGGCAATGCGGATAAGTCTATTGACCTTAGTGAGTTGTATCTTGCGTATGGGTTATATACTGAGCAGGAAAATCCGGTAGTTGGAAATGATGACGCAGTGAGTTTTGTAACTACAGTGTCCGGAAATGATCTAAATAAGCTTGATGAAGGAGGATTTAATAGAACAGCGGCTCAGTATTTAAGCAAAGGATATGGATATATACCGGAGGAAAAGCTTAAGTATACATACAAAAAAAGTGATGACAGGTTTGATGAAAATGGAAATCTGGACATAGATCTTGTGTCTCTTAAGAAAGATGCGATGTTGCAGATGGCAGATTATAGCGAAACGGATATATCAACCGAAAACGGAATGAAGATCGCTAAGGAAGCCATAATGCAGAATGGCCTGGTCGGTGTTTCATTTTATGCAGTCAATTATGGAGACAGTACATATTTGAACTTGTCAAATAATTCGTATTATTACGATGAAGAAATAGATACAAATCATGCCGTGGCTATCGTAGGCTGGGATGATAATTATTCGAGAAATAATTTCAATGAGAACCACAGACCTGATAATGATGGAGCATGGCTCATAAGGAACAGCTGGGGAACCGAAGACTCTCCATTTTTTGACTATGAAACATATTTTTGGATTTCGTACGAAGATAAATCGCTTAGCTGGGCATCGATCTATGATCTGTCAGAGACAGTAAATTATGACAACAACTACTATTATGACTCACAGGCGCATTACTGGTATAGTTTGTACGATAGCAGCAGTGTTGCGAATGTTTATAAGGTTCAGGACAAGGGAAATGAAAAGCTTACGGAGATTAATATTGAGATAGATTATGCAACGGACTATGAAATAAAGGTATACAGGAATCTTAAGGATATTAGTGATCCCGAAAGTGGAATCCTTGTGAGTGATGCGACGACAAAGGGAAGTCTGAGTTTGCCCGGAATTTACAATATCCCATTAAATAAGCCTGTACTGCTGCAAAAAGGGAGCTATTTTTCTATAGTAGTTAAGACAAGTAAGGGATCGGTTTGTTTTGAAGCTACAGTGCCAAGCGCATGGGATGATGGCAGCGGCTTTACTATAGAATGTGGATTAAAGAAAAATCAGAGCTATATCATGAAGGATTCGACCTGGAAGGACTGGTATGATTTCTGTGAGGATGATGATGGTTTGCGAGAGATTGATGGCATAGGCAATTTCTGCATCGCAGCTCATACGGTGAATACAACCGAAAATGAAATCGAAGAGAAATTCAAAGATCCGTCCGGTAAAGAAGTTACGCTTATCTACAATACAGACTATGGAACATACAAGACGGAAGACGGCAAAGATGTGCTGGTGCTCAGTAAAGAAAATGATGAAAATCTTCCGACACCAAAGTATCAGTTCACAGGAAAGAAAGTATGTCCGTCAAAGAAAGCATATGTGGTTTATAAAGGTATCCTCTATACATATAAGTCTGATTACAGCATAGGCTTTAAGAATAATAAAAAACGAGGAAGCTCTGAAGCGTCGATCAAGTGGAAGAAAAATAGTGAGCCGTACAAAGCCGGAACAAAGAAGAACACCATGAAATTTGAAATAGTAGAGCGAACAGTAACAGACGACATGGTGAGCTTCAAGGTTAAAAACGACAAGATCAAGAATCTAAAAGTCAAAGCCGATGGCATCGAGATGAAGCCAAAGAAAGATGACTACAGTTTCACAGGTTCATCTACAGAGGGTTTCACCATCACATTCAAGAATAACTATAAGGGAACAGTTACGAAAAAAGCATAAAGTATAAAGAACAAGAACCTCCTGTCGGAGAAAGCTTTGAAATAATGGCTTCCGACAGGAGGTTCGTTTTAATGTATGGAAAATTAAACATGAAATCGTTGCAAAAGAGAGTAAAATGATCATAGAAAATGACACAATGAGTGTCGGAAATGACTGAGTATAAAAATAGATCGGAGAAAACAAAAATGAGTGATCCTAAAGCGGACTCAGCTGTAAAGACTGTAAGACGCGAAAAAATGCTGGAAACAGCATGGAGTATTTTTTCTGAGAAGTCGATTGATTCAGTCACTATGGAGGAGATAGCAGAAAAGGCAAATTGCGGAAGAAAAACGTTGTATCGATATTTTGATACAAAGCCTGATCTGGTCGTTTCGGTACTTGCATGGAAATTGGAGAAGTTCAGAGAGGAGAATAGAGAACGTAGACCTGCGGCAGATTTTAAGGGGATGACAGCCGCAGAAATATATGAGTTTTATTTGGATTCTTTCCTCGAACTGTATAGAAATCATAAGGATATATTGCGGTTCAATCAATTTTTTAATGTCTATGTAAGATCGGAGAAAATAGGTGAGAAAACACTCCAGCCATATAAGCAGCTGATAGAGAATATAAAGAAACAGTTTCATGAAATGTACCTAAAAGCTGAGCTGGATAAGACTTTAAGCACAGATGTGCCGGAGCAAAAGATGTTTTCGACCACAATCCACCTGATGCTCGCAGCAGTGACGAGATATGCGGTCGGTCTCATATATATCCCGGAGAGTGGGTTTGATGCGATGGAGGAACTGGCATTTCAAAAAGAATTGATACTCAAGGAATACAAAATGGAGTTAAAATGATCTGTTTATGAGGAAGTGATCACAAAAGAGGAGACGGGGTATGAAGAGAATAATTTCATTTGCTTTGGCGACCGTGCTGGTTTTAGGAGCGATGCCGATAGAGAGACCATGGGTGGCGGCAACGGCATTGGCTGCCGACACGACGATCGCTTTTTCAGGTAAGCTTACGATCAACAGCTCCAACCGTTCTAGCTATGACGGGAAGATCATTACCGGTACATACAATCCGTCGGCGGGCGATGTCGGGCAAATGGGCGCTATCGTGATAGACGGCGGTACGACAAACCTGACGATCAAAGACCTCAATATCAATATAGCGGGCAGCCTCAATAACAGCTCCAGTGTCAGTGGTATCTATTTGACAAATGGTGCGACGCTGAATCTTACTTTACATGGAGCGAGCAGCCTTTGCGCCGCCGGAAATGGGGCGGGTATTTGCGTTCCAAGTGGTTGCACCCTGAATATAACGGCGGACAGTACAGGCAGCCTCAAGGCAGATGGTGGATGCAACTCAGGTGATGTGGCATCCCACGGCGGTGCGGGCATTGGCGCAGAAGGGGGAAATAACACCGGTCTTGGCAACATCGTGATTAATGGCGGAACTATAAACGCTTATGGAGGCTCCACCGGAACAGCTATGCATTTAGGTGCGGCGGCCGTTGGCGGTTCTTTTGCTTCCGGTTTCCAGGGCTGTATTACGATCAACGGAGGAACGGTAAACGCGACTTCCTATTACAACAATGCAGCTATAGGCGGCGCATACTGCGGAAGCGTACAAAGCATCAGAATCACAGGCGGAAAAGTGACGGCAACTGCGTCAAATAGTTCTTGCCCCGGCGCGGCCATCGGCTGTGGTGCTAGCGGCAACACGGAGAATAAGCTCTCTTGTGGAATGATAGAGATCACGGGTGGTACGGTGACGGCAAATGGTAACATCGGCTATGGGAACACCGTATCCGGATCAGCAGGTAATGAAGGCGGCAGCGTCGCGATCGGGGATACCGCAGCGGTATATTGCACGAAATCCATAAATCCGAGTACAGGGTCTTACACCGAGTGCACCTTTAACATCACGGTTTATGACGCCTCCCTTACTTCCACCGTGAACAGAGCTCAGATTCAGCTTCCGGAAGGAAGAAAAGCAACTGCGAACCTGAATGTAGAGAAGGGCGGTATCGGCACGGCAACAGTGAAAGCACTTTATAGGGATGCGCAGTTAAACAGTTCGGGAACGGTTAAGGTATCGTTTAACAATAAATCATATTATAGCGAAAGCATATCTCTTTCAGAAAGTACGAATTCCGTTGCGCTTGGCGGGTACCTCTATGCGTTCTCAGGTTCGATCTTTGATAAGAATATTGCTTTAAATACTACGGCTGGCTTTAAGCTTGACGGCGTAAGTAATATCTATGTGAATGCGACCTTTAATCCCAAAACGGCAGGCACAAGTGAGAAGGCAGGTGTGGCAAGCTTCAGCGGCCACTTCATCACCATAAACGAACTCTCGGGTGAACAGACTTTTCAAGTGACTGATAGCAACGGCAGGGTTTTTACAAAATCCATTACCTTCCCTGCGGCAGTATCACGCAAGAGTGAGCTGAGTTTTTCCATTTCAGACGGAAGTGTGCCCGGTGAAGTAAAGTATATAGGTGGAAATAAGACAGAGCAGACCTGTACTTCATTCACGATTGTAAATTCAGACAGTACAACATGGGGCAGTACTGGCAGTACCTCATGGCTCGTTGTTTATAGTGACGTGACTGTTAGTGGGCGTATTACAGCAAACGGCACGGTTAACCTGATCCTCTGCGATGGTGCTGCGCTCTCCTCAGAGCAGGGCATCACAGTTTTAGAAGGCAATATCCTAAATATCTATGGACAGCAGGGAGGGACAGGACGGCTTACGGCGAAAGGTAATAATGGAAATAACTATTCTGGTATAGGAGGGACGCAGGAAAAAGCCGGAACTATATGTATTTACGGCGGGCACGTTAAAGCGACCGGAGGCGCAAAAGCAGCAGGTATCGGCGGCGGACCTTCGAAGAATGGTGGCACTGTCTGCATCTATGACGGTACGGTGGAAGCAACCGGCGGAAAGAATGGTGCGGGCATCGGTTCCGGCTGTAACGAGGGTCATGTATCTGTAAATGGAGGCACGATCGAAATTTACGGTGGAAAAGTAACTGCAAATGGAGGATGGGAATCAGGCGCAGGTATTGGAGGCGGACGCAAGTGCAATGGAGGAACCATCAAGATAAGCGGCGGGGTGATCAACGCGACAAGTAATAAGGGCGCAGGCATCGGAGGAGGGGATATTCAAAACACAACGGGCGGTGGCGCTGGCAATATCACTATCACAGGCGGAAAAATATCGGCAACTGGAAATGGCGGTGGCGCAGGTATCGGGACAGGAGGGCGTGATCCTAGTCTTATCTCTCAAACCAATAATGTCAGCCTTGGATGGACGAATGCTTCTGACAGCATCTATGCTAATAGCTATGGCGGTATGGTTACTCTGATAAAACCTTTTGTGCATGAAAATACCTCGACCGAAGCTACGACAGATAATATCGACGGAAAGAAGATTGTTCCGGCAGCAAAAGTTACTATCGATTCTGCCACCAACGGAACCATAGCTCTCAGCGGTGGCACCGCAAGCGGAAGTCTTTTCCCTATTGGCAGTATTGTAACGCTGGAGGTGGCTCCTGCGGCAGGCTATCAGGTCAGCAATGTCAAATACAATGACGGTGAGGAGCATGAGATTGAACCCGTGAACGATGGTTATTCTTTTATATTGCCTGACGGAGATGTGAATGTCGCGGCGGAATTTTCGCAGATCCCGGCCGACGTTCCGATGATTACCGAACAGCCGACCGATCTGAATCTTACTATAGGTTTTACTTCCGGAAACACACTTTTCATTTCGGCGACGGCAGCGGGTGGACATACACTGTCCTATCAATGGTATTCTAATGCAACAGCGTTAAATACCGATGGCTCAGCGATAAGCGGCGCGACTTCGGCATCCTATACGATACCAACAGGTACGACGACAGGAAGTTATTACTATTACTGTGTGGTGAAGGCCACCAGGAGTGATAACAGCTTAGCTGCTACAACGGTCTCGAATGTGGCGACAGTCACGATCAGCGATAAAGCCATGACAGTGAATGCTCTCGTAGTAAACATTACTTACGATGGAGCGGATCACGGCATTATGGTGAATGTGACCGACCCGGAGAGTGGGGCGACAATCAAATACGGAAATTCAGCCGATTCCTGCACTTTGGATACCAGCCCGACGATCACGAATGTCTGCGATAGCCCGAAGACCGTCTATTTCAAGATCACAGCGGATAATTATGCGGATTACACAGGCTCCGCTGTCATAACGATCAAACCAAGACCCGTTAAGGTCAGCGGGATTAAAGTCAATAATAAGGACTATGATGGAAGCACAACGGCACAGTTTGATTACACGGATGTAAATTTTGATGGGATCATTGGCGAGGATATCCTTACTGTCACGGCTACAGGAGAATTTGCGTATGCTAATGCCGGGACAAACAAAACGGTCAACATCAGCAGTATTACCCTTGGCGGTACAGGCTCAGCAAACTATCAGTTGGCGGCGAACGGACAGCAGAAAATGACGACGGCCAATATCTCAGCAGTAAATATTCCTGTAGAGAGTATTATCGCTCCGACTGCAATACCGGATCTGGCCTATAATGGAGCTGGTCATGCTTTGGTGAGCTCGGGAAGCGTTGTCGGGGAAATCGGAACGATGTGGTATGCCGTTACTGAAAGCTCTGTGGCTGCAGCTCCGGAGTTTGATGGAGATTCGCAGTCGGCAGATAAGAAATGGAGTCTATCAATCCCCACAGCTACCAACGCAGGAACATATTACGTATGGTACAAGGTAAAGGGTGACGATAACCACAATGACACAGAAGTGCTTGGACCTCTGAATGTATCGATAGCAAAAGCTGAAGTAGAAGGCAAGCATGTACAAAATCTTGCGTTTGATTCTGATCATGCAGAGATAAAAGTTGGAGATACTTATACAAATCCTTTAAGTGGAGCAGAGACCACTGTAACATATACGAGCAGTGATGAAAGTGTCGTAACGGTAGAAAGTTTAGGCACAATAACTGCAATAAGTGAAGGAACTGCGACGATCACGGCAAAAGCCGAGGAAACGGACGAGTATTGCAGCGCTGAGGCAAGCTACACAGTTACAGTTGAAAAAGCGGATCAGCCAAGTGATACACCACCGAGCGATGATCCGCCAAGTGACACACCACCGAGTGATACGCCACCAAGCGATACACCGCCGAGTGAATCCACTCCGGAAAATAACGATCCCCCGAGAGTACCGTTAGCTGAGGGCGAAGCCTACGCTTCACCGACTGATAACATTGCGGCTATGGCATCCACCGGAAATATCAAGGATATGAAGCTAGACCTTTCAAATGTATTGAAGGCAGGTGTAGATCCATCAGGTCTCAAAATGACTGTGATAAACGGTTCAAAGCTCACAACAGTCGGAAGGGTGAAGGATAAGGATTCCGTCAAATGCACAGGTGGTGTAAAGGCAAAGGTAAGCAGGAAAACGGGAGAAGTAAAAATCTCATGTAAGTCCAGCGGTAGCATCACGCTCACAATGGATGACGATGTGACATACACACTGAGTCTTACTGTAGACAAGCCAAAAGCTCAGAAGGCTGCTAAGACAATGGAGAAGAATACCGCACCTGTAAAAAGGACGATCCAGGAGCTTTTCGGAACACAGATTACAAGCGGAAAACTCACGATAACAAAAGACAAAAACTCCCGGGCAGAGATAACAGAAGACAAAGAATTACTGATAAAACCCGGTGACAAAGACACACTTGCAGCGCAATATGAGTACCTAAATAAGAGATACAAAATAACTATAAAGATTAAATGATAAAAACCTCCTGCCGGAGAAAGCCTCAAAACATAAGGCTTCCGGCAGGAGGTTTTATATATTATTCCGTTAATCCAACAATACAGCTCTTTTTACAGAAGCAGATTCCGTAGGAGACAGAGCCAATATATCCGTCTTCAAGGACACCTTCTGCATATTTCTTTTCTTTTATCTGTTCAAATGCTTCTTTAAGTCCGTCATCCATTTCGTTGAATTTTTTTCTGACTTTGAGCTCAAAAATATATGCCGGATCTTTGGGGCGGTTAGGATAGAGAACTATGTCTGCACGTCCATTACCGGTTTCTCTGTTTGATCTTGGTGTATACCTTGGTGTGCCGTAAAGCAGTGACAAAAGGAATCCGTGATAAAAGCTTTCAGAACAGTCAAATGTACTTATACTTTTTTCTAAAAGGTCTGAAATAAAGTTTTCCATAGTCTCTGTATCTTTATTAAGTACTGCGTTATGGAAGTTGTTTAGGTCTGTTTGCTTTACAATATCTTCAAACCAAAGTGATACTTGATGTCGGAATATACTGCGAATTTCTCTGTTTGGTATACACATAGTCATGTATATATCATCGCCTTCAGTTCTTTCAGAAACCTTTCGCATATATCCTGTAAAGAAAAGGAAATTCCAAAGATTATCCTGATTAGAATGTACATCGTCATAGGTTATATCTTCATGTATTCTTTTTTCGATCGTTCCACCATTTACAAGACGATCCAGCTCTTCTTTGGCAGTATCGTCTGATAGTTTTATCATGTCCTTAACAATTGAATTAGAAGAAGTATTTGACCAGTATGGTTCAGCAAGGCGATCCGGAGCATTTACATGCTCATGTATGTAATGGGTAACACTCCAGGGATTATATACTTCAGCGCTGCCAAATATATAGCCGTCATACCAATCTTTAACAACATCATAATTATCTTTGAGCCCGTAATGATCAAGCATTTCGAGGGTATCTTCAGGCGTAAAACCGTAATACTCACCAAAATCGGTACCTCGAATGGAATTAACGGTTAAATTATTCAATCCTGTAAAAATGCTTTCCTTACTGATACGCAGGCATCCGGTAACGACTGCAAATTCAAGTGCATCATTGGTCTTTAACGCAGATTCAAAAAGTGAGCGTATAAATCCGACCATTTTATCATAAAAACCACTATAATATGCATTTTCAAGAGGAACATCATACTCATCAAGCAGTATAATGACGTTTTCTCCATGATGTTTTTGAAGAAGCGTTGAAAGCATTTTCAGGGCTGTGGAATACTTTCCGACTTCTTCCGTAAAAGCAGCCTCACGTTCATCGGGATCATTTATTTGTCTTATTTTTTCCTGCCATATAAATTCACCGGAACGTAATTCTTTATAGCTATTTTTTTCATCTTCATTGAGAATGCAGGAATTAAAGAGATATTCATGTCGTGCAAATTCATATATTATTTCCTCACGAAGCTTGAAAATGGCTGTTTTGAAATCAGACTGTTTTGCAGATTTTAGAGATAGCTTTATTACAGGATATCTCCCCATCTTTGAAAGGATGGAATCATCGCATTGCAAAATTTTCTTTCCATCAAAATAGCGCTGCTTATCTATAATATTTCCATCTCTGTCATATTCAAGCTCGAAAAATGTACGGATCATTGATAGCGCAAGTGTTTTACCAAAACGTCTCGGACGGGTAAAAAGATTAACCTTACCACCTTTTTGAAGAATATCACGTATCAAAAGTGTTTTATCCACATAATAGAGATCATTATCTATAAAATCTTTATAGTTTTCGTAACCGATACCAATTTTTTTCATAGAAAAATCCTCCTGCTGATAGTTTAGCGAAATTGATTTGTTTTTACAAACAGGTTCTCGATTACAAAAGCCAAAAACGCCCGGGCAGAAGGTTTTTATTGTTTGCTATTAAAATTTATCTTTTGTTATCATTTTGACTTTTCATTTATTCTTCGTTAATTTTGTTTATATTCCGATATCATTTAATTGTGTTTATCGCTGGTGATAAAAGTATTGGATTACGCAGGTTAAAAGAACAGTGATAAAATTTGAAGAGAGGAGGCGGTCATTATCATGATAAATGAAAAGGTAAAAGAGTTTTTAGAAGATAGGAATCTTGGAAACCGACTTACGGAGCATGGTGAAACCATAGATACGGTAGAACATGCAGCATTGAGGATTGGCTGCACAGAGCCTGAGATCGCAAAAACACTTTCATTTATAGTAGATGAAAAGCCTGTTGTGGTGGTAATGGCAGGAGATGGCAGAGTCAATAGCTCGAAATTTAAGGCACTTTTTCACACAAAACCACATATGATCCCGAGAGAACAGGTAGAAGAGATCACGGGATTTCAACCGGGAGGTGTATGCCCATTTGCCGTGCCGAAAGAAATACCGATATGGCTAGACGTGTCTATGAAACGCTTTGAATATGTTCACCCCGCAGGAGGAAACGAGTTTACGTCTGTAAAGATCACTCCGGCCGAGCTTGAGACAGTATCCGGAGCAAAAGGTTGGTGCGACATATGCAAAGGATGGGAAAACGCATAATTAGTTTCTTTATGATGGTCTGTATTGTATGGTGTAAAAACAGGTGTCTTGACAGCTGCAACAAAGACAAGTATTTTTAATAGGTATTGTTTAACAAATTTTTGTGCGATGGAGGAGATTATGATATCTACAAAGATGGCAGGAAAGGCGCTGAGAATCGTATTGGCAGCGGCGCTAAGCGTATCGCTGTGTGCGTGTGGCGCAGCTGATAAGAGCAGCTCTGATCAAAAGGAACCAGAGGTGTCTGCAACTGAAGCATCGACTGCAGCAGCATCGGAGACAGCTGCATCAGAGGAATCATCACAGGTAACTGAGGCAAGCGAGGCAGCCGGAACAGAGGAAACAAGTGAAGCAGCAGAGACAGAAAAAAACGGAGAGATATATGTCCTCTGCACCAGTGATGTGCACTGCGGCGTAGATAAAGGATTTGGATTTGCAGGGTTATCACAGATCCGGGAATCACTTGAAAAGAAAGGCTATGAAACAATACTCGTTGATGACGGTGATGCCATACAGGGTGAACCAATCGGTACGCTCAGTAATGGAGAAGCTGTTCTGAAGCTCATGAATGAAGTTCATTATGATGTAGCAATCCCGGGAAATCATGAGTTTGATTACGGAATGGACAATTTTTTGTCGTTAGCAAAAGAAGCAGAGTTCCCGTATATCAGCTGTAACTTTAATAAAGAAGGAGAGCTGGTTTTTGATCCTTATGTGATCAAAGAAGCAGCAGGTCTGAAAATAGGTTTCGTAGGTGTCACAACACCGCATACACTAGCAACATCGGTTCCGACGTATTTTCAGAATGATAAGGGAGAGTTTATATACGGTTTTCTGCAGGATGATGACGGAAGCTCTGTTTACAATGCGGTTCAGGAAGCAGTAGACAACGCCCGTGCAGATGGAGCAGATCTGGTATATGTACTTGGTCATCTCGGAAATGACAAGAGTTATGAACCGTGGAACTACGCAGATGTAATATCTCATACGACCGGTATTGACGTATTCCTCGATGGTCACAGCCATGACACTGATCAGGTTGTCATGAAGGATAAAGAAGGCAAAGAAGTAACCCGTTCGGCAGTAGGAACAAAGCTCAGCTCCATAGGTTATAGTCATATCTCTGCCGAAGGCGAAGTATTGGACACAGGTATCTGGAGCTGGTCAAATGACTATGCACTTCAGGATCTGATCCCCATCGATAATGAAGTAGGTAAAAAAGTGAATGAGGCAATGAGCGCACTAGATGAAGAACTTGGAACCGTAGTAGCTCATTCAGACGTAGAACTTACAATAAACGATCCCACAGAAAAGGACGAATCCGGCGCACCGATCAGAATGATACGCCGTGCAGAAACAAATCTCGGAGATTTCGTAGCAGACGCATACAGAGATCAGGGAAAAGCAGACATAGGATTCATAAATGGCGGAAGTATCAGAGAATCTATCGGAAAAGGCGATGTAACCAATGGAGATATGATAGCAGTTCATCCATATGGAAATGAACTATGTGTAGCAGAGGTCACAGGTCAGCAGATACTGGATGCACTCGAATGGGGATCACGCAGCGTTCCGGACGAAAACGGAGGATTCCTCAATGTATCAGGTCTCACCTATGAAATTGATACAAGCATAGACAGCGGATGCATCGAAGATGAAAACTCCATGTTTGCAGGAATAAAAGGAGAGCGCAGAGTAAAAAATGTAAAAGTAGGCGATGAACCGATCGATCCTAAGAAAACCTACACCCTTGCAGGACATAACTATATGCTTCAGCAGCAGGGGGACGGCTACACAATGTTTGACGGTGTAAAATTCACACAAGACTGCTTCAAACTCGACAATCAGGGACTCATCGACTACATCAAAAACACCCTCGGCGGAACAGTCGGCGAAGAATACGCAGACCCCTACGGCCAGGGACGAATAGTTATAAAGTAAAGCGTAGATCTAACCACCCCGGACACGCGATTTAAATCGCGGTTCGGGGTATTTACGTCACAGCGCTTCAACCGAGGCAAGTGCGAGCGTGTATGATACTGCCCCTTTGAGAAATCGTCATCCCCGTGCGAGAAATAACGCCAACTAATTAGCCATCCCAGGGATTGAAGAAAAAATATATACATGGGAAAATAATCATGTATCGAAAAAAGTACAAAACCTTTCGGTGACGCAGAATAAAAATTGAGGGAAGAAAATGCAGATTTCACAAAACAACATCACCATCACACAAGAAGAATATCAATATGCAATGGACGTCATAAAAAAGCTGTCTGGCTATCTTGATGCCAAAGTCGTAGGTCAGAAGCAGCTGAAATTCTCACTAATGGGAGCAGTAATAGCAGACGGACATATCCTGATAGAATCAGTACCGGGACTGGCAAAGACAACAGCAGCCAAAGCAATGTCCGACGCAGTAGACGGAAAATTCGCAAGAATACAGTGCACACCGGACCTTCTGCCGGGAGACATAATCGGAACACAGATCTATAACCAGGCAACAGGAAAATTCGAAAACATCCTTGGACCGGTATTTGCAAACTTCGTACTCCTTGATGAAGTAAACAGATCAAGTGCAAAAACCCAGTCAGCCATGCTCGAAGCCATGCAGGAAAAACAGGTAACGATCGGCGGAACAAGCTATCATATGCCGGAAGATGTATTCATAGTGATCGCGACACAGAACCCGATAGAGCAGGAAGGAACATATCCACTGTCAGAAGCACAGACTGATAGATTTTTGATCAAAGAAGTAATAACCTATCCCACGGCTGCAGAAGAAGTCGAGATACTAAAAAGAATCGAAACAGGAATCATCTCCAAAGTAGACCCTCCGGTGCTCACGATACAAAATCTGGATAAACTACAGGATATAGCAGAAAAGGTCTATGTTGATGAAGCAATAAAATGGTATATCTCCGGTATAGTTGTAGCCAGCAGAAGAGCCGAGCTAGTGCATGGAACAGATCTCACAAAGTATATCAGGATAGGAGCAAGCCCGCGTGCATCAATAGCCTTCTTAAAAATGGCAAAAGCATCAGCGATCATAAGCGGAAGAACCTATGTAACGCCTGAGGATGTAAAGAACGTAAGTCATCAGGTACTAAGACACAGGATCGGTCTCAATTATTCAGCAGTAGCTGACAAGGTGCCTGTGGAAGCAGTCATAGATGCCATTGTAAACTCAGTAAAGGCGCCGTGATGAATATAGATTACGAATATCTGTCAAAGATAAGAAGGGCAGTAGCACTATATACAAATCGCAAAACCTCCAATATTCTGGATGGCGACTTCCACTCAGTCTATAGAGGACGGAGCATGGAATTTAATGATCTGAAGGAATATACCTACGGTGATGATGTCCATGATATAGACTGGAAGGCATCATCCCGTATGTCACAGGTACTTGTACGCAGATATATGGCAGACAGGAGACACAATGTCATGTTTATCTGTGACAGAGGCGAAAAGATGCTCGGAGATACATCAAAAGGTGTAAAAAAACGAGAAATGATGCTGATGACTTTCGGAATATTGGCATTCATAGCCGGGAGGAACGGAGCAGATTATGCTCTATCATATCCGGGAGACCATAGCACAGAAAAAAGCTTTTTTAAGTCAGGAAACGATCATCTTGAGAGATTGCTCTATGAATATGAAAAAAATCTTGATAAAGACACAAACTTCAGTCTTACCCAAACAGTAGATGAAATCTTAAATACAGTAAATAAGCGAATGATCATATTTCTGATAACTGATATAGAGGGTGTTTCAGAATTAGACGAGGGACTTGTAAGAAGTATTACCAAGAACAATGACCTGATGATCATAAATATAGATGACGCATATCTCACGGGGGACATGGTCTTTGACAACGAAAAGGGATTGTATGAAAAGATATTTTTGTCTCACAGCAGAGCGCTGCATAAAGAAGAAGTGAAGATAAGACAGGAGATACTTGCAAATGCTTCACTGATATGTAAGCGAAATAAGGCTGCTTTGATGACGATCGCCTCAGAGGAAGAAATCATCGAAAGTACAATAGCCCTGCTTGAAAGGTACAAAAATGGTTACTACGGTTGAACTTAAAAACCCGATGGAATACAGCCTGTGGGTGAGTATAATAGCGGGATTATTAATAATTATCGCTGTCACACTTTTTATATATTTCATCATAAGGCTTATTCTCAAAAATAATAAAAAAACAGAAAAGAAAGCTGCTCCCATAACTTCAAGACCGATCTCAGCACATCTCATAAAAGACAGATATATAAAGAGAGTTCAGGATATCAAGAATCGATATATGGGAAGGACCATTGGTATCAGAGATGGATATCAGGAACTCAGTGCTGTTATAAGAGAGTTTGTTCACGAAAAAACAGGGATAAATGTTGAGAGTCTGACTGCGGCAGAAATCAAGGCCAAGGGGATAGAGAATCTTAGCAGACTTATGGAAGAATACTATGTTCCGGAGTTTGCAGAGGACGAGAAAATAATAGGAAAGGACCTGCCAAGATCCTGTGATACGGCAGAGGAAGTGATCAGATCATGGAATTAATGCATGGGATGATCGTTATAATAGGTATTATCCTGATAGCCTGTGTTATACCTTTGCTTTTATGGATCAGAAGTAAAAAAACAGGTAAATATTTCAATGGCACAAGGGCTGCAAATACATCAAGGATAAGACAAACAAGGCTATATAAAAGCCTTCATTTCAAATATAGGATACTAACTGTAGTGATGATCGGAGCACTGATAGGAAGCGTAGTATCTTCGCTTTTCCTTGCGGCAAGACCATATGTACAAAAAGATGTAACGAGTGGAGTAAAAAAGAGAGATATCATCCTTTGTATGGATGTGTCCTTTTCACTTTATGACCTAAACATGGAAGTTACGGATAATTTAAAGAATCTGGTTTCCGGACTTGAGGGCGACAGATTTGGAATAAACATCTTTAACTCGTCATCGATAACGTATGTTCCACTTACCGATGATTATGACTATGTGCTACAGAGACTGGACGAGCTTCATGAGTACTTTAAGCTTCAGAAAGAATACATGGAAACATACGAGAACTCTGACGACAGTATTTATGATATGACGGATGAAATGATAGAACAGAAGTCAGAGCTCGAACATAAGCTTTTGTACTTTGATTCAGGAACACGTTGTGAATCTGAAAGAGGATCCTCTCTTATTGGAGAAGGGCTTGCGACGGCGCTTTATTCATTTCCATATCTAACGGACTCCGAGAGAACCAGAGTTATCATCATGAGTACGGATAATGAGCTGAGCTCAACATCACAGCGTGTGAATATTGGTGAAGCAGCAAACTTATGTAAAAAAAATAAAGTTCCTATGTTCGGAATCTTTCCATCGGAAGAAAAGTTCTATATAGATGATGGACATGATTACAATACCTGCCTGAGTGAATTCCAGGACGCTTCCGGGATCACAGGTGGAAAATGTTATATAAGAACCGATGAAATGCCTGTTTCGGATATCGTTCAGAATATACAAAAACAGGAAGCTTTGCTTGTAAATACGGTTCATACAAGACAGACAGAGGATCTTCCTGAGCTGCCGTTTATAATGATGATCATATGCCTCGCAGTTTCGTGCCTGGCAGGATTGGTTTTGCAAAGATGAGTATCAGACCGATAATACATCCTGCGATATTGCTGGTGCTTTTGGCAATTCTATTTGGAATTACCGCATTAGCTGTTATCAGGAATAAATTCAAAACTTCAGATAAAGTATTTACGCTGTTCAGATTTTTGGTGATATATACATGTGCTTTTATCATTGGCATAAGACCAGTCATTGTAGAAGAGAATTATGAGTACAGCACGAAAAATCTTGACGTCCTGTTTGTGGTGGATACTACGATCAGTATGTGGGCGGAAGATTATAATGGAAGCCATACAAGGATGGAGTGTGTAAAAAAAGATGTAGACAGGATCATCGAAACACTTGCGGGAAGCAATTTTGCGCTGGTGACCTTTGACAATTCATCCCATGTGCTGGCGCCATTTACTCAGGATGAGAAGTATGTAAAGGATTTCTTTGATACTTTTACATCTCCGGAAAGCTACTATGCAAAGGGTTCAGACCTGGAAGTGCCATATAAAGACATCGAATCATTGCTTAAATCATCTAATAAAAAAGAAGGCAGAAAAACCATTATTTTCTATATAAGCGATGGTGAGATCACAAATGAAAAGCCTTTGACGGATCATTCTGCTTTTTCAGAATTGATAGACGATGGAGCAGTTCTTGGATATGGGACAGAAGAAGGCGGAAGAATGCGTGATGGAGAAGAAACTACATACTATATTTATGATTACAGCACGCATGACGATGCGGTGTCTAAAATAGATGAGGATAATCTTCAAAAAATTGCCGACGACATGGGTGTGTCATATTTCAATATGTTTGAACAAAGTGATTCTCTTCAGGGAAAAGTTGAGATGATAAGGCAAGGTTCCGGTGACGTCATGAATAGAGGAAAAGGAGTAGAAAAATATAAAGATACCTACTTCTATTTTGCATATTTCATGGTAATAATGCTCTTTTTGGAAATGATGATCGCTGTCAGAAGAGGGAGGTTATGATGAAAAAGATACCTTTGCGCTTGTGGCTAATGCTTACGGCAGCGTGCATTTTGATTATTTCAGGCTCGCTGCTTACAAGGAGAGTTTGGGCAAACCATAGCTTTGTACAGGCATATGAAAAAGGAGAATATGACACGGAAAAAGAAGAGCGATTATTAACCTTGAATTTCCCGGAAAGATATCTGCCTTATTACAACCTGGGTAATGTCGCTTTCAAAAAAGGCGATTACAATCAGGCCGTTGCATACTACAACGAAGCTCTCAAAAGAAATCCTTCAGGTGAAAATGATTGTCTGGTAAGGATAAATCTTGCGCTCTCAATGTGTTATTCTATCGATTTCGAAAATATATCCTCCGAGGAACAGACTGATGCTGCCATAAAAATACTGGAGAGTGCAAAAGCGGTTCTGCTAGAAAAAGATTGTGCTTCGGAAAGTGGAGAAGGACACAATCCAGATGCCCAAAAACTTAAAGAAGATATTGATAAGATGATCGATGAACTAAAAAATGAGCCTCAGAATGGGAGTGGTGATGATGCCAAAACTGAACCTAAAAACACTGATCCAAAGCAGGGAGGACAAGATAACTTTCAAGAGGAGCAATTAAAGAAAAAGCTCGAAGAGTCAAGGAAAGAATCCATGAAGGAGGGCATGGCAAATCAGAACATGATGGATAACTGGTCGGGATATAACGGTGAAAATACAATCCATGACGAAAACTATGACTGGGAATCAAAGAAGTGGTAAAAATAGCCTTATCTATTTCTTTGATTTTGTATTAATTCTTGAACATAGATTTGATATACTTGACATGATGACACGAATTGAGGGTTCCAAATAAAATCTTTTTGTGCAGGCACAGTCGGATCGTTTATTTTTGATCCAGTCATCATCAAAAAATAAGAGGGAGAAAAAAAGGAATGAAATTAAGAAATCTTGTGATCAAGGCGCTTACTGCGGCAACGATCGCTGCATTGGCAGTAACACCGGTGGCAGCGGAAGAACTAAATGGGGGCAAAACGACAGCAGGAGCAGCAGAAGAGACAAAGACCTGTAAAACCGGATACATTCATCTGCCGGCAGAGGATGAAGCAGAGATGACCGATGCGGATATCTCTTTCTCAGAGATACAGAGACTTAAAGTTGAGACAGAGAAATCCGGATCAGCCTACGAGCCGACGAAAAATATCCCTGACAGATTTCCGGGTGAAACCGATGAGGAAGCAGAAACTATCCTTCAGACAAAGTATCCGGAGGTCAGGGATCAGGCGGAATTCGGAACTTGTTGGGCACACAGTACGATAGGTTGTGCTGAGTTTTCAGATATAGCTCATGGTGATGCTGATAATAGCATAGATTTAAGTGAGTTATATCTGGCATATGGAATATTCAGAACTCAGAAAAATCCTGTAGTTGGAAATGACGAAGCAGAAGGCGGAGTGACTTTCACCGGAAGCGATGCAGATGTTCTTGATAATGGTGGAAATGCCTGGCTTACCGCACAGTATCTGACTAAGGGTTTTGGCTATGTATCGGAGAATGAACTTCCATATACATCAAGCAAAAGTGACAGCAGATTTGATGAAAACGGAAATCTTAAGGTTGATATCGATGAACTTAAGGAAAAATCTGTACTGCAGTTGTCTGATATGAGCGTTTGCGACATAACCACAGATAACGGGAGGAAGATTGCGAAGGAAGCGATAATGCAAAATGGCATGGTAGGTGTGTCTTATTACGCAGATTCACTTTCTTCACCGTATTATAACGAAATATATGCCGCTTATAATAATGATGAATATGAAAACTCGAATCATCAGGTAGCTATAGTGGGTTGGAATGATGATTTTCCGAGCGATTACTTTGCATCAGGTCATCAGCCTATGTATGATGGAGCGTGGCTTGTTCGAAATAGCTGGGGAGATCCATCAAGGGAATTCTATGATGTATGTAATTATTTCTGGCTCTCATATGAAGATGCAAGTTTAAGCAGTGTATATATCTATGATGTTAAGGAAAAAAATAATTACGACAATAACTATTATTACGATACCCAGATACATAACTGGAACGCTCTTACAAGTGATTCGACCGTTGCAAATGTATTTAAGGTGCAGGATGACGGAAATGAGAAGCTTACAGAAGTAACAATAGAAGTTATGAAAGCTACGGATTACGAGATAAATATATATAGAAATTTGTCAGATGATGGTAATCCTGAGAGCGGAACACTTGTAGGAAATGCAGTAACAACAGGAAAACTGAGTCTTCCCGGAATTTATACAATTCCGCTGAATAATCCTGTACTGCTGAAAAAAGGCAGTCGTTTTGCAGTGGTTGTAACGACAGGATCATCTTCTGTATGTTTTGAATCATCTCTTGATGGTTTTGGATCTGTAGATATAGAGTGCGGTGCCAGAAAAAACCAGAGTTATTTTGAGGATTATTCCGGATGGAAGGACTGGACAAATGCTTCTTTATTCAGGAATGGCTTCGGAAACTTCTGTATCGGGGCACATACCGTAAATACCAATGAAACCGAAACACAGGAAGTTTTTAAAAACTCAACAGGTCAGGAAGTAACTGTAATCTACGACCTTGATAAGGGTACATATAAGACTCTTGATGGAAAGGAAATACTGTGCATTGATGGTGGAAAAGGGGTTAATTCATCTTTGACCTATCAGTATACAGCAAGGCCGATCTGTCCTGCAAAGAAGTCCTTCATCCTTTATGACGGGGTTCTGTATAGTTATAGAAAAGATTACATGATAGGCTTTAAGAGCAACAAAAAGATAGGGCAGGCTTCTGCAACCATCAGATGGAAAAAGAGCAGTACGCCTTACAGGTCAGGACAAAAAGAAACCAAGCTGGCATTTAGTGTTGTACCGAGAACTGTTTCTGACAATATGGTTAGCTTCACTTATGCTAAAGGTAAGGTAAAGAAACTGCAGGTAAGAACCGGTAATCTCGTAATGAAGCCCACTAAAAAAGATTATTTTGTTAAGGGAGTATCTGCTAACGGTATTACTATAATGTTTACAAATAACTATAATGGTACGGTTACAAAAAAGATGTAAAAATTTAGGTGGTGGATCATGATGATCAGAAGAGCTGCGAACAGGGATGTAAAAAAGATCATTTTTTTGCTTCAGCAGGTTTTGGAACTGCATGCGGCAATAAGACCTGATGTGTTTATCTCAGGAACGACAAAATACACAGCAGAAGAGCTTGAGATTTTACTGAAGGATGATTCAAAACCGATTTATGTGGCTGTTGATGAAAATGACACAGTTATTGGATACGTTTTCTGTCAGTTAAAAGATCAGCCGTTTTCTAATAACATGGTTCCGTTTAAGTCATTTTTTATCGATGATCTTTGCGTGGATGAATCGGCGAGAGGCAAGCATGTCGGAGAGCAGCTGTTTGAATTCGTTAAGGATGAGGCAGTTAGGCTTGGATGCTACGAAGTAACACTGAATGTCTGGGCGGGAAACACCGGCGCTGAAAAATTCTACGAAAAAATGGGAATGACGACAAAAGAACGACAGATGGAATATATATTAGAAAAGTCATAATAAACAGCATGGTGTTTTGAAAATAAGGAGGAGCCCAATCGAGCTCCTCCTTATTTTTCAAAAAGAATTAACTTATCTTTTTGGAAGTTCAAAAAGGCTTCCCATATATTTATCACCTTTAATTGGATCCGGAGACCATGTGTATTTGCCGCTTCCGGGAGTGAAGGTCATTTCTCCAAATTTAATATCTCCGTTATCCAGTACATAAAAATCGCATCGAACATAGTAAAAATCTTTACTGAGTTTTTTTGAAAGCTCAATAAGTTTATCAAGACAAGGAGGGGCAGGCGGTAATTCTTCATATAAGGGGAAAACACCGTCGTTATAAGGGAACGGCTTCCATTCCGTATCCATATAAACCTCGCGTGCAGAAGATGAACGATCTCCTATATATTCAATGCATGTTGGTTTACCGTGGAAACAGTGGATTTTGTAATCAAACAGATTATTTCCGTTATTGTCTATAAACTTTTCGGCGATGATTTTTCGTTTAATAAGAGAATAATGAAGCTGCAATCCCTCAACAAAAGCAAAATCAGTATTCATCCATCGGTTCATCTTTCTTCGGGCAGAAGAAAGATTTAGTTTTGACTTATCGTTTACAATGATATTCCAAGTAGAACCGTGGTTTGTTTTCAGCACAAATTTATTGGGAAGTGCGTTAAAGTCGATGTCTTCAAAGTGATCCCATGCTCCTAAAAGTGGTATGAGATATTCTTCTCCGATGCGCTCCTTAACCCATTCACGAACAGCATATTTGTCAGAAAGAGTGGCCTTTTCCTTTGTGCTGTCGTATAGTTTCATCCATTGTATTTTTTCATCAAATGTTTGAGGATTTTCAAGGTTGAGATCACGACCTGTTTCGTGTTTGAACCATTTTTTCAGAGCAGCAGGGTACTGTTCCGGTTTAAGGCTTTTATGATAAAAGTATGTAAAGATAGAATAGAGTCTGTTTAACATAGTTTTTCCTTTAGTCTGCGTAAAAATCTATATACAGTTATTCATTTTAACATTTCACATTAAGCACAACAATGGGTAAGTGTTTTTAAAAAAGTTGCTGAATTCGTATATTTCTGTTAATATACGGTTCTGACACAATTATGGTTGAAAGGAGAGGAGTTTTTATAAACTCCGGTAAATGAAATGAATAAGACAGAATTAATCGATGCAGTAGCAGCAAAGGCAGAGATCTCCAAGAAGGACTCTGAGGCAGCAGTAAAGGCTTTTGTTGATGTTGTTTCTGAGACACTTGCTAAGGGTGACAAGGTTCAGCTCGTAGGCTTCGGTACATTTGAGGTTGGTGAGAGAGCAGCAAGAACAGGTAGAAATCCTCAGACTGGTGCTGAGATCGCAATCCCGGCTAGCAAGAACCCGAAGTTCAAGGCTGGTAAGGCTCTTAAGGACGCTGTTAACGCATAATCCGGATTACAGGGACAAACAAACTGTTGAACCTTTAATCATAGTTATTTAGAGAGGTGATATTCTGTCAAAGGATATCCCTCTTTTTAGTGTTTTTTTACTTGACATATTTTATCGTGATTAATAAAATAGCGATAAATGCGAAGATCGGAACAAGTAGTTGGAAGAAATGCGTTACAGAGAGTTGCCGGGCGGTGAGAGGCACAACAAACAGCTTTCAATGAATACCTCCGTGAGCAGCTTTCCGGAAAGGGACAGACCTTAGTAGGGAAAGACGGGGATGCCCGTTATCGTGCATGGGACTGTGACAGCAGCCCGCGAGGCATAGCGTGTGAGCGTTATGTGAAAAAAGGTGGTAACACGGAATGATTCCGTCCTTTGCAACTAATTAAATTAGATGCGGAGGGCGTTTTTTAAACTCTTTTTTCTTTTCAAAAAGCCCATATCCGTCATCGAAGGAAAAGGAGAATAAAATGACAATTTATGACGAGCTTAAGCAGAGAGGATTGCTTGCACAGTTCACAAACGAGGAAAAAGTTAAGGAAGTTATTAATAACGGAAAGGCAGTATTTTATATTGGCTTTGACCCCACTGCCGATTCACTTCATGTAGGCCATTTCATGGCACTTTGCCTGATGAAGAGACTTCAGATGGCAGGAAACAGACCTATTGCTCTTGTAGGCGGCGGAACAGGTATGATCGGCGATCCTTCGGGAAGAACCGATATGCGTGGAATGATGACTAATGACATTATCGATCATAACTGTGAGTGCTTCAAAAAGCAGATGAGCCGATTCATTGAATTTGGTGAAGGCAAGGCTCAGATGGTTAATAATGCTGACTGGCTCAGAGATCTGAACTTCATGAATTTCATGAGAGAAGTTGGTGTTCACTTTAATGTAAACAACATGCTTCGTGCCAGAGCATATGAAAATCGTATGGCAAGAGAAGGCGGTCTTACTTTCTTTGAGATGAGCTACATGCTGCTTCAGGCATATGACTTCTACATGCTTTACGAGAAGTACGGCTGCAATATGCAGTTTGGAGGAGATGATCAGTGGTCCAACATGCTTGCAGGTACAGATCTTATCCGTAAGAAGACAGGAAATGACGATGCCTATGCTATGACAATTACTCTTCTTACAAATTCAGAGGGTAAGAAGATGGGTAAAACTGCAAAGGGGGCTGTATGGCTTGATCCTAATAAGACAGCTCCGTATGATTTCTACCAGTACTGGAGAAATATCCCGGATGCAGATGTTAGTAAGTGTATGAGAATGCTTACATTCCTTCCTCTTGATCAGATCGAAGAAATGGAAAAATGGGATGATTCAAGAATAAACGAGATGAAGGAAGTCCTTGCATTTGACCTGACAAAGCTTGTACATGGCGAGGAAGAAGCTAAGAAGGCAGAAGCAGGCGCAAAGGCTCTGTTTGCAGGTGGTGGAGATGATATCACTACAGTTCCTGCTACACCGCTCAAGGATGAGGATTTTAAGGATGGAAAGGTAGATATCCTTCAGGTTCTTGTATCGGCAGGACTTGTCCAGTCAAGAAGTGAGGCTCGCCGTAATGTTCAGCAGGGCGGTGTTACCGTGGCTGATGAGAAAGTTACAGATATCGCAGCTTCATTTGACAAGGATTTCTTTGCCGGCGATGGTGTAATGGTCAGAAGAGGAAAGAAGGCTTTCAAGAGAGTTACATACTGATATATAAGTTGAAAAAATGGCTGCAGATTTTGATTATCAAAATCTGCAGCTTTTTCAACTCATAGGAAATTCCGATATATATAATGATAAGGTTAAATGTACCTAAATCTTAAGATGAAAGAAGATATAAACGGGTATATAATGATGACAGGTTCATCAGTAATGGTCAAAGGTACTTTTGACCATTACATTATTTGTGCGGAGAATGAATATGAAAAAAAGAAAGATAATGGCAGGAGTTGCCAGACTGATCGCGCTTATACTGTTTATTACAGCGGCAGTGCCTGTAAATGTAATCGCGGAGTCTATGGATGTTCCTAATATTCCAAATACAAGCGAAACATCAGAATATGATTCGCCTAATATTGCAAACAGCGCAGGTGAAACATCAGAGTACGATGCACCTAATATTGCGAATAGCACTACTGCGTCTTCCGAGGAAGATACTCCAAATATTCCGAATAACGTGGTGAATAAAACCGGACAGGATAAACCGGATGTAATAATCCGTGAAAAGAAGCCGGAAAAAAAGAGGATCTATTTTGTATCATTCTACTATAACTACGGATCAGAGACAGCGAAAAATAAGGATATAGATAAAAAGATCATGCCTTCAGCTTCTGAGAATGAAGCAAACTATGTACTCCCGTATTGCGAGTATTCGAGAGATGGATATGTATTCAGAGGCTGGAGTACCGACAGGGCAGGAACAGAGATCATGCCCTATGGTGATGTATTGAGACTTACTGCAGGCGAAAGATCATTGTATGCTCAGTGGAAAGAACGTAGTAAGGTAAGCAGTTTCAAAGTAAGATTTGATGCCAATGGCGGAAGCGGAACAATGAGTGCAGTAACATCTGCCGGAGGAAGTATTGTTTATCCTGAAAATGAATTTACTCGTGACGGATATGAATTCCTTGGCTGGGGTGTGAGTGCAAATACATTGCCGAAGGCCGATGCCGAACATTTCTTCAAAGCCGGATCAGCGGGAATTTATCTGAATTCAGAGACGACCACTTTATATGCGATCTGGAATAAGAAAGTTATCAATCCCGGTGATATTGTTGGTGCAAATGGTTACACCAATAATATGAACAAGTCATTAAGCTATAACAGAATTTTGAGACGGATCCGATTTAAGGATTCATCAGGAAAGCAGTATACAGTCAGCATGAATCTCAGGCTTGCAAAGGCTGTAACATATAATGCAACCGGACACAGATATACAAAGAAAAATGATGAAAAAACTGTAATTGATGTGGCAAATAGCAAGGTTTATATTGATGGTAAAAAAGTTAAGATAAATAGACTGGTCGTAAAGAATGGTCAGAAGGCCTGGGTTAGTCAGAACTCGGTATTTGCACCTAATATCAGTACTGAGAATATGGAAGCGTATGGTAAGGTTACG
This sequence comes from Lachnospiraceae bacterium MC2017, assembly GCA_000701625.1. Taxonomy (GTDB): domain Bacteria; phylum Bacillota; class Clostridia; order Lachnospirales; family Lachnospiraceae; genus NK4A144. Next base: position 193,895 of record JNJK01000007.1, read on the forward strand.
AAAAAGAAGCAGCCAACATATTATCTCCAGCTTAAAGCAGTTGATGACTCAAGTAAGTCAACAAAAAAGGCAGTAAAATATTTAAATAGATATTTCAAGAATAATCCGACAGAGTTTGAAATAGTACCGATCCAACTTGGAAAGGAAAAATTTAAGACGGCGACTGTTGCCAGTGGTGGAGAAAAGATAAAGAATCTTGTTGGTTCAACAACAGGTAAGAGCCTAAAAGAGGATAAGCTGGGCAAGAAAGATTATGTATTGATTTCTCTTGAAAATGGTGTAGCAAAGATCCGTGGAACAAATAATTATAACGGAACCATAAAGGTAAAACTGAAATAGGGTATTTGCAGGTTGTATGCCGTGCTGTGATCATAAGCAGCATGGCATACTTTTTTCAACTTAACCGGATCCATTGTTAACAAAATCAAATATTTGCTGTAAATATCAAAAAAATGTACACGTTTCTACTTAATACATTAAAAGAATGTGCCGATAAGCTAAATATAGTGATGACAGGGGCAAAAGTACTTTTGATCCTTTCATCATAATTTGAGTCGCCAAAGTAAGAAGCGGAAGGGGAGGCAAATATGCCTGTATAGCTTCGTGGAAGGAGACGGGGTATGAAAGTGATCGGAACTGGAAGCAAGAAAGTATTGATCCTGCAGATTCTTGACATAATGAAAAAATATTCTGATGCAGATCATCCGCTTACACAGCAGGAAATTATCAGATACTTAAAAGAAGAAGGAACAGAATGTGACAGGAGATCGGTAAGAGCGAATGTTCAGGCTCTGCAGGACTATGGTTTTGATATTTCAATGGAAAAAGACGGATATTGTCTGAAGGGTAGGAGTTTTGATGAAACTGAACTACGGATGCTTATAGATAGCGTTTTTTTCTCTAGAAGTATACCGAAATCGAGAGCGCAGGCTATTATCGAAAAATTAAAGGCAGAAGCAAGTATTTATTTTGAAGCAAAGATGGCGCATGTGTCGAGTCTTCCTGATCTTGGACAGAATAAAAAACTTACGGCAGTCCTTGATCAGATAGATGACGCTATTGATGATAAAAAGAAAATCCGATTTATATATAATTCATATGGATCAGATTTAAAGCTGCATCCTACAAGAGAGAAGCCATATGTGACAAATCCATATCAGATAGCAGCTGTTAATGGCTGGTATTATCTCATTGCCAACACTGAGGAGCAGGATGGTGTGTCATATTACAGACTGGACAAGATCACTAAGCTGGAAGTGCTTGATGAGAAGATCGTTCCTATGAAGAATATAAAGGGGCTCGAAAAGGGACTGAATCTTCCAAAGATGATGGTTGAGCATGTAAATCTTCCAAGTGGTGACAGTGTTCCTATCCAGTTTACAATGGGCAGTGGCAATGTAGATGCTCTGGTGGACTGGCTTGGTAAAGAGTTCACTATCATTGAAGATAAAGCAGGAAAGCTAAAGGTTAAAGTGATCTGTAATGAAGAAGCTTTCTATAAATGGGCATTACAATATGGCGATGATGTAGAAGTTTTGCAGCCGACAGACCTCAGAAAGAAAATAGCCTCGACCGTATCCGAGATGAGCAAAAAATATAAAAAATGATCATAATTTCCCTCCTCGTTTAGCTAAATGAGGAGGGTTTTTCTATATTTTAAGCTTTGAACGATATATAATGATAACAAGGGCAAAAGTAAAAATCCGTCACGTGAGCGAGCTGAAAGCGAGTGATCAGTAACCAGCAATTCGTGTCATTAGTACAGGACAAGGGGTATTTATAAGGGGAGAGACAAATGAAAATAAGGGCAGTAGATTTACTGGAATTTGATGAAGATCAAATGGGAGAGCAGTCACTGGAGTGCATCGATCAAAAGAAACTTGATGCTGCAATTGAGTGGTTCGTCAAACTTGTAATTTTTAAGCAAAAGCAGAATTATATAGATTTTTATAAGGGATATTTAAAAGAAGCATATGGATTCAAGCAGGAAATCTATGCGTCTGCACATTCGATACTGAATCTCGAGGCATGGACCAGGGATATGGTGGGAAGCCATAAGATCCTTGACAGGGTTCTTGCCGGGATGATCTCAAAAGAACGTCGCAGTGCCAATGCTATGATGGACATTCATGAAATAAAGGAATTTAAGAAGCAGGCAGAAATGGATCTTGATCTTGCAGAGGACATATTGTTCAGGATGTATAAGAAAGAGCCTGAAACGGTATTTGATGATGCATGCTTTCTTCTTGGAAGAAATTATCATATTTTTTCATATATACTTTTTACAAGAGATTGTACAAAGTATCTCCCGGTAGAAGCGAAGAAAAATGAACACTATGATTGCTTCGTAAAGATCGGTGCGGAAACAGACGGTATTATGAATTGCACCTGGAGAGGCTACAGGCAGTTTCTTAAAGTTCATGAGGAAGTACGGAAAAAGCTGGAAGAGAGCTTTAATACGCATATTACTCTTTTGGATGCACATAGCTTTATCTTAACTCTTCGTGATGCACCGGAGGATTTTTCTTTTGAGTGGCAGAGTGAACTGGAAGAATACGCAGGCGGCAAAGATGAATTGTATGATATTCTGTCGGAGCTTATTTTTACAAAGGATTACGGTAAGGAGAATGCCGAACGCAGTCAGAAAATAGAGGATGAACTTACGAATACTGAGCTCAGCGAAGAAGAGCGAAGAGCAGTACTTGGTATCAGGATAAATAACGACCCCTTTGAAAAAAAGGTACATCGCAGATACGGCAAATGCTGCTTATGCAGGATACATGATACAAGTCTTCTTTCGGTACATAACTTAAAACCGTGGAAGGAATGTGAACCGGAAGAGCGATTTGATATTGATAATGGATTTATGTTCTGTCCGAATCATGGACGGTTATTTGATGTGGGACTGATATCATTCACAGATGATGGTACTATCATGATCTCAAAAGATTTGGATGAAGTCGATCGGGTATATGTCAATGTCCGTCCGAATATGAGGATAGAGATACGGGATGGAAACAGAAAATATCTGGACTATCACAGAAAAAATATATTTGCAGATAGGAAGCAGGAGATCATCGATAAGGTAGATGAGAACCTGCATGAACAGGCATCAGGAGAATAATTGATCAGATATATTATAGCGTTAAGTCTGCTGGGACTAAAAAATGCAGAGCTTTTGGATCTTTTAAGAAATCATAGAGATAAGATAAGCAGTATCTTTGATGAAACGATCCAGGTGCAACCGGGTGAATTTGGACATATGCGATTAAATGCTTTATCAAGCGGCGTGGAGGAAAGGGAAAGAGCGCTTGATTCAGCAGAAGAATTATTGATCCAGAATGATGAATTTGGCATAAAATCGACTTATTACGGTGAAGAGAGCTACCCAAAACAATTAATTCAGATTGATAATCCTCCGGCGATCATTTATTACCGAGGCGCGGAGTTTTATGATCTGTCAGAAAAAACAATAGCATGCCTTGGGACAGAAAAGCCAAAGGTAACGGCATATAATGCAGTTAATTATCTGATGCCGCAATGGGCCAGAGGCGGATGTACGATCATATCAGGACTGGAAAAAGGCGTGGATCAGATCGCTCTGCAGTCTGCCATGACTGCTGGGGGAAAGGTGATAGCTGTTGCAGCATGCGGACTGGACAGGATAGAAAGGCCATTAGACCGTTTTGCAGAGCGGATCCTTGAATCCGGTGGGATCATCGTTAGTGAAAATGCTATTGGAGTAAACAGGGATAGATATTCAGTAAATGGCAGAAACAGGCTTGCTGTCGGTCTGTCAAAGGTCGTTACCATTATGGAATGTGAGGCAGACGATGATCTGATACAGTCAGCGCTGATTGCAGGACGGCAGGGGAAATCTGTTTTTTGTCCGGCAGGTGGAAGCTCCGGGACAGAGAAATTGATTTCTGAAGGAGCAGCTATTGCAATAAAGGGAGGTAAAGATACCGCACAGATCCGTAACATACTTGTCTATGATGAAACCAGACAGCCTTCAGCAGGAGAGATAAAGGTCATGTATATGATAACGCTGGTTCGTCTTCTTAAGAATGTGAAGGCACTGAAGGACACTTGTACGGAGCTTGGGATCCCTTATCCTGATGGACGTGATGCAAAGCTTATTGCAGAGCAGTTGGACAGCGAATGCAGGAAAAAGGGACTTACACAGAATGATCTTACACAGACTTTTGTGCGCCACGTTATAGAGTAGATTTGTGATAACTGTCAGAAACGGAGGGGGCTGACAGTTATGTTTGTGAATTGGAAAGGAAAATATGAAATTTTTTCACATAGCTGATCTTCATTTTGGAAAAACAATCTATGGAACATCAATGATAGAGAGTGGTGATCAGAAAGACTGGATAGAAAAATTTATAGGGCTTTGTACAGAAGAAAAGCCGGACGCCATCGTAATAGCTGGCGATATCTATGACCGCAGTGCTCCTTCGGGAGATGCGGTCATGCTTTTAGATCACATGATAACAAGTATAAACAAATTAGATATTCCGCTCATGATGATAGCGGGAAACCATGATAGTGGTCAGCGCCTGTCATTCGGAAGCAATATATTGTCTAAGGGAAAGGTTTATGTTGCGGGACTAACAGATGGGGAAATATCACATGTGTCCATTACTGACCCTGAAAACGGAGAAGAGGTCACATTCTGGCTCATGCCGTATCTTTTTCCGGAACAAGTATCGGTATTGCTTAAGGATGACACTATCCACAGCTATGATGCGGCTGTTCGCGCATTGCTAAAAAAACAGGATATTGATTTTGCAAAAAGAAATGTATTAGTTGCTCATCAAAATGTGATAGCAGACGGAAAAGAAGCTGAAAGAGGAGGATCTGAATCCATGGTTGGCGGTGTAGGACAGATAGACTATACCGCGTTTGATGGATTTGATTATGTGGCACTGGGACATATTCATTCAGCATATGCAGTAGGAAGGCCGGAGGTAAGATACGCAGGAACACCTCTGTGCTACCATTTTGCAGAAACCCGTCAGTCAAAGAAGGGCCCGTTATTGGTGACAATAGGGGAAAAGGGTGATGAGCCGAAAATAGAATTAAAAGAGTTAAAACCCTTGCACAAAATGCGGGCTCTTTCCGGAACGGCAGAAGAAATACGAGAGCTGTTGGCTGCCGATGATGGAAGAAATGAATATATCAGTATAACTATCACAGATCAGCGCATAACTCCTGCTATTTCGAATCATTTTAGAGATGTTCTCCTTAGCAGAGGAAGTATATTGATGGAACTCATATCCACTTATTCTGATTTTAGGACTATTTCTGCAGCGGCTAAGGCAAAGGCATTAGAAGAAAAAACAGTAGAAGAATTATTTTCTGATCTGTACAGAGAAAGAAATGATGATGAGCCGCCAACAGACGATGAATATGAACTGATGAAGTATGTTGGTGAATTAGTCAGAAATTCGGATACACATGCAGAAATCGATAGCAGGGATATAGACAGGATACTTGAACATGCAGAGAAGATCGGAGGGAATGATCAATGAGACCGTTGAGTTTGACAATGACGGCGTTTGGCTCATACAGGGAAACTACGGTCGTCCCTTTTGAAAAATTTGAGGACGGTCTGTTTCTGATAACCGGAGATACGGGAGCAGGAAAGACTACTATATTTGATGGAATAGTTTATGCTCTTTATGGTGAACTTAGCGGATCTGATAAAGCTGACAGAAAGCCGGAGATGATGCATTGTGACAGGGTCCCGAAGTCAACGGATACGGTTGTTGAGCTTCGGTTCCGTCAGGGTACAAAAGAATACACTGTTACACGTTCCATACATTTTAGGAAAAAGCGTGGCACTGAAGATGAATACAGTGGAACAGTAGTAAATGCGGTACTTTTTGAGGAAGAAGATAGGGTTATCGAAGGAAGCGACAAGGTAACTGCACGATGTACGGAATTACTAGGGCTAAATAAGGATCAGTTTCGGCAGATCGTAATGCTGGCACAGGGAGAATTCCGTGAATTTTTACGTGCGGACAGTGAAAAAAAGAGCGACATACTTGGAAAACTATTTGATAATTCGGCATTTGTTCGATATGAAAATCTATTTCAACAGGCAAAGTCAAAATTATTAGATAAGAGAAGTGCCGGTGAGACAGCTATAAGAAATCAGATGGAACAGGTTTTTATAAAACCTGAGGAGGCTGAGTCAGAGGAACTCTTAAAATATCTGCCGACGGAGCCTGAACTGATCGAAAACCTTAAAAGCCTTATAGATACAGAAGAAAATAAACTCACTTTTCTAAAAGAGAAAAGGCAGAGATCGAGTGAGATCGTCAGTGAGTTAAATTCTAAAAAGGGACAGGCAGAGGAAACCAACAAGCGCATAAAAGAGCTTGAGGATAAGAGAGAGCTGGAAGAAAGGCTCGATAAAGAAAAGCCTCAGATAGAAGAAATCAGGGATAAATATACGCAGTGTGAGCAGGTATGGCATGATATTTTTCCTGAGAAAAGAGCAGAATTAGATGCGCATAAAAGACTGAAAAAGGTAATAGAAGAACTGGAAGTTCTCACCGAAGAAAAAAAGAACAGCGAAGAAAAGCTGCGAATAGCTGATGAAGCGATAAAAAATGATGATGAGCAGGTAAAAATAAGTGAAGAACTGCAGCTGGAAATAAAAACTCTCACAGACACACTCCCAAAATATGAAGAAATAGAAAAAAACCGGAACGAACTCCTGAAAGCAGAAAAGAACGATGCAGCTTTTTTAGAAGAAAAGCAAAAACAGGAAAAAGAAGAATCAGATACAGCAAAAAGGCTTACAGAAGCTGAAAACGAAGAAGAACTGTTAGAGGGAGCAGAAGTGCATGCTGCAGAGCAGGAGAAATTCCTGGCGGATACAGATCGTCTGCTTGGCGATGTAACTGCATTAAGAAAAGAAATTGGAGAGATCAGAAAGCTTGAAGAAAAGCAGGATATATGTCTTAAGGAATTAGGTACTCTTACAAAAGAAGCGGAGGAACTGCACCTAAACTATAGTCGGAAATATCTTGATTTTATCAACGGTCAGGCAGGTATCATCGGATCAAATCTAGAGGCAGAGCTTCAGGAGAAAGGTGAAGCCAGATGCCCTGTATGCGGAAGCAGTTTCACAAGAGAGACTGAGCATCATTTCGCTGTCATGGAGGAAGGAGCGCCTACACAAAGCGACGTAGATGCGGCTCGCGAGGAGGCAGACAAGAAAGAAGCCGAGAGACAGAAAAAAGAACGTGAAAAAAGTGTCGGAGAAGCGCAGATAGACACGAGACAAAAAAATGCACTGGACACAGTAAAGAAAACTTTTAGTGAGGCTATCGACTGGGAGCAGCTTTCTAAGACGGATTATCTTGACGTAAAAGAAAACAGCTTAAAGGAGATCCGTGAAGAGCAAAGCAGGGAGTATCAGCTTGCATTAAGTCAGATAGACCGTATTAAAGAATTAAAGACACTTATAAATACGATAAAGACTCGTCAGGAAGAAATTATCGTATCCGGAAAAGAAATAGAACAAAGAAGTAAAGAAAACGCTGAGCAGATCGTTATCTTGAAAACGACAATAGCTTCGATCGAAAAAGACCTGAAATACTCTGACAGGTCAGAAGTGGAAAAGCGGATACAGGAGTTCATATCTTCAAAGAGTGAGATCGATTCTGTGATAGAAAAGCATAAAAAGGATAGACAGAGTGCATATGATCACGACAATCAGGTAAGCACAAGGCTTAACGATAGAAAAGCCCAGCAGCCTGAACTGGAGAAAAAGTATCAGGAAGCAGACGGAGAACTAAAGAAAGCTCTTGAAAAGTATGGTTTTAATGAGTGGCCCGAAGCAGAAGCAATATTGCATAGAGTAGGTACAACAGAGATTTCTGAGTGGTTAAAGACCACAGGAAAAAAGATCAATGACTTTGATCAGGAATATAAAACATGCAGGATCAGGATAAAAGAGCTTACGGAAGAAACCCGAGATAAGCAGTTTGTGGATCTGACAGAACTTTCGGAAAAAATCGCAGAACAGTCGCTTATATATGAAGCAGATAATGATGCCATGAATAAGCAGGACAGCATGATCAATAATCATAGGAGAGTTCTGGAAGTAGTTGAAAAAGAGAAAAAGGCACTAAGCGCAACAGACAGATCATGGAAACTCATATCTAGACTATCTGATCTTGCAAATGGTACAAATGCAGAGGGAGGACAGCTGAGTTTTGACCGATACGTCATGGGAGCAACCTTTGCGGAAATCCTTGAAAAGGCAAATCAGCGACTCGAAACCATGTCAGGTGGACGATATGAAATGGTTCATCAGATAAGCGCAGGCAGGAAGAATGCAAAGGCAGGACTGCAGATCGAGATCATGGATTACAGTACAGGTCAGCGAAGAGATTCTGCATCTTTGTCAGGCGGCGAGACCTTTATGTGTTCTATGGCACTGGCGTTGGGACTTTCTGATGTTGTACAGGGACATGCAGGAGGAACAGAGCTTGATACGCTGTTCATAGATGAAGGATTTGGATCTTTGGATTCGGGTGTATTGGATAAATCAATGGAAGTGCTGAATAATCTTACAGATGACAACAATCATCTGGTCGGGATCATTTCACATATTGATCGCTTGCAGGAAAGCATAGGCCAGAAGATCATTGTCAAAAACCGTGACGGCGAGAGCCGCATAGAACTTGTTGGTATTGAATAGATACTTAAACAAAGTCGATAAAGGGCATTCCGGGGCAGTAATGCTTTCCGGCGATACCTTCTATAATAGCGCAATACTTATCGGCAATGCTTACGATGACGCCTTCAGCGTGGCTGGGAGCTTTTGAACATGCCGGCCACATATGAGTGCGGATTGAATCTTCAGTTACTTCGTCGAGATCCGGAAAGATGTTTTTGGCAATCTCAGCGGAGTCGATGGGATGATTTCTGCAGCATTCTGCGCTATTAGAAAATTTCTCATCTCTGCCGATGATACCCAGATCATGGCAAAGTGCGCTCTTCATAAGTGCTTCTTTATCAAGCTTTATGCCAAACATTTCTAAAAAATAGAATAATCTGAGGCTGGTTACAGTGACGCCGAGAGTGTGCAGGGCGACTGTAGTAAAATTATGATGCTTCTGGGACATAGCCTTCTGAAAATGAGTCGTGCCAAAGATCTTTCGGCTTGTCGCAGATGTAAGATCATCCATGATGTAAAGGGAAATCAAATGGTTACGTGTAAGAGGTATAGCAAACATGTAATTTTTTTCCTTTCGAGGCAAAATACTATCGTAAGAAAAACTTTCGCACAAGAGATTTTTGTCATGTTTCATAAAAAATGCGAAATAAATACGGAAATATTTTTTAGCTAAATTGTATATAATAGATGTTATTTTCTTGTTAAAAGTATTAAAATGAAATCGTCCAGACGATGGATTGTTTGATTATTCCGAGGGGATGGAAAGAAATCACTGACAGAAGTCGTTTAGATAGCAGAGGGAGCTAATAAATATATATGCTTTAAGAGAAAGGGGTTTTTATGACAATTACACAGAACGAGAGTATCAATGCTAAGTTGACACCATACATGGAGAAGGGATATTCCGCAGAAGAGATCTGCCATGAGCTTGATGTACCGTTTGTGGTTGCTCTGAGATGGGTTACTTCTTACGAAAAAGAGACAAATCAGCTGGAAGCTTAAATTGATGTCGGGGAAAAGTACTTTTGCCCCTTACATCATAAAATGGTCATCAAAAAACGGGAAACGCCTGTAAATAAGCGTTTCCCGTTTTATTCATATTCAGAGATTTTCGTTAGCTTTTTCGCCAAGGATATCTTCCAGAACCTGACGCATACCTGCCTCAGCTTCTTTCTCGTCGGGGCCGTCAATGGTAATGGTGATAACGTCACCAAATCTTGCCTTCAGAGCGATAAGCCCCATGATAGATTTACCATTAAGTGTAATGTCATCATGGGTTATTGAAATCTTGCTTTTATATTTCTCAGCGCCTCTTGCAACCATAGCTGCCGGACGTGCATGCATTCCTATCTTACTTGTGATCGTAAAATCAAATTTTATCATAACACTCTCTCCTATAAATGTTAGTTCTTAGTCTATTTCATCTTTGCGGATTCATTGTTTTAAATTCTCTATTTTAAATAAGATATCGGATGAAAATCGGCATCTTTTAATCTGATATTCCGCAAAAAATTGAAGTTTTTTACGATTTATTCTGCAACGGCTTCTGTCCTGCGGGCGCGTACCATACCGATGAGATTGGACAGGATAGTCATAGAATCAAAGAAAAGACCTGTGACACTGTGAATATGGAAATCGTATCCGATCCACATGAACTGCGCGATTATAATGACGATCTTTATCACGCTTGCTTTATCTGTGTCGAGTATCCAGGTAAACAGGATAGCAGCCATGATAGGGAGAAGTTCCCAGGCAGAAAATCCTGTGAAGTACATGAAAAATCCGGAAACTATCACCTGAAGTGCCATAAAAAATACTTTCCAGGCAGTTGTCAGTTCAAATTTCAGGCAGAAAAGATTTCTTGCGATGCTGACCATGTTTGAAATAAAACCGGAAGTACCGCCAAGTATGAGGTTTCCGATACCCATGATAAGGAACTGAAAGTTTTGGGCTATAAGGATATTTTTCTTACTTTTTATGAGACCGATCGCAACCATGAAAAGTGCGCCGATAAAGATAACGATATTTCCAACAAAAAGCTGTGTGGTATTCATTCTTTCTCCTCTTAAATGCTTGAGTTTTTACTTTAGATCCTGTTGCCATCAAGTTCAGAATTATAAAGGCATTTAAGATAAAAAGCTATAAAATTCTTTGATAAAAGAAAGACAATCTTTGCTTCTGGATTTGCTTACGTAAGATCGATCAATTTGATAGAATAAATATCTGTATCTTTAAAACATATTAATTTTTTTAGGAGTGAGAGAAATGCCTATTGGAGTAATAATTAATTCATTAGCAATTATTATTGGTGGAATAGTTGGAACTGTGATCGGACCAAAGCTTAGCGAGGATTTCAAAACAGGACTGAATTCTATTTTTGGTGTTTGCGCAATGACCATGGGAATCGCATCCATAATGCAGATGCAAAATATGCCGGCTGTTATATTATCGGTTATCCTCGGCACTTGTGTAGGACTTGTTATTCATCTGGGAAATGCTATTCAGGCAGGCGGTCTCTTTATGGGCAGGGGTATTGCAAAGATCATGAAGAGCGGTAATTCGTCATCAGACGATTATAAAAGTCTCCTCGTAACTGCGATCGTTCTTTTCTGTTCCAGCGGTACAGGTATATATGGAAGTATAGTATCAGGAATGACAGGAGATCATAGTATCCTGCTTGCAAAATCTGTACTGGATTTTCCTACAGCTATAATCTTTGCATGTGTACTCGGAACTGTTACAGCCTTTATCGCAGTACCGCAATTTATCATCTTTATATTACTGTTCTTGCTTGCGACCGTAATATATCCGTTCTGCACACCTGCGATGATCGGTGATTTTAAGGCGTGTGGAGGAATATTGCTGTTGGCAACCGGCTTTAGAATGATGAAGTTAAAAGAATTCCCTATCGCAGATATGATACCTGCAATGGTTCTCGTAATGCCGTTAAGCAGTCTTTGGGTTACATACATTCTTCCGCTTGTTTCATAAGTTTATCTACTTACATATGTATGACGTAGGGGTCAAAAAGTTCTTCTGAACCTTGTCTCACGACACGAATTGCTTCGCTTCTTTATGAAGCTCTCGCAATTTTAAAACACTCGCATTTCGCGTAATTACGCTACATGCTCGTGTTTTGCGGGTCCCAAATAAAAAATCCTTTTTGTGCAAGCACAGTCGGATTTTTTGTTTGGGACCCTTGTCGTCATATGTATTTTTTTATGTACAAATATGACATATATTAAGAAATGACATATATTTGTACATATGAGGTGAGTATTTCTGTTTGATAAAGGGGGCCGATGGGAATGATCAAAAGAATGTGCAAGGTATTGCTTTTATGCGGAACATCTCTTGTTTTTTTAACAGCCTGTGGAAAAAGAGGGGGGGCATTAACGGAGAATTATCCATCGGTCTCTTCAACAGAAGTTTTGGCAGAGGAAGCATCAACGTCTGAAGAAACAGAGGAAGCTTCTGAAGCGGCGCCTGATCAAAGCGAAGATGCATCGACAGAGGAAGAAACGGAAAGTGCTGTCGGAATAGTTCAGAATGCACGAAAAAAAGAAAAAATAGAGGATAGAAACAGACTGGTGGCACTTTTACATATAAACGAGCCAAGAGCTATAACAGCTAATGGTCATACGCTGCGAGTAAATGACAGTTTCTATGAAAATGGTACAAAAACAGAAGATAATATGACGCACTGGTATAGTGAGTCGGCATTTGCTGTGCGTTCTGTTTTTGATGGCGAGGAGACCTGGCTGTGGGGAGACAGGGGAGAAAAGCTTATCTGGAATTATGATCCCTATTACTCAATTTTTCCGGCTTTGTGTGTATATTCACAGACAGAAGCATATGATCAGGTTATGGACAGGTATCTATCCTATTCGTTGATGAATGGCGAGTATCTTACGGATTTCAGTGATGATGAAAGCGGACAGACCTTTGAGACTGTTAGAAAAGCGGATCCGGCAGATGAGCTTGATAATAATATTTACGTCACAGATTACCAGTTTGACAAAGAAAACGGATTTATGAGCGGCTATAAGATCTATAAGCAGGAAGGGACAAGCGAACCGGTTTTATATTATACGGCAGAGTCGACCCTTGATGGAGAGGAAATTCAGGTACCGGCACAATATGCCGAAGCTGTAAAAAACGAGGACAAGAGAACGCTCATCCTCAAAGTAGACTCCGGAACAGAGTATGAAAAAACACTTAGTGCTTCAACAGGTAAAGGTTCTACATTTTTCTTTAACAGATTTCTCAATGGGTATGATCCTCTTATATATGAAAACGAAGAGTGTACTACCCCTGTGGATCAGAGCGGTGCGTATGATGACATAGAGGGTTACACCAGAAGAGAATGACAAAGAATCCGGCTTGTAAAGGCCGGATTCTTTGCAAAATGATGAAAATGAGCAGAGTATGTCAGAAAGTTATTTATAGTAACTATTCAGAATAGTTGTTATTTATTTACTATCAGACGGAAACCTTCTGAACGTAATACAAAGTTGTGTCTGTCCGTCATCTGCATAAGCCAGTCTAAAAAAGAGCATATGATCTGAAGACGTTCTTTAAGTCTTAGATAGTTGGCTCCTCGAAGCTCAGATACCTGCGAGAGCTGATCACGCATGGAAATGATGGCATCTCTGTCATACTGGACTGTGGGACAGCTTGATACGATACCGGTAGATATCTTCTCGATAGAACCGGAACGGGCGCATACCAACAGTGCTACAGAATCTACCAATGCGGTATGAAGCTCCGGTAAAAGTGAAGTAAAGCGATAGTCAAAGTCTGCGAGACTGTTGCAGCAGATACGCAGAGCATTACGTTCATCATCAGATACAGTATATTTAAGGCGCGTAGAAGCAAGGACACGCATCTCTGATACGAGAGAACGCATCCTGCCTAGTTCATCAAGGATAATATCCAGAGATTTCATGATCCTGGACTCTTCATTGATCACAAATTTCATTCCATTGAGGGTTGTATAAACCAGATCCTTCTTCTTTTTCCCCATGACCAAACCTCAAAACAGAAAAAATACATCATATCCTGTATACAGTATATATCGTATCATTTTAAGGAAAAGTTCTGTCATTATCGGTAAAACGCTGTTCTTTTTGAAAAACAAAAAATCCTCTCAACACAGTTCATAAGTCTGTGCTGAGAGGTTTTCTTACTCTGCGTCTTCGATGAATCGAAACTTATTTATCAGTTTTTTTTTAAGTTCCTTGTCTGGTTCACTTTCAAAGTATTCTTCAACTAACTTAACAACCGTTCCGGAAAGGAGGAGCAGGACTATGAGGTTTGGAATGACCATGAGACCGTTGCAGGTATCAGATATAGCCCAGATGAGCCCCAGATCCATAGTTGCGCCAACTATAGCTACGAGTGAATAAACTACCAGGAATGGTTTTGTCCATGCGGAAGAGAAAAGGAACTCTATACATCTCTGTCCGTAAAGCCCCCATCCAAGAACTGTTGAAAAAGCAAAGCAGCACATGGCGATAGCAGTAAAAATAGATACCCAGTTTCCGTAGGTTGATGTAAAACCGCTGATCGTGAGCTCTGCGCCGGCAGCTTCTCCGTAGTTAATGGAAACACCGCTGCAAAGGATGACAAGAGCCGTCAATGTACAAACGATAATGGTGTCTGAGAATACTTCAAATATTCCAAAGAATCCCTGTTTTACAGGCTTCTGGGTATCTGCACATGCGTGAGCGATAGAGCCTGTACCAAGACCAGCTTCATTAGAGAAGATACCACGGGAGACTCCCTTTTTCATGCTAATGAAGAAGCTTCCGACGATTCCGCCTGTGACGGCATGAGGATTAAATGCTCCTTCAAAAATAGATATAAACACGGCAGGAATCTGCTGAATATGCAGTACTATAACACCAACCGCGAGAACTACATAGAAGAGAGCCATAAATGGTACCAGCTTTGCGGTGACATTTCCTATTCTCTTTATGCCTCCGAGAAGGATCATGGCAACGAGTACAGCGATAATGATACCGATGATGAGTTTTGCGATTGGAAGCTGAGCCTCTGTTAAAACGTTGAAATTAATAAGTGCCTCGTTTATAGCGACGGTAATTGTATTTACCTGAGTTGCATTACCTGTACCGAATACAGTCAGGATACCAAGTACGGAATAGAGACCTGCGAGCCAGTGCCATTTTTTAGAAAGACCATTTTTAATATAGTACATGGGACCGCCGACAAGTTCGCCTGATTTATTGACCTCTCTGTATTTAACAGCGAGTGTCACTTCTGCAAACTTTGTACACATGCCAAGGAGGGCGGAGCACCACATCCAGAAGATCGCGCCCGGTCCTCCCAGTGCCAGAGCTCCGGCAACACCGGCGATATTACCTGTACCGATAGTGGCAGCGAGAGCAGTACAAACAGCCTGAAATGGTGTAATGGCACCGTCTCTTGATTCATTTTTGCGGAACATTCGTCCGAGAGTGACGGCGATAGCATACGGAAACTTTCTGATCTGTAAAAATCTCGTTCTTATACTGAGGAGAAGACCTACGCCAATGATGCAGATCATCGCAGGAACACCCCAGATAAAGCTGTTTATCGAGTTATTTATGTCAGAGATAGTGTTAAGCATAAAAAATATCCCTTCTACTTTTTCTTTTTAAAGCGTCAAAGTTTATTTTCCATAAAAATTTAATGTAAGTCAAGTAAAATAGGTCAAAAAAAGAGGTGCTGTACACACAACACCTCAGAGTAGTTATAGATATTAAATTATATTAAAGCATTTCAGCAAGCTCGTAGATCAGCCGTTCCGTCTTTTCCCAGCCGAGGCATGGATCGGTGATGGATTTTCCGTATACGCCGTCGCCGATAGCCTGGCAGCCGTCTTCCAGATAGCTTTCGATCATGAGGCCTCTTACGAAACAACGGATATCAGATGAAACTCGCATGCTATGAAGCACATCCTTGGAAATCCTTATCTGCTCAAGATACTGTTTTCCGGAATTATTGTGGTTACAGTCAATGATCACGGAAGGATTTTTTATTTCAGGATTGTTCTCGTAGAGCTGCATAAGATTCTGCAGATCTTCATAATGATAATTAGCGTGGCTTCTGCCATATTTATCCACATATCCGCGCAGGATCGAGTGAGTCATGGGATTTCCGGTAGTGGTGACTTCCCAGCCTCTGTAAAGGAATGTCTGGCGGCTCTGTGCAGCTATAATGGAGTTCATCATGACTGAGATATCGCCGGAAGTAGGGTTTTTCATACCAACCGGAATACCGACACCTGATGCAACCATGCGGTGCTGCTGATCTTCAACAGAACGGGCACCAACTGCAACATAGGCGAGGAGATCTGAAAGATATCTGTGATTTTCAGGATAAAGCATCTCCTCAGCACAGGTAAAACCGGTTTCTTTTACGATGTCCGTGTGCATCTGACGGATCGCGATTATGCCTGCGAGCATATCTTCATCAGCTTCCGGATCTGGCTGATGGAGCATACCCTTGTAGCCGGTTCCTTTAGTACGGGGCTTGTTGGTATAGCAGCGTGGAATTATAAAGATCTTGTCCTTGACTTTTTCCTGTACGTCTACCAGACGTGTCATATATTCTAAAACAGAATCTTCACGGTCAGCACTGCAGGGACCGATGATAAGGAGAAAGTGGTCATCCTTTCCGGTAAAGATGTTCTGAATGATCTCGTCGCGTTCTTCCTTGATCTTTTTAACATTTTCCGGAAGAGGAAATTTTTCTTTAAGCTCTTTCGGAACCGGAAGCTTGCGTTTAAATTCCATCTGCATTTCCATGATAAAACTCCTGTAAAAGTATTTTGGACTATGGGGACGGGGGGCAGATCCATGGTCCGGCACCCCGTCCCAATGGTTCATTCACAAGAAGTATAACACATACATCACCGCTTTAGTGAGAAAAAGTGTTTAAAATTTGACAAAAAAGAGATTATGTACATAATTTTGAACTTTATATTTGGGATTCAGTATACATTTACGGGTGTGAACTGCCGATATACAATATGCAAGAATGACGGCTCATGTACTGTCTATATGAGTGCTCTTGCGGGAGGAAAATATGGAAAGCAGATCTGTGGTGGTTACTATCATGATGGTTTTATTTGTGTTGGCCATTTTAATGATGGGATGTGTCTGGAATGGTCAAAATCTGTTGATGTCGGTTTACTAGATCTAAGAGTGGTTGAAATCCTGATCTCAAGGATTTCAGCCACTTTTTTTCGACTTATATCATTATGTCAGCTCATTCAGGATATCGATATATTTGGCGGTAAGTCCTGAGGGGCGGATGGATGATGGCAGGATATAACCGATTTCCATGTAATCATCAACTTTTAATGGCTTTGCGATGATATTCGGTCCGTTCAGTTCTTCGCTTATTACTCCGCTGCAGATGGTATAACCGTTTAAGCCTATGAGCATGTTAAAAAGAGTGGCGCGGTCACAGACTACGAGCTCCTTATCACTGTCTAAGGTACTCAGTATTTCCTCTGAAAAATAAAAGGAATTATGGCTGCCCTGTTCGTATGACAGGCGAGGATAAGGTTTTAGATCATTGGGAGTTATCAGCTTTTTGGACGAAAGCGGGTTGTTTTTTCCGATAAAAACATGAGGCTTGGCTGTAAATAATGGTTCAAATACTAAACCGTTGTCCCGCAGGGTTTTCCTTATTATGGATTCGTTAAAACGGTTTAAGTACAGGACGCCTATTTCACTTCTCATATGTGCGACATCGTCAATGATCTCATAGGTCTGAGTTTCCCGCATGTGAAATTCATACTTATCTTTTCCATAGGTTTTTAGCAGGTTTACAAAGGCTTCTACAACAAATGAATAGTGCTGGGAAGATACGCAAAAGCGCTGTTTGGCAGCGGATTTTCCGGTATATCGTTCATCTATGAGCGCTGTCTGTTCCAGAACCTGCCTGGCATATCCGATAAATTCATCTCCGTCCGGAGTGAGTTCGATTCCCTTATTTGATCGTGAAAACAAGGTTATCCCATATTCTTTTTCAAGTTCGTGGATCGCTGAAGTCAGGCTTGGCTGAGCTATGAAGAGTTTTTTTGCGGCCTCTGTTATATTCCCTGTATCTGCGACTGTTACAGCATATTGCAGTTGTTTAAGTGTCATAGTCCCTCCGTAGAAAAAGTACTTTTGACCCTGTCATCATTACCTAGGGCTTTACCATAGTGATAATGCAATCTTAACACCTGTTCATAGATAAAATCTATGGCAAAGGTAATATATTATATATTTTTCCAAACGTGCAGATTAGCATATTATGACATCCGACAGCAGTAAACTGAGTACAAAATTTTGCAGAGGAGTGATTTATATATGGCAAACTTACAGTCACCTTACAGATATGATTTTGTTGGAAGTTTTTTAAGACCTAAAGCTTTGAAGGAGGCAAAAGAAGCATACAGTGATGGAAAGATCAGTCGTGAAGAACTCGACAGAGTAATTGATGAAGCTGTTACAGATGTTGTAAAAAAGCAGAAGGAATTAGGCTTCCACGTTATTACGGATGGTGAATACCGCAGAACTTTCTGGCATCTTGATTTTATGTGGGGACTTGAGGGAGTTGAACATAGAGCGACAGGTAATGGAGTAGAGTTTAATGGTGAGCTGGCAGTGCTTGATGATACTTATCTTGTAGGAAAGATCAGGGCAAAAGCGCATCCTTTTGTAGAATATTTCAAGTTCTTAAAACAGTTTGAGGATGAAAAAACGATAGCTAAATACACTATACCGGCACCGGCACAGACTTTTCAGCAGATGATAGTACCTGTAAATTTTGAATCAACTAGAAAATTCTATGCGTCAAATGATGAGTTGATAGAGGATATAGCTGAGGCATATAGAGACATCATAAAACAGTTTTATGATGCAGGATGCAGAAACCTGCAGTTTGATGACTGTACATGGGGCGCAATAGTCGGGGATGCGGCAAAGCAAAGATATAAGGCGCTTGGCATTGATCTGGAAGAGGTAAAAGAGCAGCTTCTCAAGGTTAATAATCTCGCGCTCGAAGGTAAACCGGAAGATATGGTGATAAATTCTCATATTTGCAGAGGGAACTATCATTCAACTTTCTTTACCAGCGGACCCTATGATTCTGTAGCAGACTATGTATTTGCCAAAGAAAATGTTGATGCGCTTTTCCTGGAGTATGATGATGCGAGATCCGGCGGATTTGCGCCTTTATCTAAAGTATCGGATGACAAAAAGGTAGTGCTGGGACTCATAACCACCAAGTCACCGGTTCTTGAAGACAAGCAGAAGATCATTAACAGGATCCATGAAGCTGCAAAATATATACCTCTTGACCGTTTGTATCTGAGCCCGCAGTGCGGCTTTGCTTCCTGCGAGATCGGTAATAAGCTCACGGAAGAAGAGCAGTGGGCAAAGCTGAAACTCGTAAAGGAAATCGCAGAAGAAGTATGGGGAGATTAATTAGACGGTCTTCTGTAATCCTTAGGTGAGCAGCCGTATTTTTCTCTGAATTTTCTATAGAAAAAAGTAACATTTTCATAGCCTGCCTTTGCGGCAATTTCTGTAACAGGCAGGCTTGTTGAGTTTAAGAGCTGAGCACTATAATCTAATCGGTATGTCTGAACCAGTTGGATGTAAGACATACCGATTTCTTTTTTTAAAAGAGTGGTAACGTAGTTAGGTGATATATGAAAAAGTTCTGCAACATCTGACTGGGTGCAGGTCTGGAAATTATGCTGCATGTAGTGAAGTATGGAAAAAGCCAGTGAAGACTGGGGGCTTTTTGCAGTTGTTACCAGATCGCTTTCATATACGTTGATCAATTCAGCAAGGATCAGATAAAAAAGGTGCAGGGTAATATCATTTGCGTTTATCGAAGGATCAAAATATTCACAACAAAGTTCAGCAAAAAACAGGGATATGCGCTCGTTTTCTTCTGAATGAAAAAGGATATAGTGGTCATGGTCAGTCTGGGTATTCAATGCCTGTATAAAAAAGCGTGTGAGGAAATTATCCTGTGAGATCTGTGACAGGAAGCTTTCTCTCAAATATGCTTTAGGGATTATGATCGATAGCAGGATATCATCATCGCCGAGATATCCTATGGAGTGAGGACATTCCGTATCGATCAAAAGAACCTGACCTTTTTGAAGCAGTATGTCTTTTCCGTCAACGCTCTGGCTGCAGGTTCCGGAATAGACAAAATTCATTTCTATGTAATCATGAATATGCTCGGGAACAGGATTAAAACGTGAAGTCTTCTTAATTGTGATGGTGTTTCCGAGGTCCATAAAATAACGGTTATTTCCTGAATGCCTGAACGGTTCTGAAGCCGTGCTTATTTCATGCTCATTTCCTATAACACTGTAGAGCTTTCCGTTAAGCTCTTTCTTGGGCATATTTGACCAGCCTGTAAAGATATGACCGTCCCTATATCTTTTTTCACTTTCGGACAGTTCTTTAAGTTTATAGTCAAGGCTCTTAATATTCATGATAAACTCCGATAATTATTCAAAAACCGATAGATCAGGCGTTTTCCGAGTATATTTTTGGTATAGAGCGATTATATCCGTCAGTGTGGAAATGGTCAATAAACTGGATGGATAGTGTCATTTTTATTATTCACAGAAAAGGTAGAATATCATCATAAACTCTTAATGCGCATAGAGTATAACGTGGATGATTTTTATTGAACAGTCCGGCTGGAGAAAGACCGGATCTAGGAGGAATCTCATGGGTAAGCGGGATGCGGAATATACAGTCCTTGCGGAAGCAGTAGTGGAGGCTGTAGGCGGAAAAGAAAACATAATCAGTGTTACAAACTGTATGACAAGACTTCGTTTTGTGCTGAAAGACGATACTTTGCCCAAGGCGGAAAAAGTCAAAGCTATAAAGGGTGTAGCGGGAGTAATGAATCAAGGCGGTCAGTATCAGGTCATCATTGGCACACATGTATCGGATGTGACGCCATTCGTGAGACAGATCTGTGGTATTTCCACTGACGATCAGGAAAGCGGAGAAGCGGAGAATAAGAAAAAGGATAATCTCTGGAATCGCTTCTTTAAGACGATCTCAGGATGTATCATTCCGATGATTGGTCCTATGATAGCAGGTGGTATTATAAAAGGTATCCTGACTATCCTTGTAACAGTGGGGCTGCTTACAAAGACAGATGGAACGTATCTGATGCTTTACGCAGCGAGCGATGCGGTGCTGTATTTCATGCCGATCATAGTAGGATTTTCAGCAGGAAAAGTATTTAACTGCAATCCTTATGTGACAGCAGTTATAGGTGCTGCGTTCCTTTATCCGGATCTGGTTAATGCTGTTTCGGCAGAGGGCGGCATCACCTTCCTTGGAATACCTGTTGCAAATGCTTCATACGCAAGTACTCTGTTTCCGATACTTATGGCTTCCTTCGTAGCATCTCTTCTTGAAAAGCTTGGAAAGAAGTTCATTCCGAGAATGCTTCAGCTGATGCTCGTACCGAGCTTTGTATTGGCTCTGACAGTACCCCTTGCATGGCTTGTTATCGGACCGGTAATGAACACTATATCCGGAATACTTTCAACAGGTGTGAACGGAATATTTGGAATCAGCCCTGTTGTGGGTGGCGTACTTATCGGTGCTTTCTGGCAGGTGATCGTGCTTCTTGGACTTCATGCAGCATTTATTCCGATCCTTATAAATAATCTGGTAACTACAGGTTCTGATCCTATTAACGCAGTTATGGGTCTTACTGTTTGGGCACTTGCAGGAACAGCGCTTGGATACGCACTCCGTCAAAAGGACATTGAGAAAAGAACTACAGGTTTCGGATGTATGGCATCAGCACTTTGCGGTGTTACAGAACCTACTATTTATTCAATCGCTCTTCCGAATATAAAAACTTTTGCAGCAGCATGGGTAGGCGGAGGTATTGCCGGCGGCGTATTAGGTGCACTTGGCGGCAGACTTTACGGTATGGCAGGTGACGGACTTTTCCGTATTCCCGGTATGATAAATCCGGCAGGACTTGATATCAGCTTCTATGGTTTCATCGTATGTGCCCTTGCAGCAATGGGAGCTTCGGCAGTTATCAGCTTTATATTCAGCGGAGAAAAAGCAGTTTCAGCAGCTGATGGTGCTGAAACAAATGAAGTAAATGCAGATGGAAGCGTTGATATCGCTGCATTTGTAGATGGAACACTTCTTCCTATAGAAAAGGTTGAAGATGAGACTTTTTCTCAGAAACTTCTGGGTGATGGTGTAGCGATAGAACCGGTTGACGGACTTGTCTCTGCTCCGGCAGCGGGAAAGATCGTAACTGTAATGGAAGATTCAAAGCATGCGCTTGGAATCGAACTCGCAAACGGAACGGAGATACTTATTCACGCAGGTCTTGATACTGTTGATATGAAGGGTGAAGGCTTTGAAATGCTGGTATCTGAGGGTGATTCAGTAAAGAAAGGAACTCCCCTTTTGAAGTTTGATCTTGATAAGGTTGCAAAGGCAGGACACAAAAAGACTGTGGTTCTCGTTGTAACTGATGCAAAGGATCGTATCCTTAAGAAATTTGCGACTGGAGAAAATGTAAAAGCAGGCGAGAGCTGTATCCTTCAGATCTGAGTAATACTTGTAGAGGAAAAATCTAATGAAGAACTATCTGTATCCTTTTTTCTGGCTTCATGGAGAAGAACCGGAAGTTTTGACTGAATATATCGAGAAAATTTCAGAGAGCGGTATGCAGGGTATCTGCATCGAGTCTCGTCCTCATCCTGATTTTGTTGGAGAAGGATGGTGGAATGATGTAGACCATATCTTATCTGAGATAAAGAAACGAAATATGAAGATGTGGATCCTTGATGATGCGCATTTCCCAACTGGATTTGCAAACGGAAAAGTCAAGGAGTCCTATCCTGAATATCTGAAAATATACTTGAATATGCGCCGGTATGATATACAGGGAACAGGAAGAAAGATGCGGATCGATTTTTCTCTCCTCAAAGGTCGTCCGTGGGATCGTCCTGATCCGTCAGAGAAGATCCTGGGTGTCTATATGGCAAAAAGAGTTTTTAAGAAAGGCGATGACAGGGATCTTATCGATGCAGAGACACTTACGGAAATCTCTGAAAATATCGATGGAAGACTGCTGACACTTGAAACTTCTCCCATAGGAGCATACAGCATTTTTGTGGTATATGAGACTCCTAAGGGCGGTGAAGAGGCAACTGCGGATTATCTGAATCCTCTTGTAAAAGAGGCAACAGAAGTGCTTATAAATGAAGTTTATGAACCTCATTACGAGCATTATAAGGACGAATTTGGAAAAACTATCGAAGGATTCTTTTCTGATGAGCCTCGCTTCGGAAATATGAAGGGCACAGAATGGTCAATCGGAAAAGATATGCCTCTGCCGTGGAGACCGGAGCTTGAAAAGGCGCTGAGCTTTGATAAAAAAATGCTGCCGCTTCTTTGGACACCGGCATCAGGTGAAGAGTCCGAGATCCGGTATAAGTATATGGATCTGGTAACTCGTCTTTACCAGGAAAACTTTACAGAAGTTTTGGGAAATTGGTGCAGAGCTCATGGCGTATGGTATATGGGACATAATATCGAGGATAACGGAGCTCACGCTCGTCTCGGATATGGCGCAGGACATTATTTCCGTGGACAGACTGGAATGGATTTTGCAGGAATTGACACTATTGGTGGTCAGATAGTTCCGGGAATGAATTATCATCATGACGCTTTTAACACAGGCGGTAGCAACGGTGAATTCTATCACTACGCATTAGCGAAACTTGCAAGTTCTGCGGCGCACCTTGATCCGGCAAAGAAAGGCAGAGCACTTTGCGAGGCGTTCGGAGCATATGGCTGGAATGAAGGTCTGCATATGATGAGCTGGATCGCAGATCATCTGCTGGTACGCGGAATAAATTATCTGGTTCCTCATGCATTTAATCCGAAAAAATATCCGGATTTTGACTGTCCTCCGCATTTTTATGCACATGGACACAATCCGCAGTTCAGGTATTTTAAGGTTTTTTCTGACTATGTGAATCGTATAGCTGATATTTTCAGAGACGGAAAAATGCCTGCAAGAGTTGGTGTTCTCTATCCGGCAGAGCAGGAGTGGGGCGGTAAGTATACACCTGTTGAGAAGCTTACCCGTGAGCTTACAGAGCATCAGATCTCATTTGAAATAGTTACATTGGATTACATTAAAAGTGCAAAAATTTGTAACGGATGCTTTACAATAAATGAGTCGGATTTTGATACGCTGGTGATCGGAGGAAGTGAATTTATCCCGGAAGACTTGAAGAGGATTTTGTCTGACCTGGAAAAAGCAGGCGTGAAGCTGATCGTGACTGACAGTATCCCGGGAAGAGACGGTATATCTCTTTATGAGCTTGGTTCTGAGATGGAGTCACAGGGATATGCGTCTATTGAATTAGGCGAAAGCTTACCTGAACTCGCTTTCTACGAGTATGAAAAGGATGGAAAGATCTATCGGATGTTCTTTAATGAAAATGTAGTGGATACGGTAGATACAACAGTCCGATTTAAGAAGAGATGCGGTACAGTTTACGGTTTTGATGCATGGAAGGATAAGTATTATTCAATTTCAGAAAGGGACGGCAGCTTTAGACTTTATCTTAAGCCTTATGAAGCAGTGGTATGGTGTGAAAGCAATGAAATACCTGAAGAGATGGAAGATGGATATACTGTTGGTGATAGTTATGCATCAGAGATTGAACTTCCGGAATCGGGATGGACTGTTTCATATGCAGACAGCATGAATTATCCTGAATTTACAGAAAAAGTCGATACTGACAGACTTACATGCGTATCGGATCTGGCAGGATTTGAGGATAAGTCCGGTACAGTACGTTTTTGTCATGAGATTGAAAAGCCTAAGGGTGACAGATTTATACTTGATCTCGGGCAGGTATCAGAGATCGCTGAAGTATTTGTAAACGGGAAATCCGCAGGAGTAAGGATCTGTGAACCGTATACATTTGATCTTTCAGGACTTCTTACAGAGGGCAGGAATAAACTCGATATAGAAGTTGCGAATTCTCTTGGAACAGAGCAGAGAGATGTCATCAGCCATTACTTACCTATAGAATCATTTGGTATAATTGGACATCCGACAATTTTTTGTAGATGAGGTGTGGAAGCGTGAGAAATGACTTTTTGTGGGGCGGTGCAACAGCTGCCAATCAGTTTGAGGGCGGATATAAAGAGGATGGACGCGGAATTTCAAATGTAGATGTAGTTCCGGCAGGAAAGGACAGATTTCCGGTAGCCATGGGGAAAATGCGTCATTTGAAATGCGATAACGATCACAAATATCCAAGCCATGAGGCAGTGGATTTTTATCATCATTGGGAAGAGGATCTGGAGCTTCTGCATGAGATGGGACTGAAGTGTTTTCGTTTCAGCATTTCATGGTCCAGGATCTATCCAACCGGAGAAGAAGCTGAGCCCAATGAGGCAGGACTTGCTTTTTATGAAAAGGTAATAAATAAATGCGTGGAATACGGCATCGAGCCGCTGATCTCACTTGTACATTTTGATGTTCCGTTATCCCTTACAGAGAAATACGGTTCATGGAAAAATCGAAAAATGATCGATCTCTATGTTAAGTATGTAGAGTCGGTTGTTCGCCGCTTTAAGGGAAAAGTTAAATATTATCTCACATTCAACGAGATAAATATGCTTTTACATCTGCCGTTTATGGCTTCGGGCATTGTCTTTGATGAGGGTGAAAATGAGACTGACGTGAAGTACAGAGCGGCTCATTATGAACTTGTGGCATCTGCTCTTGCAACGAAGGCTGCACATGAGATCGATCCTGAGGTAAAGATCGGATGTATGCTCGCCGCAGGAAATACCTATCCAATGACCTGTAACCCTGACGATATCTGGAAGTCTATGGGCAAGGATCGTGAGAACTATTTCTTTATAGATGTACAGGCGAGAGGTTATTACCCGTCCTATGCGGTGAAGTTTTTTGAGAAGGAAAATATCAGGTTAGATATCACGGAAGATGATAAAAAGATACTGCGTGATAATACGGTTGATTTTATTTCTTTTTCTTATTATTCCTCACGTTTAACCAGTGCCGACCCAGAGCAGAATAAAAAGACGGCCGGAAACGTGTTTGCTACTCTGAAAAATCCTTATCTAAAGGCGAGTGAATGGGGATGGCAGATAGATCCACTCGGACTTCGGATCACTCTGAACAGTCTCTATGATCGCTATCAGAAGCCGCTTTTTATCGTGGAGAATGGTTTAGGAGCAAAGGATGAACTCACAGAGGCAGCGGATGGTTCAAAGACTGTTGTAGATGATTATCGCATAGAGTATATGAGAGAGCACATCAAGTGCATGATCGACGCGGTTGATGAAGACGGAGTTGATTTACTCGGTTACACCATGTGGGGCATTATCGACCTTGTCAGTGCATCAACCGGAGAAATGGCCAAGCGCTACGGCATGATCTACGTGGACAAAGACGACAACGATCAGGGCACGTTAAAACGCTATAAAAAGAAGTCATTCGACTGGTATAAGCGAGTGATAGAGAGTAATGGAAAAGAATTGTAATAGAACATGAGGAAATGCCATGAGATTGTTTTATTCTCGTGGCATTTCTTTTATTCAATTACTGTTTATATTGTGCAATTTAGCGTAAAATATTGAGGTAAGAAGATAGATGTGGAACGGAAGCATATTATAGGGGACTTTGAATAGTTTTAGGCATTATAACAGCGAGGTATGCGGGAGTATTATTGTTTTTCCTGCGTAGAAGAGCACATGGGATTACAGTTCACACGTAAACAGAGTATTTCCGGAAAAATTATGTTTGACGTCATCTTAGTTAAGTGTTATCTTGATAGGGATTGATGTTCAAATTTTTGTAGAAAGACTAACTATTAAAAGTCAATAAGAAAATGAAGATTTTTGAATAAAACATCATTAGGTGTTTTAGATAGCCCGGAGGCAGGCTTATGCCTCAATCAGTACCTTGAAAATCGCATGACAAATAGAGCATCTTAATAGGTGCTCGCAGAAAAGGATGTAAAGTTAATAAGGTTATTTCCGGTAGGCTTCGCCTGTAAGTTCCATCCGGTAGATGGTGCGTATCAGTTTCTTCGTTGCATGACCGACAGCAACATTGTAGTGCTTGCCTTCGCTTATCTTTTTAGAGAGGTAAGCGCCGAAGTTCTCATCCCAGTGGCAGACATATTTTGTTGCATTGAACAAAGCATACCGTAGGTAACGAGATCCCCGTTTTTCCATGTGGGAATAGCTGGAATCAAGCTGCCCTGACTGGTATGTAGATGGCGATAACCCAGCAAATGCAAGTATCTGATCAGCATTACT
>JNJK01000008.1 GCA_000701625.1 Lachnospiraceae bacterium MC2017
CTGGGCTTGCGAGCTGTTTTGTTCGCTGCCGCTCGCGGCGACAAGTGATATATTAGCACCCATAAAAGCACTCGTCAACAACAATTTTAAAAAAATATACAATTTTCTATTATTGTATATAAATACGCCAGAACAGTAGTCTTTATTCATAATACTCATAAAATTTTATGCACTTATAAATTGTTTATTCATTCTACAATTTAATTATTCTATGTCTATCCATTCTTTTATTTTCACGCGTTTCATTTACAATATTGTTTTGATCATTTTTAAAGTTCTAACTATAATATGATGACAGGTTCAATAGTAAAACACGAATATGTTGCGTAATTACGTGGAATGCGAGTGACGTAATAAAGCCGGAGCAGATCATCTACTCCGACTTTATTCCTCGTTTTATTTCTTATTCTAACGGTATCTCTTTTGAGCCATCGCTTTTCTTAATATAAAGAGACAGCGGTTTTATATTTTCCGCCTTTTCTTTGCTTATCTCCGCAACAAGTACTGCTTCTGCTGATCCATGTGAACCAACCGGTGTTTCTAACGTCTGAAGATCATCCAACAATAACGTATTAAGGAAACTATGTTTCTCACCATTTATCGAAAATCTAAACTCAGGTGACAACTCCAGCATATTGAGATCTGCCTCAGTATCACCCTCATTTGTAACATTAAACTTGAGCACCAACAGCACATCAGTGGACGAGGCCGGTTCTAATGAAAAGACAACAGAATCTGTCATTTCCGGAGGATAGCTGTCAACAATTTCATATCCCTTATATGAAACCGAAAAACCTTTTAATCCTATCAAATCTGCCAATTGGTCGATAGATGCCGAAGAATCACTGTTTTTTACTGTTTCATTACTTGTTCCACCAGATGATCCCGACTGATTCTCTTCAGTTTTATCAGACTCAGGATTATCAACCTTTGTTTCAGCCCTCTCCTGCTTTTTTTGAGATTCCTCCATTTCTTTCTTCAATACTTCTGCCAACTGCCTGTCCGACATCTTCTTTAAAGAACTATTGTAGTTAGCATTATGACTGGTTAATACATTTGAGGAATAATTAATTATCTTCTGTTCTTCTTCCTCTGTAAGATTCAACGTCTGTTGACCACATGCTGACAAAGTAATAACGCTAATGCACAGTATCGCTAGTAATTTTTTCCCTCTCACAAGCCCCTCCTGATGTATCAGTCCTTCGATGCCTCACACTCAAGTTCGAACCAAAATTCAACTCCATTTTCATAGTTGACTACACCAAAATCTCTGTTCAACGCATTCATGATCGCCTTTACGATCGAAAGACCTATTCCTGAACCTCCATACTCACGGGTTCTTGCCTTATCCACCTTATAAAACTTATCAAATAAGTGACCTATTGACTCCTCCGGAATCGGATTTCCAGTATTAAATACCGAAATTCTGACCACTCTGTCACGTTTCTGAAGCTTTACTTCGATTCTCTTTTCAGAAAAATCTCCATTAATTGCATCGGCAGGCTCAGTGCAATAATGAATAGCGTTACTGAAATAATTTGTAAACACTTCTTCCGTCTTGAATTCATCCGCCCATACATACAAGGGACCATGATCCATAAAATTTAATAAAATGTTATTTTGTTCAAGCATAAGCTGATTTGACTGTACACATCCCCTGATAAGTTCAATTACATCAAATCGTTCCATGGTGATCTCATCTTCACCGAATTCAAGCTGGTTTAATGTCATGAGATTTTTTACTAGCTTATTCATTTTGCGTGCTTCATCAATGATCACGTCACAATAAAATTCACGTCCCTCTTCATCATCATTAACATTATCTTTAAGTCCTTCTGCATATCCTTGTACCAGAGCTATAGGCGTTTTCAATTCATGTGCAACATTTGACAAAAATTCCAACCTCATATTATTGAGTTTTTCCTTATTTTCAATGTCACGCTTCAACTCATTATTTGCGGTTTTTAGTTCAGAAATCGTTCTTTCAAGCCCTTCTGATAGTTCATTCATATGTTGTCCCAAAAGAGCAATTTCATTTTGACCGCCTCTGGTATACTTGGCATCAAAATCAAGACGTGTCATTTTTTCCGATATATCTGTAAGTTCAAGTATCGGTTCTGTAATCTTCTTTGAAATAAACCAGATTATTATCCCTGCAATTATTACCATAACAAATCCGACATACGCCAAAAATCGATTTGATATTCCTACACTTTCTCTGATCGAATCCAAAGTAGTTCGTATGATTATATTATTTCCGTTTGACAGATTCCCCCATAGTTCAAGATATCCCATTCCCATTCGTGGATCCTGCGATATTCTCACTTCATACTGATCGGTCTTTGTTAAAAGTTGTGGAGCTGCAATATGCACATTCGCCCCATCTTTACCTCTTTCTCGTCCATCACCGAATGCCTTATTTTCACTCGGAAGTAATTTCTCGAGTCTTTCATCATCTATACCAAACAGATGATCCATGAGTCTTCCAAGAAGAGCATCGCCCTCACCCACATTGCATATGACAATTTCTAACGATGGTGTTACTACCGCAACGTCCATATTAAGCGACGAGCAGATTCGATAAAACTTACGCTTTGATGAATCATCTGCCATATCTTTATCAGTATCAAAAAGAGCATTGATATTATTGTATCCATCAATAATCTTATTTTGCTGCTCTATCAGATAATACTTCTGAAGAAACAAACTGTTTATTATCCAATAAATCGCCATTGTGACTGTCATCAACACAATGAAAACAAACGCAAACTGCGTGCGGATAGAGTGCTGTGCCAGTGTTTTATTTTTCCCTGATCTCATATAAATCAAGCCTCAAACTTATATCCCATTCCCCAGATCGTCTTTATACACTCTCCCTTTTCGCCCATTTTTGCCCTAAGCTTCTTTACATGCGTATCTATTGTCCTTGCATCACCAAAATAGTCATAATTCCAGACATTATTAAGAATCTTTTCTCTCGAAAGGGCGATTCCCTGATTTTTCATGAAATATGCAAGTAATTCAAATTCCTTGAACGAGAGCTCTATTTCATTTCCATCAATTTTTACTGAATGTGCTGATTCATCCAGGATAATACCGCCTAATTCTATCCTATTCTCTGTATCTAACGCATTTGATCTGCGGAGTATAGCATCTACTCTCGCTACAAGTATTTTGGGAGAGAAAGGTTTTGATATATATTCATCTACACCAAGATTAAATCCCTGCAGTTCATCTCGTTCTTCTGCTTTTGCCGTAAGCATGATAATAGGAACTTTTGAATAATTCCTTATTTCACGAACAACCTGCCAGCCGTCCATTCGCGGCATCATTACATCAAGTATTATCAGAGAGATGTCTTTTGTGTCAAAAAATATATCTACGGCTTCTTGTCCATCGGCTGCTTCTATAACCGCATAATTTTTCTTAATAAGGAAATCACTTACCAGTTTCCTCATTCTGCTTTCATCATCGACAACCAGTATTTTAATCTGATCCATCAGATTTTCCTCCTTCGATACCAAGACTATCTTCTTTTTCTCTGACTGCCTTCTCTCTTTCCGTTAATTCCTGTTCCCAGGTCGAATACCGGTTCTGAAGTGCAGTTTCGTAATTTAAGATGTTTGGCTGATCCGAACTTAGCGTAATTACAAGCATAGCAATTATCGCGATGACTAAAACGATGTTTAAAGCCGCAGAAATAAAAAATCTGTCCTTTAGCACATCTTTCTTCTGCATAGGAATGACTTTTTTTGTCTGCTTATTCACATTATCCGCTCCTGTTTTGTCAAAAGACATCATGAAGCTGAGCGGAAGAGGTAATACATCTTCCGGAACAATACTGGAATTTGAAAGAAGAAGTTCCTGAATATCTTTAAGGAAACGATATCCCGGAGGTGTACTGAATATACGCTTATTGATCAGTTTGTTATATACTTTTAGAACACTTTCAGGATTACTTTTATCCAAATGTTCTTTGATGTACTCTATATTTTTTAACTCTTTTCTGGCATTTTCCGCGTCACTTTTAGAATTAAAGAGATAACCATCAACAATCAGATCTTTTTCGCTCATATTGCCCCCTCCAGTTCCCCGACATAATTTAACACTATTATAGGAAAAAGGGGATTCTCTTTCAAGAATCAGACCACGGCTTTATATCTGTAGTCTACCAACATTAATCCCCAACTTCCAATGAACTTTCTGTGTTCTTTTTTGGTATGCTCAATGAATTGTTATTTCACAGTAACTTTTTGTTGATTGATATTAGTAAACGATAAGTGTAGAATCACTGTCAGTCGCAAGACACACATTAGTATTTCTTAATACTGTCTTTGTATTAGGAATGATCCTCCCCTTTTGATATGTTTTTATACCCCCATATAAAAGCATACACTACTAATTTAAACCCTTTAATATATACCCCTTTTAAAACCCACGGGCTTTTGTTTGCCCAGTGGGATTTTTTATATTACAATTAATCGTATGAATACGAGAAATTTCAAATGTTTCCAAATCTTATATGAAGAAAAAAATCTGCCAAACGCAGCAAATAAACTTTTCTTATCGCCCCAGGGTCTTAGTAAGATTATCAAAAGCCTTGAAGAAGAGTGCGGAACTTCTCTTTTTCTAAGAACAAAAGACGGATTTGTTCCGACCGAAAGCGGAAAAATATTTTATGAAAGATCAAAATTCATTTCTAAAAGCATTAATGAAATGTTTTCGGCTATCGGAACCATTAGCGAACGGGAACGTCGTTTCCGCATTGGTTTTGCTGCAGGCACTTTGCGTGCCATTGATGTTCAATCGATCAACAATTTCATGAAATCTAATCCGGAATTTGTCTCGAGCTGGAATGAGTATGATAATGAGACCATACTGAATCGTGTCATTGATGATGATATTAACTGTGGACTTATCGTTGGAAAACATCCTGTTCCCGGCTTGATCTCGGAATTGATAAAATCAGTCGAGATTGTTCTGTATATTTATAACGGGCATCGCCTGTGGAATATGAATAAGGTCAGCATTAATGAGATCAAAAACGAGCCGTTGATATCTATGAATGAGAATTATCATATTTATCACGATGTGCTCAATGCATGCAACACAAATGGATTTTCTCCAGAGATCATCGCTAAGGTCGGTGATGGCGAGACTATACATACTCTCGTTAAAAACAAGATTGGCATCGGCATTTCTCCCAAGTTTTTTCCAGATAGCGATGATATAAGATCCATTCCTATCGTAGATGCTTATACGTGGGACGTTTATGGGATTTATCTCGAGAAATCTCCGGATGCTCAGCTTGCTCAAAGACTTTTTCAGGAAATCCGTTTATAATTCAGTTTTTTATATTGATTTTTACGCTCCACGGCTATATACTATTTTTTATATTTCAGTCAGGAGACCTGACAGCCGTTTATACGGCACCAGTACGGGGTAGTACTGGCTTCGACAGGGGTCTTGCAGCTGGAGAAGCTATCCGAAGGATGGTTGCGTTAAACCTCAAACCTAAATTTAAACGCAAACGATAATTACGCGTTAGCAGCAGCCTAAGTGCTTCTGCCGTTGGCCCGGTTCTACCCATGGTCCCGGTTCCCAACGTCATCATCATGGGAAACGACATCCGCAAAGCTTTGAGCTGATGGGCGTAATATGAAGCTACTGAAACCGCAAGACTGTGCTTCGCCGTGCGGCAGAGGGAATGTTAATTGAAGTACTATGATAGTAGAAGTACAGGGAATAGGCTTTTGGACACGGGTTCGACTCCCGTCTACTCCATTAAAACAAGAATCCCGAAAACACGCTTAAAGGTGCTTACCTACAGCGGTTTTCGGGATTTTTTTATCCTCTGAATGACGCTTTGAATTCTTTTGCTGCTTCTCGCTGAGCGTCTTTCTTTGCAATAGATTCTCGTTTATCGTAATTTTTCTTACCCTTGCCCAGGCCAATCTTTACTTTAACCCTTCCTTTTGTAAAATAAACTTCCAACGGAAGGAGTGTGTAGCCCTTTTCCTTGAGCTTCTGCTCAAATTTTAATATTTCATTTTTATGTGCCAAAAGGCGCCTTGAACGAAGTGGATCTTTATTAAAGATATTTCCTTTTTCATATGGCGGGATATTCATCCCCTCTACCCAAAGCTCTCCATGACGAACAAAAATATATGCTTCTTTAATACTGCAGTGCCCTGCTCGTATAGACTTTACCTCTGTCCCTGCAAGCTCGATTCCTGTCTCGAGCTGTTCTTCTATAAAGTAATCATAGAAAGCCTTTTTATTGTTAGCTATGAGCTTTCTTCCATCATTTTTATTTGCGGGCATGCTTTCTTTTTTCCTTTCCCTTCTTATTTTTCTTTCCGGATTTTTTCTTATCCTTCTTGATTCTATCGACCTTATACGGATGTTTTTTCTCATCTTTTTGAGAACGCAATACTTCCCGAACATCATCTTCAACGTCCTGCATATATGTATCACGCATTTTATCATCTATCACGTATGCAGATTCTGTTCCTGCTATCGCAAAATCAATCTGAGCTAATTCCCTGTCTGCTCCAATGACAGTAACCTTCAACGGCTGACCTAAACGGAATACATTCCCTGTATTCTGCCCTTCTGCCTGAAAAAGGACTTCATTATAAACATAGAAATCACCTGGTATATCAGATAATCTGATCATTCCTTCTATTGTATCAGGCAATTCAACATATATCCCCCACTTCGTTACTCCGGAAACGACACCATCAAATGTTTCTCCTATATGGGATTCCATATATTCAACTTTTTTCATCTTCTCCGTTTCACGCTCAGCCTCATCAGCACATCGTTCCATCTCACTGGAATGCTTTGCTACTTCCGATAATATTTCTTCATAGTGCTGCATACGCTGCTGATTCATACGTCCACGCAGCTGATCCTTTATTATCCTATGGATCTGCAGATCAGGATAACGACGTATAGGAGATGTGAAATGACAATAATATTGACACGCAAGACCAAAGTGGCCGATCGGCTCTGTCGTATATCTTGCCTGTTTCATTGATCTGAGCACTAACCTGCTTATCAGTGCCTCTTCCGGAGCATCCTTGACATCTTCTAATAATTTTTGTAGTTCAAAAGGACGAACCTCTTCTCTTGAGATCCTTATCTGATAACCAAGATTTGCGATAAAATCCCTTAGTGTGGTCATTTTTTCCATATCAGGATTTTCATGTGTTCGATATACAAACGGAATTTCTGTAAAGCAACAGGTCTCAGCAACCGTCTCGTTTGCCGCAAGCATAAAGTCTTCTATAAGTTTCGTGGCCACATTTGCATAACGCGGCTGTACCCCGATCGGATGTCCCTTTTCATCAAGAATGATCCGTGCCTCAGGAAAATCAAAATCTATTGCGCCTCTCTTATGACGACGTGCTCTCAACAGTTTTGAAAGCTCGGCCATCTCCTGAAACATAGGGAATAGATCTTTACATTCTTCCTTTAATTCTTCTGATGCTGTTCCTTCCAAAAGATCCCTGACTTCTGTATACGACATCCTGCGATCAACATTTATAACCGATTCACAGATCTCGGAATCAATAATTTTTCCCTTTTGATCCACAGTCATAAGGCAGGACAGTGTCAATCTGTCTTCTTTCTGATTTAGCGAACAACTTCCATTACTCAAATCTTTAGGAAGCATAGGGATAACTCTGTCAGCAAGATATACACTTGTTCCTCTTTTAAGAGCTTCCCTATCAAGCGCAGACTTTTCCTGAACATAATTAGTTACATCTGCGATATGAACACCTAAATGATATAATTCTCCTTCTTTCCAAAGGCTCACTGCATCATCCAGATCTTTTGCATCTTCACCATCGATCGTAACCATCATAAGATCTCTCAGGTCTTTTCTCCCTGCTCTATCTGCTTCAGAAACAGGCTTTGCTACTCGTTCTGCCTGATCTAATACATTCTGCGGAAATTCTTCCGGAATCTTATGTGACTTCACGATGGATTCTATATCTACACCAGGATCACCTTTTCTCCCGATTATTTCTATTATTTCTCCCTCTGGCTTATGATTTTCATCGCCGTAAGTGATAAAACGCACTACAACCTTCATATTCATCTCTGCACCGAGAGAGCGTCCCTGCTGAACAAATACATCTTTTCCGATCCTGTCATCATCAGGAATAACAAAGCCATATGTTCCGTTTTTGCCTGCCGGCATATAAGTTCCCACGAGTTCTGTCAGCGCCCGCTGAACTATACGTACAACCTTGCCTTCTTCTCTGTTTTTTCCTCTTTTATCAGCAGGTTTTATTGATGAAACTTCAACTAAGTCCCCATTCATTGCTCCAAGAGAATTTTCAATTGAAACAAAGAAATCATTTTCACGCCCCTCAACGATAACAAATCCAAAATTTCCGGCATGAGCCTCATAAGTTCCAATAAGAGTCTGTTCTCCCGGAAAAAGCTTTCCCTTAGTCCCGACTCTGATAGAACCATCTGCCATCATTTCTTCAAGAATGAGACGAAAAACCCTTTTATCACCCTTCGGTACCTGCATAAAAGCGCCAAGTTCCTTTACTTTCATCGGTGAATACAGCTCGCTGTTCATCAATTCCCGGATTATCTTCTTCTTTTCTTCTTTTTCTTCTAACTTCATATACTTCTCCTCCGGTTCAAAAACCGGATAAAATGACAAAACGCCCCACTTGAAATACATCAAGTGAGGCGCCGTAAACTCATATGATCAAAACAGCTTCATATTGAGAAGAACAGAAAGGATAACGAAAAGAGCCGCCAGAATTCTGGTTCCCTTAACCATCATACCCTCCATAGAATGTCCCTTGATCTTTCCCCAATAGGAATCTGCCGCACCCTGAATCGCACCAAGACCTGCAGATTTACCTTCCTGCATCAGAACGATTGCTGTAAGCGCCACACAAATAAGCATAAATGCAACTGTAACAACGATTCTCATGGAAACTCCTTAACCTAACGGGTATCTCCCCCGAATAATTCATGTGCTAAACATCAAGATTTTATCACATTCCCAAAGCAAATGCAAGGCTTATGCCTTCTTTACAAGAAGTGACTCTCCTGTCATCTCTACCGGCTTCTCATAACCCATACACTCGATAAGTGTAGGAACGATATCACAAAGCTTACCATTCTCCTTAAGAGTGTATTCAGGATCATAATTTACGAGAATAAACGGAACCGGATTTGTTGTATGTGCTGTATAAGGCTCACCTGTCTCATAATCAACGAGCTGCTCTGCATTACCGTGATCAGCACAGATAAACATAACTCCGTCAACTTCTTTCAGTGCCTCAACAGCCTTTCCTACACACTCATCAACAGTCTCTACTGCCTTGATAGCTGCTTCTTCAACACCTGTATGTCCAACCATGTCCGGATTTGCAAAGTTGATCACGATCACATCATACTTTTCAGAACGAATAGCTTCACAAAGCTTATCGCATACTTCCGGAGCACTCATCTGAGGCTTCAGATCATATGTTGGAACATCCTTAGGACTGTTTACAAGAACACGATCTTCGCCTTCATTCGGCTTTTCTACGCCACCATTAAAGAAGAATGTTACATGTGCATACTTCTCTGTCTCAGCGATTCTTGCCTGCTTCATATTATGTGCTGCAAGCCACTCACCAAATGTATTGTTTACTTCCTGCTTCTTGAATGCGATTTCCTTATTAGGAATAAGCGGATCATATTCTGTGAAGCATACAAAAGCAACGTTCTTTCTAGCGCCACGATCAAACTTATCGAATTCATCATCGCAGAAGCAATGTGTGATCTCACGTGCGCGGTCCGGACGGAAGTTGAAGAATACGATGGAATCTCCGTCGGAGATAAGTGCAACCGGCTTACCATCCTTCTTTACAGCGAAAGGAATAACAAATTCATCAGTAACATCCTGATCGTAAGAAGCCTGGATACCTTCAACCGCACCTGCTGCCTCGTTTCCAAGACCTTCTGTCATGCAGCGATATGCCTTCTCAACACGGTCGTAATTATTGTCACGATCCATTGCATAATAACGACCTGCAACAGATGCAACCTCTCCTACTCCGATCTCCTTCATCTTTGCCTCAAGCTCAGCTACAAAATCCTTACCTGATGCAGGCGGTGTATCACGTCCATCGAGGAAGCAGTGAACATAAACCTTTGTAAGTCCCTCTTTCTTTGCGAGCTCAAGAAGTCCATATATATGTGAATTATGGCTATGAACACCACCATCAGAAACAAGACCGAATAAATGAAGAGCACTATCATTCTTTTTGCAATTCTCTACTGCACTCATCAGCGCTTCATTGCTAAAGAAATCGCCATCTTCAATTGACTTGGTGATTCTAGTAAGTTCCTGATAGATAATACGTCCGGCACCCATGTTCATATGACCTACTTCAGAGTTACCCATCTGTCCATCCGGAAGTCCTACAGCAAGTCCACTGGCATATCCCTTAACATAAGGATATTCCTTCATAAGCTTATCCATTACCGGTGTCTTTGCCTCATATACAGCATTATGATCCTTTCTTTCATTAAGACCATAACCATCCATGATCAGAAGTACTGCTGGCTTTTTTCCCATAATTTTGCTCCTTTGAAACTTTTGTAATACGCAGAAAATTAATTATTTCCGCTTCCTTCATGATACTCTTTTTCTGTGTTGACATTCCAGATAGCTGACTTATCTTTTTTACCTGACAGGATAGCATCTGCTGTAAGGAAAGAAGTCATCATCGAATGATCTATATTGTTATATCGGTGCTGGCCGTTTCTTCCAACACAGTAAAGGTTTGAAAAGCTGTTTAAGTAGTCAACAACCTCATCTATTCTATCATAAGTGTCA
This sequence comes from Lachnospiraceae bacterium MC2017, assembly GCA_000701625.1. Lineage (GTDB taxonomy): Bacteria > Bacillota > Clostridia > Lachnospirales > Lachnospiraceae > NK4A144. Next base: position 10,868 of record JNJK01000008.1, read on the forward strand.
AAATATGCGGGATATGCTTTTTTTACTCTTTCAACATGTGAATCCAGTACATCATCTGCACTGTCGATCATCCCCATCTTAACCACTTCGCTGATAGCAAATCTGGTAAACTGTTCGTCTGTCAGGCTCCAAAGGCGATCGCCTTCATTAGCAAAATACTCAAGCCCTACCCAAACCGTATTTTTCAGATCCTTAACAAGATACGGCGACCAGTTATTATATATCTGAAAACGGCCGAGTTTAACATTTCTGTCATGGACATAAACCCAGTTATCAGGAACAATATTCCCGACAGTTCTTACCTTAGTCTTATTTTCAAGATTAAGCTTCGGAACGAGTATTCCGAGAGTCATATAATCGCGATACGGAAGACCTGCAGCCACCTCAGCAATGCCTCTGGGAACATCATTCATTCCTCCTACAAGATCCTTTATCGGCATGGATGAAATAACATAATCACCATCCATTGTCTGCTTCTCACCGTTATACTCATAGGTCACACTCTTTGCTTCGTGTGATACAGGATCTACCGTAACACCACATACTCTTGCATGACGAATAATTACTCCACCCATTTTTTCAATATCCGAAGCAGTTACATCCCATAATTCTCCCGGACCAAGCTTAGGATACGAAAATGATTCTATGAGTGATGTTTCAACATGACGATTCTTTTTATTGGGAAGCATCTTTGAAAACACGTCCTTGATAATGGCAACGATCGAAAGTCCTTTTACTCTCTGCGCTCCCCAGCTAGGATCTATGTCTCGCGGATGTCTGCCCCACAGATTTTCAGTATAATGCTCAAAGAACATCGAATAAAGCTTTTTTCCAAATCTGTTGATATAAAAGTCCTCAAGAGAATTTTCAGTCCTTTTATGAACTACAGAAAACATATACGAAAATCCAACTTCGATCGTATTCTTAAGTCCCATATTTATAAAGGTCTCTGGTTTCAGACTTATCGGATAATCAAAGAATCTGGAATTAAAATAAATTCTTGAGATCCTGTTTCTGTTCAACATAACACGATCTTCTTTTTCCGGATCCGGACCGCCTGCCTTAAGCGACTTCTTATTTCCAAGGATAATATCGTCGTAAGCAGGCTTTCCCTGCATGGGAAGCATCATTTCCCACCAGTCATTTACTCTTTTGACCTTGGAAAAGAACCGATGTCCACCCATATCCATACGGTTTCCCTTATAATTGACTGTTTTGGAAATACCTCCCATGTCACCGCTCTCTTCAAAAACAGTGACCTGATATTCTCCGCCGCCCCGCTTAAGAATTTCATATGCTGCTGTTAATCCGGCAGGACCGGCGCCGATGATCAGAACCTTTTTCATATTACTAACCTTTCAAAATACGATTTTTGTCTTAATTATCAAAGACATTTTTCTTTGAGCACTTTCAGATTTTCTGCTGTATTTCCCTCAAATACAGCAGATCCCATAACGAGGATATCTGCCCCGGCTTCTTTTACTATATCAATAGTCGACGAATTGATGCCTCCATCAACCTGAATCGGTATTTCAAGACCAAGTGCATCGATCCGTGATTTCATCTCACGTATTTTTTCTGTACTGCTCTCAATATATTTCTGGCCGCCAAATCCCGGCTGAACTGTCATTATGAGAACAAGATCCAGACTTTTTAGGACTTCATCAGAAATTGCCGAAACAGGTGTTTCAGGCTTAATAGAAAGTCCAGCCTTTTTCCCACAGTCATGGATCATCGTTATTGCCGCCATAGCATCGTCAACAGCTTCCAGATGTACTGTAATTCCGTCAGCTCCACATTCAGCCATTTCTTTGATATAACGTTCAGGCTTTGTAACCATCATATGTACATCAAAAAAGATCTTTGCATTCTTACGTACAGATCGGATCACTGGCATTCCAAATGAGATACTTGGAACAAATACACCATCCATCACATCAACATGAAGCAGATCTGCTCCCCCAGTTTCCACATCATGAATTTCTTTGCCCAGCTCATTAAAATCTGCTGACAGTATAGAAGGCGCGATCTTCACCTTTCCCATGTTCTATTCCTCCAAAAAACAAAAATTATATTTATAAATCAGTATTTTTTCCTTTGTTTTAATTCCTCAAAAAACGACACATAGGATTTATATCGTTCCCCAGAGAATTTACCATTTTCGAGAGCCTCCCGTACTGCACAATTTGGCTCATGAACGTGCACACAACTATTAAAATAACAGTTTCCTCGGTATTCATCAAATTCCGGAAAATATTTTTCGAGTTCTTCCGCTTCAACATCCGGAAGCATTAACGAAGAAAATCCCGGTGTATCTATTATATAAGAATCAGGTGCGATCCTTAGCAATTCTACATGCCGCGTTGTTTGCTTTCCTCTTCGGATCTTACGACTTATCTCGCCGGTTTCCATTGCCTTTTCACCGGATAACTCATTAACGATAGATGACTTTCCTGCACCTGACGGTCCAGCCACAGTAGTCGTTTTACCCTCAAGCATCTTCTTTAACTCATCTATACCTGATCCGTCGGAACAACTTGTAAAATGGATCTTTACTCCTGCATCACGATAGTTTTCTTTTAAGCGTTCCATTTCTTCGTCATCTGCCAGATCCTCTTTGTTGAAATTCAGGATAACCGGCAGTGATGAAACTTTCATTAGCAGCAAAAAACGATCAAGCAGATCCGGTATTGGATCCGGATTTTTAACAGCAAATATCACCAATGCCTGATCTACATTAGCAACTGAGGGTCTCACAAGAGAATTTTTCCTTGGTAAAAGCGCTGTAACATTACCCTCGACATCCTCTGTTTCCGTAAGTTCAAACTCAACCCGGTCACCAACCAGCGGTTTCATCCCATTCTTTCGGAAAACTCCCCGAGCCCTGCATTGATAGGTCGCTCCACCCGAAAGCGGAGCGACCGGAAGTACTTCATCATTATCAGGTATCACATAGTAAAATCCTGCAAGCGACTTCAAAATTCTTCCGCGCGCCATGAAGCCTCCTTATTCTGCAGTAAATGTCAATGTCTGGTTAACACTCTTCGGAACAGTTGTCGTATCCTGAACAATGTTTCCATTGTCATCCTCATATGCATTTCCTGTCTGAGTAACAGTGTAATTAACAGTAAGAACTCCGCTCGGTGCCGTTGTTCCTGAAATAGTTACAGCTGCTGGGAATGAACTAACCGTCGCATTGTATAAAACAGAATTATCGACAGATGATGTAACCGTAAGTGTCGCGGCTGTTCCCTCTACATATTCGGGCGGTGCGGCTATACTGAATGTTCCGCCATATTTTGCAGCTCCCTTACTTACGACGAAACTCACTGTGGTATTTCCATCTACTGTTGTTCCGGATGTAGGAGTCTGTGAAATAACGATTCCGGCTGCTATTGTACTGCTGTATTCCTCTGTAACTTCACCAAAAGAAATATCAGTAGCAGCAAGCGCAGCCTTTGCAGCAATTTCTGTTAATCCAACAAGATTAGGAACTGTTTTTGAAACAGCTGCTTTGCCTGTACTAATCACTACAGAAACATCACTTCCACTATCCGCACTTGTTCCTGCGTCAGGTGACTGTGAAATGACCTTTCCTTCCGCAACCGTATCACTGGCAGCCTCTGTTTCCTTCATATTGAAGCCAGCCGCTTCTATAGCGACCTTTGCTTCTGCCTTTGATAATCCGGTAACCTCCGGAACTGCCGATCCTTCACTTCCCGAACTTACTGCAAGGATCACCGTACTGCCTGACGGTATTTCAGTTCCAGCCTGAAGAGTATTTCCATCCTCATCAGAAACAGAGATTACCTTTCCCTTATCAACACTGTCTGACGGAACATTTTCGCTCGTAACAACAAATCCTTGTGCTGTGAGCTGCGTCTTTGCATCTGCAAAGACAAGCCCCGTCACGTCTTTGATAGTTACCTTAGATACTTCTTCCGTGGCTTCAGTCGAATTTGTAAGCTCCTTTGTACCTTTAGATGACAGTCCCTTTATCTTACCTATAAGAACTATTATGATAACAACAATTATAAGCGCAGCAACGACTCCGAGAGCTGTCATTATTTTCTGAAGTCTCGGATCCATATCATCATCATCGTCGTCATCTTCATCATCTTCTTCAAAACGACTGCGCTTATTCACTGCACGACGTACTTTCCTATTCTCTTCCTCTTCTGCAGCTCGTCTGGATCTTGCACTCTTTTTCTTTCGATCAGGTTCGTCCTTTCGCACCTTTTTGTGTCTTCTTACAGGCTCTTCATCATATTCATCTTCATCCGGCTCATCATCCACGTCATAGCGATCTTTCCGCCTTGAAGAATATGCCTTAAGAATATCCTCGTTAAGGTCTATTGAACCAGTCCCACGTCTTATATCCTTTGTCTCACGTTCTGTGACCATCTTGGTCGCACCATTGAGTCCGCCCATTGGAATTCTCTGAACAAAATTCTCATCCGGGGAAACCAATGACTTCTTGAGATCTGTGATCAGATCAGTCATTGACACATATCGTCTGTCAGGATTCTTTTCACAGCATTTGTAGATGATCTGCTGAACACTAACCGGAACATCATCGACATATACTCTGGGATCCGGGATGGGTTCCTGTATCTGTTTGATAGCTATAGCGACAGTTGTCTCTCCATCAAACGGTACACGACCTGTAACCATTTCAAAAAGTACTATACCAAGAGAATAAATATCACTCTTTTCATCGGAATATCCTCCTCTCGCCTGCTCTGGAGAGGTATAGTGAACGGATCCCATTACGTTTGAAGTAATAGTATCACTCGTTGCCGCACGGGCAATTCCGAAATCGGTAACCTTTACTTTTCCCTCTTTTGAAATAATGATATTCTGCGGCTTCACATCACGATGGATCACATGATTCAAATGGGCTGTCTCAAGTCCCATCGAAACCTGAATGGCAATACTGATAGCTTCCTTTACGGAGAGTCTCAGTTTCTTTTCTATATAATGCTTTAAAGTGATGCCCTCAACAAATTCCATCACTATATAATAAAGCCCGTATTCTTCACCTACATCATAAACATTTACAATATTCGGATGAACCAGTCCTGCTGCAGACTGAGCCTCTGTCCGAAATTTTGCAACAAAATTTTTATTTTCGGAAAACTCATGCTTAAGGATCTTCACAGCGACAAAACGATTCAACTTATGATCCATTGCCTTGTAGACATCCGACATTCCGCCGGCACCTACTTTGCTGATAATCTCATATCGCTCTGCGAGCATCATTCCTTCTTTTACCATTTATCTCAAGCTCCTAATATGAAAGCCACCTATCAAACGCTGACTTACGGATTTTTAATATTCTATAACATGGAATTATAGGTATTCCATCGGAATTTCCTATAAGACAAAAGGTTCTATCACAATTACACCAATGTTATCACGACCGCCATTTTCATTGGCCGCATTGATCAATGCCTCTGTCTTGCTGACAACATCTCCCTCTCGGTCCATGATCATTCTCATATCCTGATCTTCAACCATATTGGATAATCCATCAGTACACATAAGCACAGTATCCCCTTCCCGAAGTTTCAAGTCAAAGAAATCAACTTTCAGGTCTTCAACTGCACCTATCGCTCTTGTAATTATATTTTTATCCGGATGAACTCTTGCTTCATATCGGTCTAATTTACCTGCAAGAACCATTTCCTCTACCAATGAATGATCTCTGGTGATCTGAACAATATCATCATTCACCAGATAAAGCCGGCTGTCACCGACATTTGCGACATAGAGATACCCATCAACTATTGTCGCTACAACAATGGTCGTTCCCATTCCTTCATAGTCTGGATTCTTCCGCGCTTCACGGATCAGTGCAAGATTTGCTTTTTCAATCGCACTTCTTATGATTTTGATTGGATTATCTTGATCCGAACTGGTAATCTCACGAACGACAAACTTTGTCGTAAAAGAAGAAGCGTAATCGCCGGCATTATGACCACCCATGCCGTCGGCCACTATAAACAGATTCGGGAGTTTTCCGACCGATGTCTCAGACGTATAGACATAGTCCTGATTGACCTGTCTTTTTCTGCCCACGTCCGTTGCAGAAAATGTTTTCAGCATGAAACGTGTTCCTCCATGTGTTTCCTCCGGAGCTGCCCACAGGCGCCATCGATATCTTTCCCCATTTCCCTTCTAATAGTAACATTAATTCTGTTTTTTTCAAGTTTCGATTTAAAGCGCTGAATCCGCTCTGCATCTGACCTTACAAAAGATCTTTCCTTTATCGGATTAACGGGGATCAGATTCACGTGCGCATTAAGCCCCGAAATAAGTGCTATAAGCTCTTCCGCTTCTGTATCAGAATCATTTTCCCCTGCAGTCAAAGCATACTCGAATGTGATCCTTCGTCCAGTCTTTTCAAAATAATATTTACACGCCGGAATCACCTCAGACAGAGAATACTTATTTGCTATAGGCATCAGCTTTCTTCTTTTTTCATCAGTCGGTGCGTGAAGCGAAAGCGCAAGTGTTATTTCAAAACCCTCATCTGCAAGCCTATACATCTGTGGAACAAGACCGCAAGTACTTACAGTGATATGCCTGCCACTGATATTTAAGCCATTTTCGTCAGTTATCATCCTGATAAACTTAACGAGGTTATCATAATTATCGAGCGGTTCGCCGCTGCCCATGACAACTATATTACTTACTCTGATGCCCATCTCGCTCTGAATCTTGTACACTTCATCCAGCATTTCTCCAGGCGTAAGCGAACGGACACAACCATCAAGTGTTGATGCACAAAATCTGCATCCCATTTTACAGCCAACCTGTGACGAGATGCATACGGATGCCCAGTCCTTATATTTCATCCATACACTTTCGATAACATTTCCATCATCCAAGCCGAACAAAAACTTTCTAGTTCCATCAATCTCCGACACTTGAACATCTACTACTTCCAAGGAAATCATCTTAAATTCTTCTGCCAGCCTGCTTCTTAAGCCTTTAGGCAGATTTGTCATATCATCAAGCGAGCGCGCAAGCTTAACATGCATCCAGTCATAGAGCTGACGTGCACGAAACTTTTTTTCTCCAAGCGATAAGATTACTTCTGTAAGTTCATCGATTGTCAGTGATTTTAGATCCCTTTTTGTCATATATTTCCTTTACTGTATACGGTAACCAGAAGATCACATTTTTCGGAATGACGCTGCATAAAACCCATCCGATCCGCCCGGCGAAGGAATATACATCCTTTCAGCCTCCGGTACCAACCCAAGCTCAGTTTCTATCCATTTTTTCTGTTCTGTACTTTCCTCATGAGTAATCGTACATGTAGAAAAAATAAGCCTACCGCCTTTTTTTAGATATGAAACAGAATTCTTTAATATACTTCTCTGAAGCTCAGCAAGTGCTGCGATGTCTTCCGGTTTAACGCGGTATTTCAATTCATTTTTTCTGCCCATTACGCCAAGTCCGGAACATGGCAGATCACAGATCAATATATCTGCAGTATTATCTGACTCCTCATCATGAACACATGCATCCATAACAACCGCATCAAGATTTTCCAATCCCAAACGATCTCTATTTTCAAGAATTCTGTCTATCTTTCTATCTGATATATCGCGCGCCTCAACTGTTCCACGATCTTTTAACAATTCTGCCACATGACAGGATTTTCCTCCTGGTGCTGCGCAAACATCGATCACACGGAGAGTTCGAGGAAGATCAGGCACGTCTGTGACATTATATATTTCCTGCGCATTTGAAAAATCACCCGATGCAAATTCCCCGACTGTCATGGAACTTATATCCTGAACCGAAAAAAGACCTTCAGAAAACTCCGGCATACGGTCAATTGCCTCGAAGTCCGAAACCTCAAATGCTCCTCTGTGCTCCGGTATTTTCCTTACGCTAATACCACCTGAAACGAGCCTTTTTTCCAATTCTTCAGGTGTTATCAACGCTGTATTGGTACGTATATAGACCGGTCTGCTTTCCAATGATGCCCGAAAAATATCTTCTGCTTTTTCAACTCCAAATTCCTCAATAAACCGCTCTGTGATCCACTTTGGCATGGAGTACTTTATGGAAAGATCTGAAAGACCTTCAATATCCACAGGATTTCTGATCATATTTCTCAAAATTCCATTAACAAACCCCGAAAGGCCATTCATGTGACGTTTTCGTACGAGTTTCACTGCCTCGTTACAAACTGCGCTTTGCGGCACATGAGTCATGAATAATAGCTGAAACACGCCCATTCTAAGAACTTCTCGGATGACCGGTTTCATTTTTGCCGTCTTAACGCGGGAAAAGCGGTCGATCACATAATCTAATGTGATCCGCCGCTCCAGCGTGCCTTCCGTAAGTTTTTTTATAAATGCACGATCCCGTGTATCAAGATATCCATAACGATCAAGAACTGACCTTATGTATTCCCCTGCTTTAACCTCATCTTTTTCCGTTTCGATGAGAATATCCAGAGCAACTGCCCTGAGATTTATATTATCAGTCATCCCTTCTGTTTCCTCCGAAAAGAATAACAAGGCGTAAAAGCTGAAGAGCTGATGCTGCCGCTGCCGCCACATAAGTAAGCGCCGCTGCCGTAAGCACCTCGCGTGTCATTTTTAGTTCTTCCGGATAAAGTATCCTCTCTTGTTCCAAAATTGCCAACGCTCTGCGGCTTGCATTAAATTCTACAGGAAGTGTGACAAGCTGAAAAAGAACAGCAAATGAAAACAGCCATATTCCAATTGTTATGAGAGTCTGTCCAAATCCTCCTCTTGCAGCCCCGAGAAAAAATCCGATCATGATGAGCGGAAAACTCACAGTAGATCCGAAATTTGCAACCGGAAGGATAGCTGCTCTAAGAGACAGCGGGAAATATCCCTCAGCGTGCTGTAATGCATGACCACACTCATGTGCTGCTACACCTATCGATGCCACTGAACTGGACGCATATGTAGCATCAGAAAGATTCAAAGTTTTATTTATCGGGTTAAAGTTATCCGTAAGATTACCACCTATATGACGCACCTGCACATCAAGTATATTATTTTTCCTAAGTATCTGAGAGGCCGCCTCAGCACCTGAAATACCTGTTGACGATCGTACTCTTGAATATTTCTCAAACGTCGATTTAACCTTTGCTGATGCCACCATAGACAAAACAAGCCCTATCAATACAAGAATATAGGTCGGATCAAACATCATATATGGACTAAAATACATACTAAATCCTCCTCGAAAGGAATTTTCATTTTTATCAGACTATCACAAAAATCTGAATTATTTATGTATTAATTCATAAAACACGATTAAATCACATATCACAACCCTACTTACCTAAAATAGTTCCCTTTGCCAACGGGTTTCCAAGCAGAAAGTCGTGTGTTGTCATTCTCTTTTTTCCATTTTTCTGAAGCGAAAGCACCTTTAGCTGCCCTTTAGCACAGGAAACCGTGAAATAATCCTTTGATACATCTGTGATCACGCCAGCATCACTTTCACTGTCTTCCGTTACAACTTCTGTCTCCCAAAGCTTAAGCATTTCACCATCCAGCTTTGTATATGCACTCGGCCATGGATTAAGGGCTCTTACCAGACGTTCGATATTTTCCGCAGATTCAGAAAAATCAATATAACCCAGTTCCTTCTTTAACATCTTTGCATACGAAGAACAACTGTCATCCTGCTTTATTGGTGTAATATTGCCTCTCTCTATCTCGGAAATAGTCTCGACGCAAAGAGTTGCACCAGTTTCCGCAAGTTTGTCAAAAAGGGAACCACCCGTTTCCGTCGACAAGATAGGTACTTCTCTCTGCGTAAGGATGTCTCCCGTATCAAGACCTTCATTCATCTGCATTATAGTTACACCTGTCTTTTCTTCGCCATCAATTATCGACCACTGAATAGGTGCTGCACCGCGATATTTAGGAAGCAGGGAAGCATGAACATTTATGCATCCGTATTTAGGGAGTTCAAGAATTTCCTTTGATAAGATCTGTCCAAAAGCTGCAACAACTATGATATCAGGTTCTTCTTCCCTGAGTCTCATAACTGCCTCATCCTCTTTAACCTTTTCAGGCTGAAAAACAGGTATATCATGTCTCAGCGCACACTCTTTTACCGGAGGCATTGAAACTGCTTTTCCACGCCCCTTTACACGATCAGGCTGTGTTACAACCAATGAAACTTCATGTCCTGCATCTACCAGTGCATCTAATGTACCGACAGCAAAATCAGGTGTTCCCATAAAGATAATCTTCATGTATTTCACTCTTCCTCTTCAAGCTCATCGTTGTCGTGAAGTTCGCCCTCTACCTTTTCTACATAAAGATGGCCTTCAAGATGATCCACCTCATGGCAGATACAACGAGCAAGTAATTCTGTTCCTTCAAGCTCCGCCGGCTGCATGTTTTCATCCAGAAAAACGACTTTTGCATAATTCGGACGTGTAACCATACCAAATTTCCCCGGAACGGAAAGACATCCTTCGCTTCCTGTCTGCTCTCCACTTGTTTCGACAATCTTAGGATTGATAAGCACATGCGGATCATCTCCACAGTCGATAACAACAATATTTTTAAGTATTCCCACCTGAGGTGCTGCAAGACCTACTCCATTTGATTCATACAGAGTGTCAAACATATCACTTATCAGCTCTCTGATCCTCGGTGTCATTTCCTTTACATCCTTACACTTCTTATTAAGGATATCATCTCCGATTGTTCTGATCTGTCTTAATGCCATTCTTATTATTCCTCAATTACTTTCATTTTACATAGGATCAAAGTCAAACTGTACCTGCGTACTTCCCGTTGGATTTTCCCGCCGCCAGTTTTCCAATATATCCTTATCATCTGCCAGCACTTCCATATCTGCATGTCTTATATAAAAAACATTGCGGTAAGTATCTTTAATCTTCCATATGGAATCCTGTGCCGGTCCAATTACCATTCCGATGCCAGAGGATTTTACCACATTTGCCATATCGGATGCCATAGCCATACTGTGATCCGGATTTCTGTCTTCAACAAGTACTTTCAACATGTGTGATACCGGCGGATATCCCATCAGGCTACGGTACCCTATTTCCTCAGCGTAAAAATCATTATAATCCTGACGTGCCGCTGCGGCAACACTGTAATGCTCAGGAGAATATGTCTGGATAACGACTTCTCCCGGTCTGTCTGCTCTGCCGGCTCTTCCTGCTGCCTGCGTTAAAAGCTGAAAAGTTCTTTCCCCTGCTCTGTAATCATTTGCATATAGCGATAAATCTGCCGCAAGAACTCCGACCAATGTTACTTTCGGAAAATCATGACCTTTTACTATCATCTGCGTTCCGATAAGGATATCTGCCTCTTCATTTGAAAATGCCGATAAGATCTTCTCGTATCCGCCCTTCTCTTTAGTAGTATCTGCATCCATTCTTAAAACACGGGCCTCAGGAAATAGTCCATGAACCATTTCTTCAACCTGTTCAGTTCCTGCTCTCATTCCTCCCACATATTTAGAACCACAGTTAGGACATTTATGTATCATCGGTGTCTCATATCCGCAGTAATGACACACCAGACGATTTCTCCCATGCAATGAAAGAGACACATCGCAATGAGGACATTTCATTACTTCACCGCATTTTCTACAGCTAACAAATCCGGCAAAGCCCCTCCTGTTAAGGAAAAGCATGATCTGTTCTTTATTTTTCAGTCGTTCTATGATCTTTGAACTCAGAACATCTGAAAACATACTGCGATTTCCCTTAACAAGTTCTTCTCTAAGATCTGCCACATGAACCGACGGAAGTCCTGTATCAGAAATCCTGTCCTTAATTTCATAAAGCCGGTATTCTCCGCGCTTTGCATGATAAAAAGAATCCACAGAAGGAGTTGCACTACCAAAAACCAATGCCGCGTTTGCAAGTCTTGCCCTTTCAAGCGCAACCTCACGCGCATGATATTTAGGCATATTTTCTGCTTTATAGCTGCCTTCATGCTCTTCATCGATTATTATCATCCCAAGATCCGGAAATGGTGTAAATAACGCAGATCTCGGACCTATCATGATGTCTATCTCACCATCTTTCGCTCTGCAGAACTGATCATATCTTTCCCCCGCTGACAATTTGGAATGAAGATACGAAACTCTCGAACCAAACCTGGCACAAAACCTCATCACTGTCTGAAATGTCAGAGCAATTTCAGGAATAAGAACGATCGCCTGTTTTCCATCCCTGAGCACCTCTGAGATCATCTCCATATAAACTTCCGTCTTACCGGAACCGGTAACACCAAATAACAGTGAAGGTTCCCGTAAACCCATACGATAGTTTTTCACAAAGTCATCAACTATCCCCTGCTGGGTTAATGTCAGCTTACACACTTTTTTTCGCGTATTTTCCGCAGTCCCGGGATTCCTATAGTCTCTTTCCACACTCAGGCGTACAAGTTTTTGTTCTTCCAACCTGTGTATCACTGCCGCACTGACATTTAGTTTTTCTCTTAAAAGAGTGAGATCCATCTCACCGCAGGATGCCAGTGCAGATAACAGTCTTGCCTGAGCAGTCCGGTGCTTTCTGTCACACTCTTCAGCGATCTCTTCAGCCTCAGCCGATGTGATCAGTAATTCAACCGTTTTCTTTTCTTTTGGACGTATTACTTTTTTTACCGGAAAAACAACACGGAGTGATTGTATCAGTGTCCCTCCATAATGTCGTTTCATCCATATCGCAAGCCTTATCAGCTGATCTTCCGCACCGGCCTCACCTATTCCCGATGAGAGCCCTATTATTTCCTTCATTTTTTCCGGCGGAAACTCAGCTTTATCAGTAATATTGATCAAGTATCCTTTTATGATACGATCAGCTTTTCCAAAAGGTATTTCTACCCTTGCGCCCAAATAAAGCTCGTCCCTTAGGAATTCCGGAACTTTGTACTGAAAAGGACGATCCAGTTTCTCATTTGAAATTTCAATGATAACATCTCCGTAAAGACCCTGCATCAAACTCCTCTTTTATGGTGATCAATTACGCCTTTTTATCTTCTTCAAGGATTTCGTGGATCAGCACTCTCTCATCCATCGGGTGCTTTACTCCTTCGATCTCCTGATAATCCTCATGTCCCTTGCCCGCAAGGATTATGAGATCCCCGGGCTGTCCATTATGTATCGCATAAGCGATAGCTTCTTTACGATCCTGTATCTTAATATATTTTCCTTCTGTTTTAAGGATTCCTGTTTCGATATCATTCATAATATCAGCAGGTTCCTCAAATCGCGGATTATCCGAAGTAATGATCGTAAAGTCTGCAAGCTTTCCTGATACCTCACCCATTTCATACCTGCGGAGTTTTGAACGATTTCCTCCACATCCAAAGACGCATACCAGACGCCCCGGATCATATTCTCTTAATGAAGTTAGAAGACTCTCCAGTGCCATTGCATTATGCGCATAGTCAATTATAAGGCTAAAGGAATCCGAAACCGGTACAGCCTCTATCCTTCCTCTGACATGAGCTGTCTTTAATGCTGTCTTAAGCTGCTCATCAGACACATTAAAGTTCAGACATATAGCAGAAGCACAAAGCGCATTATATACACTAAAGCTTCCTGGTGTGCCAACCTCAACATCCGGAATATCGTATGTTCCCTTTATATGGAACTTTACCCCAAGCTCACCTGGTGTCTTGATCAGTTCCGCATCTTCTGCACGAAGCTCTGCATCTTCTTTAAGACCGAATGTGCGGATCTCACAGGTATGATCTTTAAGCAACTCTTCCGTATGTGGATCATCACTATTAACGATACCCACACGGCACTGCTTAAATAACAGCCCCTTACAACGGAGATAATCATCAAAATCCTCATGCTCATTTGGACCAATATGATCCGGCTCAATATTTGTAAATACACCGTAATCAAATACAAATCCCTGCGTCCTGTGAAGCATCAGAGCCTGACTGGATACTTCCATAACAACTACATTGATACCTTCTTTTACCATCTCGGCAAACGTTTCCTGAAGAACATAGGACTCCGGTGTTGTGTTCTTTGCCGGAATATGTCTGTCACCTATTATTGTCTCGATAGTTCCGACAAGTCCTACATGATAACCTGCTTCTTCCAGTACTGCCTTTGTCAGATACGTAGTTGTTGTCTTTCCCTTTGTTCCTGTCACACCAATTACTGTCAGATGATCTACAGGATGTCCAAACCACGCTGCAGAAACAAATGCCATTGCATAACGGGTATTTTCCACACGAATAACGACCGTATCAGAATTCGCCGGAATCTCTACATCTTTTTCCGTAAGAAGCACCCTTGCACCCTTATCGATAGCATCTGCTGCAAAATCATGACCATCAAAACGGGCTCCGGAAATACATATAAAAAGACATCCCGGTTCAACCTTTTTTGAATCATATATCACACTCGATATTTCTGTTTCATCAACATTTCCGCGAACAACCTTATATTCAAGTCCGCCAAGAAGTTCTTTCAGGGTCTTCATTACAAGCCTCCTCTAAACGCCGGTTTATATCCGATTCTATTTTCTTCGTCATTCGAAAAATAGTTCTTTCAAAACAATTTATTATATCACACAGCCTAAAAAATAAAAGAAAAAAGCGTCTGACTTTCCAACGGAATTTCCTATAAGTTAAAAGAAAAAGAGTCCCGCAAGACCAAATGGATCAACCATCTGACCTACGGGACTTTTAACTTGTTCTATGTTTACTTATCTTTCAACTATAGCTGCTGCACCCATTCCACCGCCAACACAAAGTGTTGCGAGGCCCTTATGGGCATCTCTCTTCTGCATCTCATAAAGAAGTGTTACAAGGATCCGAGTACCTGAGCATCCTACCGGATGACCAAGAGCGATCGCTCCACCATTAACATTTAAGACATCACTTGAGAATCCAAGTTCTTTCTGAACTGCAACCGACTGAGCCGCAAAAGCCTCATTTGCCTCGATCAGGTCAAAATCACTGATCTGATATCCTGCCTTTGCCATTGTCTTCTTAGTTGCAGGAACAGGACCTATACCCATGATACGAGGATCACAGCCGGCAAGCTCACCTGCGATCCATGTAGCCATTGGCGTTACACCGAGTTCCTTTGCTTTTTCCTCACTCATAACAACGATCGCTGCTGCTGCATCATTTATTCCCGATGCATTTCCTGCCGTTACAAGTCCGCCGTCTTTCTTAAATGCCGGACGAAGCTTTGAAAGGCTCTCAGGCGTGACTCCTGCACGCGGGCCCTCATCAGTATCAAATACGATAGTCTCCTTCTTCTTTTTAACCTCTACAGGAACGATCTCATCTTTGAACTTTCCGTTTTCAATAGCTTTTGCTGCCTTCTGCTGAGATGCTGCAGCAAACTCATCAAGTTCCTCACGTGTCAATTTCCACTGCTCGCAAATATTTTCTGCAGTGATACCCATATGATAATCATAAAATGCATCTGTCAGAGCATCTTTTATCATTGAATCCTGAATAGCTCCGGCTCCTGCTCCCATACGATATCCATATCGTCCGTTCGGAAGAAGGTAGGGTGCCATTGACATATTCTCCATGCCGCCTGCAACTATAATATCCGCATCGCCTGCACCAATAAGCTTTGCAGCGAGATTTACACAATGAAGCCCTGAGCCGCAAAGAACATTTATCGTTGTTGCCGGTACTTCCTCCGGTATTCCTGCATTAAATGCAGCCTGTCTTGCCGGGTTCTGTCCGAGTCCCGCCTGGATAACACAGCCCATGTAAACTTCATCTACCTGTTCCGGCTTAACCCCTGATCTCTTTAACGCTTCTTTGATCACTACTGTTCCGAGATCCGGAGCCGGTGTAGTTGAAAGTGCACCACCCATTACACCTATTGCTGTTCTGCATGCTCCAGCGAGCACAACTTTTCTTGCCATTAGAAATACCTCCATGTAAGTTAATTTTGAAAAACAGGTTACCCTGGTCTCCGTCGTCACATGCGTGGCGTTCGTGCGGCCATAAATTGTTAAATCATTAACGATGATACCATACTACCCCTGTAAAATCAAGGGAACGACGCGTATACAATGTAACTTCAAGCGTGTATAATAATATTCGCTGTAACTTACAACAGAAAGGATAAATATGGCATTTGACGGAATAACTACTGCCGCCATGGTCAGTGAGATCAGAAATCGAGCTGTCGGCGGACGTCTTTATAAAATTGCGCAGCCGGATCCCGATGCGATCCTGCTTACTATCAAAACAAACGACGGAAAAACTGACAGACTTATGATCTCTGCCAGTGCTTCACTTCCTTTTGTTTACTATACTGACGAGAACAAACCAAGCCCTATGGTCGCTCCAAATTTCTGTATGCTCTTACGTAAGCATCTGCAAAACGGACGCATCACCGATGTTTCTCAGCCGGGACTGGAACGTATCATCAGGATCGGTGCAGAACATCTTGATGAAATGGGTGACCTGAAGCGTAAAGTTCTCGTTATTGAGCTCATGGGAAAATACAGCAATATAATCTTTACCGAAGAAGACAATACTGTAATCGACAGCATTAAACACATTTCTGCTGCCGTAAGCTCGGTCCGCACCGTTCTCCCCGGCTCCGAATACTTTATACCGATGACTCAGGATAAGCTTGATCCAACTTCAGATATTTCCTATGAAACTTTTTCTACTGCTGTACTTCACAAGGCGCAAAACATTATAAAAGCACTTTACAACACTTTTACGGGATTTTCGCCTGTAGCTGCCAGCGAACTCTGTCACAGAGCCGGTCTCGATGGAAACGCTTCGGTTGCATCAATGACTCCGGATGATACTGAACGCCTTTACTCCTGCTTTAAGGCACTTATGGACGATATCAAAAACGAAAACTTCGATCCGGTACTGATCTACGAAAAAGATGAACCGCGTGAATTCGCCGCGATCCCTCTTTCCGAATATGATGACCTTAAATCAGAGCATCTTTCCAGTATGTCCGAAGTATTAAAAAGATACTATGCAGAAAGAGATGCTGTTACCCGCATACGGCAGCGCTCAACCGATCTCCGCAAGATCGTATCTACAACTCTTGAGCGTGCTGTAAAAAAATATGACATTCAGCAGAAACAGCTAAGAGACACTCAGAAGAAAGATAAATTCAGAATATACGGAGAAATGCTCAATACTTACGGATATTCTGCCGCTCCCGGCGACAAGAGTCTGACCTGTATAAACTATTATGATAATACAGAAATAGTCATCCCTCTCGATCCACAAAAAACAGCTCTTGAAAATGCTCAGAAATACTTCGACCGTTATCAAAAATTAAAACGTACAGAAGAAGCTGTCAGCGAGCAGCTGATCGAAACCAAAAACGATATAGATCATCTGGAATCCATTCAGAATTCTCTGGACATTGCCGAAAACGAAGCAGATCTGAAAGATATAAGGCGGGAGCTCGCCGAATCCGGATACATAAAGAAACACACATCCCGCAAGGGAAGCGGACGAACCGAGAGCAGCAAACCTCTTCATTATATTTCTAGCGATGGCTATGATCTCTATGTTGGAAAAAACAATTATCAGAATGATCAGCTGACATTTAAGTTTGCTACCGGAAATGACTGGTGGTTTCACTCAAAGAAATTCCCGGGTTCTCACGTAATCCTCCGAGTTGGACAGGGAGATCCGGATAATCTTCCCGACCGGGTATTTAATGAAGCCGGCGCTCTTGCAGCCTATTACAGCAAAGGCCGCGGTCAGTCAAAAGTCGAGATCGACTATGTAAAAAAGAAAGAAGTAAAGAAACCTGCCGGATCAAAACCCGGTTTTGTCGTTTATTATACAAACTACTCTATGGCCATAGATTCTGACATTTCAACTCTGAAACTGGTTAGAGAATAAATTTCCTATAAGTTAAAAATAAAAGCTGTGAAAGCTTTTTTGAGAAAAACTACTCAAAAGGCTTTCACAGCTTTTTTAGTCATTATCTGTTAAAGGATAAACACAGGTATACGGCCAATATTCTATTTGGTTTTCTTCCTCTGTATTACCTATGATGATCTGAAATTCCACCCCTTTTTTCTCTGCATTGGCTTTAAGCACTTCTTTTACTTTCGCCGCAATCTTTTCATTCACTCCATGAAGCGCACGACTATCCATCGCCACAGCCGTAGACGGTATTTCCGCAAACATTTTAGCCTGTGGAAAGCAAAGAAGCGTTGTCTGCTCTTTATCATAAAGGCAGTAGCTAAACGAAGAAAAATTGGGGTTGCCATCTGCAACCTCTATGTATTTTAGCTGAATCTGATTTACAAAGGTATTATTTGCGATCTTCTCAATATCTTCACCAACATGAACACCTGTGATCATGTTATTCGGTCTGATCGAATGAGCATTGAGGATCGTCTGTTTCTCAGAAATCTCAGCCTGTGCTGTCACACTGAAAAACAATGTGAACAGCACGATCATCATGCAGATATAACATAATTTTTTCATGGTCTCAGCCAGTCATACATATCCTGGTATTGCCGTGCAGATACTGCCCAAGAGAAATCCGCTGCCATATCACGATCAATTATCTTATTCCATTCACGTCTGTGATTAACGTAAACATTATGAGCATAATGGATTGCTCCCAGCATCTCATGCGCATTATAGTTCGTGAAGGAAAATCCTGTTCCCTTTCCTTCAAACTCATTATAAGGCTCGACAGTATCTTTAAGACCGCCTGTCTCACGAACGATCGGAACTGTACCGTATCTCAGTGACATCAGCTGACTCAGTCCGCAAGGCTCAAATAAACTCGGCATCAGGAACGCATCACATGATCCATAGATCTTATGCGAAAGTTCCTCTGAGTAATAGATATTCGCACGAACCTTATCGTTGTACTTCCAGTCATAATGACGGAACATATTCTCGTACTGTTCCTCACCTGTACCAAGTACTACAAGCTGTATATCGTCATTACACAGCTCATCCATTACATATGAAACAAGATCAAGTCCCTTCTGACCGGTAAGTCTCGAAACAATACCTATCATAAAGGCGTTATCACTGCGATAAAGACCCAGCTGCTTCTGCAATGCACGCTTATTCTTTATCTTTTCCTTGCGGAAATTCTTTGCATTGTACTTATGTTCAAGGAATGGGTCTGTTTCCGGATTATATGTACCGTAATCAATACCATTGACTATACCGCGCAGATCATGCTCTCTGGCTCTCAAAAGACCATCCAGCTTTTCACCATAAAACTCAGTCTTGATCTCTTCTGCATATGTGCTGCTCACAGTTGTGATCGCATCAGCATAAACAAGTCCACCCTTCAGGACATTTGCATCTTTATACGCTTCCAGTTTATCCGGTGCAAAATAGTAATCTGACAGGCCGGAAAACTGCTGGATCGTTTCAACATCCCATGTTCCCTGAAATTTAAGATTGTGGATCGTCAGAACTGTCTTGATACCTCTGAAGAAATCTCCAGCCTGAAAACTATCATGGATATAGACAGGTATCATAGCAGTCTGCCAGTCATGACAATGAATGATATCCGGTCTGAAATTGATAAGCGGCATCGCAGAAAGTGCTGCCCTTGAGAAGAAAATAAATCTTTCAAGATCCCACTTTGTATCAGTCGTATATGCCGATTCACCGGAGAAATAGTACTCATTATCGATGAAATAATATGTTACGCCATCCCACTGTGTCTTAAATATACCAACATAGACATTCTGTCCATTATACGGCATATAGAAATTTGTAACGTACTCAAGCATGTCCTTATATTTCTGATACATGCAATTATACTTTGGCATCATGACACGTACGTCAAAATAACGCTTATCGAAATTTGCCGGCAATGATCCTACAACATCCGCCAATCCACCTGTTTTAATAAACGGAACAGCTTCAGATGCAACAAAAAGTACATTTTTCATAATTCTACCCCCGAAATAGAAACCCCTTTTTCGGATTCCTGTTCTCTATTAGAGAATACACAAACGCGTATATCCTCTTTTAACATTATACACCATTCAGGGGTTATGAAGTCTTCTTTTTCGTTTTATCTGCTAATTCCTTCATTTCTTCTGCATTTTGACGCACGGTTTCCGTCATTTCCGCGCCTGAAAGCATGCGTCCGAGCTCATCTATGATCTCTTCTCTCTGAAGTTCTCGTATTCCTGTCAGTGTTCTTCCTTCCTCCACAGTCTTCTTTATAAGAAAATGATGATCTGCCATCGCTGCTATCTGCGGAAGATGTGTAATAAGAATAACCTGGTGACGCCCTGACAAACTTGCAAGGCTCTCAGATACCTTTTGTGCTGTTCTGCCACTTATACCTGTATCTATCTCATCAAATATAAGCGTATCAATCTGATCTGTATCTGCAAGAACTGTTTTTAACGCAAGCATGACACGAGATAGTTCACCTCCGCTGGCAACATCTTTTAAGGCCTTTAATGTCTCACCGGGATTTGTTGAGATCATGAATTCTACATCATCTGCACCGTTTTCTGTATAGCCATTGTCTGCGCTTCTCACGGCTATTTCAAACTGTACCGTCTCAAAATTGAGCCCTATCAGAGCTTTTTTCATCCGACCGCCAAGTTCAGCTGCATTTTTCTTTCTCTCAACCGTCAATTCTTCTGCTGCACTGAAAAGCTCTTTTTCTGAAGCTGCAAGCTTTTCCTCCAGTTCAGCACGATATGCATCTGCATTTTCCAGCTGCTCCAGCTTCTTTTGCCTGATCTCGAGAGATTCCAGTATCTCAGGAATGCTTTTCCCATACTTCATTTTTAATTCATTAATACGGTTTAACCTCTCGGTAACTTCGTTATATTCCTCTTCGGAAAATGATAATCCCGAAAGATATGATTCCAGATCACGTCTTATATCCGAAAGAAGCGAATCCAGGTCATTTAATTCCTGCATAAGACCTGAAGCCTCTTTATCCAGATCTGCTGCTGCATTAAACGCACGTACAGCCCTTCCGATCATTTCTCCGGCAGCTTCATCTCCTCCAATGAGAGAAGATGCCTCACCTGCCGCTTCCGCAATCTTTCTTGAGTTATTCATAAACGAAAATCGTTCTTCCAATGACTCATCTTCACCGTCTTTTAACGAAGCCTCTTCTATCTCACCGATTTCATAGCGCAGGAGATCAGCTTCTCTTAGTCTCTCCGATTCATCTGTGGAAATAGCCTTTAATTCATCACGTATAGACTTAACACAATGATACTGCTTTCTGTAATTATCCAAAAGCAGCTCAGCTTTTCTCCCCGCATAACGGTCAAGTATCAGAAGATGATTCTTTTTATAAAGAAGAGACTGATGTTCATGCTGACCATGGATATCTATAAGTATCCCGGATATCTCTCTTAAAAGAGATCCTGTAACCGTAACACCATTGATCTTTGCCGTTCCTCTTCCACCACTGAATCTCCTGCGGATTATCACCAGGCCATCATCTTCCACAGGAATATCCAGATCACGTATCTTTTTGCGTTCTTCTTCCCTGTCCAGTGCAAAAACCAGCTCAACTTCAGCCGGCTTTTCCGGATCTCGTGCAATATCTGCTCTTGCCTTGCCACCGAGAGCAAGGCTTACACTTCCGATAACAAGAGATTTTCCGGCTCCTGTCTCTCCTGAAAATACATTAAGCCCCTCACCAAAGGTTACCTCTTCTTTTTCAATAAGTGCCAGATTATTCACACTTAAACTGATTAACATTATATCTCCTTAGCTCCCCGAAGCCCCGTATATTTGTTCTCAAACACTTGTTCGCTAAAATAATAACATTAAAAGGAAGATCCTGCAATATTAAAATTACAAAATCTTCCTTTTGTGCTTTAAACATATGTGTATCAAAACATATCCAGAACAACAGCACGGACATGCTCTGCTTCAAGAGATGTCTTCGCTACACACATTATTGTGTCATCTCCTGCTATACTTCCCACTATTTCCGGCATTTTCATTGCATCGAGCGCCGCTGCCACCGCCATTGCCATTCCGCTGACCGTCTTGATCACGATCATATTCTGCGCAGTGTCAGCCGAGATAATTCCCTCTTTCATCACCCGCACATATTTCTTGCCAAGATCCTGATCTCCGTTCCTGCCACGAACATACTTCTGATGTCCCTCCTGACCCGGAACTTTTGCAAGATGCAATTCACGAATGTCTCTTGATACTGTAGCCTGTGTAACATCATACCCGGATTCGCGGAGCCTGTCTGCAAGTTCTTCCTGAGTTTCTATATTGTATTTTTCGATCAATTCAATGATCTTTTCCTGTCGTTTCTGTTTCAATTTTACCCCTTCCGTTAATTAAACCCTTTACGCCTTTTTTATCGGCATCAGGAGCGGAATTTATTACTTAGCACGGAAAGAAAACTTCCCGGATTAATACGAATTATGCGAGTCACCTTTGCGGAACGACGTACATCCACTATATCGCCTTTTTTCAGATCCACAGGACTATGTCCATCAAAACATGCTACCGACATGCCTTCTTTGACAGATACACTGATCGTATCGTCCGCTGAAAGCACGATACTTCGCGTATTCAGCGTATGTGGACATATTGGCGTGATCACCATCATCCTTGCTCTGGGCTCAATTATAGGTCCTCCTGCCGACATGGAATATGCTGTAGAACCTGTAGGTGTACAGACTATTATTCCATCAGCTCTAAACGAGCTTAAATAACGTCCGTTGACACTGACTTCATATTCGCCAAGATGAAGCGTACCTGCCGCATGAAGCACAACGTCATTAAGCGCTCTCGACTCAGCCAGAAGCTTTCCCGAAGGATCGCTTACCCGACCACAGAGCATCATACGTTCTTCTATCTCAAACCGATCATCTATAAGCCGATCGAGCGAATGCTCCAAACCATCAACCTCAACATCTGTGAGATATCCAAGAGTGCCCTGATTGACTCCAAGCATCGGAAGTCCTGTATCTACTATATCTCTTGCTGCCGCGATCAAAGTTCCGTCCCCACCGATCACGATTATGCACTCTGTTTCTTCCGGTATATGTGTAGAATCTGTATAATGCCCATCTTCCATGGGACCATCTGCAGATACTTCAACAACACGATCATGCTGAACAAGATAATTTCGAATCCGATTTGTGACAGCAAGGTTTCTGTCACGATTGCGATTAGTGATCACATAGAAGTTCCTCATGTCAGTTCCTCATATCTTATTTATCAAGTGAATCATGTGCTGCTTCTACTGTATTTCGAATAATTTCGGGATCTTTTTCCGGCAGTATCAATAAAGATGTATATTTCTCATTATCAGCATTCTTTGTAAGATACATCAAGTATTCAATATTTCCCTCCGGTCCTCTGATCGGAGAGTATTCAAGTCCGACTATATTAAAACCATTTTCTCTGGCCATATTCAGTGTATTAGTGATCACTTCTTCATGAACTGCCGGATCACGTACTACACCCTTTTTGCCAACCTTATCCTTACCGGCCTCAAACTGAGGCTTAATAAGGCATACCATTTCTCCATCTTCACTTAAGATAGGAAATGCTGCCGGTAATATCTTTGAAAGTGAAATAAAAGAAACATCACAGGAAGCAAAATCAGGTCTGTCCTCTAAATCCTCCGGTGTCAGATAACGAAAGTTAGTTTTTTCCATACAAACAACTCTTTCGTCATTTCTAAGAGACCAGGCCAATTGACCGTATCCTACATCTATGGAATAAACCTTAACCGCACCATTCTGCAGCATGCAATCCGTGAAACCGCCTGTAGATGCTCCTATGTCCATAC
This sequence comes from Lachnospiraceae bacterium MC2017, assembly GCA_000701625.1. Taxonomy (GTDB): domain Bacteria; phylum Bacillota; class Clostridia; order Lachnospirales; family Lachnospiraceae; genus NK4A144. Next base: position 34,649 of record JNJK01000008.1, read on the forward strand.
AGATCTTTCCATCGAGTTTCACAGGAAATGCTGCCATCGCCTTCTCAAGCTTTAGACCACCGCGACTCACATACTTTAGTTTCTGGCCTCTATGCTCTATATTGGCAGTTTCAGGAAAAGATGAGCCGGGCTTATCCTCTTTCTGTCCATCGACATAGACTTCTCCGCTCATTATATATGCCTTTGCCTGCTCTCTCGAAGGTGCAAGCCCTCTCTCGAAAAGCAGTACGTCCAGTCTCTTTTTCTGACTCATTCCTATTACCTTTCCTCTATAAAACACCGGATTAAATCAATTTTTATTTCCTGATCTTATCCATGATCTTTTGCGTTATGGTATCCGCATCTATACCAACAACCTGTTTCAGTATATTTACGTTTCCATGCTCTACATATGCATCCGGAAGCGTCACAGACAACATAGGAAATTCCGGATCTAAACGATCAATAACTTCACGCACCTTCTCACCAAATCCACCTGATTTTACATTTTCTTCCATGGTGACGATGAGACTTCCTTTTTCAATGGCAGTGCTTACCATTTTTTCATCTATCGGCTTTACAAAACGCGCATTCACAAGAGCACATGGGATTCCATTCGCTTTCAGTGTTTCTCTGACCTGTACTGCTGTCTCTACCATAGATCCCACAGCTAAAAGCTGAACACCATCTTCATCAAAAATGCGCTCTGATCTTCCATAAACAATTTTCTCCCGATGCTCCTCAAGCCCATCATAAGCCTGACCTCTCGGATATCTGATTGCGATCGGGCCGTCAAAATCTACAGCAAATTTCATCATATCCGACAGTTCCCACTTATTTTTAGGTGCCATGATATGCATATTCGGAATCGATGAAAGATAGGAAAGGTCAAAAATTCCCTGATGGGTTTCACCGTCTGCCCCTACCAATCCTGCGCGATCTATACAAAAGATTACATGAAGGTTCTGTATACACACGTCATGCAGCATCTGGTCATATCCCCTCTGAAGGAATGATGAATATACCGCAAATACAGGAATCATTCCTCCTGCTGCAAGTCCGGCCGCAAATGTTACTGCATGTTCCTCTGCAATACCTGTATCAAAAAATCTGTCAGGATAAAGATTCCTAAATCTCTTTAGTCCGGTACCATCAGGCATTGCCGCAGTTATCGCCACTACTCTGTCATTTCTGGCCGCAAGTTTTATCATAACTGTAGAAAAGATATCAGTCCAACCGGCTTTGGCTTTATTTTTAAGAGGAAGTCCCGTCTCTATATCAAATGGTTCTGTACCGTGAAAACGCGCAGGATGCCTCTCTGCCGGAGCATATCCCATACCTTTTTTTGTACATACATGGATCAGAACAACATGATTTATCTTCTTTGCCTCTTCAATCAGTCTGACCATCTCACGGATATTATGTCCGTCGGCAGGTCCGAGATATGTTATGCCCATATCTTCAAAAAACATACCCGGCACAAAAAGCTGCTTTAAAGAGCTTTTATACCTCTTCAGATGATCCACTACAGCCTGACCTCTGGGTATGCGTAATAGTTGCTTTTGAAGAGCCATCTTAAAGTCCTGATATCCCTCAGCTGTACGTATTCCCTGTAAATACTTTGAAATACCGCCAACATTCTCTGATATGGACATATTGTTATCATTAAGGATAATTATGAAGTTTGTTTCCAGCTTGGATGCATTATTAAGTGCCTCATAAGCCATTCCGCCAGTCAATGCACCATCTCCGATGACCGAAACAACGGTTCGTTTTTCATGACGGAGATCTCTGGCCTTTACGAGACCGAGTCCTGCTGATATTGATGTAGAACTGTGTCCTGTATCGAAGGCATCACACTCACTTTCCGACCTTTTCGGAAACCCTGATATTCCACCATACTGTCTCAGTCCATCAAAATCTCCGCGCCTGCCAGTGAGGATCTTATGTGTATATGACTGATGTCCCACATCAAAAACGATCTTATCCTGCGGAAGATTCAACGCAAGATGAAGCGCCATGGTTAATTCCACCGCGCCAAGATTTGATCCCAGATGTCCGCCGCTCCTGCTGATCTTCTTTATGAGAAATGTCCGGATTTCCTGCGCAAGGAGCGCATACTCATCCGGGCTGACTTTTTTTATATCATTTGCCTGATTAATCCGATCAAGTATCATCTTACATTCCGCCTGTAAACTGTAACAAAACTCTATGACTTTTTGTCATTTCATTCCAAAAATCATGCAACGTACACTTATCTCTGTCTTGTAACCAAACTTATCACAAGTTCTCTTAAAAAGCCATCAGACTCAGGCAGTTTATCCATTATAGCCAGTGCACTTTCCGTCATATCGGCAGCATCCTTTTTTGCCTGCTCGATTCCTTTAAGAGTTACGTATGTCTCTTTTCCATTTTCCGCATCAGAACCGACATGTTTTCCAAGGATCTTTTCATCACCGGTCACGTCAAGGATATCATCCTCTATCTGAAAAGCTACTCCAACATAGTGTCCTATATCTTCCAGTTTCTTTAATTCTTCATCTGAAACATTACATAAGCAGCCGCCGATCATAAGCGCACTTTCCAAAAGACATGCTGTTTTCTTTTCATGTATATAGAGCAATTCCTGCAGATCCAGTTTCCTGTTTCTTTCTTCTGCATCTACATCTGCCGATTGTCCACCGAGCATACCGTTTATACCGGCTTTGTCAGAAAGAATACCGAGAGCCTTTATGATACTCTCAGTAGTTGTCTGACCTTTTTCTACTGAAAAAGCCTTTAACGCAGTTTCGTAGGCAAGGTTCAAAAGTCCATCACCTGCAAGAGTAGCCATACCCGGACCATATACAGCATGGGTAGTTTTTCTTCCTCGCCTGTACATATCATTGTCCATCGCCGGCAGATCATCATGGACCAGTGAATAATTATGGATCATCTCCAGTGCAGCCATAAACGGCTCAACTACCTGATCTTTTCCACCATACATCTGATACACAGAATGCATAATGACAGGACGAAGATGCTTTCCTCCTGAAAGAGCTGAGTAATTCATCGCTTCCGCAACTCTTACTTCATATCCTTTCTCTTCCGGAAGGTATGACTTTAATACCGACTCGGCAAAGTCTGCACGTCTTTTTAGTTCTTCACTGAAAATCATCCGTTCCACCCTCTTCATTTATGATCTGAACTTTCTTTTCGACCTCATCGATCTTTCCGCTGACTTCTTTTAAGACCTTCATTCCTTTTTCGAATACGGCAAAAGACTCTTCGAGAGAAATATCCTCGTCTGAAAGCTTTTTTAAGGAATCTTCCAAAAAAGTAAAGCCTTCCTCAATGGACATTTCCTTATCTTTCTTCTGTCTTGGTGACATCGGCAAACACCTTTCCGTTCTGTACATAGATCATGACCTCGTCTCCAGGCTGCACTTCATGCACATCCTTTAGAGGTCTGCCATTCCCGAGTTCCGTAAAAGTATAACCACGGCTCAATGTATTTAACGGTGAAACTCCGTTTAAGCGCTCAGCAAAGATTGCCCGTCTTTCTTTGACTGATCTAAGCTTTTCACCCATTCCTCCGGTAAGACCATCTTCAAAGCGAACTTCCATCATATGATACTCCTGCAAAATACGTTCCATATGACGCTTAAGTTCATTTCGATAATTGTCCACACGGATTTTTTTCTCTTTCAGACTTCCTTCCGGTGAAAAGCGCATAAAACCAGACAAAAGAGTATTATATTTTTCTCTTTTGCCTCTAAGCCTGTTCATCATCAGAGTCGAAAGCTTATCCTTATATATTTCCAACGCTCCCTGAAAAGCAGCATAATCAAAAACAGCAAGTTCTGCCGCTGCGCTGGGCGTCGGTGCTCTGAGATCTGCTACCCAGTCAGCAATAGTCGTATCAGTTTCATGCCCTGTTCCGGAAATAATCGGTACCGGACAATCAAAAATAGTCCTTGCAACAATCTCTTCATTAAAAGCCCACAAATCTTCGATAGATCCACCGCCTCTGCCAACGATGATCACATCAACATCTCTCTTCTGAAGTTCTTCTATTCCTGCTGATATCGACTCCGCCGCACCCTCACCCTGAACCTTTGCAGGGTAGAGAATGATCTGCAGATAGGGGTTTCTCCTCAAAGAAACATTGATAATATCCCTGACAGCAGCACCGGTAGGCGCTGTCACTACTCCAAGAGTCCTTACGAATTTGGGGATCGGCTGTTTATACATCTCATCAAACATTCCCATATCCGCCAGTTCCTGTCGGAGTTTCTCATATTTTTCATATAGAAGACCTGAGCCTTCGCGGGAGATTCTTTTGGCATAGACCTGATACCGGCCATCACGTTCGTATACACCGATTCTGCCTGTGACGACCACCGACTGTCCTTCCTCCAGACAAAAATCCAGAGAAATGGCATCTGAGGCAAACATCACACCCGCGATCGCTGCCTTGCTGTCCTTTACCGTAAAGTATATATGCCCGGAAGAATGGTATTTTACATTTGATAATTCTCCCTTGACACTGACACGCGAAAGCAGCATATCATCGTCAAAAATGCCGCGGATGTATGAATTAACCTGACTGACTGAATAGACTTTATCCATTAACCTACCAGTTTGGCAAGAACACCATTTACAAACGCAGGCGATCCATCCTGTCCATACTTTTTGGCAAGTTCAACCGCCTCATCAATAGCAACTCCTGTAGGTACATCTTCATCATGTAAGATTTCATAAGCCGCAAGACGGATAAGAGCCAGTTCTACCTTTCCCATACGTGAAGTAGTCCATCCCTCTGCCTTCTCATTGATCTTCTCATCAAGTTCTGAAAGTTTGCCAAGGATATTCTTGAATTTAGTCTCAATATATTCCTCTGAGGCATCATCTGCCGGTTCCTCAAGGGACTCAAAATAGAGACGCATTGTTTCAGGCATCTCCTCAACTGAATTAAACTCAGTCATAAAAACCAGTATAAAAATATGTTCTCTTAAAAGACTTCTCCTCATGCTGTGGTTCCTGCCTCCATCTGGATTCCGGCAACTCGGATATTAACATCCGCAACAGTAAGACCCGTCATTGTCTCGATAGAGCTTCTGACCTTTTCCTGTACCTTTCTGCTGACTTCCGGAATACTGTAACCATAACGAATGTGTACAGCAACATCTGCACGTACAACACCATTTACTACTTCAACACGCACACCCTTATCGGCCTTCTTAACACCGACATAGGCCATAATATTTTTGCCGACACCGCCATGCATGGTTCCTACGCCGTCCACTTCCTGTGCAGCAAGCGCAGCAATAACTGCAACTACATCATCAGCAATTTTTACCTCTCCCTGAATACCGGTATTCAGAAGAGTAGCAGTTTCTCTTTTTTCATTTGCCATCTGTTCTTGTCCTCTCAATTCTACAGACGATCCGATTTTTCCCTTTTTCAAACTATTATTATATCAAACTACCTTTCAAAAAGGAAGTTCGTTACTGCTCACTCGCTTCAGCTCTCTGTCCCCGCTGAGAAAGTCATTGTATTCTCCCTGTCATCACGAATATATTTCACGCTATCTGAATCCGGAAGGATTTCAAATATCTTTCTCTCATCAAAAAGAGCTGTACTCAATTCCTGATACACATTTCTGTCAGAGCAGCGGATCGTAAAATTTTCTTCATCCTGTGTTGACTCATATTCGAAAAGAGCCTTCAGACGATTAAAATCCGCCGTTGTAAAATAGCGACCTTCTTTTACGTAATAATATTCATCAAGCGCTGTGCATCTCGGCAGTTTGACCGGGTTGTTTATAGCATGCGTCCTGCGAAGTATATCTTCATTACAACCGAAATAGTTATAATTTGTATGCGGCGCAAGTGAGCTGTCTTCCATCCGGTACGATGCATCTCCCCAGGTGGTATCGACATAACATTCTGTGCCATCCATTCTCACAAGATTCCATGAATGGCTCTCTCCATCTGCAGTACCGTAAACCACTGTACAGAAAATCCCGAGCTTGTCCAGCAAATACTTCGTAGCCATTGTATAGCCCTGGCATACGCTCCGCCCATTTAAGAATACTGATGAAATATTCTGATTATCAGGTGCTTCCAGACTATAATCAGTATGATCGATTATCCACTGAAATACATATCTAACCTGATCATATTCAGAGCCGTCCCTTGGGCAGTCCTTTAATGCAGCCTCAGCGACCTTTGCGATCTCTTTCTCCTTCGTCTTTCTAACATCAGGAGACACATTATATTTTCCGGAAATCTCAATTTTCACCGGTACACCGTTACGCGTAGTTTCTGTTGTCCTGTATCCATCTACGAAAAACAGTTCCGGATGATCCATCATCACCAGATTAAACGCATGATCTATCACATCAGCATCAAGAGTAGAAAGCTCGGTGTTATCGCTCATATTCAGAAAACAGTTATAGATTTCCAGATAAACCTTTTTTTCATATGGGGTTATTTTTGAAAAACAATACGCACGCTCATCTTTAGCCAGATCATCCAACGAGGGACTATCTGATCCGGTTTCTTCACTGCCGCTCTCGTCAGCCTCAATGCTTCCAGCTTCATCAGCAATGGTATTTTCTTCAGTATGATCTGCATCTCCATTATTATCTGAAACGCTGTTCATATCATTATCATCACCAAAGAAAATATAATGTATCGGATCATCCGGCAGCACCTCACGGATCTTATCCATGACATGTTCCAGCCGTTTCTGAGCCGCACAACCGCTTAGAAGCACAGTACATAGGCATAAAAGAAGCGGCACGTGCAGAATTTTCTGCAGACGGCGCACTCTTCTTTTCTTTCGCTCAGAGTTCACCTCGTGCCACCTCCGAAATTATGCCTCGTTTTCGCTGTATTCTTCCAGTACAAGACCTTCATTACGATCAAGAGTCATGCCGATAGACCAACTGTTTACAAAGAGCAGAAGCGGTCTTCCTTTAAGATCGCGTACTTTCTTCATATCAGATGTACCTGTAATAGTATCCAGATCAATGTCTCTGTCAGCAATCCAGCGGATAAACTCATACGGAAGCTGATCAAGCTTAATCTCAACATTATACTCATTCTTAAGTCGATACTGGAGAACTTCAAACTGAAGCACACCTACAACACCTACTATGATCTCTTCCATTCCGTAGTTTTCTTCCTGGAAGATCTGAATCGCACCTTCCTGAGCGATCTGCTCGATACCCTTTACGAACTGCTTACGCTTCATGGTATCAACCTGTCTCACTCTTGCAAAGTGCTCCGGCGCAAATGTAGGGATTCCTGCATACTTAAACTTATCTCCGGGAGTACATAATGTATCTCCGATAGAATAAATACCCGGATCAAATACACCTATTATATCACCTGCATATGCTTCACTTACAACATGACGTTCTTCTGCCATCATCTGCTGAGGCTGCATAAGACGTACATTCTTTCCGCCCTGAACATGAAATACATCCATTCCTGCCGTAAACTTACCTGAACAGATTCTCATGAAAGCTACACGGTCACGATGTGCTTTGTTCATGTTTGCCTGGATTTTGAAAACAAACGCAGAAAATCCGTTATCAACAGGGTCGATCACACCTGTATCTGCCTTTCTCGGAAGAGGCGACGAAGTCATCTGAAGGAAATTGTGAAGGAATATCTCTACACCAAAGTTTGTCAGTGCTGAACCAAAGAAAACCGGTGAAAGCTTACCTGCATTTACTTTTTCCTGATCAAATTCTTCACTTGCTCCATCGAGAAGCTCAATCTCGCTTAAAAGCTGTTCTCTCGCTTCTTCTCCTATCGCAGCAACAGAAGCAGCTTCGTCATCAAGCGGAATAACCGTTTCCGTTCCTTCTTTAGTTCCCTTCTGTGTATCGGCAAATTCAACGATATTTCTGTTTTTTCTGTCGTATACACCCTTAAATTCCTTACCGGAACCTATAGGCCAGTTTACGGGACAGGTAGCGATCCCAAGTTCTTTTTCAATCTCGTCCAGGAGATCAAAGGTATCTCTTGCATCACGATCCATTTTATTTATGAATGTAAATACAGGTATGCCTCGTCTTCCGCAAACTCTGAACAGCTTTCGTGTCTGCGGCTCAACGCCCTTTGCTCCATCGATTACCATTACAGCGGAATCTGCTGCCATAAGTGTACGGTATGTATCCTCCGAAAAGTCCTGGTGTCCCGGTGTATCAAGGATATTAATGCAGCAGTTGTCAAATTCAAACTGCAGCACAGAACTCGTTACGGAAATACCTCTTTCTTTTTCGATATCCATCCAGTCAGATACCGCATGACGTGCAGTTGCCTTACCCTTTACGGAACCTGCCAGATTAATCTGACCTCCATAGAGCAGAAACTTCTCTGTAAGAGTCGTTTTACCTGCATCCGGGTGGGAAATAATGGCGAATGTTCGACGTTTATTGATCTCTTTTGCTAAATCGGACAAAACTGATTACTCCTTAAATTTAAATCCAGTGCGCATCCATCGCCGCGTCCCATTCAGGCTTACGTATAAAATACTGGCGATTAAGGCACTTAACTGCCATGAGTCTTCCCTCATCCGTAAATGGAAAAGAGAAGCTCTGTTTTTTTTCATCTGGTGTTTTCTCATATGAATACGGCTCCGGCCATACACTGACCAAAAAAGTCGCATCCTTTGCCCACTCCTCCTCCGGAGAATAAAAAACCTTTTTCAGCGGTTCCCTGGCTATACGGTATCTCATACCACGGTATGAACCAAGGAACGCTTCTCCGTAAAGATAATGAGTATATCCATAAAGATCGGAGGCATGGATCACTTCTTTTTCATCTGGCTGCGCAGACTCACCACTCATATTTATTCTTCTTCCTTATCATCAGCAACGATCGCGATATGAACATCGTCAAGCTGCTTCTGCTCTACTCCGGAAGGTGAACCCATCATAAGATCTACTGCATTCTTATTCATCGGGAACGGAATGATCTCACGGATAGATTCTTCTCCTGCGATAAGCATAACCATACGGTCAACGCCCGGTGCAATACCTGCATGCGGCGGTGCTCCATAGCAGAATGCATTGTACATGGCAGGGAACTTCTTCTTAACGTCTTCCTCACCGAGACCTACGATACGGAACGCCTCAACCATGATCTCCGGATCATGATTACGTACAGCACCACTTGAAAGCTCGACACCGTTACATACCAGATCATACTGATAAGCCATGATAGTTAACGGATCTTCATTCTTAAGAGCCTCTACACCACCCTGCGGCATTGAGAACGGATTATGACAGAACTCGAGCTCACCGGATTCCTCTCCGATCTCATACATCGGGAAGTCAACGATCCAGCAGAACTCATAACAGTCTTTCTTCATATGACCTTCAGCCTGAGGGCCAACTGTCTTAATGATAACACCAGCTGTCTTCTGAGCCTGATTCTTCTTGCCTGCAGCCATAAATACGCAGTCACCGCTCTTAAGGCCGAGTTTCTCGGTAAGTGCTGCCTGTCTCTCTGTAAGGAACTTGCTGATACCGCCAGTGAAGGAACCATCTTCACCAACCTTGAACCAGCATGCCTTGCTGCCGCTGACAACCTCAACATCTACAAGGATCTTGTCAATTGCCTTACGTGCAAGCTTGCAGTCGGACACTCTGACAGCCTTGATCACATTGCCTGCTGCAAACGGTCCGAATCCACAATCTGAAAGAACGTCTGTAACATCCTCTGCTGTAAGATCGATACGAAGATCCGGCTTATCTGAACCATATTTCTCAAGAGCATCGAGATACTTGATCCTTGTGAACGGAGCAGTCGAAGCTGTCTTGTATACGCCGTAACGAGCAAATACCGGAGGAAGAACTCTCTCAAGTACTGCAAATACATCTTCCTGAGATGCAAAGGACATCTCCATATCAAGCTGATAGAACTCACCCGGAGAACGATCTGCTCTTGCATCCTCATCACGGAAGCACGGAGCGATCTGGAAATAACGATCAAATCCGGATGCCATCAGTATCTGCTTAAACTGCTGCGGAGCCTGCGGAAGAGCATAGAACTGACCGGGATGAAGACGTGACGGTACAAGGTAATCACGCGCACCCTCAGGGCTTGAACAGGTAAGGATAGGAGTTGTGATCTCCAGGAATCCTTCCTCAGTCATTGCACGGCGAAGATCTGCAACGATATTTGCACGAAGCAGGATATTATTCTTGACAGCAGGATTTCTGAGATCAAGATAACGATACTTAAGTCTTGTATTTTCATCTGCTTCCTTTGAACGATTGATCTCAAACGGAAGCTCATTGTAAATGCACTTTCCAAGTACTGTTATTTCTGACGGAACGACTTCGATCTCTCCGGTTGCCATATCTGTGTTCTTGCTCGAACGCTCGCGTACGACACCTGTAATCTGAAGCGTTGACTCACAGTTTACACCGCTGATCTTCTCCATCATCTCTTCTGTCTCGATAACCACCTGTGTCTTTCCGTAGAAATCACGGAGAACAAGGAAGCCGAGATTTTTGCTGACCTTACGGATATTTTCAAACCATCCGCAGAGAGTTACATTCTTTCCTGCATCGGAAAGACGAAGCTCGTTACAGTTATGAGTTCTTGACTGAAACATTTTTTTCCTCTTTCATCTTTATAATTATGATAAAAAGCTGTGGCAGCCTTAACTGTCTATTCAGCTGATTAAGCGTAGAAATCTCTGATATCCGTATATCCGGACTTCTCAAGATTATCTTTCTGGAATTTCTTATTTTTCATCATCTGAGAAACGAGAACTGTTTTTCCTTCTGCACGAAGATCAGATGCTTCCTTCATGATCGCAGGAATACGGTCTGATGGCATCTTCTTGTCAATAAGGAATGCTACACGCTCTCCTGCTCTCGGAACACAGAAATCATGATCCAGAAGGATTGTTATGATTCTTTCAAAACCTATCGAGAAACCACATGCCGGAACGTTATTTCCGGTGAACTTTCCAACCATTCCGTCGTAACGTCCACCGCCGGCGATAGATGAACCAAACTCTGCGATCTCAATTTCAAAGATCGTTCCTGTATAATAGGACATTCCCCGTACAAGTGTAGGATCAAATCGAACGTCGAACTCTCCTGCCTTGGAAGCATTTACAGTATCGATGATCGCCATAAGAGATTCCGCAGTTCCCTCCGGAAGAGCATCTCCGAGAGTTGACTTGAGTTCTGCGATAGCATTACTGTCGTTTCCAACTCTGAAAAGTGCAAGATAACGGTCAACATTTTCCTCCGCATATCCTTCTTTCAGAAGTTCTTCGCGCACACCATCCTCGCCGATTTTGTCCATCTTGTCAAGGATAATGAATACTTTGTCGAGATCTGCCTCAGGAAAACCGCAATGGAGAGCCATCGCTCTAAGGAATCTTCTGTCTGAAATCCTTACTGTAAATCCCTTGAAATCAAGCTTTGACAGCAGTGTTGTTGTAGCGAGTACCAGTTCGATCTCGGCAAGATTTGTTGCATCTCCAAGTATATCGATATCGCACTGCATGAACTGTCTGAAACGTCCCTTCTGCGGACGATCGGCTCTGAACACATTTCCCATCTGAAGTGCCTTGAACGGAGAAGGAAGTTCATTCATGTGATTTGCATAGTATCTTGAAAGAGGAAGTGTCAGATCGTATCTGAGTCCTGAATCCGCAAGATCAGATACATCTTTTGCTTCTTCAAGCTTCAGCTTCTCACCTCTCTTAAGAATCCTGAAGATAAGTTTTTCATTCTCGCCGCCCTGATTGGAGCAAAGATTCTCTATATGCTCTACACACGGAGTTTCGATCTGTGTGAATCCAAATCTTCCATATGTCTCACGAACCTGTTCCATAACATAGTTCCTGATCTCCATCTCGCGCGGGAGGATATCCTTCATTCCCGTAACCGGTTTCTTCAGTAGTGCCATTTCTGTTCTCCTTAAACTAATTTATTACATACCAAACCACATATTCCACTTTTTCTCATCCCCGACTGTGGTCTCTCCGCCATGTCCCGGAAGAATATAAGTGTCATCAGGAAGCACGGTAATTTCTTTTCTGATCGATTCCGTAAGCCTTGCAGATGATCCCGTCGGAAAATCTGTTCTTCCAACAGAACCCTCAAATACAGTATCTCCCGAGAAAAGCAGCTTTTCAGCTTCTATATAATAGCAACAGCTTCCCTCCGTATGTCCCGGAGTGTGGATACATTCTATCTGAAATCCTGCTAGTTCAATTTTCTCATGATTTGCCAACCATACATCAGGTTTGACAGTTACCGGGCCATCTCCATATCCCATTCCGGTGCCGGAGCAATTGAGGACCGAATCTGAAAGCAATCCTCTTTCTTCACTTCCTGCATATACCGGAACTGCATGAGCCGCCCCTTTTGGTATTCCGTAAGCATCATCCGATGCTCTTAAAAGTTCTGCAACACCGGTTATATGATCAAAATGTCCGTGTGTCAGCATTACAGCAACAAGATGAAGGTCGTGTTCGACGACATTCTGAAATATCTTGTCACCCCTGTCACCAGGATCGAACACGACCGCTGTATGTTCCTCTTCGTTTTCCAAAATATAGCAATTTGTCTGGACCGGTCCTACTATCAGTCTTTGAAGACGCATAAGCTATCCTTTCCTAACTCAGCCTGTGGTACGTTCAATGTCCATAACGCCCTGGATCGCACGGAGCTTTTCTATTATCCTATTAAGTTCATCTGTGTTATGAACATTGAATGAAACCGAAATAGTAGCAATATGCTGCTTATTTACACGCGAATTAACACTGACAATGCCGATATTTCCCTCTGTAAAAAGCCTTGAAATATCAACCAGAAGTCCATTTCTGTTCGCCGCATAAATATAAATCTCTGCGAGATATTCTTCACCGGCTTTTCCGCTCTTCTGCCACTCAGCTTCGATAAGACGGCGTCTGTCCTCTTCGGACATATTCATAATATTCACGCAGTCCGTACGATGAATGGAAACTCCTCTGCCCCGGGTAACGTATCCCACGATCTCATCTCCGGGAAGCGGACCGCAGCATTTACTGAAATGAACGGATACATCAGTTATGCCCTTTACGATGATGCCTCCGCGGTTTCTTACGTTACTGGTCTTTTTAACAGACTCGTCCATTTCCGCAAGAGCTTCTGCATCTGTAAGCTTTCTTCGGTGATCAGTCTCATATGCTTCACGCATACGATTAACGACCTGTCCCTCTTTCAAGCCTCCATGACCGATAGCAGCATATACAGAATCAAAATCGCGGAAACCATATTTACGCATGACAACTTCTTCATATTCCGGTTTCATCAGGTTTTCCTGGTGAATACCGTGGCTCTTGCAATAAAAAGCAAACGCCTCTTTTCCGCGAAGAATATTGTCTTCTTTAAGTTCATTCTTAAACCACTGATTGATCTTTGAACGAGCCTGAGTTGAACGAACGATCTTCAGCCAGTCACGGCTCGGGCCTCTGGAATTCTGACTCGTAATGATCTCGACTCTGTCTCCATTCTGGATAGCATAGTCAATATTTACGAGTTTTCCGTTAACTCTTGCACCAACCATCTTATTACCGACAGCAGAATGGATGCTGTAAGCAAAATCGATCGGTGTGGAACCTGCCGGCAGATTTTTGACGTCACCTGTCGGCGTAAATGCATAAACATAATCAGAAAACAGGTTCAGATCGCTCTTTAAGAGATCCATAAATTCCTTGTTATCTGAAAGATTTTTCTGCCACTCAAGGATCTGTCTGAGCCAGGAAAGTTTTTCTTCCTCATGTTCATCAGGATGTCTGCCGTCACTGGTCTCTTTATACTTCCAGTGTGCTGCGATACCAAACTCAGCCGTCCTGTGCATGTCAAAGGTTCTTATCTGTATCTCAAAAGGCGTACCATTTCTGCCGATCAGCGTCGTATGAAGTGACTGGTACATATTTGCCTTTGGCATGGCAATATAATCCTTAAAACGCCCGGGAATTGGTTTATACATTTCATGGATAACACCAAGCGCCGCATAACAGTCCTTTACCGAATTAACGATTATGCGTACCGCAAAGAGGTCATAAATCTGATCCAATGTCTTATGCTGGTTAACCATCTTCTTATATATAGAAAAGAAATGCTTAACACGGCCGTTGACCTCCCCTTCGATACCGGTCTCTTTAAGATTTCTGCTTACCTCATCGACGATCTGAGCAACAAATTCCTCTCTCTCGCTCTTTCTCTGCGCTATCTGGTTTTTAAGATCATGATAAAAATCAGGCTTCAGGTATTTAAGTGAAAGGTCATCAAGCTCAATCTTTATCTTACTGATTCCAAGTCGCTGAGCGATAGGTGAATAGATATCCAGTGTCTCGCGTGCGATTTCCCTTTGCTTCTCTTCCGGCTGATACTGCAAAGTTCTCATATTATGCAGACGATCTGCCAGCTTAATTATGATAACCCGTATATCCTTTGCCATGGCAAGGAACATTTTTCTCAAGTTATCTGCCTGAAACTCTGCCTTATTTCCCTGATATTTAAGCTTACTGAGTTTTGTAACACCATCTACGAGGTGAGCAACATCTTCTCCAAACTCCCGCTTCAGATCGTCAACTGTCATCACAGTATCTTCAACTACATCATGAAGCAGTCCTGCTACGATAGTTTCCTTATCAAGCTCCAGATCAGCTAATACAATGGCCGTACAGAGCGGATGAATGATATACGGTTCTCCGCTCTTTCTAACCTGATCCTTATGGGCCTCCTCTGCAGTGTGATAACCCTTCTCGATCAACGATATATCATCAGAAGGGTGATATTTGCGGACTCTATCAATCAGATCTTTATAAAGCATCTCCGGCGTTGTGTAGTCCTGCACGGAATAAAGTCTGCTGTTATCAAATACATTTTCCTCATGATCTGCCATAAGAATCACCTCACTCTCCGTTTATATATCGTTGAAACCCCTGTGGAAATTCCAATCCGCAGGGGTATCCATTTTTTAGCTATAAAAGATTATATCCACATAAATTAAAAAAAGCAATAAACAAGCCGATTTCATTAAATCGCTACAGGGATTTTCTCATTAAAATCACTGTACTGATAATTCTCCAAATGGAAAGAATCCTTTGTAAATGCATAGAAATCACGCACAGACTTATCTATAGTAAACTCAGGCGCCGGATACTGCTCTGCATCAATGAGTTTCTTTGCGATCTCAATATGTCTATCATAGATATGGCAGTTTCCTATCATATGAATAAGTTCTCCCGGCTCATAACCATATGCTGATGCAAAACTATATACGAGTAGAGCTGCCTGCACCGTATTCCAGTTATTGGCAGTGATCATATCCTGTGAACGCTGGTTAAGGATGGCACTGAGCTTATTTCCCATTACGCAGAAAGTCATGGAATACGCACAGGGAGAAAGTGCCATCTCAGAAAGATCATGATGATTGTACATATTTGTCATGATACGTCTGGAAGCATGGTCATTTACCAGCTGATAGATCACACGGTCAACCTGATCCATAAGACATGTACCATCTTCCCAACGAATGGTTCTCTGATCTAACGTGTCTCCAAAAGCTTTCTTCAGGCCTTCCTCTGTAACATCTTTATACTTGGAAAGGCAGCCCATCTGATAGCCATATGCCTTGCCGATAGTACCGTTTTCATCTGCCCAGGCATCCCATACGTGAGAAGAAAGATCATGTACATCATTGCTCTTTTTCTGCCAGATCCAGGAAACTTCATCCCACGCAGACTTCCAGTACGATCTCCTTACTGTCATTATCGGAAATTCTTTCTGAAGATCATATCTGTCACATACACCAAAAAGTGCGATCGTATGCGCCGGTGTTCCGTCTTCCCATTTGGGGCGTACTTCAAGTCCCTCATCTGAAACACCATGCTCCAGTATATCCTTTACATTTTTGATAAAAAGCTTGTCAGCGTAGCTCATTTTCTACCTCTTTCTATTAAAACACAGTTGGTTAATTATAGCACAACCGTACTCTTTTGAACCGCAAACTTTTGCATTTCCACATGCTGCACGTTAAATAAGACATTGTTTTCCTTGAAATAAGATATTTTTTATGTATAATCAATAGGAGCTAAAAACGAAAACAGTATTAAATAAGGAGTTTCTATGATAGAAGCAGTCGGCGTTACTTATCGTGTCGGCAAAAAGGCACTTTTTGAAGATGTAAATATTAAGTTCACAGAGGGAAACTGCTACGGTATCATCGGTGCTAACGGTGCAGGAAAGTCAACATTTCTGAAGATTCTTTCCGGTCAGCTCGAAACCACTAACGGTGATATCCATATCGGAAACGGCGAGCGTCTCTCTTTCCTCGAACAGGATCACTTTAAATATGATGAAAATGTAGTTCTCGATACCGTTATCGCAGGAAATCAGCGTCTCTTTGACATCATGAAAGAGAAGGATGCTATCTATGCAAAGGAAGATTTCTCTGATGAAGATGGTGTAAGAGCTGCTGAGCTTGAAGGTGAATTTGCAGAATTAAACGGATGGGAAGCAGAGTCTGATGCAGAATCCCTTCTTAACGGACTCGGAATCTCCTCTGAGCTTCATCATGAGGTAATGAAGAACCTCACAGGTTCCGATAAAGTCAAGGTTCTCCTTGCACGTGCTCTTTTCGGAAACCCTGATGTTCTCCTCCTCGACGAGCCTACTAACCACCTCGATCTCGATGCTATCGAATGGCTTGAGGACTTCCTCATTGATTTCGAAAACACAGTCATCGTTGTATCCCATGACCGTTACTTCCTTAATAAGGTCTGCACTCATACAGCTGACATCGACTATGGAAAGATCCAGCTCTATGCCGGAAACTACGATTTCTGGTACGAGTCCAGCCAGCTCATGAAAAAGCAGCAGCAGGAAGCTAATAAGAAGAAGGAAGAAAAGATCAAAGAACTTCAGGAATTTATTTCCAGATTCTCTGCTAACGCTTCCAAGAGTAAGCAGGCTACAAGCCGTAAGAGAGCTCTCGAAAAGATCCAGCTCGACGACATCAAGCCTTCTTCCCGTAAGTATCCTTACGTTGACTTCCGTCCTGACAGAGAGATCGGAAACGAAGTGCTTACTGTTGAAAATCTGAGCAAGACTATTGATGGTGTAAAGGTTCTCGATAACATCAGCTTTGTCCTTAACAGAACAGATAAAGTTGCTTTTGTAGGTGCAAATGAGCAGGCTATTACTGTTCTCTTCCAGATCCTTATGGGCGAGATGGAGCCTGATGAAGGAAATTACAAGTGGGGCGTTACTACAAGCCAGGCTTATTTCCCGAAGGATAATACAAAGGAATTCGACAACGATTACAACATTACTGAGTGGCTTACAGGCTATTCACCTGTTAAGGATGTGACTTATGTAAGAGGTTTCCTCGGACGTATGCTCTTCCCGGGCGAAGACGGCGTAAAGAAAGTACGCGTTCTTTCCGGAGGTGAAAAGGTTCGTTGTCTCCTTTCCAAGATGATGATCTCAGGCGCAAACTGCCTCGTACTTGACGAGCCTACAAACCACCTTGACATGGAGTCCATTACAGCTCTGAATAACGGTCTCATCAAGTTCCAGGGTGTTGAGCTTTTCACATGCCATGATCACCAGTTTGTACAGACTACTGCAAACCGTATCATGGAGATCACTCCTGAGGGCGGACTTATCGATAAGATCACAACTTACGATGAGTACCTTGCTAACAATGCTGCTGCCCGTAAGGCAACTGTATATACTGCCGATCTTGAAGACGACAATAACTAATATATAACCTATATGGGGCATGATCTTTATGCAGATCATGTCCCATTTGTGTTTTGTTATAACGGATTTTGCCAATTAATGAAATAAACCACGAAAGGATGACAGACGTATGCTATACGGAAATATGAGAGACGGTGTTACGGAACCGCCGGTTGATCTACATGTTCACTCTACCGCTTCAGACGGTACGTATACCCCATCTGAGCTGGTTGATTATGCAATTAAAAAGGGACTCGCCGCGATAGCTCTTACAGATCACGATACCGTGGAAGGTCTTAAAGAAATCCGGGACTACGCTGCATCAATAGAAAACGCTCCTGAGATCATAAACGGAATTGAACTCTCAACCGATCTAAACGGCAAGGATATCCATATCGTCGGACTCTTTATCGATGAAACGGAACCTGAATTTTTAAGCAATCTGGAAGTTTTCAGAAATTCCCGAGATGTCCGAAACGAAAAAATGTGCAAGGGTCTACGTGAAGGACTTCATATGGATATCTCCTTCTCACAGCTAAAAGAAGCCTTTCCGGGCGCTGTCATTACCCGTGCCCATTATGCCAAATATATGCTGAAACACGGATATGTACAGAGCACGCAGGAAGCCTTTGACCGCTATATCGGTGACGGCTGTCCATACTTTATCCCCCGTGAAAAAGTCACTCCCGTTGACGGGATCCGACTGATAAAAAAAGCTCACGGAATACCTGTACTTGCCCATCCCCTTCTCTATGGAATGTCTCACGACAGACTGGATTCTCTTATAACTGACTTAAAAGCAGAGGGTCTCGCTGCCATGGAAACGATGTACACTACATTTTCAGCAGGTGAAACCAATGAAATGAAGGCAATGGCAGATAAACACGGACTGTTGTGGTCTGGCGGATCTGATTTCCACGGAAGCAATAAAGCAAATACTGATCTCGGCACAGGACGAGGAAACCTTTTTATCCCTCTTTCAACCCTTGAAAAGCTTAGGGATTATTACAAACACAATATTAATAACCAGGAGTTCTAAAAAATATGACTACTGACAGAAAATTTCTCTTTGTTGATCTGGATGAGACACTTCTCACCAGCGATAAACGGATAGATGGTACTGATCTGGAAGCGATAAATGAAATGCTGGATGAGGGACACTGCTTTGCATTTGTAACCGGTCGTCCCTATCCCGACACGATATGCATTGCCGAAAGATACCGTCTGGTCCGTGATGGCTTTTATATCGCAAGCTACAATGGATCACAGATAAATAATCCTGTTACAGGAGATGTTCTTTACGCCTCTCCTGTTTCGATCAGTGATGTCCGGATGATCTTTGAAACCGCTGCCGAAAAAAACATACACTGCCAGACATACGACAGAAATTACGTCATTGCAACCGGCGGGCAGGAAATCATTGATGCCTATCTCAAAGGAAAAGTCATGGAGCCTCTCATCGTTCCAACTATTGATGACGTGATAAATACACTCACAACACCTCCGATGAAAGTTATCTGCATGGCTCTCAATGATCGTCCAAAGCTGCAGCGTTTTCGTGAATATATCGAACCGCTTCTCCCGTCACGATTAAATACGTTTTTCTCAAGCGACCGGATTTTGGAGATCAGCGCATCTGACTCCTCTAAAGGAACAGGTCTTAAGCGACTCTGCGAGATAACGGGCATACCTGTTTCAAACTCTATCGGTGCCGGTGATGAAGAAAATGATCTGCCGCTCATCAAAGCTGCGGGCTTAGGTGTAGCCATGGCCAACGCGCGTGAAGAGATTAAAAAAGCCGCGGATGTTGTCACTGAACACGACAACAACCACGGCGGAATTGCTGAGATCATTTATAAATATATTCTTCAAGTATGATCATTTCAGAATAACCTGTGCTTTTCACAAGTCAGTGCAGGGCTGATAAATTCTCTTGGAACAATTAGCCGGCAGCACTTAGTGAACACGTTGTCCGAATAGGTAATTTCCGCGAACTGTTTGAGACGCATAGCGTCGAGTTTCGCGGAAATTACCGTGTTTATGAGGACAATGCGTGAGCTTAGTGTCTGTCCGAGCCGTGACAAGAGAATTTCATCAGCCCTGCACGTTACATTTTGAGCAATTTGTTACAAGAAAATTCAGTTCATGGTAACCGTAAGATTTCCTTTGTAATCACCCTTGCCTGTGAGAGTGACATTTGGATCGGCTATTACTGCATCATAATCCTTATTGTTTTTCAACGTGAAGTTCTTCTCTCCGATCGTCATGGTAGCTTTAGTTACTTTTGTCTTCTTACCATTCAGATAAACCTTTCCGTCAGTGGCTTTAGAAATATCAGCCTGTTCGATTTTAAACTCCACAGGATTCTTCTTCAATACCTTGTTCGCTGTCTTCACAGCAGACTTATTCTCCTTTGAAGTACCTGTATTTGCTTTGAAAGAGATTACGAAACAAGCAGGTTTCTTTGACTTCGGATTATCTGAAGCATGCTTTACGTTCTTAAACTTAAAGGACGGTTTTGAGAAATCCAGGAGAGTTGTATTCAAAGTTATCACAACTCCTCCAATGCTGTAGGTGCCGTTCCCCAGATCCACAATATCCTTTGACTTAAACTTATTTCCGGTGAAAGAGGTATTCTGGGTAAAGATCACATTAAGAGTGATATTCGCCGCAGCAAGCTCAGATCCCAGGTCGATAGAAAGATTCTGGAACACGGTACCATTTACAGTTGCGTTAATGGTTGCGTTTCCAGGTCCGTCTGTGTTATTACCCTCAGGGACTACTGCAAGAAGCAGAACCGCCTTACCCCACGTAGTGGATGAACTGTAAACAGCTGTTATGTTAGTAATTCCTACAGCTTTCAAGCTGACAAGTCCTGTAGCATCAACAGTCGCAACAGATTCGTTACTACTTGAGAAGTTCCAGCTTCCATTTCCTTCACCAGGTTTGGCTGCCGTTACATTGAGAGTGAAATTGCCGTCCGAAAGACTCTTTGTAAGGCTCTCACCGTCTGCAAATGACACCTCTGCATCATCAAGGCCATCTGGATTATCGGGATTATCAGGATCTGTATCTACTACTGTAAGATGCAGAACTGCTTTTCCCCACGTAGTGGAAGAATTGTAAATAACCGTAATGCTCGTACTTCCAACAGCTTTCAGGCTGACAAGTCCTGTATTATCAACAGTCGCAACAGATTCGTTGCTGCTGGAGAAGCTCCAGCTTCCATTTCCATCACCAGGGTTGGCTGCCGTTACATTGAGAGTGAAATTGCCGTCCGAAAGACTCTTTGTAAGGCTCTCACCGTCTGCAAATGACACCTCTGCATCATCAAGGCCATCTGGATTATCCACTTCTATCGGAAGGGTTATCTCTCTTTCGCAGATGGAATCATTAAATGAACCGTCAGGACATTTATACTCGACGATAAATATATACTTACCGTCAGGGATCGAAGACACATTCAGATCTCCCCAGAAACTATACTGTCCACCGCCATAATAGCCGCTTTCAGCGTCCAAAACCCATTGCTTTAGAAGCGTCTTTTCTCCGCCATCTGCCGGCATATACCAAACCGATACATTACCACTTGTCAAATTGCCGATGGCCAGCAAGCGCGCTTCAAGCGCGTTTTTAGATGAACCGGACATCAGATCAGTGCAGGTGAAACCTTCAGATCCAATGATCATTGACTTCCCACCGTATCCTGTATCTTCAGAGGAATTCTTGAATTTTCCGCTGTCGCAGGTATATCTGGCTTCGAAAGTATAAAGTCCGGGCTCCAGCGTCTCATTTAAGTCTTTTAATACAGTTTCAAATGAAGTATTCAAAACTGTGCTCATATCCCAGCTCTTAAGGAGCTTCTTCTCTCCATCTATCGAGTTGTTGTAATAAACAGAAAGTGTACCCTCATCAAGAGGAGCTGTAGGAGATTCCACCCTGACTACCAGCGAATTACTTTCTCCTGCGGAGGATGACATTACATCCGTGTGTCCCTTGGGAATGATCCTTTTTGGTGTTATTGAAACCTCTCCCGAAGTTACATCAGATGTAAACGTCATATTGACTCGTGCCGGAAGCTCTATTTCCAGATCGTCAGTAGAAATATTAAAGTAGCCGTTACTGTCAGTAACAAAATCACCAAACTCTTCTCCGTTTACCTTGACATGAATTGTTTCATTCATAAGATTAGGACCAGTTGTCACGGTGCCAACATACGGATCATCAGGATCACGTTCAAGAGCTCCATTTTCCGCAGTAGTATAAATATTAGTATATGCCCGTAAACTAAGGGTGTCGCCTTCTATAGCGGGTTCGTAAGATGTTCGATTAGAAACGGTTGCGTTTCCAAAGCATTCAAGTATTACACCCCATTTATCTATAGTCCTGTCATAGGTTCTCGTTAGCAGTACATTACCGTCAGGATCAGTAAGGGTCACACTGTAGGTTTTTATGCCCTGTTTTATGATGCCGGTAAAATTTCCTCTGTTGTAATTGCCATCATACCCGATCACAAAATTATCTTTTTCCAGAGTAATATTTTCTCCAATACAGTTAAATGTAACGTTTGCAAGGTTAGTAGCATCTCTAGGTCCATCAAATACCACGGTTCCGTTGCTGTAACAGTCGGATCCTGCATATACATAAAAGTACAAACGAGGACTTGCATTTCCACCGCTCCATGCTCCCCATCTCTCCATGTTGAGCAGCTTCCAGCTATATACACCTTCTCCGCCGCCTTCAAGTAGAATAGATGGCTTTGTACTATTGGCACCATCCTTCATAACCTGGTCAACCGTTCCACCGAACCAGTTTCCATTAAGAAAGTCTCCGATACTATTTTTATCATCTATATCTGCCATTACTATCTCGGGTTCAGTGTTATTTAAGAAAGCGTTTCTCATAAGAGTGTCGTTTAAAGTCGTCACATTTTCCCTGTATATGGCTCCTCCGCCGTTGCTATTAGCATTCACCATATTGCTGAAGAATCGGCTGTCATAAACCTCATATCCCCGAGCAGTCCTGTCATAAATAGCTCCGCCCTTATCAGCAGCATTGCTATCGAAAAGACAGTCATCAATGATAATCTCTCTATTTTCATCAAGAACGGCAATAGCTCCGCCTTTACCTCCGGCAGTATTACTGATAAATGAACATCCCTCTACCTCCAGCTTTCCGCTGGAATTTAAGAAGATTACGCCACCGTCACCGTCAACATGATTGTCAATAAAGGTACAGTTAATAAAGCTTACTGTATCATTCTGTATGGAATAAAAAGCTCTTTTATTTCCTTCAAAGGTACAGTTTATAAACGTGAATGAATTCTTTTTAGTTCCGAGGTCAACCCAATTGTCCACAAAAACGTCGTCAGTAAACTCATTAAAGACGGTATTCTTGAAAGTGAGATAATGGAAAGTCTTGAAACACAAAAGGTTTGTCATGTTTTGCTGATGGGGTGTCCAGAGATTTCCGTGGATAGTATTTCCTCGACCATCTACAGTAACATCTCCGACCCTGCTGGTAGGATTTACCAACTGGTTTTCAAAAGTGGCATTATCTACTGTAAGATCATTCTCCAGATAAACCGAATACGGCACATCTGAACCCTCAGTCGAACTCTTTACGACATTCCATATCTGCCAAAAAAGTCCGGTAACAGCCGTATCGTTATACGCCACAGCATCCGGACCCGGATCCGGCGTAGCAGCATCCACCTCCGCAGGCTCTTCACCCTCTACGAAATCTACCACATCCGCTTCACTGTCCGTAACTGCAGATTCGACATATGTCAGTTGTCCCTGGGGTGGGGATCCGTTGGCAGCGTCTGTCCCGCCGATCAGCGGATATTCCTCGGCACATACGGTAAGAGCCATGCAATATGAAAAGACATAAAAGCACAGACCGAACCGCGTAAGCCTCTTTAAGGTCTTCCTTCTGAACATATTTTACCTCCTTTTGTTTTTTACTACTCCGCTTTTCTAACAAACGTTAAGGTGAATGACATTGCGTTTGAACTGTAACGCATATTCACCCTTTTATATCTATCGGTCATTTTTTCTTAATTATCAACAGAAAAAGAATCCGACTTTGCCGGATTCTTAACAGTTCAAGATTTTATACAATTTCTCCGCAGAGGCCTTCCAGGAATAACATGACAGAAACACATTTTTTTCCTGCTCAGCACAGGATTTAATATCAAGTTTCGTATGATCATAGTCATAGGGATCGATAAAGGATGCAATATCACCGTAGATCTCATGCATACATGGGGTATCTGATACTATGACTGCATCTGCCCCTGAAGACAGAGCTTCCATGGGAGGAAGTCCAAATCCTTCATAAAAAGTGGGAAAAAGAAATGCACGACAGTTTCCCATCAGAGCTTTTGCCTCGCCGTCACTTAAATAGCCTGTCAAAATGAGATTTGAGGGTATACCGGCATTTAAGATGTTTTCGCTCCTGTGTCCCCCAATGGCAAAAGTGATACCTGGATGCTGATACGCCGCATTTACGATCCATTTCATATTTTTATTAGGCGCAGCAGTGGCCATCCCAAAATAATAGTCACCCTTTTTAAGGCAGAGCTTATCCAGTATACCTGTGTCCGGATCTATCTCATCCATATGCTGCCAGGCGCTCCCAATAACAGAGATCCTGCTTCTGTCAATTCTATACACTCTTAAGATCTCCGATTGAGAAAACTCAGAGACAGTTATGATCCTCATTTTTGAACACATGATGACGCGGTAAATAAAACGCCAGAAAAGCATAGAAATGATATTTCTTACGGAACCCGAAAACAGCTCCGGGTTCACTTTAAGGCTTATGTCATGAAGAACAACGATCCCACGTGGCGAAAACAGAGAAACCGCATTGGTTAAAAATATCCCTACCGCTTTATGTTTCCGGATAAAAGAAGGAAGATCCGTCTGCTCCCATAAATAACCCTTAAAATGTCCATAACGGATAAGCTTTATGTTCTTTAACTCTATCTCTTTTTCATAGCTTAAAGGAACAAGAAGCACAAATTCTCCGGGGCTAACAATTTTATCAAGTTCCCGTACCATATTTAGGGCATAGCGTTCTATCCCCGTCAAGCGTCTTGTAAGAAACACTCCATCTATCACATACATAAAGATTTCCCTGTCCTTAAGTAAATGATGTAAGGGTCAAAATTACCTTTGACCCTTACTTATGACACGAATTACTATTTCACTTCATAAATAGCTGCACTTCCTCCGGTTAAGTCAGACATACCGAAGTATTCCATCCCCTCTCCTCCCCGGAAGTAAAGCCTTCCGAAAACCGAATCAAAAAGGGGCGTAGTTACCACGGTTATAAACGGGGTTTCAGTATCTTTATTCACAAATACCGTCCAGCCTTTCCCGCCTTCTGAAGACGCGTTAATGCTCACCGCTCCATCTCCTGAATACTCCGTGGACATTCCGTTTTCCATTATTATCATCCTGTCAATACTTACAGGCTCACCGCCCTTTCCCGGGGTTTCGGTATGAGCAGTATATATCTCGTTTTTTTCCTCAATTATCAGGTCTACGGGTTTATTATCCATTGCGAAACGCCATCCTGCTTTTCCGTTTTCGCTTTTGTATTCCGCATTATCGATGACCATTGCATAATCATCTTCCGAACTAGTGTCCTCGCCGTAAAATCCGAAGTTGGCAAACCACTGAGCGATACGAACCATATCCGGGGTGATGATCAGAAGTACATCTTCATCAGTATCCGGAAACAGAAGCTCTGCTATGCCGGCAGCTTCACCGGAAGTTATCCCTTTATCTGACAGTCTTTTTTCCGCAGCTTCTCTGTCAAGAGAAAGTAGCTCCGTCATAAGCGCAAGCGTTTCCCTGCTTTCTCCAAAGGAAGCGATCATCTTTTCCGTTGCACTGTCTCCTGCGCCGGAGAGCATCCTTATGATATTCCGGGAGAGCTTTTCATCCCCTGAGGCAAAAGCTTTTCCGATCCAGTAGATACGCATCCCGTTTTGGGATCCGCCGTCAAATATGGTTCTCCTGCCGGTTTTCTCTTCATAAAAGTAACCGTAATCCCACCAGCTGGCGATCATGGTATCGCTATCCGTGCGTGAGCGTATGTTTTCCAGCGGTTCTGCGAAATATCGGTTTACGTGCGGCTGCGAATCCCCTACTGATCTGTATGCGCCGTAAAGCGTCGGAAAAATTGCGAGAAGGATCAGCATTCCCGCATATACCTGCCAGTCCATCATCTTCCGGTCTTTCATAAGAGCACATATCTTTCCGACGAGGACACCCGCGAGGATGGCTGTCGGAACCGCAAAAAGCATGATAAATCTCCAGCTTCTGAAAGCGAGGATAGCTGTCAGAAAATACCAGACTACAAGAAGAACATGGTCAAAGCGCCTTTCGCCCTTAAATAGACCTCTTACCAGCATAACCCACATTACAAGCGCCATGATACATGCGACCGATCCTCCGACTGCATTTATCACACCTATATTGCTTCCTGAAAGTACCTTCATCTGGAAAAGTCCGGAAAGCCCGCCCGCGATCAGAGAAGGCTTCCTCATCTCAGATACAGACACATAAGCATCCGGGAAGAGTCCGGTGCTGCCTCCTGCAAACACCGCCATGAACTGACTCGCTAAATTGAGGAAAAAATCTCTGTCCAGAATAAGGATTCCTACAACTATCAATATCAGGCTAAGGCATGGTCCGGTTAGTTTTTCCCTAAGTTCCATCTTCTCTTCCTTCACTGAGAGAATGGAATAAATAACAAGAGAGATAGCGATTATGCCTAAAAACAGGGTATAAGCATTCCAGGATATGATAAGGATCAGAAAAGATATAAAGAACAATATTGAATATATGATCCTTTTCTTTTTTTCACGGGATTCCGCAAGAAGAATGGCAAAGCAGAAAAAAAACGCACAAGCCCATGAAAGCACGGTATCTGTATCGTAGAATCCCGGAACTGTATGGAGAAAGTATCCGTAATTCAATACCGATAGCACCCCTGCTATTACCGCAGCTATCATTCCCTGCATCCGGTAGCCTATAATAAATACAGGCAGTGCCACAAGAACTGATAAAAAGGTTCCCTGCCAGTAAACAGTCTTTTCAAGTGATATATCCTTTATGAAAGACAATATCTTTGTGGAAAAAACAGCTATATAAGCCATGAGTGGGCTGTAGTCTGCGGCACTCCTCCCCAAAGGAGCGTAGCTTAAGCTGTCCCAGGGTTCCCCGTCCTTAAGTGTCTCTCCCGCATGTCCGAAATTCTGTATATCCCGGGTCATCCTTAAATGGTAATAGGAATCCATCTCGGTTAGGTAAGGCACGCCGGTCTCCTGATCGATATAATCATCACCAAGACGTGAAATGACAGTATTCCCGGCCATGATCCTTAAAAATAGCCCAAGAAGGATGATAAGGAGCACGGCAACAACAGGGATCAGTTTTTTTACTCCCGCTTTATTCATCTTTTTCCCCCTTTTCTTTTTTCTCCATTGCGTCCCTAAGGGCTTCCTCCCCTACAAATCTCTTAAACCTGTCTTCCAGACTGGAAAAACGCAGTGATTGTATAAATGAATGCCCTAAAAGAAAAAAGATTATTATCAGAAAAACCATATTAACCGGAGACTGTATCTTTATAAGCCCCGCAAGAGCAATTGGAAGTCCGGGAAAGATACTTATGACCACAAAAAGCGTAGAAAGAAGTATCCAGAATGTTGTGTCATAAAGCTGGACTTGAGATTTACGAATCCTCCTTACAACAAAAACAAAGCTAAATAACGATGAAATAAACAGCAATAACCGTAAACTTATAGGCATGTCTTTCATCCTTTCTATTTTCTGATTTTCTGCAGCAAGAGAATTGAAGTGCACATCCTGAACATATAGCGTACAGATTCGGTAATATCCAGATAACTCTTTCCTCCCATCCTCTCATTCATGATCACACCGACTTCGGAAACGGTAATCCCACGGCTTATAAGAAAAGAGAGCGTATCGGGTTCCGGAGAGTAATGTGAAGAAGCTGTATATAGTTTCATAACTTTTTCATCATAGATTCTCATCCCGGAAGTTGGATCCTTTATCCTTCCTCCGCTTACTATACGTATACAAAGGGATATAACAGCTCCTCCCAGACCTCTTGCTGAAAACTCCCTCTTTCCATCAACATATCTGGAACCAATGACAATATCATAACTGCCGCCCACAGCCTTTTCATAAAGCCTGCATACCGCTTTGGCATCATGCTGCCCATCCGCGTCGAACTGCATGGCATATCCGTATCCATGCAAAAGCGCATACTTCATACCTGTCCTTATCGCTTCGGATAGTCCCAGGTTTACCTGATGTCTTACGACGGGTACCTTCATCTCACGGCAGATCATTCCTGTCCTGTCAGCTGATCCATCATCCACAACGAGTATGGAAGCCCCTTCCGCAGATTCCCTTAAAGAGTGGATCACTTTTCCGATATTCTCTTCTTCATTATAAGCAGGTATGATTATCAGCAGATTGTCCATGGATTACCTCAGACGCTTTTTTATCATCATGTCACAACGGAAATACCAGAAAGCATATACCAGAACACTGGCAACCGCTATGGGTTTCAGATCTTTCCATATGAGATATGCAGCAGTGTCCGACAGAACAGCCAGAATACAGGCGGACAGATTACATCTAAAATACTCTTTTTCCATATCCAAAGCCTTCATAGTATTAGCACAAGCTAAACCCTGAAGGGTTCTGAAAAAAAGAGTTACCCACAATATCCCAAGAAAAGAAATACTTTCCATATATCCCGGCATAAAAATCTTTATCGCTACCGGGCATAGCATAAAAAATGCCGACATTATAGCAGACATGATAAGAGAAATACGTTTGAGACTTAAGTAACGCATCTCCATGTCCTTTTCCTCCTGACGCTTCAGATAAGGAAATATCACGGCATTTGCAGCATTTATAACTGTAAATGCAGTAACAACGATATATACTGCAAAAGAATACTGGGAAAACTGTTTTGAATCAAAAAATGCACGGGCAAAAATACTGTCGGCTCCGAAGATAAGGAGAGAAAGCTGTTCTCCAAACAGCACAGGACACCCCCGGCGAATTATTTCAATGATATCTGCCTTTGCGATGTTCATTTTTTCTGCAGATCCAAAGACAATGGCAGAGTTAAAAACTATATAGGCTGTAAGCACCAATATATTCATCAGGGTAATGAACAAAAGGAATTCCAGCCATCCAACGCTGTTTCGAATGATCATCAGCGAAAATCCAATGATCAGTGCCACCCTATAAATGATCTGCAATACCGAATCCAGCCGGAATCTTCCGGTAAATACGGTTATCGCCGCAAGATAACATCTAAGGTTTTCTATAAAAGCATTTACTATAACGAAAAATAAAGGGGTGATACGGCCAGAGCACGCAGGTATACATATAAGGATCAGAACCGCAGTAAATAAAAGCTCCATAACGGCAAGAAACCTGAAATATAACCTGAATCTCCCTGCCGGAAGCGCATTAAAGTCAAGCTCTCCGTATTTAAGCTGTATTCCCTGCACAAAGCCAATGTGCAGAAGCCCCGAAAATGCAATGAAAAGTGTATACTCCCGATAGCCTGCGTAGGTTTCATATCCGGTAAATCTGGGCAATGCAATTCCTGTGATGACGGCTGCGATAAGCGCAACAAAATTGGATGCCATAACCCAGGCCACGTCAGAGCTTTTTAAGAAACCATCCTCCCTCATCAGCCACTCTCATTCCCTATAAGTTTTTCATACATTTTCATATAATCCTCTATTATCCTGCCCTTATCGAAATGCTTTTCACTCAATCGTTCAAATGCATCTTCCCCATTTATCATAAAGGTGCGGATTTTATCAGAGAGATCCCGCTCATCACGGTTCCTAAAAAAGAGACAGCTTCCTCCTACCACTTCCTTTAAGGAACCGGCATCAGAGCTTATAACATTCCTCTTTAGGGCACAGGCCTCGGCTGCTGCATATCCAAATCCCTCCGTAATGGAAGGTATGACACAGCAGTCAGCACCTGACAACACTTTTAATAATTCCCCACGGGGAAGAGGAGGCTTTACCGTAACATATTCCGATAATCTCGATTCCCGTATGAGCTTCATTGCGTCAGCGTATTCCTTGTCCGGATGGGGCGATAGAATGAAGCAGAACCTTACTCCCGCGTGTTCTGCTTCCTCCGGGGATATAAGCTCCATAGCTTTTAACAGCACAAATATACCCTTATTCTTTGCGGGTCTTCCGAAAAACAGAAATCCCCTTTCTCCTTCTTTTAGAGAAAAATACTGCCGGAAGGAAATATCCTCTTTTTCAATCTCTGTATACGGCGGAAGTTCAGGGAAATTATATATCTGAAAAAGCTTCCCTCTTCCTCCGTACGTCCTGTAGTCCGATGCAGTAGCCTTTGACACGGCATGTACCACAGGACTGCACATCATTATCAGTCTTTCATACATAAAAAACGCGGTGGCCTTAAGAGGATTTTGTTCAAACCAGAACCACTTTTTTCCCATGACCTCATGAACAGTAGTTACGCAGCGCTTTCTTTTAAGGAATGCTGCCAGGTTTGATTTAACAGCAGTAGAATATATGGCAGTATGTACTATGTCACACCATTGTACATGAGGTAATATGTCTTTCATCCTGACCATCGGATGCCCAAAAACCAAAGGCCAGTCACAGTAATAAACATCCAGACCATCTACATTATGATGACCCCTTACACCACCTGAACTACTGGTTACCACCCTTATGTCGATTCCTTTTTCTTTAAGAAAAAGACATACATCCATGTATAATCTCTCCCCACCTCCAATGTGGGGAGGAAAATGCGGAACTATCCAGGTTATTTTCATGATAATCCCCTCTTTATCATGTTTTCACAAACAATTAAAGGTACTTCTCCACCTCGTCCGGTGTCGTAACAATAGCATTTGGATGAAGTTCTTCAAGCTCTGCTCTGTCCCGGAATCCCCAAAGAACTCCGATAGTAAACATCCCCGCACCTATTCCGGTCTTCATGTCCGTATTTGTATCTCCGAGATATAAACACTCAGAAGGATCAACCCCAAATTCTCTGGCAGCCATCAGTGCCATATCAGGTGCCGGCTTTTTGGGGATGCCTTCTTTCTGACCTATCACCATATCAAAAGTTCCTGCAGGATAAACCGCATCTGCAACCTTTACCGACTTTGCATGAGGTTTATTGGAACATACCGCGATCTTCATCCCTCTGGCTTTCATTTTTTCAATGAGCTCAGGTACTCCCTTGCATGGCGTCACATGATAAAGACACCCTTCCTCAAATTCCTCCAGATAGCGAGCGTATACCTTCTGTATGATATCCTCATCAGAAACACCCTGTATCTTCATCACACGACGTATCTGGGTTTCTGCACCATCACCAACTATAGTCTTAAATCTTTCGAGTTCTATTTCCGGATATCCAAACTCTTTTAGAACCGTGTTTGTAGTATGTGCTATCGACTCCAAAGAGTCCGTAATGGTTCCATCCATGTCAAAGAGTGCTGCTTTCATTATCATTCTCCTTTGGTGCTTTCTCCGGAATGAACACTCTTTCAGAGATCACATCTTTCCTTTTATTTGCATTATCCTTCGCTTCCCTGCAGAAGAATTTCTGAGAATTAAGCGGTTTCTTTCCCCGCTTATCTATCTTTATATAGTCCCCGTTCGGTTGGAGCATATGCGCCTTTGTATTATCATCAAGCTCTACCTGCAGGAAATGCCGAAGATCTTCTTTGAGTTCTTCCCGCTCCACCGGAAACATGATTTCTACACGCCGATCCAGATTACGCGGCATCCAGTCCGCTGAACCCATGTAAAATTCATCATTTCCTTCATTGTAAAACCAGAATATGCGGCTGTGTTCAAGGAAAAATCCTACGATAGAACGTACTGTAATATTTTCGGAAACTCCCGGTATGCCGACCTTAAGGCAGCATATACCGCGAACTATCAGGTCTATTTTTACCCCCGCTGCCGATGCCTTGTAAAGTGCCTCTATGATATCCGGATCACAGACCGAATTCATCTTTGCAACAATGCGGGCTTCTCGACCGTGTCGGGCATTCTCTGCCTCACGACCGATAA
The DNA here is from genome assembly GCA_000701625.1 of Lachnospiraceae bacterium MC2017. Lineage (GTDB taxonomy): Bacteria > Bacillota > Clostridia > Lachnospirales > Lachnospiraceae > NK4A144. Next base: position 66,550 of record JNJK01000008.1, read on the forward strand.
GATATATAAATCTGTCCTTAAGCCATAATGGAGCAAGGGACAGCTTATTCCATGTAACAGGTTCAGAATAACCGGACAGCATATTAAAGACAGCTGTAGCGTCCTCTCCTATCGGTTCAGAACATGTAAAAAGTCCCATATCAGTGTAGAACTTTGCAGTCGTATCATTGTAGTTACCTGTTCCCAGATGGACATATCTGCGGATACCTTCCGCTTCACGGCGTACAACAAGGGCTATCTTTGAATGAGTCTTTAGCCCGACCAGACCGTAAATTACGTGACATCCGGCTTTTTCAAGGGTTTTTGCCCAGTTGATGTTATGCTCTTCATCGAAACGAGCCTTCAATTCTACAAGTACAGAAACCTGCTTACCATTCTCCGCAGCATAGGCCAGCGCAGCGATGATCGGAGAATTACCACTCACTCTGTAGAGTGTCATTTTTATCGCAAGTACATCCTTATCTCTCGCTGCTGTACGGATAAAATTAACTACCGGTTCAAAAGACTCATAAGGATGCTGAAGAAGGATATCTCCATTCCTTATCTGCTCAAAGATATTCTCTTCAGGATTCATGTACTTAGGTGCCTGAGGAGTCCATCCCTTAATCTTCAGATTTTCAAATCCCGGAAGAGAGGCAACCTTTGACAAAAAAGTGAGATCAAGCGGTCCGTTAATATAATATGTTTCCGCATCATCAACCTGAAACTCATCCCGAAGCAACCTTAAAAGATTTCTATCCATACTCTCTTCTACATCGAGACGGATGACTTCACCCCACTGACGCCTCTTGAGCTGTCTCTCGATTTCTTTCAAGAGATCTTCTGCCTCATCTTCGTCAATTGTCAGATCCGCATTTCTCATGATGCGAAAAGGATGTGCACATACAATATTGTAATTTAAGAACAGGCGCTCAATATTTCTCTCGATCAGTTCTTCAAGAAGGATTACCGTATAGTTATCATCCGTAGCAGGGATCCGTATTATACGCGGCAAAACATCCGGAACCTGTACAAGCGCAAATTCCGGCTTATCACTGTCATTATTATTTTCTTTTTCTTCTTTTGCTTTTCCACCCGAACGGTTTCTCAAAGAATGTGCCGCATCCTTAGGATAAACAAGTGCTCCGATATTCAGAGATTTATTTCTGACAAGAGGAAAAGGTCTCGATGAATCCACTGCCATAGGAGTAAGAACAGGATAAACATGCTCTTCAAAATATCTGTCCACATATTCTGCCTGTTCCGGAACCAGATCCTCATGATGAGTCACTACAGTTATCCCATTCTGCTTAAGAAGCGGAAGTATCGAACGATTATATGTCGAATACTGAAGGTTTACAAAATCATGCGTCACACCATTAAGTTCAGCTAACTGCTGCGCCGCTGTCAGACCTGCAATGTCCTTCTTGGTATATTCCACATTTACCATGTCCTTAAGAGATGCAACACGTACCATAAAGAATTCGTCGAGATTGGACGCAGTGATCCCCAGCATCTTTACTCTTTCGAAAAGGGGAAGAGTCTTGTCCCGTGCCTCTGAAAGCACTCTTTCATTAAATTTTATCCATGATAATTCTCTGTTTGTGTAGTACCTGGGAGAACGAAAATCTATCTTCTGCGGTTCTTTTTTTCCGCCTCTTTTATCTGTCTTACGACCTGTTTTTGAATCTGTCATTCGAATACCCCTCCATATTCTATAAAAAGGTTCCTTTTGTCCTCATGACCGGCCTGATTCCGAACACTTCCTCAAACATAGGTATCTCTTCTTCAAATAGCCCCTTTTCAAGAGAAAGATCTTCTCTTGTGTCAATAGTAATGATCAAGGATTTGTCCTTAAGTGCCGCTTTTACTTCATTATATTTTTTCTTTGGTGAACGTGCCATTCCCACCGCTACACGGAGCATAGCCGTAAGCTTGGTCACCATGAGGAGACTCTTTTCATCAAAGTCATTGTCTTCGAGAGCCTCATAATATATTTCCTTTGGATAAGAATTAAGAACAACCGTCGCCACTATTTCACGTTCAAGATGTGAAAGTCCGATGATCTCTGTCCCCATTATAATGCTGTAAGAGGCTTCCGCAGAATCCGACATCGAAACAAACCGCCCAACATCCCTGAGTCTTGCCGCAAGCTGGAGCAAAAGTCTTCCTCTTTTATCCATTCCATGAAGCTTTTTCATACTGTCAAAAATAGCCATGGAACAAAGCACCATCTGGTCTCCGAGGATCTGACTTCCCTGATATCGGAGAGATATGTTTTCTGCACAGGAAATGATATCTTCCTCAAAATTGTGATCAGACTTAACAAACTTATTTTTTTCCGCATAGTCATAAGCTATACCGTCAGAAAGCGTAACACCGGGTATCCAGAGTCTCTCTGCTCCCGTTACACGGATCATATACTTAATGAGGGTCGCTGAAGGCATAAGAAGAGAAGCATTCTCTCTCGGTATCCCGAGTTCTCTGGAAATCTGTGCAGGAGACATGGATCTCAGCACATCAACAAATTTCACGTACTGATCTCCTGTAACCTGATTTATAAGACCGTGTTCATTCCCAATCTTCTGAATGATATACGGCAGATAATCATCGATCACAACGATATTCTGGATGTCGATATTCTTTAGGTACAATTTCTTAAACGAGTGCAGCTCGTTTGCAATGAGTTCCGACAGCAATCTGTCATAATTCCCGGTAGTAGGTTCCAGTGAATTAAGAGTCGTACGAAGTCTTAAAATTCCAAGCCGCAGATTTACTGTCGTGATCAGATGTGAATTGGAAAACAGCGAAACCTGCGTACTTCCCCCACCTATGTCTATAAATGCCGTTCCTCTGTCTATTATGTGATCAAACTGTTCACTTTTAAGCGCTACGGATTTATAATCCAAAAATCTTTGCTCAGAATTACTGAGGGGAGATACATTTATCCCTGTACGAAGACGTATCTGATCCAAAATAACCGAAGTATTTTCCGTCTCTCTGATCGCAGAAGTGCCATAGGCTCTGTAAGAATCAACCTTGTAGGCATTCATTATCTCATGATATCCCTTAAGTATCTCACAGAGCTCATCCATTCTTTCGTAGCTGATCTTTCCCGTATTGTAGGTGTCCGTTCCGATCTCAACCCTGTGACGCACATAGTCGATCTCACGAACACCTCTCTTTTGAGAAAGCTCAAATATCTTCATGCCTATTTCATATGAACCAACATCTATCGCCGCAAATAGTTTCATACACAATCCCCTTTTATATCTGTTTAGTACCCCTTTTACCTAAACCAATGTGCAGAACAAAGAATCCGACGTCAATTTTTTGTACCTAGCAGATAATCAATAAACTGCTCGGCAGTTCTTCCGCTCATTCCGCCGTGCGAAAGCTCCCACTTATTTGCCTCAAGGAGAAGTTCTTTCTCAGGCATATTTATGCCGCGTCTCTCAGCTATAGTCTTTACTATCGTTTCAAATTCCTTTTTCATAGGTCTGCCAAAATAAATGGTGACTCCAAATCGGGCAGAAAGAGAGAGTTTCTCCTGTACCGTATCACTTTCATGAATATCATCATTATCCCTGCGGTCAAGTCTGTCTGAGAAACCTTCGTGAACCAGATGTCTCCTGTTTGATGTCGCATAGATAAGGATATTATCAGGTTTCTTTTCCAGTCCTCCCTCTATGACAGCCTTTAAGTATTTGTACTCTGTTTCCGTATCTTCAAATGACAGATCATCCATATAAAGGATAAATTTATAATTACGGCTCTTTACCTGTCGTATAACATCATTAAGATCCTGGAACTGATGCTTGTAAACCTCGATCACTCTGAGGCCATCATCAAAATATTGGTTAAGGATTCCCTTTATACACGAGGATTTTCCTGTTCCCGCATCGCCGAAAAGAAGGACATTATTTGCCGGACGGCCTGCAAGAAATGCCTCAGTGTTTTCAATAAGCTTCTGCTTCTGAGATTCCATTCCAACGATATCAGAAAGTTTTGCATGTTTAACTCTGGAGATGGGTTCTATTTCTACCCTGTCATCTGCCGTATGACGGATACGAAATGCCTTATGCATTCCAAAAGATCCGACACCAAAATCACGATAGAAATCTGTCATCCCCTTCAGGAATTCATTTTCGTCCTTAGCTTCTCCAAGTTTTTCCGAGAGTTCCACGATCCTGTCTCTGATACGGCGATTGAAAACTACTCCATCATCAAGGGCCGGCTCATATCCTTCCAGAAATGAAAAGCAGGCAGTTCCCATGATCTTTCCGAGCGGTCCGAACTTCCATCCAAACATCTCCCGAAAGATCTCTGCGTCATGCTTTGCCGCCTCGTACAGCGTCCCGCTTACCTCTCCTCTTTTCTCAGATGCCAGGGTAAAACTGTTTTCATGCTCAAGTATCAGGAGTGAAAGAAAGCATCTCCACAGATTTCCGGAAAAGCCATATTCCGCTGCCAGTTCCAGAATCCTGTTCACAACTGACGATGCCAGCGACAGATCCTTCTCCGCACCTTCATACAGGCGTGACATATCCCGAAGGATATCCATGTGCTTCATGTTTCTATACAGTAACAATTCCTCGTATTTCATGTTTTCCGTCCTTAATTAATGATGTTACTTATGACCCTGTCATTAGTAATTTCCAAGTATCTTCATGTTTCGGGTTTCTTCCCTTAATCCCCGAAGTGCGTTTTTCACGGAAGGATCCATGAGGTTGCCTTCGAAATCAAGGAAAAATCTGTATTCCCACGGGCGATCCGGAATAGGACGGCTTTCTATTTTTGTCATATTAAGATCGTTATAGATGATATGAGACAAACATGAATATAAAGAACCGCTCATATGCGGAAGCTCAAAGCATACGCTTATCTTCTTTGCATCTTTCCTAAATATTTTCTGATTTTTTACAATAATAAATCTTGTGGAATTTCCATCACTGAAATTGATGTTTCTTGCGAGGATTTCAAGCCCGTAGACTTTTGCTGCACGCTCACCGGCTATCGCTGCCTGTCCGGGATCACCTTCGTCCCTGATCTTCTTTGCAGCCATAGCAGTATTGTCATAGCTTAAAATTTTCCAGTCAGCATGATCTTCGAGGAATTTTGCTGACTGCATAAGTGCCATTGGATGTGAATAAACATATTTTATGCCTTCAAGAGTTGCTCCCGGGAGTCCCATGAGGCAGTTATCTATTTTTATCGTCTGCTCAGCAACGATATAATTCTCATACTCTGTAAGCAGGTCATAGTTTTCTGATACGATACCTGCTGAACTATTTTCAATAGGAAGCACTGCATAATCCGCCGCTCCCTCTGCTATCGCACACATAGCTTCTCTAAAAGATTTAACCGAGTGCGCGTTTACGTCTTCTCCAAAATACTTCACCATGGCAGCCTCAGAATAGGCGCCGTTTACCCCCTGATATACAACTCTGACATTATCTGTATATAACTCATCAACCGGAATAAAAGGAGTATTTCCATATATGCCGCGTTCCTGCATGAGTGCGTACTGCTTTTTTCGACTCATTGCCATTATCTGCTCAAAAAGCTCTGTTACGCCAAGTGCATTAAATTTGCTGTGTGTAAGACTTCTGATCTTTGACAGCTTTTGCTCTTCTCTTGCGCGGTCGAGAACGTTTTTTCCGTTGCGGATCTTGAAATCAGCCACTTTTTCACTAACTTCCATGCGTTCCTCATAAAGCTTTACGATCTCCGCATCGATCCGGTCTATTTCCTGCCTGTACTCATCTAATTCCATTCCGGTTCCTCCAATTTTGTTTGTTTAATAATACCGCTTAACAAGCCGGAGCACAACGTTTTGAAGTTATATTTGGCCTTAAACAGTAACCTTTAGTTTTTTTCTTTTTCTTCCGATAAAAAAACTGATAGGGGTTTATGTTTTTGCTGAGTAGTAACTGTTCTGGATACTTACGTTTTTTCTTACAGATATCGGGGGTCAGTATGAAAAAGAGCAATATTCTGTTTTTGATCATTCTATCAGCTTTAATCATAGCACTCGGTGTTTTTCGCTTTATGAGCAATCATGTCGCGGAAAATCCGGTCGGAACTGTCGGGAATACTCCCGGAAATCTGTATAATAAGGGCATGGTATGCGAATATGATGGTTACGTCTATTTCCATAATTATACTGACCAGGGTACTCTCTACCGTATGAAACCTAACGAAACCGAACCCAAGCAGATCATCAAAGAGAGTGTTGCCTATATTAATGCTGCCGGAAAATATGTCTACTATTATCAGAATCATGATAATAACTCCGGTGCCGACCTTGCATTCCTTAGCCGCAACCTTGGTATTTATCGTTCTACTCTTAAAGGAAAAAACACTATTTGCCTGCAGAAAGCCCCGGTTACTACCGTTGCTTTGATCAACAGCGACGTTTATTACCAGTACTTCGATGACACTTATGGTCTGAACCTTTATAAGAAACACATCGACAACACCAAAGAAGAACAGATCACCGATGAACCTGTTCCGCCCCTCTGCCCAGTGAACAACGTGATCTACTATGCAAAGCAGGTCGGCGATCACAATCTGTGCTCTCTTAATATCACTAATGGCTCTACAAGTACTGTTTTTAATGGAAATATCTGGAATCCGATCGTTACAGGCGGATATGTTTATTACATGAATAATCTCGATGATTACGCCTTGTACCGCAGGAAACTCGGTGATGTGAATGAAGAAAAACTCACTGATGACAGGATCGACTGCTACAACGTTGTAAACAACAGCTGGATCTACTATCAGAGCAATTCTACTATCGATCCCGCGGTCAAGCGTATGCACGTCGATGGCAGCGAAAACGAAGTCGTTATGAGAGGTAACTATACAGAAATAAATGCTTCATCAATGTACGTATATTTCCGCCCGTTTGATAATGAGACTATGGTATATCACCAGCTGATCAACGGACCGGTGAATCCGCAGACATTTATTGTGAAGTGATTCTTTGACATAGTGACGGAAGCGGAGAGCGTTGTTTCCAACGCATCCCGATGAACCGCATTACGGTGAGCTAACTGCTTACTGCGACTAAGCACGCAGGACATTCGCTTTCGGGATCGCTCTTGCCCTGCGTGCTAAGTCTCCGTATGCAGTGGATCTCACCTATGCGGTTCTTTGACGGGATGCTTGTGGAAATCAACGCTCTCCGCTTCCTGATTTTTTGAAAAATATGTCCACCCTAACCTATTTGGTCATAAGACATCTCTTTATGTTCTATCCAAATATTTCATCAAGCTTTTCTTGTAGCTTTCCTTCTTTTGCGTAAGGCAATGCGTCAACTTGCCTAAAATTATGATTTTTTATGCTTACATCCTCATCAAATCCTAGTATATAACTTGTTGCAATTTTATAAATTATTTCAGTCGGCGCCAGTCCATACACCTGCTTCTCAAAAATATGCTTTAGTCGCTTATTTTTATCAGGAAATTGTCTCTTTATCTCCTCACTCCGATATAGTCTTTTTACTATTTCCGTTATATACAGACCTGACTTCATATACAGATCTATAAATGTCTTGTCCTTATCATCAAAACATCCAGGATTTTCTTCTTCAAGCATATCTACCATACGCTTCACAACATCCTTAGGTGTAAATATCTGATTCGTTTTCTGTGGTGGGATATAATCAAATATATCTTCTACGCTTTTCTCGTCAAAATAATCTGCCAGTCTACGTTTGAGAGTCAAGAATTCCTTCACGGAATCATCAAATACAACCGAATCAAAAAGTTGCCCCTTAAATTCCTTCTCCTCACCCGTCTCAGAATCGGTATACTTACCTCCATCCCTAAGAAACCTGAACTGTTCCAACGTTATGCTGGTTACTTCAAGGAAAACTTTATCTGGTATAACATTGTCAAAAGTTGCCAACGTGACTGTGTCATCACCATACGCCATGAGGAATGACGGTATCGTACGTGAAAATCCTCTTAAATGATCTCTGATACCATCTTCTATGGTGTCACGTTCCCGCTCTTTGATCTTTGTTTCAACAGTTTTTACCGTATCCTGCATAGATTTTTTTGTAAACTCATCCACTACAGCATTAAGATTTACCTTTAGATTATCGTCAGCATCTTTCTGCTTCTTATCAAACTCTGCTTCTATCTCTTCTGTAGTTTTACCAGTCTCATGCCGTTTCTGCAGTTCCAGAGACCGTTCCTGTTCAATGATACTTTTTTCTATGTTATATTCAGCTACCGTCCTGTCGACCATTCGATCTGCATCGTTTTTTAACCGGCTTTCAATTTGCCTCTTATCTGAAGCTTTCATGTTGTCACCGTAGTTTTCCTTTGTCGCATCCACGATATCTTTTACAATGGTTCCACTCAGATATTCCTTAAGCCGTTTATTAAGTGAATCTGGTTTAGAATTCTCTTCATGACGAACTTCAAAAACGATATCCTTCAGCTGCTCTTTGGCATTATCAAATATCTTCTCACCGAAAACATCTGTGGTCTTTCCGATAACATAGCTATCAGGTAAATCAATCTCTCCATCTTCATTAAGATGTAATTCTTCTTTTACTTCTTCAGAAAAGTTAATCTTTGAGGTCGGTTCTTCGATAGCTTCGAACTGCTCTATGATATCTATTACCTCTTTCGGCGCCGAGAAAACATTATTGATATTTTGAAACAAAAAATTACTCATAAACCCGCGGCGAACAACCTCAACAGATTTAATTTTTCGCGGAATTGTAAGCACTTTTTCTGCATCAAGTTCCACCAATTCTCCATGTTCATCCTCTCCTATAACAGGAAAGAAATTGAGCAATTCTCTTATGTTATCCTTTCTGGTCTCAACATCACCTCTGCCCGATGCCGTATCAGAATACAGATCATTTGCAAATTCCTCAAAAATTATTAGCGTCCTTGCCGGATCAAAATCGAAAACATATGCATTCTCTTTTCGTCTAAATTCACTTCCACACTTAAAAAGGCAAGGATTCTGAGACCTAAAAGCTGCCTGCATATAAAGTGATGGTGACTTTACATTAGAAAGCATCAGAACCGCAGACCACTCCGGAATAGTAATACCAGTTGTAAGCTGACCTACCGAAAGTGTAATCGTCTTATCGTTTTCCTTTATAGCTTTAACAACACGGTCAAAGGATTTCATATTTTCATCATCATCATCAATTTTGCCATCACCTACAGCGAGAACTAATTCATAATCCTTGAATACCGGATGATCTTTCAGTTTTTTATATAAAGCCCTTGCACTCTCTACTCTGTCGAGCAGCCAGAAAGTATGCTTCAACTCATCTCTAAGTTCTTTTGTTGAAAACGGATATTTATTCTGAAGTGTTAATGCATCAAGAAACTTATCAACGGAGCTATCATGAATAAACCTTCCATTATTCGTTGCAAAGAACTCATTTAAGTCAAACGCGTATTCCTCCGTCTCACCCTGTATCTCAATTCCCTGAGATAACTCATCCTTTATAATTTCCGACATCTGATATGTATACAGATTCAGCTTTGGCAGATTAGCATATGGATTTTCTATTTCAGAGAAGCAATCCCAGTCACGCTTGATCTTCTGTTCATCAGCATATGTATAGTTAAAAATTGCATTTCTATCGAACTTATTATTTGCCAAAGCCTTGAACGGAGTTCCAGAAAGATGAAGTGTGAACTTGCGCTTAATTCGCTCAAATGCTACATCTGTCTTATAAGTATCAACGCCTTCATGTGCTTCATCAATAACAAGAAGATCCCAGTCAATAGTACTTAGTTCATGAAGTTTATTGAAATTACCACCAAAATATACAGAACCCTTTATATCTTGAAGAGATGCAAAGTAAATAAGCCCCATTGACATAGCGTTCATTCCATCAGTTTCCCGCTTCTTTTTATCATTTTCATATGTATCATAGCTGATCACCAGCGGTCTGTCCTTTATCCCATCAACATTACTTACAAAGAAATAACCTGATTCTCTACCAATAAATTTCGCATAATCCGAGTACCAGCTATTTGCTATAGCCGGTCTGTTAGTAACGATCAGGATTTTTTGCGCCCCTATCCGTTTACAGAAATCATACACAGATAGTGTCTTTCCAAATCTCGGTTTAGCATTCCACAAATACTCCCCACCTTCATGAGTCTGCCTGTAACCTATAGTATCTGATACAGCTTTTTGCTGTTCCTGACGAAGGGAATACGGAACAATTACTCTCTGCTTCTGAACATTCCCACGATTAGAGCGAAATTCATTGAACATGTACCTAGAATCCTGTGGCGAAATGCAGAACCACTCGTTTTTATCTTCCTCATCAAAAAATTTGTTTCCCATATCCTGCGGTTGCTTAACATCATTCTTTCGCAAATAAGCATGAAAGTCGTGATCAGTAAAACGCTCACCGGATCCGTCATCGAAAATGGCATTTCCAACCCATTCTTTTTGAGGTTTGATTCCTGCTGTATGTGTCTGTTGATAAATGCGGGTATCAACGTCCTGTTCGGTATATCCTATCTTAATATAACCGTCATGATACGTAATTCCAGGTGTAGTATAAGCATAAATCATTGGAACAACCGGTTTTGTGGATTTTATGTTAGGTTTGTTCATCTTAATTCTTGCTCCCTCTTAAATTATCAATAACGCCTCTTATATAAGCAATTTCTTCATCAGACAGATCTATCATAGCGAATAGTTGTTTATCTAAATCAATGTTGAAATCTATGATTCCATTATCTGATTTGTAATTCTTTATATCAGGTACCATAAGACCAAGAGAAGTTAACGCCTCATCTGTCATCAAAAAAGCGTACCTAATCAAATAGGTTTTTGCATACTCATAGAAATTTTTTGCCTCTTCATACGTTTTGAATGACCTCAACGCGACCCTTGCCCGTCCATAAGCAGAATGATTATCTATGATTTCTATTTGGTTATCTCTTTTTTGTCCCCCTGCATTTGCGCTTGAAACAACTACTTGAAACTCATCGATATATTCAGCTTTATTCTTTATCACACTTCTATTTGCGATAAACCATTTTGCGCGTCCTGCTTTTCCTGCTTTGTCATTTGTAAGCAATTTTATTTCTTGATCGTAGTCAACTATTTCCGATTCATTATATTGTCTTACTAAATCCGGGTGTTTTTCAACAAAATCACTTTCTATTCCAAAAAGTGATCGAGGTAAAATTGCATCATGAAGAAACTCAATTTTATATTTACTTACAAATCTCTTTATCTTCTTTGTAATTGATACGTCATTCGGATTTAATGGAACTAAATCATCCCCGGGATTTTCCGTATATATTTGTTTTATATTGCCGTTATGGGCATATACATAATTGAAACCTTCTGTAGTTTTATCCTGCCTTTTTGTAACGATAGTAATTCCATCCGCCAAATCTGCTGCTCTCCCAAACACTTCCTTCGCATCCGGAAAAAATTCAACCGTGGATAATCGATGGTCATTTATTAACTCTTTTCCGAACTGCTTTAACCCTTTTCCCGACTGATGCATCCATCTTCCGCCTGGATAAATCATTACTGTACTTTCACGTGCTATCTCATCAGCTTGTATTTGAAAGTAATGAAAAATATTTTTTCTTGGAGCCTGACCATTTTTAGATGATTTATTTTCAGACTCTTCCTGATAGGGCGGATTCCCAATCACATAATCAAACTTCATTTTCATGCTCCTTTGACATTCACCGAATGTCATTTTTTTAAAAAAATATTCCCTGAGAAGGGAACAAACCATTATTTTGACATTCAGTGAATGTCATATTTATCCTAAATATATAGCAAAATAAATCCCGTGACAATCAGTGAATGTCACGGGGTGAATAATATGTTTATTAATAAATCAAAATGTGGAAAAAATAATATCTGTGGAGATATGGTAAAAAGGTATCGGATAAATATGGATATTTCCCAAAGAGAACTTGCCGATATGCTTCAAGTCACTGGACTTGATGTTGATAAAAATGCTATCCAACGGATCGAATGTGGAAAGCGGTTTGTCACTGATATAGAATTGAAAGCTCTTATAAAAGTTTTGAACTGTAATTATAACGATTTATTAAATAACGCTGATTAAAATCTTATCATCCTTTCCTCAGACTGCTGTATGTTATAGATTCATTGCTTCTCCAGTCATATACTTTACAATTTAAAGACTCCGGTTCGGTATCATTAATTCCGACCGCAAAATCAAATAGACTCATTTGATGATACTCTTCCTGCGGCTTTCCGAAAGGAACTGTTCCGGTGATTCCATCCATTTGCCAAAAATTCCAAACAATAATATTAGTCACTTTTCTTAGTTCATCATCACTCGGATTCCTATTCCAACGATCATTCATATACTCAACAAATGTTATAAGAAGATTAATACGGGCTATTAACAGGTTATCTCCTTGAAACTCGTATCCATAAACGCTTTGATAAGCCCGGATCGTCCATTTGATCCAATCTTTTTCGCTGTCAGTATTCTCATTAATAATACGCAGCTTACGGTCCAGAATGCCAATTCTCTGATTCACAGGAATTCTCTCTCCAGTTGCCGCATCATACCTCGATACAATATATGGTGCTTCACCACATGTTATTTCCAGACGTCTTGAATCTACATACTTTTTCCAATCCTCTTTTTTATTGAAAGATACCGGTTCCGTCGTTGTTTCCCAAGCATGCTCTTTCTCTATATTGAAAACATCTTCTCTTCCAAACCACTCTGCATCACAGTGGTTATTCATCTTATTACAAATCCATGACGGAGTGAATACCTCAGCCTTTTTTCGAGTTCTTTCATTCTGTTCTTCCGCAGTTTTGCTAACCCTCGGCTGTATTTCGCACGAATCAAAACCCTGAAGCAAATAAGGAGTGATCTGTGTCTTCGCAGTTATATTATGCTTTGATCCACTATATGCATCTGTTGCAAAAATAATATTGCATTTTGTTGTCTTGTCTTTAAGAAGCATCGGTAGCATATCTTTCACCGGATATTCATTAATATTAATCAGCTCTTGCAATAGTCGTCTCCTTTTTATGATTTATATCAGTTACTTCATAATAACCTCTTAGTGTTCTCAATTGTACAGCTTTAATAAACGGTTGTCATTCCAAGGATCATGTTTTTTATTAGTGCTTCACAATTAGCCAACTTACAACGCAGTCAGGAAACGGCGAGCGCTGATTTCCATAAGTATCCCGTAGAAGAACCGTACAGGTGAGATAACTGCATACGAAGACTTAGCACGCAGGGCAAGAGCGATCCCGAAAGTGAATGCCCTGCCTGCTTATGTCGCAGTAAGCAGTTAGCTCACCGTCGTATCGGTCCATCGGGATGCGTTGGAAACAACGTTCGCCGTTTCCGTCACTTCTTCGAGCAAAATAGCACCGCCTCTCCACTATTATATATTTATACCTCAATTACAATGCTTGCTGCATTCTTTATTTGTTTGCTACAACACGCATTTCAAAGCAAATGCTATGAAAAAGAATTCCAAAAAAATTTTTCTACAAAAAAGTCGTCTATACCTAGAAAAAATAGGATACAGACGACTTTTTCAGCCTTATAGTTAATTCAGTTTAAATTCTTATTTTCTCGTATTCTGATTTACCCATTCTGTTTCGCAGTATTTGCATCTATATGTACCACGTTCCGGATCAGTGAGATAAAATACGTGATCAAGTTCCTGCTCGATCGATGTGATACATCTGGGGTTATGACACTTTATGACATTTGTGATAGTCTTTGGCAGCTCCAGACGAGGACGCTCGATTATCTCACCATCCTTGATGATGTCAACTGTCGCTCTGTGATCAAGGAATGCGATGGTATCGAGATCGTACTCACGAAGAGGCATCTCGACTTTAATCATATCCTTCTTTCCCATCTTCATACTGAAAGCATTTGTAATGATAGCAACACTGCACTCCAGTTTATCAAGTCCCAGATCATTATAGATCTTCATGGCGCGACCGGGATGAATATGATCGATAACGAAACCTTCTTCGATCTTTCCGACGTTTAGTTTATATTGCTTACGCTTTTCTGTTTCTGACATGTCGTCCTCCAATCATATGATAAATCATTCCGGCTTGATATTCAGCAGTGTCAGGATCAGTGCCATACGGACATACATACCGTACTTAACCTGCTTGAAGTAAACAGCTCTCGGATCATCATCTATTTCTGTCGAGATCTCGTTTACACGCGGCAGAGGATGAAGAACCAGCATATCAGGACTTGCCATGCTCATCTTCTTTTTATCCAGGATATAGAAATCCTTCAATCTTACATAATCCTCTTCATTGAAGAAACGCTCTTTCTGTACACGTGTCATGTAGAGAATGTCCAGAGACGGCAGTACGTCTTCCAGCTTTGTTACTTCACGGAAAGCGATATTATTCTGGATCAGAAGATCATCACGTATATAACTTGGAAGCTTGAGCTCCTTTGGAGAAATAAAAACGAATTTAACATTGGCATAACGAACCAATGCTCGGATCAATGAATGAACGGTACGTCCGAATTTAAGATCGCCGCACATACCAATAGTAAGATTATCAAGATGTCCTTTTAAAGAACGGATAGTAAGTAGATCAGTAAAAGTCTGTGTAGGATGCTGATGACCGCCGTCACCTGCATTAATAACGGGAATAGTAGATTTGGAGGCTGCTACCAGAGGAGCACCTTCCTTTGGATGACGCATTGCTGCGATATCAGCAAAACAAGAAGCAACGCGAATAGTATCGGCAACAGTTTCGCCTTTAGTAGCCGATGAGGAATCAGCGGAATGAAAACCGAGGCATTTGCCGCCAAGTCTGAGCATTGCAGCTTCAAATGAAAGTCGTGTTCGCGTGCTCGGTTCATAAAACAGTGTCGCCAGGATTCTTCCGTCACAGGTGTGAGCGTATTTTGCCGGATCCCGGATAATGTCATCTGCTAGGTCCATAAGCTGGTCTAACTCTTCTACAGAGAAGTCCAGAGGACTCAGGATACTTCTGACCATGTTTCCTCCTATATGTGAAAAAAGGTTTTTATTGCCGCCGATTATTATAGTGCCACCGCTAACAAAAAACAAGCTAATAATAAAAGGGTCACTTTTCTTTTTTTGCGGTGAGATACCATTCGTATGAAATAATATCTTCTCCTGCTCCGTTTACTCTTTTTTCTGCTTCTTCGAGAGTTAACGGCGAGCCCATTACGACATCATCTCCCGGATTCCAATCAGCAGGTGTGGATATATTTTCCTCGTCATGTTTTTGCAGAGACAGTACGACACGTTTTAATTCATCGATATTTCTGCCTGTAGACATAGGGTAATAAAGTATCGCTCTTACCACAGATTCAGGATCTATTATGAATACCGCTCTCACAGTCTGTGTCCTTGCAACTGTCT
This sequence comes from Lachnospiraceae bacterium MC2017, assembly GCA_000701625.1. Lineage (GTDB taxonomy): Bacteria > Bacillota > Clostridia > Lachnospirales > Lachnospiraceae > NK4A144. The sequence continues at coordinate 81,945 of JNJK01000008.1, forward strand.
GAAGCATACCGTACATATTTGCAACTTCCATGCTTATGTCAGCTACGATCGGGAATGATATAACTACTTTCCCTTCACCCTTCCAGTCTATTCCCTCGATGTTTTTCACCCACGCAAGATGTGAATGCAGTGAATCGATAGAAAGACCCAAAAGTTCTGTATTGATCGACTTAAATTCTTCATATCGTTTCGCCAGAGCGATAAACTCCGTAGTACATACCGGTGTAAAGTCGGCCGGATGCGAGAAAAAGATCACCCACTTTCCCTTATAATCCTCAGGGAAGTTGATCTTCCCCTTTGTTGTGATACTTCTAAACGCCGGTGCTTTGTCACCGATCATAGGCATACGTTTTACTTCTTTCTCCTCCATGAATATCCCCCTTTCTAGAACAAAGAATCCGACTTTGTCGGATTCTCCGCGCACGCGCGGGAGCCGTAGGCTCTTCCTATCCGCGCGCGTCGCATCTTATGCACGTAGTGCATTTTTTAACTTATAGGAATTCCAACGGAATTTCCTATAAGTTAAAAAACACAGGAAGCCTTTCTGCCATATATGTCGGCAGAATTGCTCCCTGTATTGAATACATATGGTATACGAAAAAATTTTATGTATGTGATTTTTCTTTCGTCTATACCTGCATATTAAGTCAAGAATTAATGTCGTAAGCAGTCATAGTGCACTCAGCTCATTCAATAACATGAACCCATCCTTCAGGACCTTCGATACGTCCCATCTGGATACCTGTAAGTGTGTCATAGAGCTTCTTGGTTACAGGTCCCATCTCTTCCATACCGCTTTCGAAGCAGATTTCCTTGCCGTGGTCATTGATCTTTCCAACAGGGCTTATAACCGCTGCCGTACCGCAGAGACCACACTCAACGAACGCGCCAGCCTCTACTTCAGAGAGAAGTACTTCTCTCTCTGTAACCTTTGCTCCGAGATACTTTTCTGCTACTACGTGCAGACTTCTTCTTGTGATCGACGGAAGGATAGAATCGGACTTCGGGATAGTCAGGTTTCCTTCGCGGTCAACGAAAATAAGATTTGCTCCGCCTGTCTCCTCGATTTTTGTGCGTGTTGCAGGATCAAGATAGATATTCTCAGCAAAGCCTTCCTCATGAGCAGTTACGATAGCGTGAAGACTCATTGCATAGTTAAGTCCGGCTTTTACATGACCTGTTCCATGCGGTGCTGCACGGTCAAAATCAGATACCTTGATAACGATAGGCTTTGCGCCGCCCTTGAAGTAAGGTCCAACCGGAGTAACAAAGATACGGAACTGATACTCGTCAGCAGGCTTTACACCGATAACAGGATTTGATCCAAACATGTACGGACGGATGTAAAGTGTTGCACCTGTGCCGTAAGGCGGTACCCAGTCGATATTTGCCTTTACAACTTCCTCAACGGCCTTTACGAAGCGATCCTCAGGGAATACAGGCATCTCAAGTCTCTCTGCAGAAGTAACCATACGCTCTGCATTCAGGTCAGGACGGAAACAAACAACCTTGCCATCCTCTGTTCTATAAGCCTTCAGACCCTCAAAACAGGTCTGCGCGTACTGAAGTACACCGGCACACTCACTAAGGACGACCTTGTCGTCAGCGGTAATGACACCGTCATCCCACTTTCCGTCTTTATAATTAGAGACATAACGATAATCGGTTTTCATGTAACCGAAGCCTATGTTCGCCCAATCGATATTCTTAGTTGCCATAGTGAATACTTCCTTTCATTCTTTTTTGTGTGCTTTCACACTTATTGCATACAGGTATTCTGTTTGTGTGATTCTTTACTATTTTAATGCGTTAAATTTTAAAAAACAAGACAGATGCTTAACATATTTCAAACTTTCTGCTCTTTTTTAACCAAATCACATGATTAAAATAGATCAATTTTAAACACCCTTCTTTTCAGTATTTTAACCTCTTTCACACTTTGACAGTCTCCTTAAAAAATTGTAAAATTAACAAGTTTTTTGCGGCTGAAAAGATATACCGTTTTAATGATCAGACCGCATCTTTGGAGTATGGAATCAACAAACAAGGGGTCCTTTATACTAAAAAGTGTTTCCGTGGTAAGGGACGCGGAAACGTCGGCATTCCGACAGAAAGGACAACATGAGCATCACAGAAATCGCACAGGACAGAAAGAACAGATTCACACAGAGCCTTACTGAGAAGTATAACTTCCGCGAGGTCGAGGAAATGTTTATCGCACTTGCAGAGACTAATATGTTCTTTCAGGAATCAAAGATCCTTTCCGGTGAGATCTACACTGTAGACGATCCGCGCACGATCGTGCAGCTGCTCCGTGAGCTGAAGACCAACCGTGAATTTAAGGCTTCTCACAAAAAGCAGATGGCTACCATCGAGCGCACCATCAAAGAGTACGCACTCTACCTCCGTGACGAACCGGAAATCGCATAAATACCTCACTACACAGAACCAGCCACACCGGAATTTACTCCGGGGTGGCTGGTTTTATTATATCTTATGAAATTACGCACTGTAGAGCGCGGTTTCTTCCTGAATCTTCCAGTCTGTACCTGTACCGTACTTCTTTCGGTACTGATTTGGTGTCATTCCATTTACCGCCTTAAATACTCTGCTGAAATGACTCTGTGAACAGAATCCGAGATACAACGAAATTTCGCATATCTTATAATCTGAATATCGAAGAAGGTTTTCTCCTCTCCGTACTTTTTCCTTACGAATGTAGTCTGTAATAGTTAACTTTTCCTGAATACTAAACAGGTGTGACAGATAATCGGGATTTAGATCAAGTGCTGCTGCTATTTCTGAAACTTCTATAGGTGAATTTAAGTGGGAATAAATATAATTCTTTACTCGACGTATTACAGGATTTTCAGTACGTGCTTTATCTGCGCCTGTCTTATTTTCCTGCTCAAGTTCTTTCCTGTCATTTCGGACAGCCGAAAAATACTTCTGATTATTTTCCCAAAATTGCTCCTTTGTTACCTGCTCTCCGTTCAAAAGATAGTGAAGCATGATGAGCCCCGTTGCCATCTCATCCATCTTTAGCCTCACCATTTCAAAATACTTCATATGAAAACGGCGTTCAAACACCGGATAATCACTCTGGTCTAATCCACCTGTGGCAACCGGACCTACAACCACGAAATCTCCTGCCCCGCCTATCGCTGAGACTGATGCAAGAACTATTGCCCTGTCACCGACGATAAAAGGAGATTCATCTTTCGACTTAGTGTTTAAGATACGGACAATCATTTTATTTTTTTCAAAGAACTGTATTTCTTCCGGTCTTGCTCCATATGTTGTCCGTAGTTTCTCATTCTTATCAAATACAAATATCGGAGCGTGGATAAGCCCAACCATCTGGGATAAAACAAAAGAAGATATCATTAGTACATTCCCATTCCGCATCCGCCTCTTTCCGGACGTGCAGAATCATCTCCCATAACATATTCTGTGCGGAAAGAAGCGTTAATTTCGGAAAGTTCCTTCTTTCCATTTATATAATCATCATACATATCGATCATACTCTGAGGTACGGACTCGCATTCGGAGTCTCCAAGTCCGAGTGCATCATTTACGATCTTCTGTCTTTGTTCTCTTGTCGTATTACAAATTAGAAGTTCTTCTTTGCTCATACTATTCCTTTCACCTTGCGTTATTTTCAATACAAATCTGCCAAAAATCGCAGTTATTAAAAAAATATTTGTATTTCGTTCACAATTCGTTTGTAATTTAAACTAAATTCGGACACGATAATTTGGTACTATTTACCTGTCGAAAGAAATAATATTTCGACACTCCCTTACAAAGAATTTCTTTTTCATATTATACGCCGTCTCCTGATGCTGCAGGAGGCGGCTTCCTCCCTTTTAAAGGGATTTTTATTCGGCCTTCTTTATTCCCTTACCATCAAAGAGAAGTACTTCATCAGATAATACACTGTAAGGTTCTTTTTTATTAAGTATCTGAAGCAGCTCTCTGCACTGTTCTGCCGTAACAGTTCCATCATTGTCGATAAGGAGCGGTGACAGATTGATAAGTCCTGTAGGAAGTACGAAATATCCCTTTGACTCTGTCTTTTGAGCCAGTGCCGGCAGGAATCCCGGATGTACTATAGACATTATTCCTGACGGGAGTCCCTTTATCGCAGGTACATATACTTTTGCCTTGATCTCAGGTATCTCAACATCCTCTTTGAAATAAGCCTTGAGCGCAGCCGGAAGATCTGAAATGATCGCTGAACCGATCTGCATAGGTCTGAAGAACTTTCCTCCAACTACTCTCATCAGTTCCTCACGGTTCACTTTCCAGCCTTCCATGATCTCATCTGTTACATTGAAGCCTATCATTTCCTTGACGCCCTCATACTTTATCTGTGCTGTGAAAATAATGCACATATCAGCGATCCTGTAGAATGGACGTCCCTTGAGCAGTTCCTCTACTCCTTCATTGCGGATGAGGGCACACATGGGAGTTACCTCATCCCGGTTCTCCATCGCATACTTCTTTACTTCCTCAGCCTTGGGCATGGCTGCGAACTTTGCTGAGATCTGCTTATATGCCTGAGAAACTGCATCGTCCGGCTCTACGTCTCTCTTATGCTGCTCTGCACAAAACCCCTCTGCAAAAAACTGCAGTCTGTAAAACCTTTCTGCGCTATCTGTTACTTCAGATATAGGACCTGCATTTAAGAGCAAGAGATTCTCCGGAACCATTTCCTTTAATCTCTCAAAAAAAATCTGTCGATAAACTTCATAATGTAATTTCATTTCTGTGTATCCCCTTTAGAAAACTTGCACCAGAACACTTTGATAACTGTTATTAATAACAAATCGCATCAAAAAAGAAGCCCTGGTTTTGTACACATTATTATACATTATCCAAGGCTTCTTTACAATCTATCTTACGCTCTGACCTGTCCGGTGCCGCGTATCTCAAATTTATATGAAGTCAATGCTTCGAGTCCCATAGGTCCTCTTGCGTGAAATTTCTGGGTACTGATACCTATTTCCGCGCCAAATCCAAATTCAAATCCATCTGTGAATCTGGTAGAGGCATTTACGTATACACATGCCGCATCTATCTCTCTTAAAAATCGTTCCGCATTTTCTTCATCTCTTGTGACGATTGCTTCTGAGTGATGTGTCGTGTAGCGGTTTACATGAGCGATAGCATCATCCAAAGTATCAACGATCTTTACGGATATTTCCGGACCAAGATATTCTCTTCCGTAATCTTCTTCTGATGCAGGAACCACGTTACCTGCCTTAAGGATATCCATACATTCGGGATCGCCGTGAAGTGTGATACCTTTTTCAGAAAGCGCTTTATTTATCTCAGGCAATGCTTTTTCCGCAGCATCCTTATGTATTACGAGGGACTCTGCGGCATTGCAGACACCCATTCTCTGAGTCTTTGCATTTACGATGATTTCTACTGCCATCTTTATATCAGCAGATGCATCAACAAAAATATGACAATTCCCAACACCGGTCTCTATAACGGGTACCTTGCTGTTTTCAACAACGTTTCGTATGAGCCCTGCGCCACCACGTGGGATCAGGAGATCCACATATTCACGCATACGCATCAGCTCATTCACAGATTCATGTGATGTATCTTCTATGAGCTGAATCGCATCCTCAGGAAGTCCTTCTTTTTTCAAGGCTTCACGAAGCACATTTGTAATAGCCTTATTTGAGTCAATAGCATCAGATCCACCTCGAAGGATGCAGGCATTTCCCGATTTAAAGCAGAGTGCTGCCGCATCTGCTGTGACATTTGGTCTGGACTCATAGATAATTCCGATAACACCAAAGGGTACTTTTCTTTTTTCGATCTTTAATCCGTTTGGTCTTTCAATAGTCTCGATAAGAGCGCCGATAGGGTCAGGGAGATCAGCCACCTGATAGAGTCCCTCTGCCATTCCCACTATCTTTTTCTCTGTAAGTACCAGACGGTCAAGCATGGCACTGCTGGTCCCCTTCTCCTCAGCTCTCTTCATATCCAGAGCATTTGCAGCTATGATTTCTGCTGATTTTTCCGTCAGAGCCGCAGCCGCAGCCCGGAGTCCCCGATTTTTTTCTTCCGTACTGAGCACCGTCATCTTAACAGCTGCCGCTTTTGCCCTTTTCCCAAGTTCTGTCAGTCCTGTCATATCTCTCTCCCAGCATAAAGTAAGATTTTTTGCTTCCTAGCGTCCATTATACAGGTTTGATCAGGATTTGACATTGATGTTATTCACTTCATTTAAACATTCTCTAATTAACTTATTGTAATTCCAAACAAAAAAACGCATGCGTTAATATCGCATGCGCCTAAGTAATCTTCTTTTCAGGCAGACCTGTAAGCCGGGTTCTGTATTAGATGATCATCTTTCTAGGACGTATGTTGCCATACGCCTCAAGCAACCTACCTGAAAGCAGATCGGGCAAATCTATTGCTTTCTGTTTGGTCTTGCTTCGGATAGGGCTTGCAATGCGCCCCCTGTTACCAGTTGACCGGTGGTCTCTTACACCACCATTTCGCTATGACCTGTGACGGCAAGCCGTCCATCGGCTACATATTTTCTGTTGCGCTATCCCGTGGGTTACCCCAGCCGGCCGTTAGCCGGTATCCTGCCCTGCGAAGCCCGGACTTTCCTCCCGCGGATAAATCCACCGGCGATCATCTGGCCTGCCTGAACTTTGATTTTACAACTATTAGCTGATCAATGTCAACCTTATTATTCCCTTATCCTACCTCAAAACAACTTCCGCCTACAAATTCTCTGACAAGAGAATTCTTTGGTAATCCTTCTGTACTGATTCCAAGGAAATACTGAAGGAATTTTAAGAGGCGCAATGCTTCGTGATATCCAGGATCATCTGGTGTGATACTGAAAAGTAATGGTTCCGCAAACTGCTTTAATACAGACAGTTCATATATCAGCGCTGAGTTAAACATCGCGTCTGCCCCTTCCTGAAACGGGAAGATATTTTTTTCTTCACCACGTCTTACACTGGACCACATACCGAGTGTTTTAGAAGCAGACGCACCACGCGTCCTGTAATCACGAACCAGTCTTCGTATCAGTCTTCCGTCTGTAGTCGGGATACGATTATGCTCATCGATATTTAACGTAGTGAGGGCAGATATATAAATCTTATACTTGCTCTCTCTCGGAAGAGAATACGAAAGCTTGTCATTAAGTCCATGGATTCCCTCTATGACCAAAACATCTTCTTTTCCCATTTCGAGAAAATCGCCCTTGTACTCACGCTCACCTGTGATGAAATTGTACTTCGGAAGTTCTACCCGATTTCCATTCATAAGCTCATTCATATGCTTATTAAAGATCTCGATATCCAAAGCCTCCAGACATTCGTAATCTTTTTTCCCGTCTGCATCAAGCGGAGTATTATCTCTGTTTACGAAATAGTCATCCAGTCCAATGGTGTGCGGCTTCATACCGTGAGCCGCCAGCTGTATCGCGAGACGATGAGAAAACGTAGTCTTTCCGGATGAAGAAGGACCCGCTATCATAACAAACTTTTTCTTGTTTTTTATAATGTCTTCCGCGATCAATACGATCTTGCTCTCCATCAAAGCTTCCTGAACAAGGATAAGCTGATTCATCCGGCCTGCGCTTATCATGTCATTCAGATCTCCGACCGTCTCCACTCCCATGACTTCATTCCATCTGGTAGCTTCCATCATCGTATTAAAGAGACGAGGCATTTCTTTTATCGGCGGAACCTTGAGCGGTGTAAGTCTCTCCGGCATCTGAATGATAAGCCCATCTTTGTAATGAACCAGATCAAAATACTTTAAGTATCCTGTGGACGGAACCATGAATCCATAGTAATAATCCTTGAAATCATTTATGGAATACATGTTTACGGTAGAGCTCATACGGTAGTGGAAAAGTCTGCTCTTATCCAGCATCTTTGAATCAATACAGAACTTTCTTATTTCTTCCATCGGATATGTCTTTTTATTTATTGGCATATCTTTATCGATGAGTTCCTGCATCCGGTTCTTTACCTTCTCTGTGAGTTCATCTGTCAGGTCAAAATCTCCCTTTACAGAACAGTAATATCCTGCTCCAATGCTGAATTCTACCTTAAAGCGCTCCATCCGGTCTCCACCGACCACATCATAAAATGACTTTATAAGGAGCAGACACATACTTCGCTTATATGCCTTATGTCCCGATGGATCAGACAAAGTCCTGAATTCCAGCACCGATCCGTCTTCCACCGTATGGAACAACTCACGAAGCTTATTATTTTCCATCGCAAGTACTATCGGATAATCATAGTTTTTCTGAAAATCCTCAGCGACTTTCATAAGCGTTGTTCCATTAGGATACGAGTACTTCTCTCCACGATATGTTACAGTTACTTTATTATCCATACCGCTCCTCCTTATAAACAAAGATCATTGTTATCGGATGTCAGCTTTACACGATTCTGAAGGGCACTTCTGCCGATTCCATACGTACAGTCATTTCAGGCATGTTTTTTGACAAAAATCTCTGCATATACTCTATAAATATCTTCTCTATCCCATAATGTCCGGCATCTATGACCGAAAGTCCCTGCATATTTGCGTCCAAACCCTCATGATGGCTTATGTCTCCTGTGATAAAAACATCGGCATCATGTGCAAGTGCACTTGGTATCTCCGAACCACCGGAACCAGGAAGGATAGCTACTGTTTCAACTTCATCATCAGGATTTCCAAAAATCTTCACATGCTGCAGTTCAAATCTCTTTTTTACCAGTTCCGCACACTCGGAAAGAGACATTACACGCGGAAGAGATCCGACCTTTCCGAGTCCCTCTCTGACAAGTTCTGTTTCGTGAGTAACTTCCAGAACTTCGCAATCTGTGAGTCCAAGGCGTTCTGCTGCAGCATCTGCCATACATGCGATATCAAAATTGGTATGCAGTGCTATATAGGAAATATCATTGCGGATGAGCTCAAGTACACGTCGACCTATGAAATCGTCTCCCGTGATCTTTTTCATGGGCTTAAAGATCATTGGATGATGAGTCAAGAGTAAATCTGCGCCAAATGCTTCTGCATGCTCTATGACATCATCTGTTGCATCTACGGCTATATAGATGCGTCTGATCTCTTTTTCAGGCCGTCCAACAAGCAGACCAACATTATCCCAGCTTTCTGCCAGAGATGCCGGTGCCAGTTCGTAAAGCTGTTTCAGAACATCACTGCATTTCATAATAATGCAACGCTCCTTCCGCAATGGATTTTCTATATTCTATTTCCCGTCTTCGCTTATCCGGAAGAGAATCCGACTTAAGTATTCCGTCCGCAAGTTTCAACTCTCGGATAAGAAGTTCCTTTAATACAGGATCATTCCTTTTTAATAGATCCATGCCATAAGAATCCGCTATGTCCTGATCAAGTTCATTTCTGAAAGATGTCTCTTGCACACCCGGAACCACTCTTATCACAAAGTAAAATTTACCCTCTTCCAGAACTATTCTTTCTTCCTCTATTTTATACCCGTTTTCCCTAAGTTTCTTTCTGAATTCAGGGATTTCCGACTGAGGTGAAAGTATCCAGTTTTTTATTTCTCCTTTTACAGCAGGAGGGCACTGCTCCATGATCCTGGTTACAAGTGCCCCTCCCATTCCCGCTATCACAACAGTATCCACATTGCCGGAAGGCATTTTTATGAGTCCGTCGGATTTCAGGAAATATATATTTTCATGTAAGTTTTCTGCATCAGCGTGATCTCTTGCGCGATCAAGCGGTCCGTCATTTATATCAAGGCACCACGAGGATGCGATTCTTTTCTCCTGTAAAAGAGAAATGGACAGATATCCATGATCGCATCCTACATCAGCAAGCCTCGCTCCCGCCGGAACCATATCCGCTATGCACGAAAGTCTTCTTGAAAGTTTTATCATATTAATCGAGATAATCCTTAAGCTTTCTGCTGCGACTCGGGTGTCTGAGTTTTCTCAGAGCCTTTGCCTCAATCTGACGTATACGCTCACGTGTTACGTTGAACTCACGTCCAACTTCTTCCAAAGTACGTGCACGTCCGTCATCAAGACCGAAACGAAGGCGAAGCACCTTCTGCTCACGATCTGTAAGAGTTGCAAGCACTTCCTGCAGCTGCTCTTTAAGAAGAGTAAATGCAGCAGCGTCTGCAGGTACAGGAACCTGATCGTCCTGAATGAAATCACCAAGATGGCTATCTTCCTCTTCACCGATAGGTGTCTCGAGAGATACCGGTTCCTGAGAGATCTTGAGGATCTCACGTACACGGTCTACAGGCATATTCATCTCTTTTGCGATTTCATCCGGGGTTGGTTCACGTCCAAGCTCCTGAAGTAACTGTCTGGAAACACGGATCAGTTTGTTTATAGTCTCAACCATATGCACCGGGATACGGATTGTACGTGCCTGGTCAGCAATAGCTCTGGTTATAGCCTGACGGATCCACCATGTCGCATATGTAGAGAACTTATATCCCTTAGTATAGTCAAACTTCTCAACAGCCTTGATAAGACCGAGATTTCCTTCCTGTATGAGATCAAGGAAAAGCATACCGCGTCCAACATATCTCTTTGCGATACTTACAACGAGTCGGAGATTTGCCTCAGCAAGTTTTTTCTTTGCTTCTTCCTTTGTCTCCTCATCGCCGTTTTCCATCTGCTGGGCGAGCTCAACTTCTTCCTCTGCTGAAAGGAGCGGTACCTTACCTATCTCTTTCAGATACATACGTACAGGGTCTTCTATAGATACGCTGTCAGGAACAGAGAGGTCGAGGTTCTCCATATCTGTATCGTCATCAGGATTATCCTCTTCTGCGTCTTCTTCCTCATCCTCTGTCTCATCGATCTTCAGGATATCTATGTTATTCTGTTCAAGAGCCTCCAGTATCTTGTCATACTGCTCTTCACCGACTTCCATGTTTCCGAAAAAATCGGTAATTTCATGATCCTCCAGAACACCACGTTTTTTCTTTCCGAGATCAACCAATTCCTTAAGTCTTGCTTCAAATTTCTCTAACGCTTTTTCGTCCATCTTGTACTCTGTTCTCCATTCTGAACTTGTAAATACAGTTACATCGGATTATAAGGAAATCCTGATCGTCTGCAGCTTTTCCATTATCTTTTTTTCCTGAACCGTGCGTTCTATGAGATCCGCACCACTGTTCATCCTGCTGAGACTTGTTCGCTTGATCCGGATAACGAGATCGGTCAGAGCCTTCTCTCTTTCAGAGACATTCAGTCCCTCATCAAGCTTAGTGTTGAATATTTCCGCTATTGCTTTCTGCTGCTCAGGATCATCAAATATACTGATGATCGCAGCAGGTCTGAAATCATTATTTTCCAACTGCTGAAAAAGATTTTCCGCAGCAGTTCTGCTAAGTCCTTCTGAAAAATCCTCCGCAGATATATATGGCTTAACTGCGGTATAAACCGACGGATCATCCGTAATATACGTCAAAAGAAGTTTTTCTGCCTTTGTAAGTCCGTCTTCCGGCTTTTTGTCTTTACGGGCTTTGTCTTTTACAACCGGCATCCTGTCATTCATTCCGCCATTTACAGAATATCCGTCTGCCGAAACACTCATGACTCTGGCCTGCTCAACTGCCCTCTTAAGGACATCTGAGGGAATCGCATACTCTGATGCAACCGCCTCTGTGTAATTTGAACGTTCCAGTTCATCATCGATAAGTGCCAGTCTTTTAGACATTGCCTGCTCAAATTTCGTCCGTCCATCCGGTTTTCCTATGTCATAATTTCTGCGCATCACATGCAGTTCAAAGAGCAAGCTGTCCTCTGCATTATCAATACGCTTCTGAAATTCTTCCGCACCGAGATTTTTTATAAATTCATCCGGATCTTTATATGGTTCCAGATGAATGATACTCGTCGTGATCCCGACTTTTTTCAAAATCGGTATCGCTCTCATTGCAGCTTTTACTCCGGCATTATCGGAATCATAGGTCAGACGCACGTCATCTGTGTATTTCTTAAGTATCCTCGCATGATTTTCTGTAAAGGCTGTTCCGAGTGATGCAACCGCTTCCGTGAATCCTGCCTGGTGCATGGAAATAACATCCATATATCCTTCACATGCGATCATGTATCCTTTTCTGGCCTTTTTTGCAACGTTAAGACCGTACAGATTTCTGCCTTTATCGAAAATGGGAGTTTCAGGAGAGTTTAGATATTTCGGCTCACCATCTCCCATTACACGACCACCAAAACCTATTACACGATTATTTACATCCATGATGGGAAACATGACTCTGTTCCAGAAACGATCTCTCATCCCACGCTTTTCATCGATATGAACGAGTCCCGCTTTATTGATCTCTGTTTCTGTATAGCCCTTTTCCTTGAGATACCTGCATACTGCACTACTCTTGCCTGCAAAGCCCAGTCCAAAGGAATGCAGAGTTTCTTTCGTAAGGCGGCGCTTACGAAAATATTCCATTCCGATCTGTCCTTCAGGACTCCTGAGCATCTTGTAGTAAAACGCAGCCGCATCTTTTGTAAGTGCCAATAATCTTTCTCTTTCCCCGGCTCTTTTTCGGGCTTCTTCGCTCATAGACTCTTCGGGGAGCTGTACTCCTGCCCTGTCTGCCAATGCCCTTAATGCTTCCTGAAAAGACATATTTTCATAATTCATGAGGAAGCTTATTACGTTTCCACCGGCTCCGCATCCAAAGCAATAATATATCTGTTTACTTGCCGATACCGAAAAGGAAGGCGATTTTTCATTATGAAAAGGACATAACCCAAAATAGTTTGCCCCTTTTTTTGTCAGATGCACATATTGTCCAATGACATCAACGATGTCATTCCGGGATCGCACCTCTTCAACAACTTCCTCCGGATAATACATCGTTTACTTCTCTTTCCACGGATTAGGTATAAACAATTCCTCATACAGATTGATCGCATATCGGTCAGTCATGGAAGAAATATAATCAGCCGTAACACGTTCTGCCTTTTCACCTTCTTTAGCCATAATGTTCCGATATTCTTCCGGAAGCTTGTCCGGTCTGTTCAAATAGTATAAATACAGTGTTTCTACCAGATTTTCCGCTTTTCCTTCCTGGCTTTTTGCTGTTTTATTTGTATAAACTTCATGGAACATCCATTTTCGCAAGGAAACCATTGCTTCATATACAGGATCGCTCATCCAGATTTTTTCCTTATCTTTGCTGTTCTCGATGATGTCACAAATAAACCTGTTTAATCTTTCTCCCGTTGTCTCACCGATCACATCTGCGATCGATGACGGAACATGGTCATTTTTCAGAATACCTGCTCTTACAGCGTCATCCATATCATGATGGATATACGCAATCTTATCTGAAAGACGCACAACCTGCCCCTCTAAAGTTGCCGGTCTGCATTCCATGCCATGATTTCTGATGCCATCACGGACTTCCCAAGTCAGATTTAACCCTTTTCCGTTTTTTGCAAGAAGATCTACGACACGCACCGACTGCTCAGCATGTACGAACCCATATGGGCAGACACGATTTAACGCACGCTCTCCGGCATGTCCGAAGGGCGTGTGACCCAAGTCGTGACCTAACGCTATTGCCTCGGTCAGATCTTCATTTAGTCTGAGCGAACGGGAAATAGTGCGCGCGATCTGCGCAACTTCCAGAGTATGGGTCAATCGCGTCCTGTAATGATCGCCTTCCGGCGTGAGAAAGACCTGAGTCTTATCCTTTAATCGTCGAAATGCCTTACAATGAATAATTCTGTCTCGATCTCTTTGATACACAGGGCGCAGATCATCCTGCTCTTCAGGGCGAATACGCCCCTTTGAATTCATGGATAATTGTGCTGCCGGACATAATAATTGTTTTTCCCGGCTTTCAATTTCTTCTCTGATGGTCATCACATTTATATTATTCGCTGTTGCTGCTTAAAATCCTTTTTAATTTTTTAAAAAGTTAAATTTATGATGAAAGGGTTAAAAAATATACCTGCCGTACAGTTTTATGAGCCAGCCCACGGTTAATACCAATGCCGCCAATATCGGTATCACCGCAAACGGCCATAGAACGACTTTCTCAAATGCTATTACTTTTGCATCGCCACAGCCCCTTCTATAGGTAGCGAAGTCAGCTATATTAGATATCAGCAACGCTATGTACGGATGCCAAAAAAAGAACGACGAGTTTTCCTGACCGCTGTATCTAATCACTACTATTGCTATCTCTGCCAGCACAAATATCACGTAGTATATTGTTCTATATTCCGGTCTTTTTTTTGATACGAGTCCCAGAAACAGCGATGCCATTATTCCCTCGCCGAACGCAGCGCCCCAGTCAAACAACGCTTCGTCCTCCTCTCTTCCTGTTATTTAGTAACAGCTATACCAGGTTCAAAAACAGGGTCCGCCGCTTTCGTGACGAACCCTGTAAAAACCGATCAATCAATGATCTGATTATGGAATTACTTTCCCTGTGCTGCTGCAGCTGCCTTAGCAACCTCTGCTGCGTAGTCCTCTTCTTCCTTTTCCATACCTTCACCGGTCTCGAAACGAACTACGTTCTTGATAGCAACCTTTGCGCCGTTTGCCTTAGCAACTTCGTCGATGTACTTCTGTACAGACTGCTTTCCGTCCTCAGCCTTAACATATGCCTGATCTGTAAGGCAGATTTCCTTGTACTGCTTGGAAACACGACCCTGAACAAGTCCTGAGAAGATCTTGTTTTCCATGATAGCAGCCTTGTCTGCAATAGCAAGCTCAGCAAGCTTTGCAGCTGCTTCCTTTGAAAGGAAGTTGAAGAGGTAGTTCATGTTGCTCTTCTTCTCTTCGTAGATAGCGATATCCTCGTCACTCCAGAGCTTCTCGCTTACAGCCTTGTCGATAAGGCTGTTAAGGATCGGCTTCGGAAGGGAAGCAGGATCATTAAGAGCACTGTCAACTGTAAGAGACTTAAGGTGAGCCTTCTCCTCATCAGAGATATCGCTCTCGCTGATGTACTGAGGATTCATAGCTGCTACCTGCATAGCAACGTTCTTACCCATCTCCTTGATAGCATCGTTAACAACATCTGTCTCAACATCAACGATAACGCCGATCTTTCCTCCTGCATGTACGTATGCAGCAACGAAACCATTCTGCTCCTCAAGCTGAGCGAAACGGCGGATCTTGATGTTCTCTCTGATCTTCTGACCAACCTGAATAGCAACCTCATCAGCTACTGTCTCAGAAGGATCCTTGATCCACTTCTCAGCAAGAAGTCCATCAACATCTGCAGCATCAGAAGCAAGAGCCTGAGCTGCTACGTTGCCTACGAACTCCTTAAATGCATCAGAACCAGCTGCGAAGTCTGTCTCACAGTTAACTTCTACAACTGCTGCCTTCTTTCCATCCTCAGATACAGCTGTGATAGAAAGACCCTCTACTGCTGTACGTCCAGCCTTCTTCTGAGCGCCTGCAAGACCCTTTTCACGAAGGAGCTCAACTGCCTTGTCCATATCGCCGTCTGTCTCGTTAAGAGCCTTCTTGCAGTCCATCATTCCTGCGCCAGTCATTTCTCTAAGCTCTTTTACCTGCTTTGCTGTGATAGCCATTTTCAACGTCTCCTTATGATTGAAATTAAAAAATGGAGGACAGGGTCTTCGCAACGCCCGTCCCCCTGTTATTTCACTGATTAAATAATAGGATTACTCTGCATCAGCTGCAGCAGACTCAGCCTCTTCAGGAGTAGCTGCTGTCTGACCCTGGTTAGCCTCGATAACTGCATCAGCCATCTTGGAAACGATAAGCTTTACAGCTCTGATAGCATCATCGTTACCAGGAATTACATAATCAAGCTCTTCAGGATCGCAGTTTGTATCAGCGATACCGATAAGAGTGATTCCAAGTGCATGTGCCTCCTGAACGCAAATGTGCTCCTTCTTAGGGTCTACAACAAAGATTGCATCCGGGATCTTCTTCATGTTCTTGATACCGCCAAGGTTCTTCTCAAGCTTGTCCCACTCCTTCTGAAGAAGTGCAACTTCCTTCTTAGGAAGAACATCGAATGTTCCGTCCTGAGACATAGCCTCAATTTCCTTGAGCTTCTTGATTCTGGACTGGATGGTCTTGAAGTTTGTAAGCATACCGCCAAGCCATCTCTCATTTACATAGTACATTCCGCAACGCTCAGCCTCAGACTTGATAGCATCCTGTGCCTGCTTCTTTGTACCAACGAAAAGAATTGTGCCGCCGTCAGCAACGATATCGCCTACTGCATTGTAAGCCTCATCAACCTTACCTACAGACTTCTGCAGATCGATGATGTAGATACCGTTTCTCTCTGTGTAGATGTACGGAGCCATCTTAGGGTTCCATCTTCTTGTCTGGTGTCCGAAATGTACACCTGCCTCAAGCAGCTGCTTCATAGAAATTACGCTCATTTAATTACCTCCTACGGTTTAAGCGTTGATATCCTTCGTTTCCACGGTTTCTCGCTGTAGCGTCACCGTCCGTGGACCCGGATATCTGTTTATTTGTTCTGACCGTGTGTCCTTCACACAGACCAAAACAGTTTATCATATATACTTTTTATAAGCAAGATAATATTTATTCTGTTGCCGAAGTTATTATCTTTGCTATTTCTTCCGGAGATGCTCCTGTCGGAATACGATGTTCGCCAACAACCAGTTTTCTATCATATCCGTTTGCACATAAAAATTTATCATAAGAATCTGCATCCGTGATAAGACCGGAAGAAGCAAGTGCTTTTGCAACTGCTGTCGAACTTGAACCGTTCGCTATCGTTATAGTTGTAAAAGATCCCGTCGACTTGACATTTTCAGTCCCATCCGCTGCCGCTTCTTCTGCCGCATCGGATAAAAGTTCGGATTTTGTCTTACCCAGATCTTTTCTGGAGCTGTCCTTATTCTCAGACAGCGCCTTCAAGGCCTCCGGATCTTTATCTTCTCCGTCGTCTTTCTGACCATCTGTATCCGAAGCATCTTCCTCAGTGATCTCATTCTGCGACGCCTTTGAGTTTTCAGCTCCGTGCATGGCAAGATTTTTTGCATCCGTAAGAAGAAGGTCGTCTTCTCTCACCATTCCAAGCTGTTCCGCGCGCTTCATGACCTCCGCATCAGACATCTTCGTTTTTTGTGATCCGGCAGTAACGGAGAGAATTATCGCCGTGACCAGCATGCCTATGCCGATTCCTCTCATATAATATCTAAGCTTCATGCCAGATCCTCCTGATCAGATTCATAGAGGTCAATTATCAGATTGACTTCTCCAACACCCATTCCAAGACTCTTGGCAATCTCAACATTAGTTATTCCGTCTCTGTGCATGGCACGGACTTTTTCATTGCGGTTTACAAGCGGAGATCCTTCCCTTTCCTCTGATGCTCTTTCCGCTGCATTCTCGATCTGTACTGTCTCTGCAGGTGCTGACATCACTTCCTGTTCTTTTGAAGCATCCGGCTTTTCATCGACGTCAACTGCACTCTCTGTAACACCTATGATCTTTTCTCCCAGATCTTCCGGGATTTCTGATTCCGGATTTTTCTGCACCGGTGTTGATACCGGTTTTGCAGTTTTACGCAACGCTTCTGCCTGCATCTCAGTTTTTACAGGAGCAGCCTGTACCGGCGACGCTGCAGTTGATGCAGCTCTTCCACGAAGACGATCCATTCCGGAAACTCTTGCGAGGTTTGCCTGCTGCCCCTGCGGAAGGGCATTACTTTGAGGCGCAGAGCTTTTCTGCACCCGACTCACACTGTCTGCCTTACGGATTGTGTTTTTCAGATCTGCCGACTTGTGATCCAGCATATCATAAAGGAACATGACTTCCTTATGATTTTTCTCAATGTCATCCATGACTACCTTTGAATAGTCATTTACTGCCATTATCTTCTCATTGGAAATACGTTCCAGTTCACGCTTCGTTTCTTCCTCAGCCTGTTCTCTGGTCTCGTCTACGATCTCACGGATCCTGTTTCTTATCTCATCTTCTCTGTCTCTGATTATCCGGTCTACCTTTTCCTCGGCTTTCCTGCTGTCTTCACCCTTCCCGGCAACAGATTCCGGAATAACAAAACTCAATGCAAAAATCAGTGCTCCCCCAAGGAGGAGCACAATCCCTATCGTTGTCATATTTGAATGTCAAACCCACCTTCTCTGCTTTTTTTGATGACTCTTCCGTCCTGAGACTTTTTCTTCCTGTTTTTGCCGCCGTCACCGGTATATTCATTGTCGCCTTTTTCAGACGCATCGAATTTACGCTGCTCATTATTGACATCATCACCTTTTCGGACGCGTTCCAGGTTTTCTTCAGCTTTCTGCTCTACTTCCTTAAACGCATTTCCCTGCATGATGTTGCCCTTATTGTCATCGTGGGCTTTTATTGCAGAAATATCCTGCGATGCACTGATAGTTCCGTTAAGAAAGACTGGATTGATCGACATAACAACATCCCTTTCCCCTACTTCGGAGCCATGCTTACATCGGCGCCCTGCTTTACAAATCTGCAGTGCTGGTACGGTGTTTTAAGTATCAGCGGTGAATCCGCTATTACCAGTTTGGTTCCTGCATAGGCACGATCCGATACTTCTATGACCGCATCTGTTGCTTCTTTCATAGCTTCCTTAAGCGCCGTAATCTCGGTATTATTTTCACCGAGCTGTTTCTGCGCTGTAACAAAATTACCTGAAAGAGCTTTTGCCTGCTCCACTTTTTCAGGGCTGAATTTCTCTCCGCTTGCAAGCTTTTGCTTAAATGCAGTGAGAACCGGCATTATCCTCTTGATAGTCTGATTAAGCTCCTCATTTTGCTTCATAAGAGCCACGAGTCTTGCCTTTTTGGTAGGATCCGTTCCGACTTCAAGTACCGTATCGCTTCCCATATCAGATCCAATAACCTTTGCAGTAATCTTTTTGCCGGCTCTGACATGGCTTCCGGATATCAGTCCCTTCTTGCCTTCTACCGTGACGGTCGTCTTCGCGGTAACATCACTGTTCAGTATGATTTCTGCCTGAACATAATTACCGGCTTCTACATGAGCATTTTCAACGTATTTTGCAATAACATTGGACCCTGCCTTTACCAGGCCACGTCCCATACCGTTAATACCCTTTGCTACAGTGATCTGTCCATCTGCTGTAACAGTAGCTCCCTCTACTACACCGCGAACCTCGATGTCTCCGCTGGCGTGTACCGAGAAACCGGAAGTAACATTTCCCTTGATCAGAAGATTCCCTTCATAATTATCAATGTTTCCGGTAGATGTGTCAATATTTTCCAGTTCCAAAACACCCGATACGAATACAGTTTCTTCTGTAAGATTAACGTGTCCGTCAATATCGCATATAAGTGTTAGTCCATCCTCAGATACGTGCATATTTTTGCCGTATTTAAACTGAACCTTTTTAACTTCTCTGGGTTGCAGCGCTTCACCCAGCACATTTTTACCGGGCTTACCAAGGATTTCTTTTTTAAGCTTTGCAAGTTCCTGCCCCTTTGTACAGGCGCAGATCGTGTTCAGATGATAAAAATCTACCGTTCCATCTTCTTTTAGAGTGGGCTTTGTGGAAAGATCTGTATTAAACAGATACGTGATCTCACCGTCCACGCCTTCTATCGGCGGTTCTCCCTTTGCAAGTACATAATCTTTGCAATAGTCACGATCCGATGCAAATTTATCAAATGCTCCCGGTATTATTTCCGAACGGATCCCGAGTGCCTTCATGTCTCCGATCACTTCTTTTTCATCTACCAGAGATCCGCCCTCACTCGGTGCATAAAAACGGCACAATACAGTCATCTTGTCTTCACTCAGACGCACTGCCGTTTCCTCATTCACACGGAAATAAGCCTTCTGGTTCAGTTCAATTTTCTTGTGTTGTTTAGAATCAACTGCACTACGAAGGCTCACCAGATTATATTCAATTTTTTTATTATCCAGATAGGACTGTACCTCCTTGAAGTTAAGGGCTTCTCCCTCTCCTTCAGGAGGAAACAGTTCCAGTCCGGTGCTGTTATCTCCGATAACCAATCGAAAATAACCATTTTTGTCCCCCATGATATTCCCCTCTCCGGTTCTTTAAACCTGATCCGTGAGCAGTCCGAGGTATTTACCAAGTTTCTGCTTCATCTTCTGAAGGGCTCTGACATGAAGCTGGGAAACACGTGATTCTGACACTTCAAGGACATTGCTTATCTCTTTCAGAGTTAGTTCTTCATAATAGTAAAGTAAGATTACTTTTCTTTCCTTCTCTGTCAGAAGTTCAAGTGAATCAGCCAGAGTCTTCTTCAATTCGTCTTTTTCTACCGAATCTTCGGGGCCAAGTACCTTTACCTGAGATACTTCTTTTACAGGCGCCTCTGTTCCCTGCTCGATAAACTCATTCAAGGATACCACATTGGTCACTGCCATCTGCGCCTGCCAGTCAGCATACTCATTTTCTGAAATACCGAGGTGTCCGGCGATCTGAGCACTGGAAGCACTTTTTCCGGATTTTGCCTCCACTTCCTTGATCGCGAGATCGATCTTCTTCTGTCTCTGTCGTATCGTCCTCGGTATCCAATCCATCTTTCGTATCTGATCCAGTATTGCCCCTCGGATCCTTAGGGATGCATAAGTCTCAAACTTTACATCCTTTGAAATATCAAATTTGTCTATGGCATCGATAAGACCGAATACCCCATACCCTACGAGGTCGTCATACTCTACATTGTATCCAAGATACATGCTGAGCCGGCCTGCCACAACCTTTACGAGCGGTGCATACTCCACGATGATCTTTTCTCTAGAATCCGGCGAACCGGTTTTGGAGTACTCATCCCAGAGCTTCTTTCTTGCCTCTTCATCCATATCTGATACTTTCCCTCACGTTTTCAGATTTGGCTCTGTCCCCCACGGCTTACACCGTCAAAGCCAAACGTTTACCCTTTATCAGCTTGTTTCTCCTGTTCGGTCTCCATTCTGTCCTGTTCCTGAACACTCTCAAGCACTTCCTGCGAGATTTCTTTGATGACTATCTTGTCCAGGATCATCTTTGCTATACCTCCGATGATCCAGCAGACAAACAGTGCGATCAACACCCTGCTTAAGAATGTGATAGGATCCATGTGACCGATAAAACCAATGATTGCAGTCGCAAGCCCTCCGATCAGCATGACGATTGCCGGTATCGTCTTTGTTTTCAGATGCTTTTCTTCTGGGGCAATCGGGATAGCGTCATCCTCCAGCGGCGCACCGGAGATCTCCCCCATCCCTTCAGGAGCATACCCTGCTCCGTCCTGCAAAGGCTCCGTCCTGTTATCATCCTGATTACTCATATAGTTTTCACCGGTTTTCCGACCGCCTTGATGACAAAATCTCCGCTTTCAGGGAAAAATTCAACCGTTCGTCCGAAATTCAATCCGGTATCCTGTGCAAGTATCGGTATCCTAAGTTCAGCAAGCACCTTCTTTACAGCCTCAACATTTCTGTCACCGACATTTACCAGAGATGAATTATTCTGAAACGAGAACATCTTAGCGCCACCAGCGATCTTTGCTGTCATGCGGCTTCTTTTTGCTCCCTTTGCCTCCATTTGCCTCACCAGCTCTTTCACACCAGTGTCCGCAAATTTGGCAATATTAGAATTATTACGGATGGCAGTACTGTCAGGAAGCATAACATGAGCCAGTCCCCCGTCCTTTGTAGCTGTATCTCTTATCGCAACACCTACACAGGATCCAAGTCCCAGTGTCGTTATACCCTGTCCTTTGGGACACAGCTTAAGGTCTGCCATTCCTACTTTGATCAACATACCCATAGCCTTCCCCTTTCAATCCATAGTATTCACTGCATAACACCAAGAGCCTTAAGCAACGTACTATAAGAAGGAAGGTCCGGAACAAGAAGGAAATATCCGTTTATTTCCTCATCATCTGTGAAATTTGTCTGTATCATCAGCATCTTATCTCCGACCATACCAAACTCTATCGCAGGTACACTGAGTATCGCTCCTGCCATATCTATGGTCAGATCCGGGACAGATTCCGTGATAGTCATATTTGTCAGTGCTGAAAGAGAGTTAAGATATGCTCCTGTAATGATATTTCCGATTTCCTTCAGAGCAGACTGCTCCATTTCGTTCATATCATCACCTTCTGTTGCCATCCCCATCATCAATTTCCGCACCAGAGATTTTGCAGAATGCTGCTCAAGAAGAAACATGATACTTCCGGTAATATCTCCCTGAACCAGAACATAAATACCTGCCATGATCTGTTCTTCACCGCCGATAGCATCGCCTATCTGGTCAAAGTCGAGGAGTTCGACCCTGGGCACTTTCATATCGACTTTTGTCTGAAGTATCTGAGCCAGACTGCTGGCAGCATTTCCTGCTCCGATGTTTCCGATTTCTTTTAGGACATCGAAGTACATATTATCGACATTCTCAAGATTAAAATCTGCCATTAAAAACCCCTTTTTAGCCAGAGCCGCCAAAACGGCTCCGGCATATTATTTACTTACTGAGTCGGTTCATCAATGATAGTAGACAGATCCAATAAGGATATCAGACCTCCCTCAACTTTACCGACACCATTTATATAGGTCGGTGTGCCGCTTTTTGAATCACGAGCCTTATGCTCGATCTGGCTGTCACTTATCGTAACTACCTTTTTAACTTCATCCACAAGAACACCTATGCTTCCACTTGCATCGAGTTTCAAGATGATGATACGGCTCTTTCCTGTGATCTCGTCCGAGTCAAGCCCCATCTTAACCCTAAGGCTCATAACCGGTACTACCTCACCACGGAGATTAATAACTCCACGGAAATACTCCGCACTCTTCGGCACTCTTGTGATGCTCTGCATCCTTACGATGTTGTCGATGTACTTTATATCTATTCCATACTGTTCATTTCCAAGACTTACGACAATGTACTGAATGGAATTTTCGGTTGATAGTTCTTCTTTTCCTAATACCTGTAAATCATTAGCCATTTCCCAAGTCCCCCCTTATCAGAATAATGCGTTAGAATCAAGGATCAGAGCAACTTCACCATTACCGAGGATAGTTGCACCGCTGATGATCCTGCTCGTCTTTATATATCCACCAAGGGACTTGATAACTACTTCCTGCTGACCATCGAGTTCATCTACTACGATACCGGCCAGACTGTCTCCCTTCTTTACAATAACGATGATAAGGTTATCATCCGGATTCTTTATCGTCTGTGCATCAAGAACCTCAGACAGTCTGATGATCGGGATAACAGATCCACGAAGCTGGATAACCTCTTTATTTTCAACCAGACGAACATCCGTTACCGGAATATCCTCTATAGTCTGGATATTTCCAAGAGCGATCGCATATTTCTCGCCGCCAACCATAACCATGAGAGCCTGAATAATAGCAAGTGTAAGAGGCAGACGGATAACAAAGGTCGATCCTTCGTGAAGCTTTGTCTTAACTTCTACATCACCACCGAGCTGCTCAATGTTTGACTTAACAACATCAAGACCAACGCCTCGACCAGAAATATCAGTAACCTTCTTTGCCATGGAGAAACCGGGATCAAAGAGTGCATCGATAACTTCCTTCTCTGTCATCTGTAATGCCTGCTCTTCAGGAGCATAGCCTCTCTCTATGATCTTTGACCGAACTGCTTCTACATCGACACCGTTACCATCATCTCCAACTTCGATGACAACGTTATTACCTTCCTGATATGCATTAAGGAAGATCGTACCTGTCTCTGGCTTACCTCTCTCAGCTCTGACATCCGGTGTTTCAAGACCATGGTCAGCACTATTTCTTAACAGATGCATCAG
This sequence comes from Lachnospiraceae bacterium MC2017, assembly GCA_000701625.1. Lineage (GTDB taxonomy): Bacteria > Bacillota > Clostridia > Lachnospirales > Lachnospiraceae > NK4A144. The sequence continues at coordinate 105,740 of JNJK01000008.1, forward strand.
CGGATCACCGATCTGGTCAACAACAGTACGATCCATTTCTGTTTCTTCACCGGTGATGGTCAGATTCATCTTCTTACCGAGCTTCTTTTCAAGATCACGGATCATTCTCGGGAACTTCTGGAGAGCTGATTCAATAGGAACCATTCGAACCTTCATGACTGATTCATGAAGATTTGTAGTTACGCTCTCAAGATATTCTACCTGTTCAGAGATTGCCTGATCTCTCGCGCTGTCTCCTCCTGAGCTCTGTGAAGCCGCAGATACGAGAGAGTTCTTTGCAATGATAAGCTCGGATACCAGATTCATGAGTACATCCAGTTTTTCGATGTCTACACGAACCGTTCTGCTTGCTACCGGTTTCTTTGGCGCAGGTTTCTTTGCCGCTGCCTTCTTTTCCTCAGCTGCAGGTGCCGGTGCTGCAGGTGCTGCTTCCGGTGCAGGCGCTGCCGCAGGTGCCGGTGCTGCTTCCGGCGCAGGTGCTGCCTCCGGTGCAGGTTCAGGTTCTGCAGGTGCCTTTCCGTTGTTCTCGATCGTCTGCTCGTTATAGAGTTCTCCGACAACCTCTGAAATCTCGGAAACACTCTTAATAGCTGTCACAACCGGATCCATTTCTTCATCAGTAATTACAAAAATGCTGAAATCATTTTCAAATTTCTCATCTTCGATATCCTGTGATGAAGGACTTGAAACAACTATTTCACCAATTTCTTCGATAGCCTTAAATACAAGAAATGCACGTGCTGCCTTAAGCATGCAGCCTTCCTCGATAAATACAGTAAATCCGAATACATGCTTTCCTGCAACTACCGCATCTTTCAATACGTCTGACTGGGCATCATCAAAAACGATAGTCTTATATACTGCTTTTTCATCGACTTTTGCTTCCGCTGCCGGTGCCGCTGCCGCAGGTGCTGCCGCCGCAGGTGCCGGTGCTGCTGCCGCCGGTGCTGCTGCCGCCGGTGCCGGTGCTGCTCCGCCGCCACCCTTTCCTGTTGCTTCCGAAAGGATCTTATTTAATTCCGTGATAATAGCTTCATTGTCATCATCACCTTCGTCTGATGTATCACGGATAGTATCAACATATCCCTGTATAGCATCTAATGCCTGGAACAGAATATCTATAAGATTTGAAGAAACCTTCATCTGTCCGCCGCGGATTGCCGAAAATACATCTTCTGTGTCATGCGTCAGGTGCTGAAGACGCTTATAGCCCATTGTTCCTGCCATACCCTTTAAGGAATGGGCTGCACGGAATATCTCATTAATAGAATCTTCATTCTCCGGATCCTGCTCCAAAGTAAGAAGGTTGTCATTAAGCGCCTGAATGTGTTCCTGAGATTCGTCGAGGAAAATACCTAAATACTGACCTACATCCATTTCATTTTACCCCCACATTTTTCTCGATCGCCCCCGCCACCTTTTCCAGCGGTACGATTTCATTTACGAGACCTGTAAGTGCGATTGCTTTAGGCATACCGTACACTGCACTTGTCGCTTCATCCTGCGCTATTACATAGGTTTTCTTTTGTTGATCCAGATTCTTTATCCCGGCAGTGCCATCTGCACCCATGCCGGTAAGAACTGCGCAGCAAATTTCCGAATACGGACAATCGATGAGTGATTCGTACATGTAGTTAGCCGCAGGCTTGACTCCTTCGCGCGCGGGCTCATCCGTGTAATAGATCTTTATCCCGCCGCCGCTCCGGCCTACTTTCATGTGTTTACCACCTGCCGCAATATAAACGGTGCCCTTCTGTACGAGTTCCCCATCCTCTGCTTCCTTGACATGGATCTTACTTAATGAATCCAGTCTTTCCGCAAGAGAACGTGTAAATCCTGCAGGCATATGCTGAACAAGCAGCACAGGCGCATTAAGATTTGCAGGAAGCATTGGTATTACCTTTTGAAGAGCTTTAGGCCCACCCGTGGAACATGCGATGGCAACGACCTTGTCTCCGCCTGTTCCGCCTACACTCTTTCTAAGTGTCATATTCTGTGTTCCGCCGGTCATCCTTGTGAATGAAACGGCTGTCCTGGGAGTCGTCCTTCCCTCAGAAGTTCTGGCTGAAAATGTACCTACACCGCTCACAAGACTTGCCTTTGCGATCGTAGCCAGAAGATCAAGAAACTTTTGCTTAAATTTGTCTTCTTTGATCTCAGAAAGGTTTTCCGGTTTCTGAACAAAATCAATAGCTCCGAGTTCGAGCGCCTCAATGGTCTCCTTTGTACCTTCTCCGGTCGTTGAGGAAAACATCATGACTCTGACATTAATTTTTTCCTTTTGGAGTTCACGCAGGAGATCCAGACCTCCCATTCTCGGCATATTGACATCCAGAACAACAGCGTCGTATTTCTTTTTCATCAACAGATCCAATGCTTCACGCCCATCACGCGCAGTATCTTCAACATGATACCTGCTGTCACTGTTGATTATATCACTCGCAACCCTTCTCATGAGTGCAGAGTCATCCACGACTAGTATTTTTTTCTGTACCATATATATTTTTCCTCATTTCTGAGGGCATTACAGAGGTTTTAACATCATTCATCTTTTCTGCCCTGAGATCTTTTACGGATTTTTCGCTGTTCCTCAAAAATATATCGGATAATACTTTCTCTATCCTTACCGTTTATATGAACAAACTGGACACGAATCTCATATCCGGTCTGATCCTCTCCCTCTAAAAGATCCGATTTTATTACTTTTCCGATCAACGAATACTCTCTCGGACGCTTATCTATATCAAGAGTGAATCTGAATAATATCTGATCATGCTTTTCATATGGTATATCTGACAGAAATCTGGCTCCGCCTCCGCTGATATCTACTATGAGACCGTCTTCCAAAGTAAAGTCCGTATTAAGAAATTCCACCGGTCTGTCTTCCAGGGTCTTTTCTTCCTCGGTGCTGAGTTTCCTGCATTTCATGTTCAGGACACAGTTCAAACGATAGTATTCTCTCCTCTGGAATTTCCGCAAATTAGTAGTCAGATTCATTACCAGAATGAAGAAATTATTAGATTTATATCGGTCTATTACCGTTGCATAACACTGATACAGACCTTTACGGGTATAAAAACAAAGGTCATATTCTCCCCCGACCGGAAGCATCTGAAGTGTATTGTGTTCCATCGGCATCTCTATCTCGATCTCATCTTCCGTTCGGATATCGTGTATTCTTGTCCGAAAGACCTTTCTTTCCGGACCCTGCATCTTTTCCGCAATATTCATCCCCATATCATCATGAACTGCGGTGAGTTCCAGTCGGTCACCCGGAACAATATAATCATTCAACATGCTTAAACACGCTTCCTTCCTGTTATGAAACTAGAGAAGAAACCACTCATACCTCTCCTGCCAAAACGCTCCGTATGCGGGATATCCATAAGAGTATCCGCAACATCTTCAAAAGCTCCTGCTACCCGTGACTGTGGTGCCGACAGCGACACCGGACTCTGCTGCATTACTGCTTTTAACAATGCATTGTCATAAGGTACAGGTCCCAAATATTCCATATTAAGCTTCAAATATCTCTGTACAACGATCCGCAGCTTGTTATACAGCTGCAATCCTTCTTCCCTACTCTCAACCTTATTTGCGATAACTTTTATGATCGCTTCATCTTTCCTGAATGCCGGATTACTATTAAGCGCCTTTAACAACGAATATGAATCCGTGATAGATGTAGGCTCCGGTGTTGTGACAAGCAGTATCTCGTTACTTGCGACCAGAAATTCAAGCACAGCATCAGAAATCCCCGCAGCCGTATCTATTATGATCACGTCTGCAAGAGTATCCAACTGCGATATATTCCACACCAGATAATCCAGATTATCTTTTCCGAGATTATTCATCCCGGCTATGCCTGAACCACCTGATATAAATCCGATCCCCATAGGTCCCCAGGTAATGACCTCATGTATCTCCATGCCCTGATAGATGAGGTCTGCAAGTGAATGCTTCGGAACAGCTCCAAACATAACTTCAATGTTAGCCAGACCAAAATCTGCATCAAAGATGATAACTCTCTTGCCTTTATTCCGAAACTGACAGGCAAGATTGATCGCAACATTGGATTTTCCGACGCCGCCTTTTCCACTGGTAACCGTAATGACCCTAGCAGTAGTCTTGGGGACGACCTGGTTTTTCTTTATGATATTTCTTAATTTTTCTGCCTGATCCACTATTTGTAACCCCTCATTTGTCTGTTATAGGTAGCATTACTTTCAAATTTCTTCTTTACCCCCAAGAAGAATCCTGACTATACTCTGTGGATTAAAGACGTCTATGTCGTCCGGAACATCCTGCCCATTAGTTATATAAGAAATCGCCGAACCCGTCTTCAGTTTCAGGTTAAGCATATTTCCAAGGGATGTTGTTTCATCGAGTTTCGTAAATATAAGCTGATACCTTACTATCCGTGAATAGTTTTCAGCTATATTTAAAAGATCCTTATACTTTGTAGTTGCAGAAAGCACTAAATATACCTTTATCTTCAGTACTTCCTTTGCCACGTCTATAAACTGCCTCTGAGCTTCTATCTGGTCATCATTTTTGGGTGAATGACCTGCCGTATCAACAAGGATGAAATCAAAGTTTTTCAATTCTTCAAGCGCAGCTCTCATATCATCAAGCACATACACTATTTTGAACGGCACATTAAGAATATCCGCATATGTACGAAGCTGCTCAGCAGCCTTTACTCTGTAAGTATCCGTAGTGATAAGTGCTACGCGCTTTTTCTGCTGAACACTGAGTCTCGATGCCAGCTTTGCAATGGTCGTGGTTTTTCCGACACCTGTAGGTCCCAGAAAAAACACTATTTCGGCTGTATCACTTTCTTTCTCTATCCTGTCGGTCTGACCAAATTTAAGTATCAGTTTCTGATAAATACTTGAAAGCATGTAATCGATGGAGATACCGGGTTTCTTAAGTTTCCTTGCTTCCTCCATGACTTCCTCCACATATTGAGGCTCTACGTCATTATCAAGGAGTGTTTTTTCTATAAGCCTAAGGAACTTTGTAACCTCATCATCTTCCTCCGGTTTCTCTTCTTCCTGTACCTCCTGCGCTTCCAGCTTCTGTTTTTCTTCTACAACCTTCGTTTCACGCTTCATCTGCTGCTCGATCATCGTATGGATACTGTCGAGCTTTTCTTCGATTGCCTTTTCATCTCTCGACTTTCCGGCACTCACATTCGATCTGTCATCAGAAATAACATCAGACGCAGTGACTTTCTTTGGAAGATGCTGTGGGTACGTGACCGGCTTGCTGTTTGATACTGTCGTATCATTTACTTCTTCCACTGCTGCTGTGACTTCTACCTGGGGCGCCTTGAAAAATCCGAATATCCCGCCTTTTTTCAGACTCTTGACATTCATGATCACAACACCGCTTCCGAGTTCCTTCCTCGCAAGCGCTGTTGCCTCTTCCTCATTTTTCCCCGTAAATTTCTTGATGATCATACCGTGTCTCTCCCGTTCGTCATGCTGTGATCATTCCAACTGACTGCAGTTCTACCGTGCTCTCGATCTCGTTATAGGAAATAACTATTAATTCTTTGAAATAATCCTCCGTCAATTTTTTGAAATATATCCGGACAATCGGTGATGTAATGACGATAGGATTCTTTCCGACATCCTCCAGTTTTTTTATCTCTTTCTCAGTCGACTGTATGATCGCCTTTGTCCGGTCAGGCGACAGCGTGAGATATGCTCCCTGTTCCGTCTGTTTTACGGAACCCATTATCTCCTGCTCGATCTTCGGATCCAGCGTCACGACGTTTGCGGCTTCTCCACCCGGAAAATACTTTGCACTTATGGCTCGTTTCAGAGCCTGCCTCGAGTATTCTGTGAGGATATCCGTATCCCTCGTTGACGGAGCATAATCCGCCAGTGTCTCGAATATGGTTAACAGATCTCTTATACTGATCTCTTCTCTTAAGAGATTCTGCAATACCTTCTGGATCTCGCCGATACCAAGGAGCTTTGGTGTAAGCTCGTCCACAACCTGCGGATTGGATTCTTTCAGGTTGTTTATGAGGTTCTGCGTATCTTGTCTTGTAAGGAGCTCGCTTATGTGGTTCCTTATCACTTCCGTAAGATGTGTCGCGATGATAGACGGCGGATCTACTACCGTATATCCAAGCGACTCCGCTCTTTCTCTCTGCCCCTCAGTGATCCAGATAGCCGGCAGATGGAATGACGGTTCAAACGTCGGGATACCGGTGATCTCTTCCTCTACATATCCCGGATTCATCGCCATATAGTGGTCAAAGAGGATCTCTCCCTCAGCGACCTGTATTCCCTTGATCTTTATAATGTACTGGTTAGGATTTAGCTGGATATTGTCCCTGAGTCTGATGATAGGAACGATAGTACCGAGTTCCAGTGCCACCTGACGCCTTATCATTACTACACGATCGAGAAGGTCTCCGCCCTGATTTACGTCAGCAAGAGGGATTATTCCATAACCAAATTCCAGCTCGATCGGGTCTACATTTAAAAGCGATACTACGTTTTCAGGTTTGCGTATTTCTTCTGCTCCGGCACTTTCTTCCTCTGCCTGTGTCTGCACTTCCACGCTCTTTATCTCAAGCTGATTCTGCATGACACGTCCGCCAACTATGAAGATCGCACCCATTGTCACGAATATAATCGGATTTAACGGTGTCACTATACCAAGAAATGCAATGACTGCTCCCGATAAATACATAACCTTCGGTGTGCTTAGAACCTGACCTACAAGAGTCGGACCAAAATCCGCTTCTTTTGCACCCTTTGTTACCAGGATACCTGTTGAAAGAGCTATCAGCAGTGACGGGATCTCTCCAACAAGTCCGTCACCGATAGTAAGGACTGTTATAGTCTGGAGCGCATCCGGGAATGTCATTCCGCGGCGCAGCATTCCCATTGCGATACCGCCGATTACATTTACACCGGTTATCAGAAGTCCCGCCGTGGTATCTCCCTTTACATACTTGGTAGCACCATCCATGGCACCAAAGAACGTTGCCTCGTTCTGTATCTTCTCTCGTCTGATCTTTGCTTCTTTATCATCAATGGCTCCGGTATTAAGGTCAGCATCGATAGCCATCTGTTTACCGGGCATTGCATCCAGTGTAAATCTTGCCGTTACTTCCGATACACGCTCGGAACCTTTATTAATTACAATAAACTGTACTATAAGGAGAATGATAAATACGATCGTACCGACGATAAGATCGTTTCCACCAACGAACTGTCCAAAAGTCCTGACAACATTTCCCGGATCACCGGTAGTGAGGATCAGCTTTGTAGATGATACGTTTAGTGAAATACGAAAAACTGTCGTGAAAAGGAGGATCGTCGGATAGTAGGACATATCCAGAACTTCTTTTACGAACAGCGTATTGAAAAGAACGGCAAATGCTATCGCCATATTAAAACAAAGACATATATCCAGTAAAAACGCCGGAAGCGTTATTATCATGAAAACAAAAGCCGACAACAAATACAGTGCGACTCCGATATCAAATATATTAAAAACTTTTGACTTCGTTTTAACAGGCATACGCTATCCCCTTCTAAAATCCTATGAAACCTGTATAGTCTGCCGCACCCCGGCCGGTGTCCCCGCTTTATTTTTCTCTTCTCTGAGGTTATAGACAAATGCAATGACTTCGGCAACAGCCTGATAAAGTTCCGGCGGAATAAGTTCTCCGATCTCAACATTGTGGTAAAGCATACGTGCAAGAGGTTTATTTTCAACTATCTCCACATCATTTTCTCTGGCAACTTCCTTTATCTTCTGTGCCATAAAATCTGCACCCTTTGCCGTGACTATCGGTGCTGCTGCGATATCCTGATCATATTTAAGTGCTACCGCATAGTGGGTAGGATTTGTGATAACCACATCCGCCTTTGGGACTGCATCCATCATCCTTCGACGGCTGGCTTCTTGCATCTTTTGCCGGATCTTACCCTTGATCTGCGGATCACCTTCACTATTCTTCCATTCATCTTTTACTTCCTGTTTGGTCATCTTCATATCTTCATGGAATTTCCATTTTTGATACATATAATCCACTGAACCAAACACAAAGTAAAGAATGCTTATCCTGAATCCTACATCCAGGATCGTCTCAAGTATGAGCCCTACACCGCCCATAAGTGACATATCCCGGAGAAGTAATATCATTCCAAATCTGTCTTTTAACGACGTATACGCGATCCCGACTATTATCGCGATCTTAACTACCGATCTTAAAAGCTCTATAAGCTTCTCAACTGAAAAAAGTCTTTTAATTCCGCTTATAGGACTTAATTTATTAAATTTAGGCCGTAACGGTTTCGTAGTCGGTTTCCACTTAACCTGGAGAACATTAACTATAAACAGCATCATTACTGACACAAGCATGACCGGAAGCATGATAAGCAGCATTTTTATAATGACTGTATTCAAGATCATGCAAAGAATATGGATAGTAAAATTCCCATCCTCATTCGTGCAGTATTCCGGTATCTCGTTATAGATCCAGCGAAAGATATCCATGAAATTCTGCGCGATGTATGTTCCCGCAAATCGGAGAACCAGAAATAACGTCATCAATGCAACAGCATTGTTCATTTCCTGACTCTTAGCAACTTTGCCTTCTTTACGGGAATCCTCGAGCTTTTTTGATGTCGGTTCCTCAGTCTTTTCACCGCCGGGTCCTTCTTTTGCAAAATACTGCAGATCAAGACGCATGAGGCATTCTTCCCAATTTCTGTTTTTTTCAGTCCTTATGCCATCTTTAATAATGCAATATATCAATGCATGACCTCCACTACGGATCTGACCATATTTTTCATCTGCGAAAAGATAAAATCCGACATCTGCGGCAGGAGACCAGCTGTAAGTATCAGTGCGCTGAATCCCACCAGTATCTTTAACTGCATACCAACTGCAAACATATTTAACTGCGGCGCAACTTTTGCCAGGATACCGAGTATAGAATTAAGCAGCATCATTACCGCAAAGATCGGAAGATATATCCTGAATGCAATGATAAAAGCATCTGTCATAAATCCGACTATCACAGCTACCATGCTTTCCATCCGAACATTTATATGCCCTATCGGGATAAGCGAAAATGCGTCAACAAATGCACGAAGGAGCCAGTAATGCATATTTGTTCCTATCAGAAGCAAGAGTATCGCATACCTGTACAATGTACCCGAAAAGCCTATCTGCTGCCTTGACGTCGGATCAAACATCTGAACCATAGAAAGACCGATATCCATATCTATTCTGGAACCTGCAAGGCTTAAAACTGAAATACATATCTCAGCCACAAACCCTATAGCCAGACCACAGGCTGCTTCCGATATCACAAGTGCCGCATATCCCATTACCGTCGTATAGTTAAGCGTACTGTGCGGGATAACGAACCGGTACAAGACCATCGCTACAAAAAACGAAAAACCGATCTTTACACGTTTCGGTACATTTGCCGTACTGAAAAACGGTGCTGTATAAACAAAACACGATATCCTTGTAAGTATCAGCAAAAAATACTCAAGATCACGAACGGAAAAGTTGTAGGTAAACAAAAACGTACCACCTCAGCTTTCCTGTGAACTAACGGATATACACAGAAAAATCCGACCATAACTTGATCATAAAACCTACCATATTCTCAAGCATCCAGTGACCAAGAAGCATGATGCCGATAAAAATACTGATGACCTTAGGAACAAATGTAAGAGTCTGTTCCTGAATAGATGTAACCGTCTGAAAAACAGAGATGGTCAGACCGACCGTAAGAGAAATCAGAAGAAGAGGAGCTGCCGTTGTCAAAATGACATACAGCGTTTCCTGTGTAAGATCTGTAACTGCCCCTATATCCATACTCTCCGCTCCTTTCAGATCCCCGCGGGTTCCCCCTCCCATCGGAAATCAGTATTAATAAAACGTCCTGACAAGCGATCCTATTACAAGATTCCATCCATCCGCAAGCACGAATAGCAATATCTTGAAAGGCATCGAGATCGTTGTAGGAGGTAGCATCATCATACCCATACTCATAAGGGTGGATGCCACTACCATGTCGATTACGATAAACGGTATATAGATCAAAAAACCTATAATAAATGCTGTTCTGAGTTCTGATATTACAAAAGATGGGATAAGAACATAGCTCGGTATATCCTCAAGTTCATTCACTTCTATATCATCAAGATCTGCAATATCCAAAAACAGCTGAACATCTTTTATCTGTGTCTGCCCGTACATAAAAGTTCTTATGGGCTTCATCGCAGTATCGATAAATTCTGTCTGGGTGAGGCGTCCAGCCTCAAAAGGCTTCACCGCTTCTGCATTTATCTGCTTTATCGTAGGCTGCATGATAAAAAATGTTAAAAATAAAGTTAACCCCACAAGTACCTGGTTTGGCGGTGCGGTCTGCGTTCCGAGCGCAGCTCTGGTAAAGTGCAATACTACCATTATTCGGGTAAAAGAGGTTAACATGATGATCAGCGTAGGTCCAAGGGCAATAAGCGTAAGCGTTATAAGGATCCTTAGTGATCCCGAAAGATTGCCCCTTCCATCGCTATATGTGATATTCAGATTATTTCCCACATTAAGAGATGCAAGTTGATCTTCATCCTCAATCGTTCCGGGCTCTCGGATAACCGTGCCGGAATTATAGCCATTCTCCTGAAGGCCAAGCTGATTGTAATTTGCTGACCGCTTGCCCTCTACCGGTGAAGTCCGGCTCTCATATGAAGAATCAGATGTGTTGGTTCCAGTAAAACCGGCCTTAGAACTGGTTGTACCTGCCGCGGAATATTCCTCAGCATAGACCGGCCAAGAAAAAAAGATCAGGATAAAGGCCATTAAAATAAGTGCTGCAATAGGCACGACCTTTCTCCCAGAACAGAATATACTCTTTCCCCTCATTTTTTGCTGCCGCCCCTGCTCAATATTGATCTAGCCTGTTTTAGAAAAGCCTGAAACTCTTCCGGCTCACGATTCCCCTCAGTCGCAAGCGTAAGGCTTTCCGGATCCAGCTCCGTAAGACACGTGATCTGATCCCGGGTAACTCCGATCGCAATATATTTTTCCCCGATTTTTACGACCTGAATGTACTTGGATGGACTGATCCTGCATGTATCGATAACTTCAATATTTCGTCCACGCAGTTTCTGCTTTTCATACGACCCGACAAATCGGGTCGTGAAATACGTTATGAAAAGCACAAATAGAAAAATAGCTATCACTGTGAGCAGCTGGGAGATATCCTCCCAGCCGGCCAACATGCAGTCAGCCATTTATCCCACAACTTTCTTAACCGCTTCCAGAACACGTTCCGCCTGGAACGGCTTAACGATAAAGTCCTTTGCTCCTGCCTGAATAGCCTCGATAACCATTGCCTGCTGTCCCATTGCAGAGCACATGATAATCATAGCGGAAGGATCTGTTGACTTGATCTTTTTAAGAGCCTGGATTCCATCCATCTCAGGCATTGTGATATCCATAAGTACAAGATCCGGCTTAAGCTCATTATATTTCTCAACAGCCTTTGCACCATTCTCTGCTTCACCGGCAACATTATATCCATTCTTTGTCAGGATATCCTTGATCATCATCCGCATGAAAGCTGCATCATCACAAATTAAAATATTCTTTGCCATAATAATCTCCTATAATATTATTTTATGATTTCAGTAACTCTGACGCCGAAACTTTCTTCAATGACAACTACTTCGCCCTTGGCAACATATTTTCCGTTTACCAGAACGTCTATAGGTTCTCCGGCGATCTTATCCAACTCAATGATAGTACCTGGTGCAAAGTCCAGAATCTCATTAATGGATTTATGTGTCCTTCCCAGTTCGACGGTTACTTCCAGCGGAACATCCTTGATAAGTTCGATGTTCTCCTGACTCTGCATGGGATTAATATCCCCTGCGAAATTCTGGAATGTAGCAGGCTGTACATTAACAGGCGGCATACCCATTCCCATCATCTGAGGTGCATAACCCATTGGCATTCCCATTTGTGGCTGCATCATAGGCATTCCCATCTGTGGCATTCCCATCTGTGGCTGCATCGACGGATCCATTCCCATCTGAGGCTGCATCTGCGGCGGAGGTGCTGCCGCCTGTGGTGCCGGTTCAGGCGCTGCGCTTTCTTCTGGCGGAGCCTCCGATGTAGTGCCGGTCTCCTTAAAGTGATTGTAAAGATCCTTAGCAAAATCGATAGGATACAACTGCATGATCGTACTATCGACCAAGCCTTCTCCTATCTGCATGCTGAATGAGATCTTACAAAACTGACCGCCAAGAAATTCCGCTATATCTTCCGGTCTGCCAAATTCATCCAGATCAACAAGCGATGCTTCCGGAGGACTGATATCTATCATCTTTCCAAGCATTGAGGAAAGAGATGTCGCCGCGGAACCCATCATCTGGTTCATCGCTTCGGAGATCGCCGAGAGATGAAGTTCTCCCAGTTCTCCATCTGTATTGCTTCCGTCGCCACCCATCATAAGATCGGTGATGACCTTAACATCATGTTCTTTCAGTACCAGGATATTTGTACCGTCCAGTCCAACCTTGTAATGGATCTGAACAAATACGCAAGGACGTTCATAATCCTTGATAAGTGTATCCCAGGTAACTACATCAACAACAGGTGTCGTGATGTTTACCTTATTATTGACCAGAGAATACAACGTTGTGGCCGAGGATCCCATGCTTATATTGGCTACCTCACCAACCGCATCCTTTTCCTCACTGGTCAATATCTCTTCTCCTGCTGATCCGTCCCCTTCGGACGCAGGAGAGGCATCCCCATCCGGTGCGCTTCCGCTCAGGAGTGAATTAATCTCATCCTGAGATAACATTCCATCCATTAGCTTACTCCCCCTCTCTGACAACCGACGTTATACGGACAGCATATTTCTTTTTGACTGCCCCCGGCAAAGCGGTAAATTTTCGGATATTCCCCACATAAATATTTAGCTCCTCTGCCACTCTCGTATCCAGCCGGATAATGTCTCCGATCTGCAGATTTACGAAATCCGAAACGGATATAACGCTGTTTCCGAGTACCGCCTTTACCGGCATCGGAACATGGTTGATCATATCCTCAATATGCTCATGATAATCTTCATCATTTCCGTTCTGCATTGTGGAGAACCAGAACTTGGTGTTCAGTTTGTCCATAATGCTTTCCATTGTAAAGAACGGAAGGCAGACATTCATGAGACCCTCAACGTCACCAACTTTCATATTAAGTGTGACGATCGAGATCATTTCAGTCGGTGCGATGATCATTGCATACTGTGGATTTGTTTCTATCCTCTCAAGTACCGGCGAGAGATCCACAACATTTTTCCACGGTTCACGCAACAGTCTCACGCATATGACCATGATCTTTTCCAGGATAGAGAGCTCTATCTCAGAGAATTCCCTTATCTTCTCTAATGGATCTCCCTGTCCTCCGAGCATGCGGTCTATGATCGCAAAGCCAAGGTTAGACGCAAGCTCGATCATTATATCGCCATTCAGTGGAAGGAAATTAACGATTCCCAGAATGACCGGGTTTGGCAGCGAGTTCGTAAACTCTGAAAATGTCAAAGCCTCTGAGTTTACTACCGACACCTGTACACTCTTCCGTAAATAAACAGGAAGATTTGTTGAAAGAAGACGTCCAAAATGCTCGAAAATGATCTCGAGTGTTCTTAAATGTTCCTTAGAGAACTTCGCGGGACGTTTGAAGTCATAGTCCTTCACAGGCCTGTCGTCTGCATCCTTCATATCATCCGCATCAATTTCTCCGGAACTTAGACCCGCCAGCAGGGCGTCTATTTCGTCTTGCGAGAGTACATCTGCCATACGGTTCTTCCTCCTTTCCTCCGGTTTCGATGCCTGAAATCAGGATCAGTAAAAGGCCCCCGTATAAGCCATTTTTGCATTTGACCGCCTTACTGCAGCAGCCAGCTGCTAAATGAAACTCCACAAATAAACTTAGAGTTGTACATTGTCTGAAGTTCCTCAAGGATCTTTGCCTGGATATCGGATGCATTTGCCGAATTAGCCTCTGCATAAGTGTAGGAACCGATCACACTGTTGATTTTATCTTTAATAAGACCTTCCTGTGTTGCAAGATTTGCACTATATGCGGCATAATCATCATCCTTTGTATTAAGAGAAAGCGTTACTCCCACTACTGCATAGTGATCTTTTGCTCCGCCCTCTTCGTCCGGATCGATCTTAAGTTTAATAGTCAACTGATCTGCGATATCATAAGGAGCGATATCTGCGATCGCTACATTATTTGTTGCAGACTGAACATTTCCGCTGCCCGCGATACCGAGATCCAGCTGGATCGCACTTGCGATGTCCCCAACCAGCGTCATGGTCTTCTGATTAGCCGGAATGACCGTAAACATCATCACACCAGTCATGACCGTATTAACCACCAGTAACGCGAGGATAATTACAGCTATCAGATTTTTCTTCATTGGTCCCCCTCACTAAATATAACCCCTTCAAGCTATCTATGCTTATGATGCCTCCTATCTGACATCCGTAAGCCCGTTATAGATCTTGATCTCTACACGCCGGTTTTTTGCCCGTCCTTCCGGTGTAGAATTATCCGCTACAGGTATATATTCTCCTCTGCCGGAATGTTTTATAACGGCAGGATCGAGATTCGTATTTTTCACAAGATAATCAAATACGCTAAGTGCACGCGCACCGGAAAGTTCATCATTACTCTTAAATTCCGATCTGGCACTTGTAGGCACGTTATCCGTATGACCCTCGATCTCAATGACGCTTTCCGCATATCTTTCCAGAATCTTGCCCACCTTATCAACAAACGGAACGGATTCCTCCTTTATATATGCACGACCGGAATCAAAAAGTAGAGCTCCATTCATCGTAAGAAGCACATACTGACTGTTGTAATCAACGTCAACATTTGCCGCTATCCGTGAATCCTCAAGTGCCTCTTCGATCTTTTCAGCAAGTTCCTCGCTCGCCTTCAACTGAGCTTCTTCCAAAGTCTCCTGCGCACTTTTAATAGCTGCATTTTCGGATGTAGTTTCGTCCCCCTTACCTCCGCTCGCCTTGGAATCACTGGCATTATCGGAATTATCTTCTATTTCGTTATCAGTTTTACCTGTAGTCTGCTTACCCATGGAACTAAAGTAAACGCTGAGTTCTGATAACTGTGATACTCCGTTGCTGACCATTACACCATCACCAACGGAAGATCCTCCGCCTGTAAATACACTAAATGTACTTGCAAAGGAATTTGCCACTTCTTCAAATTTTGCTGCATCTGTGCTGGACATGGAGAACAGCAAAACGAAGAAACATAAAAGCAGGTTCATTAGGTCGGAGAAAGTCGCCATCCACGCGGGCGAACCAGGCGGCGGGGCGTCCTCTTTTTTCTTCCCCATCAGCCGCCACCTCCTTCATCTCCGCCTTCGGATGAAACACCTGCCGCATCCTTAGGTGACAGATAGGATTTCAGCTTTTCTTCTATAACACGCGGGTTTTCTCCCGCCTGAATGGAAAGCAGGCCTTCTACCTGAATTCCCTTGATCGCCATTTCATCGCCATTCTTGGACTGCAGCTTCTTTGATACAGGAGTACAGATCCAGTTTGAAAGAACCGAGCCATAGAATGTCGTAAGGAGCGCTACCGCCATAGCAGGTCCGATCGCTGCTGAGTCGGAAAGGTTCTTCAGCATGTTTACGAGTCCGATCAGCGTACCGATCATTCCCCATGCAGGACCCATGGCTCCGAGATCTTCCCAAAAACCCGAATTTGACTTATGTCTTCCTTCGATGGCATCCATTTCTGTTTCCATGATCGCACGTACAAGTTCAGGATCCGTACCATCGACTACAAGCATGATGCCTTTTTTAAGAAATGCATCATCGATGTTGCCCGCTGCTTCTTCGAGAGAAAGAAGGCCTTCTTTTCTGGCAACATTTGAAAGATCAATGATCTGCTTTATAACATCAGCAGCCTTGACCGAGCTCGTCTTAAAAATTACACTAAAGGATTTTAAGCCAGCGACATACTGGTCCATTGATTTACTGGCTAAGGTCGCCATAAAAGCGCCACCAAACGTGATAATAACAGAAGCCACGTCAATGAAAGATCCAAGGGATCCAAAACCGATACCGAAAACCATCAGTCCGACGCAAACTACAAGACCAACAATGGAAGCTATGTCCATACCCTTTTCCCCTCTCCTCAGTTACCCTTGCCGTATCTGTCCGTTATCCTCTTCCTGAGCCGAACAGTTTTTTTTGAACAATCTAACGAGATCAAGAATTTCCATGCGTCCCTCTCGCACCAGAATTTTTTGACCATTATAAAAAGTGATCACCGTATCCGGTGTTTCTTCTACAGTCAAAATATAGTCTTCATTAACTAAAATCCTTGTCTCATCAAATTTCGTAAGTTCGATCATTAATTTGTCGTTCCCTTCGACAACTCTTAACAAAACCGATTGAAAATCACGATTATTATACCATACAAAAAAATCCTGACGACGATTTTGCCTCTAAAAAAAGCCGATGTTTGATATTTTGTACAGTTAAACGTATAAATACACGTACATTTTTATGCAACTGTCCGAACCTTCTAGGTTCTGAATTGTTCCTTCTCTTTTAGTTCCTGATAGCGAGGCAGAGACCTGTGTAGTTCTCTGCCTCTTATCAGCAATCATTTACATCATGCTCATTATCTCTTCAGGTTGATCAGTTCCTCGAGAAGTGTATCAGAAACTGTGATGATACGGCTGTTTGCCTGGAAACCTCTCTGTGTAGTGATCATGGATGTGAACTCACTGGAAAGATCTACATTACTCATTTCCAGAGCACCCGGTGTGAAGGAACCGCCGTTTGAATCAACTGTATTTACTTTAGCGTCGCCCGAGTTCTGTGTTGCAGAGTAAAGGTTGTCGCCCTCTTTCTGCAGACCGGAAGCATTTGAGAAGGTTGCTGTAGCGATCTGTCCTAAAAGAGCGGTCTGACCATTTGTATAAGTTCCTGTGATCTTTCCGTCAACACCGATACTGATAGCACTAAGAGTACCTACTCTCCATCCGGAACCTGTTGTCGAACTCACACCACCATTACCTCCGTTGATGGTAGATGTTCCCTTGTTATCTACATTCTGAATAGTAGAAATATCTGTTTCGATCTCTTTTGTGAAAGCCTCGATGCCTGCACCGTTCTTTAACTTTGTAACATCTATATTTGTGTTATTAGGGCCTGTTCCATTTGCCAGAGCATTTATATTAAGTGTAAATCCTGCTCCCTTTGTAGCATCTGTAGCATCAGTACTTCCTGAAATATAAGGTCCGCTTACAGTGCCGTGCGCATTCTCAAATGTAATTACTAACGGGTTTGCTGCTGTTGCGTTTGTAATCGTAGTACCTGCAGAATCCGTACTAGAAAGAAGCGGTGTAAAATATTCTTCCTTTGCAGCTGCATACGCAGCAGCTGTCTCATTATTTGCTGTATCCTGATCACGGAAAATAGTACTTCCCGTTGAATCAAGGATATCGGAAATAGTCAGATTAAACTTTCCCTGAACTGTATTTCCGTTTGTATCCTTCACCGGAAGAACTTTGTACTGCACAGTATAGGAATAACCTTCATTATCAAAAATCTGTACATTTATAGACTGACCATTATCCGTTGACAGTGCATCTGAATTAGAATCAAGGATTCCCGTGAAATATGCCTTACTTGTTGCATCCGCAGGGGATGTCTGATTTTGAGAACTATTGATCGGAAGTGTGGAAAGCTTACTGGTGTCGATTACCACATCTCCATCTGTATTTGTAGTA
Organism: Lachnospiraceae bacterium MC2017; assembly: GCA_000701625.1. Lineage (GTDB taxonomy): Bacteria > Bacillota > Clostridia > Lachnospirales > Lachnospiraceae > NK4A144. Next base: position 123,587 of record JNJK01000008.1, read on the forward strand.
GTTCCGTAACCCATTACCGGATAACCGTTAGCAGTCATTGCAAGTGTTCCCTTTGCATCAACTGTAAAAGCACCCGCTCTCGTATAGAACTGATTGTTTCCGTCTGTCACGATAAAGAAAGAGTCTCCGTTTATCATGATATCAAAGGGATTTCCTGTGGTTTCTGTAGAACCGCCTGCTGTGATATTAGAGTAGATCGTTCCGTTCGTAACACCGAGACCTATCTGCTTCGGGTTGATACCGGCACGTCCTGTTGCATCATTTGCACCTGTTGCACTCTGGGTTGTCTGATAAAGAAGATCCTTAAATGTAACCTGTGCTGTCTTATAACCAACTGTATTTACATTAGCAATATTGTTACCAATGACATCCATTTTTGTCTGGTGTGTCTTCAGGCCCGCAACGCCTGAGAAGAGAGATCTCATCATAAAGCAAATCCTCCTAAAGAGACTGTCATGCTATAACAGCCCCATCAATATTTGAAAAGACCTGAGTCTTTGTATCGTTAGCATCCATGGCTGTTACAACCTTTTTACTTCCTGTATTTACGATAAACGCCAGGTTATCAACCATGACAAGCGAATCATTTATACCCTTCTCATTGGCTCTTTTGACTCCGTCATTAAGCCTCTCAAGCTGTCTCTCATCGAGAACTATATTCCGGTCCGACAGACGTTCAGCAGCGTGCTTTGTGAAAGTAACTCCCTGCTGCTTTTCCGTAAGGATATCAGCAAAAGATCTGCTCTCCGTCGCCTTATTTTCATTCGCTCTGCCTGCTCCGGGACTACCGTTCAGATATCTTTGAGTTAACTCCTCTATGGAAGGATACGTTCCGTTATTTATCTTCATCTCGGTTCAGCTCCTTCTTCCCCGTGCCAGTTATGGTCAGCTGTCAAAAGAATATCCGTAGTTCTTCATAACCTCAACATACTTGGCAACACCATTCTGGATATCAGCAGTAAGGAAAGACTTCTGATAATCACTCATAGCATTGTAGATCTTACTCATACTCTTGATCTGCTCATAGTAGTCAGCTGCATTATCAGCATTTATAGCATTGACATTCGGAAGTTTTTCATATGCTGCCTTAAATTCACTTGCCAATGCAACAGCATCTGCATAGCTTGCATCCCATACCTTAGACACGGAATCAAGATCATAAAGATTATCATTAACGGATACCTTAACCTTTGATCCTGACATTGTTACAAAATCAACCTTTCCGGTTATCTGGGTAGTTACACCCGTTGCCGAATTTGTAGCATCAATAGTAACAAGATTTCCTACCATCGAGGTTGCTCTCTGCATCTCTGTGGTCAGGCTTATATTCTGCATCTGCTCAAGCTGTGAAAATGTTGCGAGCTGTGAAACATACTCGGTATTATCCATCGGCTCCAGCGGATCCTGATACTTCATCTGTGCAACAAGGAGCTGGAGAAACTGCTCCTTTTCAACCATCGAATTGCTCTTTTTTGAGCTTTCGGTTTCTGTCCCGGAATTTATTATCTGTCCGTCTTTAACTATTGCACTTGTAGCCATATATTTTTCCTTTCACGAATAATTCTTACTAAGCCGTGAAGTCAATTCTGTTTCCATTCTGTCTCATGATCCTGCGGGCAAGAGCTTCGCTCTCATTTTCTTCACCGGTAACAAGGTCATCGGCTTCTTCTCCGCCATTATTGAGATTTATCCTTCTAAGTCTGGCACTTCTCTGTGCGTCATCAGTACTTTCAGAATTTTGACCCGGATGCTGGTCTCCCATGAGATTTCGTTCAAATTCATGGCTTGCCAGCGTGACTTCCACATGCTCTACCTTTATTCCCTGAGACTGAAGTGTTTCTCTCAGTTCTGCGACCTGTGCTTCAAGCGCTGTCTTTACGGCTGCGTTTTGAGCCATAAACTGTGCTGTTATAACACCTGCCTTTGATTCGATATGAAGTGCCAGTTTTCCGAGTGATGCGGGATTGAGCTGCATCTCCATAGATGTTGATTCTGCATTGAGCGAGATCTTCACCTGGCTCTCGATCTGGTTCATGATATCTCGAATCTGTTCATAGGTATCAGCATAAGATATTGTGGTTTCAGAAGCAGTTTCATTTACTGCGCTGTTAAGATTCTGTTCGAAAAGATTTGAAGTACCCTGTGAAGTGCTCTGTTGGAATCCGTTCTCCAAGAATCCTTTGTTATCTGAACGATTTCCTGTTTTCGTTTCTTCAGGTACTGCAAAGCGGTTTTCCGTTACAGTTTTATCCTCTTCTTCTCTCTCAATGATCCTCTCCGGCTGACTGTCCGGTCTGACGATCTCCGAGGAAGTTTTTACGGTTTCCGCTGGGGTCCCTGCCGTATCATTATCCTCTTTAGAGAGTATCGGATTTTCTTTAATGTCCCTTTCAACTGCTTTTTTTGTGTCATCCTGTTTGTCTTCCGGGATTTCTTTCTCCCGGTTATCGATCACTACCACCTGCGGTTCTTCCTGTTTCGGAAGTTCAAATTTCTGTACAGGTTCTTCATTCATCTGAGACTTTTCTGCGGGATTTTCATCTGTCTGTATCTGTGCTTCAAGTTCCTTAAGCATCCCTTCAAATTCTTCAGGAGTAAGATCCAGTTTCTGTAAAAGGTCTGCCACTGTTTCTCTCTGCACTGCCTGTAATTCTGTCACCACTGTGTAAAGTGATTCATCAGTTATAAGAGCTGCAAGATCTGTGTTCGAAAGTTCGGATACCAGTAAGGTCATATTCTCGGTCTTTAAAAGATCCATCACCGTCAGTCCCAGAACTTCCATCGCATTCTCGATATCTTCTTCTGAAACACCAAGCTTTTCTGCGATTTCTTCTTTTATCTTTCCGATCGCTTCCTGAACGGTGTCCCTTACATCATCCGGAATATTGTTTACCGGTGCTCCATCATCCAAAACAGATTTTGTGTCTTTGTCGGTCACATCTGCTGATTTCTCTGCGTTCTTTGAGTCTGAACCATCCTTAGCCCGGGGATTATTCACTGCCTTACTTTTGTCATCCTGATTCAGGTTATTCACCTGATCCGTCAGCTTCTTGCTTTCAGTCGATGGTTTCAGGTACGACTGCAATGATGCTTTGGACTGATCTGACGCCGCTCCTTTGAGAATATCTCCAAAGGACGCTCCAACTTCTTTTTCAACCTTTCCATTTACGGGAATGATCCCCGAAACGTCCACGGCTCCACGCAGAGTCTGCAGTCTGACATTTGCTGTTGTCATCTGTTTCCTCCTTTCTCTTAAATTTTTAAGGTACAAGTAAAGAAATATTTTTCCTTTACTACCTTTTTTATCGGACAAGAGATCACGAATCTGAACCTTAGGAATAATTTTAACAAGTTAAAAACCGGAAGTCTTTAAAAGGCTTCCGGCTTATTATTTGTTTAGTTTGCACTATTGCCACTTGTGGTTGAAAGATTTGCAAGCGATGATCCGCCCTTCCCCCCTGATGAGCTTGATGTCGATTCAGGTTCCATTATCTTTGTGACCTGTGCTGCCACGTCGGCATCCATGGCGCCAAGTATAGAGCCTCTCGCATCTGTTCCCATGTTCTGCAGAATCTTTGCAACAAGCGTCAGATTATTCGTCATGGTATTAAATATACCTGCAGCTTCCTTTGCTTTCATTGACGAATATGCCTTTGCATATTCCTTAACCTGCTCGTCCTCCGCCTCCTTCTTCACAGCCTCTTTATACAGGATCTGTGCATTTGTAGGATCTATCTCCTCGTAATACTTTCTGTACTCAGAAACAGAAGGAGCATTGTCATTAAATACTACTTCGTTATAAAACTCATCTTTGATCTTCTCAAATTCAACCTGATTTGCTTCAAAAGTCTTGAGTCGCGCAACTTCTGCCTGCAGATCCTGGATCGTCTGATTCTGCATATTTGAATTTTTCTGAGCATCCGTAAGCTGATTCTCAAGTTCCTTTATGCGAGCCACCGCATCTTCCAGATTGTCATATCCTGCGGTTTCAGCGCCTTCTTCACCTATCCCGTTTTCACTGACTCCCGTATATCCCGGAAGTATCCTGTTTATCACAGGTACGTCCTTTAGTACCGGTGTCAATACTCCGGATCCAAATCCTCCCACATCGAGTTTAACCAGAAGTGCAAGGATAGCAAGCCAGATCAGGATTATGAAAATAGTCACGAGTACTACGGATAACGCACCGCTGTCGTCATCCTCTTCCTCTTCAGGCGCATTAGGATCACCATTTTTCTTTAACTTTTTATCTTCCTTCTTTTTTGACTTTTTCTTGTTTTCTTCTCCATTTTCAGGAGCATTACCCTTATCTGCCATTATACTCTACCCCTATTGCCTATCTGTCTTTTTCCCCTTTACGCGCTTCCAAGCCATATTTGAAACTCGTTAATTCATCGATCGCTTTGCTCTCCACAGCCTCAACTTCCTGTAAAAATGCTCGAAATGCATGTTCACGAAGCTTTTCCTGCGCTTTTCTTTCCTTCATTACTTTTTCCAGTGCAGCTCTTTTATTCTCAAGCTCATCTTCTTCATGCTGTACAACTTTTTGCTGCTCTTCTATCCGGTACCCCATGCCCTCGATCCCTCGATCTGTCATACGCATATCCCGAACATTCAGTTTCTCTGAACGTAGAACAGCAGCTTCTTCCCGCATTTCTTCTCTGAAATTTCTTAATTCCTGCTCTTTTTCCTGCGCTTTGGTTAGTTTCTTTCTCTGCAGTGCATAGTCCATCTTTGCCTGGGTTTCGAGTTTTTCCTTTAATTCCAGAATATTCTGCATTTTATAACGGAATTTAGCCATCAGCCTCAGCTCCCGTCACCCGTGTCTTCCTCTTCTTCAAATACCTGATTTAAGAGGCTTAAGACCTCGTCAAAACTATACTTTGTTTCTACATCCTGTTGGAGAAAATCATTTATCTTATCGATCATCTTTATGGCATAATCGATCTTTTGATTTGATCCTCGCTGATAGGCTCCGATATTTATAAGATCTTCAGCCTCATGATAAGTAGCCATTACAGATTTCATTTTTCCGGCCATGCTCTTATGATCTTTTGCAGCTATCTGGCTCATGCATCTGGATATGCTCTGGAGCACATCTATTGCAGGATAATGATTTTGCTGCGCAAGTGCACGATTCAGCATTACATGTCCGTCAAGGATAGATCTGGCCGTATCTGTTATGGGTTCATTAAAATCGTCACCATCAACCAGTACCGTATATAGTCCTGTAATAGATCCCTTCGCTCCGTTTCCGGCTCTCTCGAGAAGTCTCGGCATCTCAGAATATACCGACGGTGGATAGCCTCGCGTCACAGGCGGTTCTCCGCTCGCAAGACCGATCTCACGCTGAGCCATAGAAAAACGTGTGAGTGAATCCATCATGAGCAGTACATCTCTCCCCTGATCTCTGAAATACTCAGCGACAGCAGTTGCCGTCTTGGCTGCTTTATTTCGTACAAGGGCAGGTCTGTCCGATGTAGCTACTACTACAACCGACCTCTTCATGCCTTCCGGACCGAGATCCCGCTCGACAAATTCTCTAACTTCTCGTCCTCGCTCACCTATAAGAGCGATAACATTTATATCAGCCTTTGTATTACGGGCAAACATACCCATAAGTGTACTCTTACCAACACCGGAACCTGCAAAGATCCCGACACGCTGTCCTTTTCCGACAGTCATCAGACCATCAACCGCCTTTACTCCCAGCGGAAGCACTTCATTTATGATCACGCGGTCCATTGGATCCGGGGGTGCCGCTTCTACAGGATATTCCAAGCCTGCATGCAGAACGGTTCCGTCTGTCGGGCGTCCCAATCCGTCAAGAGTCTTACCCAATAGCTCATCACCTACGGTTACGGTCAGCGGATGTCCCAGATTTTCCACTGTAGATCCGGCACCTATCCCCTCCGTGTCCTCATAAGGCATGAGCAGAGTCTTACTATCCTTAAATCCTACAACTTCCGCCAGGATCGGTTTCTTTCTTTCATCATCCGGCATTATCTGACATAGATCAGCAAGCTTTGCGTCAGGTCCCAGAGACTCGATGGTAAGACCAACAACATTGACCACTTTTCCAAGTTTTTTATAAAAGGTCAGTTCTTTAACCTTTGTATATTTCTTAAAATCAATGAAGTGCTGGATCATCAGACCTCCTGTTTCCTCAATCCTCTACGCTTTCAGACTTGGTATATGATAAAAGCCTAAGTTCTCTTTTCAATCCGGCAAGCTGAGTTTCAAGTGAACAATCAAAAATACCTCCGCCTGTCTCTATAAAGCACTCATTAGGTCTCAATGTCATATCTTCAACTATTTCCGCTCCATCAGCTGCCGAAGCACCTGCAAGCAATTCTTTTTTTTGCATGGACACAAAACCATAATCTTCTTTTGATACATGTATTATGAAACTTGAATTTCCTTCAACTTTCCTGACCGCATCCTGTATCAGATAGAAGATCACATTCTTTGTATCGCCGAACCGTACATGAAAAATATGTTCATAAATATCTGTAAGAGTATCTATGAACATGGGTTCCAATTCTTCTATTTTTTTATCGTATTCTTCCTGAAGCTGTCTCTCTTTTGCGATAACTTCATTACGCATAGCTTCAACTTCAGCCATACCGGCCTGATAGCCTTCGTTGTAACCCTTTTCATGCCCTTCCTTCTCTGCAAGAGCGCGGATCTGCTCAGCTTCAGCAGTAGCGGAAGAAACTATCTGTTCCGCCTCTGCCTGTGCTTCTTCTACGATCTCATCAGCGTCAGCCTTAGCCGATGCCAGAAGTTCCGCTGTTGATACAGCCGGTATTACAGAGGAAGGTTCAGTATCACCTTCCTCATCACTGTCATGAACGAGCAGTTCAACTTTCTCCGCATTCAGCCCCAACGAAAACCCATCCGCATCTACAGATTCTTCCTCCAGCTCAGCCGCCAGTTCCTGAATCCTGTCGGCCACCTGCTGATTGGAATCTATAACACGTCTCTCAGGCGATTCAACCATTACATATCTGCTTTTCAGTAAGTTATTAGACAACGATCTCGTCTCCTCCACCTCTGGAAATAACGATTTCTGCAGAATCTTCCAGCTTTCTTATGATATTTACGATCTTCTGCTGAGCTTCCTCTACATCCTTCATACGTACAGGACCCATGAAGTCCATATCTTCCTTGATCATAGCAGCCAGACGTTTTGACAGATTCTTGAATATAGCAGCCTGAACTTCTTCGTTCGAGCCCTTAAGTGCCAGAGCAAGGTCATTATTATCAACATCCCTAAGCACACGCTGGATAGCACGGTCGTCCAAAAGAAGGATATCCTCGAACACGAACATCTTCTTTCTGATCTCGTCCGCAAGTTCGGGCTCGTCGATTTCGAGTGTTTCCATGATGTGCTTTTCAGTTGTTCTGTCAACCGTATTGAGGATTTCAACGATAGCGTCAACACCACCGACGATCGTGTAATCCTGATTAACAAGCGATGACAGTTTGGATTCCAATGCCTTCTCCACTTCCTTTATTACATCCGGACTTGTCCGGTCCATCTTCGCGATACGTTTCGCTACCTCTGCCTGTTTATCAGGCGGCAGAGCACCTATCGTCATCGCCGATTGTCCAGGTGACAGATAGGACAAAATAAGCGCTATAGTCTGAGGATGCTCTTCCTGAATAAAGTTCAGTAGCTGCGAAGGATCTGTTTTCCTGATAAATTCGAAAGGCTTAACCTGAAGAGATGCAGTGAGCTTGGAAATAACATCGACAGCTTTCTCTGCACCGAGTGCCTGTTCCAAGAGCTCTTTCGCATAACCGATACCACCTTCTGCAATATACTGCTGAGCAAGGCAGACCTGATAAAATTCATTTATCACATCTTCCTTAAGCTGAGGCGTAATCGACCTGGTATTGGCAATCTCAAGCGTCAACTCTTCGATTTCATCTTCTTTTAAATGCTTAAAGATCTTAGACGACTTCTCCGGTCCCAATGCTATCAGCAAAATTGCAGCTTTCTGCAATCCGGACAAATTCGCTGCAGCGCTGGACCTGGAAGGAGTTGGTGCACCTTTTGCAGCCTGTTCAGGCGCCTCATTTGCAGCATCTGGCATATACGATTACCCCCAATCCTCGGACAGCCAGTTCCTTAATAGACTTGCGGCGGCTTCCGGGTTTTCATCTACAAACTTTTCAATCAAAACTCTTGCTTCAGATTTTTGTTCTTCCAGATCAATATCTTCCAATGCAGCCTCCTGCGAACTCTGGAGCAGATCATTAAGCTGTATCTCCTCCTGTGGCTGTTCTGCTGCTTTCTCTGCACGCATGGAACGAAGTACTACAAACGCCAGTAATCCGAGGATCAGTACTATAAGACCGATCATCAGGATCATCTGCCATGACAAACCTGTCTTTTCGCTGTCGATAAATACCGGTTCATCATATGCAACGATCTGTATATTTGCTACCGGAATTCCTGTTGCCTTTGATACGACACTGCTTACATCCTCATCAACTTCCGTTTTGAGTCTTTCACCGTTCTGAGCTTTGAACTCATCAAAGGTCATTCCATCCAGTTTCCCCTGCGCTTTGAGATCATCCTCGTTATAAATCACATAGCGGATCGCTGTAATACCGATCGATGATGAATCATACTGTATCGCACCGCCGGCTTCCTTCGTCTGCCTTATAGTTTCATTTGGCAGATAATCTCTGGAAGTTTCATCAGTAGTTGTTGTGGAACTACCATTATCGGCATATACATAAGTGTTATCACCATTTGTATCAGTACCCGGAACCTGACCGCTGGCATTTTCTGCTGTCTGGCTATAGGTATCCTGATGTGAAAGCACACCCTGATCCTGTCCGTCTGCCGGTGAATACAAATGCTCAGTAGTCTCAATATTACTCCAGTTAAGATTCAGATTCGGTACTACCTGCACGTTGTCGTAGATTTTTGCTCCGACAAGAGCATCCCTTATCTCACTCCTGACCAGATCATCATATTTTTTCTTGTAGGAAAGTCTGTTTGACGCGCTTCCGGATGATGTTCCGTCATCTTCCCCCGCAAATAACATCGAACCATCCTGTGACATGATCACCACATTAGTCGTAGTATCATTTCCTATGGCTGTTGCGATAAATTTTGCGAGTCCCGCTGCAACATCATCTGTCAGAGCAGTTTTATCTTTCACATCCAGCATTACACTGGCATAGGACTCCTGCTGCTCATTTAAGAGAGTTCCATCATTATCCGGAATACTTAAATTAACGGTGGCTTTATCGATATATTCCTGCTTTTCCAAATCTTCTGCGATGTGTTTTTCCAGATAGACCTGATATTTCTTTTGTTTATCAGCCTCTGTTGTGGAAAAGCCGCCACTGAACACATTTGCGATGTCATACCCTTCTGCGGTGATATTATTGGCACCCAGAAGGATATTTGCATCAGAAAGCTGCTTTTTATTGATCTGGATAGTAAGACCATCATCCGAGATCTTGTAATCCATTTTCTGATCTTCAAGCAACCCCTTTATCTCAGCTGTTTCTTTTGTATTTTCTGCAATTGCCAGTACAACGTACTGCGGTGAAGTAAGTGCCCACACAAACACAGTAATAGCCACAACGACAGCAGCTGCCACAGACACTATCAGCGTCTTCTGCTTGATTGAAAACTTATTCCACCATTCCTTCAGTCTCTCCAGTAATTTCCCCAAACGTTCCTGCATCAGAAAGCCCCCGATTCCAATACTCAAACTGACAGGATTTAGGTCAGTGCTCACTCGCCCCTAAACACCGACATTCCTTACAAAATCAAACCTGCATCTGCATGATCTCGCGATATGCTTCCATAAACTTGTCTCTTAGTGCAGTTGTATATGTAAGTGCTGCAGAAGCCTTTGCCTGTGCTATTGCCAGATCATGTGTATTCTCTGTAAGTCCCAGCGCAAGCTTTATTTCTTCATCTTCCTGCTCCTGCAGATAGGAATTTGTCTCATTGACCTGATTTACCGCTGCCTGCAAAAAGGAATTAAAGTTTCCGCTATCCTCAATCCTTGTATATGCAGGTGCCGCATTTTTAATAGCCTCAGAAGAAACGTTATATAATTTTGTTATATCCAATTTTTATACCCCTCAAATATAAACCACGATTTTATGCTACCCTTAAGCCTGACCTATCGTAAGCCCCTTCTCTGCGATACTCTTGCTCGCATTAAACGCTGTCGCATTTGCTTCATACGCACGACTTGCGTCAATAAGATTGGTCATCTCCGTTATGGTATTTACATTCGGATAATGAACATAACCATTTTCATCTGCATCCGGATGTGACGGATCATATACCATCTTGTAGTCGGTATGCGTATCCTCATATACGCCGCCAACCTTTACACCTGCCATTCCTGTACGATTATACTTACTCATATTATTTGTCAGGACAGCATTAAAAGTGGCATGAGGATCATTTTTTTCCTCAAATGTCACTACCTTCCTTGTATATGGTCCACCGTTTCCCGTCCTTGTGGTGTTTGCGTTTGCGATATTTTCAGAAATGATATCCATCCGAAAACGTTCAGCCGTTAATCCGGATGTATTGATACTAAACACATCAAAAGCTCCCATAAAGCACCCCTCACTTTTTCTACCCTTGTTCTACCCTTTTGTCACTTTGATGTTTATCGAAGACTATGATCACTTTGCAACCGTCTTAATATTACTAAACTCAGCATTTATGCTCTGTGTCAGTCCATTATATAGAGTTGTATTAGATGCGAGATGCGCACTCTCTGTTTCTATATCGACATTATTTCCGTCCAGACGATAGGAAAAATTCTCATGATCTGTAAAAACTGTTCCCTTAAGATGATCAAGTCTCACTGATCCAACCTTTTCGTCAAGACTCTTATATCTGGAATGTCTGAGTGCCTTCTCAAGATTTGCTGAAAAAGAAACGTCCTGGCGCTTATAGCCGGGCGTGTTGATATTGGCGAAGTTATTTGCTATCGCCTTGTTGCGCAGATATGACGCATCAGCAGCCCTGTCCAGGACATTGATATAATCGTAAATATTTGTATTTATCATACGCTCACCCCCCGACTCCCTGCAGAAAAACTGAAGCAATAATTGCGTTCCCCAATACGCATTTAGTATACTTCAGAGTCTCAATTTCAATTATAAGTATTTCAGGGTAGAAGTCAACGGAATGAGGCGTTGCACCTCATTAAGAACATAGAATCGTAACTGTTCACACGTAAACGGAGCATTTACTGCGGAGTTTACGACAAAGAAAGATGAATAGCCATTGGATTTTGCCATCGACGAAGTCGATTTTATTGCAAAATCCGTTACGTGAGCGAGCTGTAAGCGAGTGAACAGTAACATAGAATCCAATGCACGCAGTGCATTTTTTAACTTAGAGGAATTTCAACTGAATTTCCTCTAAGTTAAAAATGGAGATGGGGTTAACCCATCTCCGACTGCCATGAATGTGCTTCATCGTAAACATCATCATTTATGATCTTGATATTTGTTCCGCGCATTCCTGCGGAGCGTGTCTCTATGATGCCTGCACTTTCGAGTTTCTTCATCGCATTAACTATGATAGAACGTGTGATCCCGATATTTTCTGCGATTCTGGAAGCAACGATAGTGCCCTCTTTACCATCAAGACTGTCAAGAACGTGTACTACAGCTTTAGCCTCTGAGTATGAAAGAGATGCAAATGCTGAACGAACAACCTTTTCCTTTCGATTCTCTTCTGCGTCTTCTTCACTAAGGGAACGGAGCATCTCAAGACCAACTACAGTTGTACCGTATTCACATACGATGATATCTTCGATCGAATACATATCCGAAAGACGGCTTACAATAAGAGTTCCGAGTCGTCTTCCTGCGATAAAAATCGGAGCTACCAGTACATGATACTTTCCTGCAGTCTCCTGATCAAAACCTAAAGTCTGGAGATTAACATTTTCCTGCATGGAAAGGATTCCAAGAAGACGGTCATTAAGTGCACCGTTCAGGAAAGATCCGACTTTAACCTCAGGCAGAAGACAGCCTTCCTCGGATGTCTCTGCATCTTCTCCAAGCACCTTTCCCTTACGGCTGATGACCATTACATTTGCCGAAAGAAGATGGTGAAGAACTCCGCAAATATCTGAAAAAGCTACCTTTCCCTTTTTGTTCTGGTGCAGGAGTACATTTACATTTCTGATCCTGTCCAATAATTCAACACTGCTCATAATATCCTTTCAAACTCACTAAAAACTACGCCTCCTGATCCTTACGATCGAGGACTTTCTTACATTCTTCATTGGTACATACAAGGCGGTTACCCTTTTCTACCATCATGGAACCGCAATCCGGACACTTAACTGCACTTGGCTTTGGCCAGCTCATAAAGTCACAGTCCGGGAATCCGATACAGCCATAATATCTCCTGCCCTTACGGGTCATCTTCATGACTATATCATTTCCGCACTTCGGACACGGAACATTGATCTTTTCAAAATACGGCTTGGTATTTCTGCATTCCGGGAAACCGGGACATGCAAGGAATTTACCATGCGGGCCATATTTTATTACCATATGGCGTCCGCAGTTCTCGCACACCACATCGGTTTCCTCATCCTGTATCTTCACTTCAGCGATTTCTTTTTCAGCTCTCTTAACAGCTTCATCGAGATCCGGATAGAAATTACGGATGATAGTTTTCCACTGTACCTTTCCTTCTTCCACCCCGTCAAGAAGTGTCTCGAAATTAGCTGTGAAATTCACATCAACGATACTCGGAAATGCATCTTTTAAGATGTTATCAACTGCACGACCTATTTCTGTTACAAACAGGTTTTTCTGTTCCTTAGTAACATAACGGCGTGCAAGTATAGTCGTTATCGTAGGAGCATAGGTACTCGGTCTGCCTATACCAAGTTCCTCAAGCGTACGAACGAGAGAAGCTTCGGTATAATGTGCCGGCGGCTGAGTAAAATGCTGCTTTTCTTCCATGTCGTTCAGAGAAAGTTCACTTTCCTTAGTGATATCTCCGACAAGAACATTGCCCTCTTCCTTTTCCTCATCCTTAACTGAATAAACTGACATAAATCCGTCAAATTTCAGCTTTGACGCAGAAACGGTAAATAAATACTTCTCACCTGCTTCAATCTTTACACTTACTGTACCGTACTTTGCCGGAGCCATCTGACTCGCTGCAAATCTCTTCCAGATAAGCTGATAAAGCCTGTACTGATCCCTTGAAAGGCTGTCCTTTACATCAAACGGGGTCCTGTTTATGTCTGTCGGACGTATTGCCTCATGAGCATCCTGAATCCGTTCCTGACTCTTCTTTGCCTTTACAGGAGCCGCCAGAAACTCTTCACCATAATTCTCCTTGATATATTCCGCTGCAGCTGCAGTTGCTTCTTCGGAAACACGAGTCGAATCTGTACGAAGATAGGATATCATACCTACAGTTCCGCTGCCCTTGATATCCACGCCTTCATACAACTGCTGAGCGATCCTCATCGTCTTCTGTGTTGAAAAGTTTAGAACAGAAGATGCTTCCTGCTGAAGTGTACTCGTTGTAAACGGTAGTGGCGCCTTCCTAACACGCTCTCCCTTTCGTACGTCAGTCACAACATAAGATGCCTTCTCACAGAACGCACGGATTTCATCAGCTTCCTGCTTATTATGGATCGTGATCTTTCCGTTCCTGTCTCCGGAAAACTTGGCTGTAATAGGTTTTTTCTCACCCTTTACATCAAGAATCGCATCCATAGTCCAATATTCATCCGGAATGAATGCCTCTATTTCATTTTCTCTCTCACAAATGATGCGGAGAGCAACGGACTGTACTCGTCCTGCCGAAAGACCACGTTTTACCTTTGCCCAAAGAAGCGGCGATATTCCGTAGCCCACCATACGGTCAAGGACACGGCGTGCCTGCTGAGCATCTACAAGGTTCATATCAAGTTCACGAGATGCCTTGAGCGAATTTTTAACCGCAGTCTTCGTGATCTCATTAAAAGTGATCCGCTCAACTTTTTTATCCGTAACTCCGGGCTCAAGCTTCAGAGCTTTCATCAGATGCCATGAAATAGCTTCTCCCTCACGGTCCGGGTCAGTTGCGAGAAAGATCTTATCTGCTTTTTTTACTTCTTTTCTGAGAGATGCAAGCAGCTCACCCTTTCCACGGATAGTGATGTACTTCGGCTCAAAGTCTTGCTCAATATCGATACCCATCTGGCTCTTTGGCAGGTCCCTTACGTGACCCATAGATGCCACAACCTGATAGGTGCTTCCTAAAAACTTTTTAATGGTCTTCACCTTCGCCGGTGACTCCACGATAACGAGATTCTTTGCCATTACCCCTGACTCTTTCTGTAATAATTATTCTTCCCTGTTTCTGCAACAAGTCCCTTCAATATTAGCTGTAGCAGCGCCGGAAGGAGTTTCTGTACACTTAGATGTGTTGCATAGACAAGCTCATCCAGCGTTTTGGGATACAAATCCAAGCAACTATACACCATTTTTTCATCCTTTGCAAGACGGACTGTTTTTTCCATCCCGGTATTTTTCCCATTAACGAGAGACACTCCCATTAAATTTTCCGGATAAATCCCAAGCGCTTCCAGTATTATATCGGGCGAAAGTGCCGTTCCCGCACCGTCTGCTATTAATTTATTGCATCCGGCACTAAGCGGATCTGTAATGCGTCCCGGAACAGCATACACATCTCTTCCCTGTTCCAGTGCCCTTTTTACGGTTATACCCGTACCTGACCTGATCCTTGACTCTACAACCAGCAGTATATCCGATAATCCGGAAATAATCCTGTTTCTTGATGGAAAAAATTTTGCGACCGGCTGCGTTCCCGGCGGAAACTCACTTATGATCCCGCCTTTTTCCGGTATATGATAAAATAGATCACTGTTTTCCTTAGGGTACAGCACATCTACTCCACACCCCAATATCGCAAAGGTCGGATGACCTGCTTCCATAGCTGCCCTCTGACTTACTCCGTCTATTCCGCGTGCCATACCACTCACGATCTGTACTCCTGCATCCGACAAACAGGCTGCGAAATATTTTGCTGTACTGATGCCATACTGCGATGCATTTCTGCTGCCTATGATACCGACCGTAGGCCGCTCAGGGTCAGGCAGATTTCCTCTTATATAAAGGACGTCCGGGCAATTAGGAATTTCCCGGAGTCTGTCAGGAAATTCCTTATCAAGTGGTGTTATACATCTTATATCACTGTTCCTGTCCACCCCAGTACCTCCTGTCTATCGCTCTGTAACCGACCGCCTCAGCTATATGCTGCACTTTTATGTTGTCCTGATGATCCAGATCTGCGATCGTCCTTGCACACTTAAGTATCCTGTGATATGCCCTGGCACTTAATCCCATCTTCCTGAAAGCATTTTCCATAAATCTTTCTTCCTTGATCCCTATACTGCAATATTTTCGTATGTCCGATGATCTTAAGTCAGAATTAAATCTTAACGCGCTTCCCTTAAAACGCTTTTTTTGTATCAGAGCAGCTTCCTCAACTCTCTGTCTTATTGTTTCAGAATCCTCAGGTGTCGGCATCCGGTCCGCATGTGCCAGTTCTTCAAAACTAACTTCTCTTGCCTCAACACATATATCTATACGATCTAAAAGCGGTCTGCTGATCCTGGACAGATAACTATGCACTTCGTTTTCCGAACAGGTGCATCTGCTCCTATCAGGATAATAGCCACATTTACACGGATTAAGAGCGGTCGCCAACAGGAAGTCTGCAGGGAATGTATATGTTCCGTTTACCCGCGAGATACATATCTTCCTGTCTTCTAACGGCTGCCTCAATATCTCGATCGTTTTACGGTCAAACTCAGGCAGCTCGTCGAGAAATAGCACTCCGCGATGAGCGAGGCTTATCTGACCCGGACGAGGTACTTTTCCACCTCCGCTTAATGACACCGCAGATGCCGTATGATGAGGACTAACAAACGGTCTCTCCGTCTTTAACCCATCCGCTCCAAGAAGACCTGATACACTGTATATCTCCGATATTTCCAGACATTCCTCCGGCGAAAGAGCCGGAAGTATTGACGGAAGGCACTTAGCCATCATGCTCTTTCCACTTCCCGGAGGGCCTATCATCATGATATTGTGCATACCACTCACAGCAACTTCCATTGCTCGTCTTACTACAATCTGTCCCTGAACGGACGAAAAATCATCCATACTGTCTGCCCTGTTCGTCAGGCTTTCCTCCACAGAAAATACCGTCGGGGCAATCTTTTCCTCTCCCGTAAGATATTCTACAAACTGCCTCAGAGTACTGATGCCTATCACTTCGATCCCGTCTACAGCGCCCCCTTCTTTTGCATTTTCTTTCGGAAGGATAAATCTTTTATACCTGCTTTCTTTAGCTTTCCTCGCCATCGGAAGTATCCCGTTCACTCGTCTGACTTCTCCCGACAAGCTCACTTCTCCGGCAACCACTGTATTATCTAATTCTTTTTGATCTACTACCCCCATCGCACATAAAAGTGATGCTGCGACTGCCAGATCAAATGAAGTTCCGCTTTTTTTCTGATCTGCAGGTGACAGATTAACCGTGATACGTCTCGGCGGTATTAGAAAACCGCTATTCTTTAGCGCGGTTCTAATCCTCTCCCTTGATTCCCTTACTTCACTTCCAAGGAATCCGACCATTTCAAATACAGGAAGTCCACCCTCTGACAGATCTGTCTCCGCCAGGACTTCCTGTACTGCCATACCGTTAATGGCCATGGTGTGAATACTACTGAACAAATTAAAACTCCTTTCACGTATTAAATGTTGTAATGGTCAAAAGAACTTTTGCCCATTCCTTATGACACGAATTACTTCGTTGTTGATGTAACTCACGCAATTATAAAAAGTGAATATCCTGGCAGAACTGCCAAAGAATACCGATCAGAGAAGAACCCCTGCGGTTTAAGATAATTCGCGGAAACCCCATCAGGATTTCCGCGAATTAGATTAACGTGCTTTTTATTTATTGTCAAGACTTGCTGCATTACCCTATAACTTTTAACAGAGCTTCCTGATCACTCGCAGCCTGAAGTGCTTCGTTTCTCGGTATTAACCCCTTTTTGTAAAGGTCCAGCACAGACTCATCCATTGTGATCATTCCTTTGTCATGACTATTTTTCATTAGATCAAATAGTGAATATATATCCCCGTGCCGGATTATCTCTCGAACCTGATTATCAACCAGAAGGATCTCATATGCCGGGATACGTTCTCCCTCTGTAGAGACCAGCAGCTGCCTTGATATCGTGGCTTTGAGTGCATTCGCTATCCGGTTTCTGGCCTGTATACGCTGCTGTTCCGGGAACAAGTCTACCAGATTTTCCACTGTCTCCACTGCACTCAGAGTATACATGGACGAAAAAACCAGACGTCCCGTCTCCGCAGCCATAAGCGCCTGACGCACCTCAGTAGAATTTGTCAACTGACTTATCTCCAGCACATCCGGATCCTGCCTTAGTGCCGCTGCCATGGCTGTTTCATAATCTTTAACATCGAGACCGATCTCACGCTGGTTAACTATGGACATTTTATGCGCATGAAGATACTCGATCGGATCCTCAAGTGTAATGATATTGCAGGCTCTTGTGGCATTTATCCTGTCTACCATAGATGCGATCACCGTAGACTTACCGGATCCCGATGGTCCCGTAACAAGTACCAGACCTCTTTTTTCCTCACAAAGATCCATCACTTCTTTCGGGATATTAAGAGTTTCCGCATCAGGTATCTTCATATCCACGAGACGAAGTGTCAGTGATATACTGCCTCTTTGCTTATAGGCATTTACGCGAAATCTTCCGGCTTCCGGTATAGACACAGAAAGGTCTATTTCTCCATCTTCATCAAATTTTTCCCGCTGTTCCGGATTCATGAGGTTCAGCAGGACTTCCAGTGTATCCGACGGCGTCATACGCGGGAACTTTGTATTAACAAGTTCGCCGTGTATCCTGAATTTCGGAAAAGCTCCTACACTGATATGTACGTCAGACGCATGTTCCACTGATGCCTGATGAAGCAATGCATATATGTCAAGCATACCTTAACTCCTGCCTTTCCTTACATATCCTGCTTCTCTAAGTGTCGAGTCATCGATTATACATCGGTTATCCATGGTCTTCATTACATCTTTAATACCCAGGGTACCGTATATCAGTTTTTGTGACAGGTCTATTATCGTATTATCCGAAAAAGTAAGTACGCAGGGTCTCAGCATATCTTCTTCATTCTCAGTGATGACCAGTCCCTTTTCACCGTTAGTGAGCTCGATCGTTGCCCCCGGAACGAGTATATTTATACTGTGCACCAATGCATTCGTGGTAGTTGCATCATAAAACTCCGGGTGATCGATCAGATCCCTGATAGCGCTTATTTCCGAGCTTGGTTCTCTGTAATCATTCATTGCCGTCATCATATCAAAGGTATCTGCTATCATAAGGATCTTTGCAGCATTTACGATCTTTGCTCCCTTATCTACATTTCCTTTCCTGATATCGTTAAGGGAACGAAAGCTTTGCTGACATATCCTTTTTATGGACGGAGAAGAAGAAAAGGCTTCGTCAAAGAGCTTAAAACCTGCTGATTCATATCTTGATATCTTGTCCTGTCCTTCTTCCTCTTTTGCCGCCTTTCCCTGCAGTTCCGGAGGTATATCGATTTTTCCGATATCATGGACCAGTGCCGCTGTTATCAGATCATTTTGTTCAGCGATCTTTATATTCATCTGATGGCCTATCATGGCACTTAAAATCGCCACATTAAGGGCATGCTTATACCAGGTATCCTCTGCACTTCGTAGTGACTGGACAAAATTTATCTTGTGATCGAGACGTCCGTAGTTTTTCATTATTCTACTTACAAGTCCCGGTAAAGCCTCCGGCTTTTTTCCGTCTTTGATGGCTTTCCATTCATCCTTTATCACAAAGGTTGACATCATCTGAAAGCGCTCAAATTCAAGGTCCTCCTCCGAAATAGGAGGAACCGGCTCCGCAGGTTCCAATATATATAAACCTATGATTCCAAAATTACGTACACTTTCTATGCCCTGATGAGTGAGCTTTGAATTTCTGTCATACAAAAGTACGCCTTTTTTATCATATATTGGCTTTGCAAGGCGCATTCCGGTTTTAAGCTTTTCCTGCTTCACAAAGATCATAGTTTTACTACCCCTTCTTTCCCCCAAAACATGATCTGCAATCCATCACTTCAGCAACTCTTTAAACTGATCTGCAGGTACGGGTTTTGAATAATAATATCCCTGCGCAATATCACAGTTCGCTTCTCTTAGAAATTCCACCTGTTCCTTCGTCTCTACTCCCTCGGCAACCACTACCATTCCCAGCTGCTTTGACATGGTGATCGCATTTTCTATTATGATCCTTCCGCGCTTAGTCGCCATTATCTCATCTACAAAATACCTGTCGATCTTTATCACATCTACAGGAGCTTCTCTAAGCATATTGAGAGAAGAATATCCCGATCCAAAGTCATCCATTTCAATCACAAAGCCTAATTCTTTTAATTCACCCATCGTTCTGTAGAGCTCATTTACATCTTCAGTGAATAGAGTCTCTGTGATCTCCAGATGAATCAACCTATTGTCAATACCATATTTTTTTGTAAGTCCCGTTAGTTTATCAAGGAGATCTGTATGACTTACATGAAATCTTGAGACATTTACAGAAATCGGAATTTCATAGCCTTCTTTAGATAATTCCGATACAAATTTTGCTGCGCACTCCCACATGTATTCATCAAGCTTCTTTATAAACCCATTGCTTTCAAAGTACGGCAAAAACTCTCCCGGCATCCTAAGCCCGTTAGACGGGTGCTGCCAGCGAACCAACGCTTCCGCACTACATATTTTCCCGGTTCCCAGATCCACCTTTGGCTGCAGGAACATGACAAACTCATGCTCTGTAAGTGCTCTCTGCATCTCGCTCTCCATCTGAGCGACCTTCCTCTGATGCAGGCGTATGCTGTCGTCATATACAGAAACATTGGACAATTTATTGCCCTTAATTTCTCTCTTTGCTATCCTTGCGCGGTCGCACATGAGACGTATCGGAATTTCCCTGTCATCAACCTTATATATTCCGAAGCACAGCGTCGAACCGCAGCGTTTCGCTTCTTCAAACTGAAAACTTTCACTAAGTTCGGTAACATATTTCAGGATATCATTATCCTCATCAAATTCTACCAACACGGAAAACATGTCCGCTTCGTAACGGCTCGCTATTCCGTCTTTATGAAGCGATGCCTGTATCAGCTTTCCGGCATATTCAAGGCACCTGTTTCCTGTCTCTACTCCAAAGCGGTCATTAATGATCCTAAAATGTTCTATATCCATAGCTATAATAGCAAAATTACGCTCAGGATACATTTTCAGCCGATTACTTACATTACGATAAAAGGCTTCTGCGTTAAAAAGCCTCGTTAATTCATCATAGTCTGCCCTAAATTCCAGTTCTTTCTTTACTTCCATTTCAGAGTTAACATCCTGCAAAATACCCGTAACCCGTGAAAGCTGGTTATTTAGACCATTAAGAGTCTGTACTGTGATCCTGAACCATCTGGCTATACCAAATTTATTTAAGAGCCTCACTACTACTTCATGCGTATCCGGTTCGCGCTTCACACTCTTTAAGAATTTTCTGAAGCTGTCACAGTCCTCCTGCACCGGCTTCAAGCCTGACAACATAGACCACTCATTTTCTTTCATCTCCGGAGTGACCGTAAACATATTCTCAAAAGTCGTGCAAATATAATAATCCCTTTTCAGCACATCATATTCAAAGACATAGATACCTGTCAGTTCGTTTACATGCTCATATCTCTCATTATCTCTCGCAAGCTCGCTCATAAATGTGCTGTTATCAAGCATTGCTCTGTAACGGGACTCCAGGAGATTATTTCTATCCAGATCCTTTTTCAGCTCATTAATATCCGTTGCCATTAAGAATATTTTTTCTATTCCACCCTCATTTCGACTGTCTATACTTACAGTGGTACTGATACTATACCAATGCCAGCTGCCATCCTGATGTATAAAACGGATATGCTTACGCATACGCCTTTTATCTTTTCTGACCGCTTCTCTTAAATATCCAGGATCAGTTACATATAGAAATTCCCCGCGATCCCTATAATGAACTACATGATCCAGGAAATATTTCCTAAGTCCCAGATAATCCGTGAGCTGTTCTGACATGACAGCCATCACATTTTTTTCCTGTAAACGGACACATGAATTCTCTGCAAGATCTATCTCCCACACCAGATCTGCTGTCTCGCTTAAAGCTATGTCAAAATTTTTGCGACTTCTTATAAGTTCAATTTTTTCTTTTTCGGGATCGACCCGTTGAAGTACTACAAGCCAAACACCATTCTTCCCTCCGGAAACGTGATAAATTCTGGCCTTTTTTGCTCTTCCTGTATTTCCGAGCCACACTTCTGCAAATCTATTCTGCAAACTGTCAGGATCCTCTCCCGAGATCCACGAATCATCCTCTTCTCCGGGCACTTCCAACCTTATATCATCAAGGAGCTCCGGTTCCATATGCTTCATGTACGAATTCATATATATGATCCGACCATTGGTGTCCATTGCATAGGCTTCTGAAGGCAAAGCATCCAGTATGCTCCTGATGCGCTCCACATGAGTCATCTCCTGCGGTTCTGATATAAGAGTATCCAGATCCCTGATCTCCGTATCATAAACCGAATAAGAATTTGCCTTACTATCAATCGAATGTAATAGCGCTTTCTCCGCTTTTTCAAACATCATTTTAAATCCCGGTTTTGCCCCTGCAGGTTCAACCGCGATTCCAATATTTATAACAGAGTCATCTGCAACCCTATAGTTTATCCATAGATTTCCTACTGCGCGTATAAGATAAGATGCCTTGTCATATACAATTTCTCTGTCATTTATATTACGCATGCATACGACAAATCTATTTTCATCTGCACGTCCGATCACATCATACGAGCGAAGTGACCGCCTAAAGATCCTGGCGATCTCGAGAACCGCCCTGTCCACCTGCTCTTTACCATTTCGGTTAAGTAATGTACAGTAATCCGTCAGTTCCACATACATCACGTTATAGATTGCCGATTCTGTACAGTCAGAATAAGCTTCTCTTATCTTTGCTTCAGCATTTGAAGCACTGTCAAGTCCGGTGAGAATGTCCACTTTTTCTGAAATCTTACATGTATCCTCATCAGACAACTTTGTATAAGTTCCATATAAAAGTGCAGGACGATTGTTTTCGTCAAGGATAGTCTTTCCGGTGACGCTGTACCAACAGAATTTTCCTTCAAAGTCCATGCATCTGAAGAATTCCTGTGTTTCATTTATATTATATAAAATGGGATGAAAAAACATGATAGCCCGCTTTAGATCATCGGGGCAGATTTTCCCCGCGAGCTCCAGAGATTCACTGAAATCCATTATCCGTACCTGACACGGAATATATTTCACAACATTTCTCGAAAAGTTCATGACATCAGACTGGATGTCATACTCAAATACGATTGCCTCCATGTACTACCCCTCATAAACAAGTACCCCAAAAATACATCTGTACACAGTTTGACTATATTCTAGCAATTCGCATTTTTTTTAACAATAGATTGACAATTTGTTTTATTAAATGTGCACCTTAGTATAGGTACTCACTCATAAGAATATTGGAAACTTCAAGACCTTCGTCTGTATATGAATATCGTTCCCCTTCATGGATCAAATATCCATCCTTTTCCTGCTTCTCAAGTACTTTTCCAAAAACTTCCGTAATGTCATGTCCAAAATTTCTGTAAAAATCAGTCGATGACACACCCGCACAGGTTCTGAGTCCAAGGAACATAAACTCTTCCATTGCATCCCTTACAGTAAGAAAGAAATCGTCTTCACGTGTTTTTCCGGGATGCTCCATGTAGGTTGCATAAGATCTTATATTTGTAAATCTGTGATCACCGATAAGAGATGCCGCTCCCGGTCCAAAACCTCTGTAATCACCTCTGTTCCAATACACAAGATTATGTCTGCACTCATATCCGTCTCTTGCATAATTGGAAATTTCATACCTATTGTACCCGCACTCAGATAAAAGATCACGAACCATTCTATCTGTCTCAGTTACAGACTCCTCTGACGGCAGATCAAGCTCTCCCTTTTCATACTTCGAATAAAACAGCGTTCCGGGTTCAACAATGAGTGAATATACCGAAATATGCTCCGGCTTAAGTGACAATACACCCTCAAGCGAATCTCTGAATTTTTTGGCAGACTGCCCCGGAATGGATGACATCAGGTCTACGCTTACATTTTTAAATCCCGCTTCCCTGACTTCATGATAAGTCTTCTTAAAATCCTCCGCCGTATGAATACGCCCAAGAAGGCTCAGTTCCTCATCATTAAGAGACTGGCATCCTATACTGAGCCTGTTTATTCCGCATTCCCTGTAGATACCCAAAGCATCTTTTTGCAGAGTTCCGGGATTCATCTCCATCGATATCTCTGCGTTTTCTGCAAAATAATACTTCTTTCTCAGAGAATCCATGATCGCTGCAATCAAACGAGGCGGAACCCTCGAAGGTGTTCCGCCGCCAATATAAACAGTCTGCACTTCATACCGCAGTCCACTTTCCTCCGCTTCCTCGATCTCACTAAGGACAGCAGAGAGGTAATGTTCCATTTCTTCTTCCGTTCCTGAGAAGGACAAGAAATCACAATAACTGCATTTTTTTACACAAAATGGAATATGAACATATATCGATAATGGAGACTTTTTCATGTTTTCCTCAATTATCAGAATCCAGCTTAAGTACACTTAAGAATGCTTCCTTCGGAACTTCTACGGTTCCTATTGAACGCATCTTCTTCTTTCCTTCTTTCTGCTTTTCAAGCAGCTTCTTCTTTCTGGATATATCACCACCGTAACACTTTGCAAGTACGTCCTTGCGAACCGCACGAACTGTCTCACGGGCAATTACTTTTCCACTGACTGCCGCCTGAATAGGGATTTCAAAAAGATGTCTTGGTATCTCATCCTTGAGCTTCTCGCACATCTTCCTTCCTCTCTCATATGCACTATCCTTAAATACTATGAAAGAAAGGGCATCGACATATTCCTTATTTATCAGTATATCCAGCTTAACGAGTTCCGAAGTTCTATATTCTTTCATCTCGTAATCAAAAGAAGCATAACCTCTTGAACGACTCTTTAATGCATCAAAGAAATCGTAGATGATCTCATTAAGCGGCAGATCGTACTTAAGGAGTACACGTGTAGTCTCGATATAATCCATTCCTGTCTGGATTCCGCGTCTCTCCTGGCAAAGACCGATAATAGCACCGAGATACTCTGTATTCACCATAATTTCGGCAGATACTATAGGTTCCTCCATATGCTCTATCTCAGATGGATCCGGCAGATTTGCAGGATTAGTAAGATCCATCTCTGTTCCATCAGTCTTAAATACCTTATATACTACACCCGGAGCAGTCGTTACCAGATCAAGATCATACTCTCTCTCCAGTCTCTCCTGAATGATATCGAGATGGAGAAGGCCCAGAAATCCGCAACGGAATCCAAAACCAAGTGCCGCTGATGTCTCCGGCTCAAAAGTCAGTGAAGCATCATTAAGCTGCAGCTTCTCAAGTGCATCACGAAGATCCGGATAACGGGCAGAATCAGCAGGATAGATTCCGCAATAAACCATGGAATTGACCTTTCTGTATCCGGGAAGTGCCTCTTCACAGGGAGTAACTGCACTTGTCACAGTATCACCCACTCTTGTTTCCTTAAGATCCTTTATGGAAGCTGTAAAGTATCCAACCATGCCAGCCTCCAGGCTGTCGCAAGGGATAAATCTGCCTGCTCCGAAGTAACCTACCTCAACTACTTCATTTTCGCTTCCGGTAGCCATAAAACGCACCTTGTCGCCCTTCTTGATCGAGCCATCCATGATACGCATGAATACTATTACTCCACGATACGGATCATAAAGCGAGTCAAAGATAAGTGCTTTTAGAGGCTTATTCACATCTCCCGAAGGTGCAGGAATCTTATGTACGATCTCCTCAAGGACTTCCTCTATTCCAATACCGTTCTTTGCGGAAATTCGCGGAGCATCCATTGCTTCGATACCGATCACATCCTCTATTTCCTGCGCAACTCTCTCAGGCTCTGCACTAGGAAGATCTATCTTATTTATAACAGGAAATACGTCCAGATCATGATCCAGTGCAAGATATACATTTGCCAGTGTCTGAGCCTCAATTCCCTGAGCAGCGTCTACAATGAGGATAGCACCGTCGCAGGCTGCAAGTGCCCTTGATACTTCATAGTTGAAATCCACATGGCCCGGTGTATCGATCAGATTAAAGATGTACTCTTCACCGTTTTTTGCCTGATAAACTGTACGTACAGCCTGAGACTTGATCGTTATGCCACGTTCTCTTTCAAGTTCCATGTTATCCAGAACCTGCTCCTGCATCTCACGCTCTGTAAGGAGTCCTGTTTTCTCAATTATCCGGTCCGCCAGTGTGGACTTTCCATGGTCAATATGTGCGATGATACAAAAATTTCTGATGTGATCCTGCTGCATCCTTTGCTCCTCTATACTTATGATGTTAAGTATTTTTATCCCTGTCATCATGTTATTCCGGAAATTCTACCATAACATACCATCCACCTCCGTCACCTACGCGGACGGATTTTACCGTACCATGAAGTTCTTTCAGCGCTTCCTGCTTTCTGAAATTACCGGACATGGCTATTGCCGGAATGATCGTATAATAAACTACGAGCCCTCCCTGGAGTTCAGATTTTTCTACCTCAACCTCTGTTCCGGGTTTGATGTGCTCGTACTCGATTTCCATCTTAAATTCCATCTCTCTCATGGATTTTTTCGCCTCTTTAATTACGAAAAAAGCTCCAACGGTATAGAGGGATACCGCCGAAGCTTTTGTTTACTCATGCATTCTAAAAATGACTTATGCCATCTTGTTTACTGCCTTTGTAAGACGGGAAACCTTTCTGGAAGCTGTACACTTGTGATAAACTCCCTTAGAACCAGCCTTCTCAATAGCAGAGATTGCATTCTTAAGTGCTGCATCTGCAGCTGCTTTATCGTTAGAGTCGATAGCTGCGTATACCTTCTTTACAGCGGTCTTTACGCCAGACTTCTCAGCCTTGTTAAGCTCTGCTCTCTTTGCGCTAGTAAGAACTCTTTTCTTTGCAGATTTGATGTTTGCCAATTTGATTACCTCCTATCCTCGAAATTTTAATTTATTCACGTTGCTTTTTCCGAGGCCTGACACTTGGCACAGGGTTTATGCATACTTGAAAAATATAATTTAAAATTTCGAATCTGTCAATACTTTTTTACGCTTTCTGATGATACTCTCTGATAACACGAATTGCTTCGCTGATGATGCAGCTCCCGCTATTCTAAAACACTCGCATTCCGCGTAATTACGCTACATAACTATATGCAGCATATGGATCGCGAACTGGAAATAGATCGTGAGTGTTACTGCATCGATTATTGTTGTGAGCATCGGTGATGCCATTACCGCAGGATCAAACCCCAGTTTTCTCGCACACATCGGAAGCGCACAACCTACGAGGTTTGCAGATATCACCGCACCTATCATTGTAAGACATACTACAGCTGCTACAGTCGCAGAAATCTTATCAACTATCTGAAGCTTTATAAAATTAGCAAAAGCCAACGTCAGACCGCAGATAAGTGCTGTTATGAATTCCTTGCCAAGAACCTTTCCCAGATCCTTAAATTCTATCTCTCTAAGAGAGAGCGCACGGATAACAGTTGTGGATGCCTGTGAGCCACAGTTTCCTCCTGTGTCCATAAGCATCGGTATATAAGCCGTAAGAACCAGATATGATCCGAGAGCCGCTTCATAGCTCGTAATGATCTTTCCGGTAAATGTAGCAGATACCATAAGTAAGAGAAGCCACCCTATCCTCTTTTTGAAGAGCTTAGGCGGAGTCATCTTATCATAAGGCTCATCCGTAGGGATGATAGCTGCCATCTTCTGGATATCCTCTGTTGCCTCTTCCTGAATGATGTCCACAACGTCATCAACCGTGATGATACCTACGAGACGCTTCTCCGAATCAACTACCGGAATAGAAACAAAGTCATATTTACTGATCACACGTGCAACATCTTCCTGGTCAGTAAGAGTTTCAACAGAGATAACATTTTCTTCCATGATATCTCTTATAAGCGTTTCCGGCTTACTTAATATCAGTGCACGAAGTGCCACGATACCGATAAGTTTTCTCTGATTATCAAGAACATAACAGGTATTAATAGTCTCTCTGTCAATACCCGTCCGACGAATCTTATCAAGTGCATCCGCAACAGAAAGATCCTCTCTCAGATCCACAAACTCCACAGTCATTACAGAACCTGCAGAATCCTCCGGAAATTTAAGAAGATGATTGATATCCCTTCTTGTTTCCGCATTAGCATTTGATAAAAGTTTTTTTACAACGGATGCCGGCATTTCTTCCATCAGATCCGCAGCATCATCAGCCATCAGGTTGTTGATAATGTTTGTAGCCTCGGCATCCGTCAGGGATGTAATGATCTCCTGTTCTACATCTGTTGACAGATACGCAAAAACATCCGCAGCCATATCCTTCGGCAACAGCCTGAATACACGCAGCTGATTTTCTCTTGAAAGCTCTTCTAGAAGTGCCGCTATATCCGCCTCATTCAAATCCTGAAGACGAACTCTGAGTTCGTTGTATCTCTTCTCATCAATTAATACCTGAGCCTCTTCTGGTCTCATAACGAATCCCTCCCTCTCCGCCTGCAGAATGGGGAGGCATACGAAAGAGACGGAAGATCACTTCCGGTATTCCAAAATCGCTCTGCAGGCGGTATTACTATTCATTTTTTCAGTTTTGTTTGCATGTATCCACGATCGTTCAGGAACATCTGACATGAATAACCACCTGCCTTTCCGAATGATAATGTTAATCCTAACTTCAAAAAAAAGCAATCTTCAAATCTTGCTGAATGTTACTTCCGAGAAATATTGAAGAAGACAAAGCCTGAGAAGTGACAGAGCCTCCGTAACAGCCTGCTCGCGAATAGACTGACGATCACCGTCGAAATCAAATTCTTTTACAACAGTCTTTTTATGAACACAACATGCGATAAACACAAGTCCCACCGGCTCTGTTCCGGAACCGTCATCAGGACCTGCATAGCCTGTGATCGCTATACTGCAATCAGCCTTTGCTGCCACGCATGCACCTTTAGCCATTTCCTTTGCTGTTGCCTCGCTCACAGCAGTATATTTCTCAAGAGTACGTCTATGAACGCCGAGATACTTTCTCTTCGCCCTGTCAGAATAGGTGATAAACCCCTCTTTCAAAATATCCGATGTTCCCGGAACATTTACAAGACGACCTGTAAACAGCCCACCTGTACAACTTTCTGCTGTCGTGATCGTAAAGTGATTTTCTCGCAGAAGACGAACAACGGAATTCTCAAGATTTTCATTCTCATCCGTTGTATATATCATCTCCCCAAGGCGGGATTTTATTTCCTTGACTACAGGTTTCAGCACTTTTTTAGCACTCTTTTCCTCTGTTGCCTCTGCCGTGAGCTTCAGATGAACTTCACCATTTTTCTCACTGATCTCAGCCGAGGGATTCCCTGACTGTATCAGATCCGAAATAGTATCACTGATCTTTTCCGGATCAATTCCGACGAGCTTCATTAATGCTTCTGCGCTTTTTTCTTCCAGGTTTTTCTCATCAGCCATTTTATTGCTCCTTATAAAGTCTTAACCGCGCACTAATATCAAATTGTGATCTTAAACAACAGATGATCAATCTGTGTCCTTCATTACATCCTTATTCTGAACCAGATAAACTCCGAGAGAAATAATCGTCAGGATAACAGCGATCCACTTAAATGCCTCTGTGATCATCTGCACTGCGCCGATCTTTATATCCGCAACCACCAGACAGATCATGACCATCTGAGCAGCTGTCTTGAACTTTCCCCAGTAATTTGCAGCAATGACCTTACCCTGTTCCACTGCAACAAGACGAAATCCGCTTATTACGAAGTCTCTTGCAACTATGACGATTACCATCCATGCCGGGATCTTTCCCATAGCTGTGAGACAGATAAGTGCAGAACACACAAGCATCTTATCTGCCAGCGGGTCCATGAATTTTCCGAAATTTGTGACAAGATTATATTTACGGGCGATCTTTCCATCGAGCATGTCCGTAAGACTGGCAATGATAAAGATTGCTAATGCGATCCAATTGGACATTTCTCCTGCGCAGTTCGTCATTAACACTGCAATAAAGAATGGAATCAGTATTACCCGGAATACTGTCAGTTTATTTGGCAAATTCATTTTCTATTTCCTCCCTTAATCTGATATCGGTTCTCCGATAAGATCATATTCATTCGATCCTGTGATCTCAACTTTTATGAAATCACCGGTCATAAGCTCTCCACTGATATTTTCATCTCTGACAAATACATATCCGTCAACACCGGGGCAGTCCCTGTAACTCCTGCCGATATATACATGGTCTTCCGGAATCCTGCCTTCAATGATTATATCCATTGTCCTGCCTATCTCATTTTCAGCATTTTCAAAAGCGATACTCTGCTGAAGTTCCATTATTTCATTTCTGCGGCGTTCTTTGACCTCTTCCTCTACCTGATCGGCAAATTTAACCGCCGGAGTTCCTTCTTCCGGAGAATATGTGAAGTCACCAAGTCTGTCAAAACGCATTTCTTCAACAAATTTCAAAAGTTCTTTATGATCTTCTTCCGTTTCTCCAGGAAAGCCTGAAATAAGGGTAGTTCTAAGTGCAATATCAGGGATCTCTTCACGAAGAGTTTTGATAATGCGTACAAGATCATCATGTGAAGTCCTGCGTCCCATAGATTTAAGCACATGGTCAGAAGCATGCTGTATCGGAAGATCAAGATAATGGCATATCTTCGATTCTTCCTTCATGACCTGTATAAGTTCGGGTGTGATCTCCTCAGGATAACAGTAAAGGATACGGATCCATCTAAAGCCATCGATCTCACACAAACGATGCAGCAGTTCCGGAAGCATCTTTTTGCCGTAAATATCTACTCCGTAAAGAGTTGTTTCCTGTGCAACAAGAATAAGTTCTTTGACACCTTTATCTGCCAGTTCCCTTGCATCCTTTAAGAGACTCTCCATAGGAATACTTCTGAAGGAACCTCGCACATACGGGATAATGCAGTAAGTGCATCGCTTATCGCACCCCTCTGCAATCTTAAGGTATTCATAATCACCTTCTGTAGTTATACTACGCTCGGCTTCCGGATTAGCAAGACGATCGATATCCTCACGAATGTCAATCTTTTTACCCTTAAGTACCTCGTCCACAGCATCTGTGATCTTATCAAAAGCTGTTGTTCCGACAATGGCATCCACTTCAGGGATTTCCTCATGGATCTCATCTGCATAACGCTGTGCCAGGCAACCTGCAACTACGATACACTTAAGTTTTCCGGCTTTTTTTAATTCAGAAACCTCAAGTATAGCGTCGATACTTTCCTGCTTTGCATCATTTACAAAACAGCACGAATTAATAACAGCCACATCGGCCTCATTCTCTTCATCTGTAAACTCATATCCTCTGTCGCGAAGGAGCGCGATCATCTTTTCAGAGTCAACCAGATTCTTATCACAGCCAAGTGAAATAAAAAATATTTTCAAATCTTACCTCTTTCTATCCGCGCGTGTCACATCCATTGCACGCAGTGGATTTTTCAACCCATAGGAATTCCAACGATATTTCCCATAAGTTAAAAAAGGAGAAACAGTACAAGACTGCTTCTCCCTTTAAGCCCTGATATCATCGGGGAAAAGTTTCTCTCCAAAGACGATCAGTCCTCTTCGTCCTCATCTTTGCTGGCAATTTTGAGTTTTCCCTGATACAGCTCATCAATTGCAACAGAAAGGGGTTTTCTAGCCTTAGGATCAACCATAGGCGCACTTCCGCCGATAAGCTGACGTGCTCTCTTAGCTGTAGCCAGCACGATCGAATAACGGCTGTTTACAATCGGAGCCTCTCCCTCCTGAACTTCCGAATTAACAACTTCCATCAGATCACTATAGGATGGATGTAACATAGATGCCTCTCTTTCTTAACACCATTAAACTGCTAAATGTACGTTTATCAGATCTCTCTGAGCCCCGCACGAACCTCATTTATGAAATCGGCCTGTCTGGAAGGCGTATAACGCGACGCCTCGATCATTCCATTGAGCCGTTTCGTACAATCTTCTACAACATCGTTCACAACGATAAAATCATAATTTTCTATCCCCTCTGATTCCTGGATCGCACGCTTCATACGCATATCGATCACTTCAGGGGTCTCTGTTCCACGTCCTACAAGACGACGCTTAAGTTCCGCTGCACTCGGAGGCATGATGAATACCAATAAAGCTTCGGGGAATTTCTTTTTGATCTGCATAGCTCCCTGAATCTCTATTTCAAGAACGACATTTTTTCCTTCCTGAAGCTGTCTTTCTACAAAAGCCTTGGGCGTGCCGTAATAATTGCCTACATACTCTGCATGCTCTATCAGTTCATCGTTCTTTATCATTTCTTCAAATTCCTCGCGGGACTTAAAGAAATAATTGACTCCATCTACTTCACCCGGTCTGGGATTTCTGGAAGTAGCTGATACGGAAAGTGCATAATTATCATATTCTGATACAAGCTGCTTCATGATAGTTCCCTTGCCTGCTCCGGCAAATCCGGAAACCACCACCAGAATACCTTTCTGAATCACTTTAACTCCTTTTTGTTACTTTTCCTCTGTTTTTTCCCTGAACCGCTCAAGCAGCGTATCAGGTGTCAGTGCTGAAAAAACAAGCTGACCATTTTCCAATATGATACAGGCCTTGATCTTTCGTCCATGTGTCGCGTCAATGGCAGTCCCACTTTTCTTTGCATTTTGCATGAGACGCTTTGCAGGCGCAGAATCAGGCATTATGATCGCTGTGATCTTTTCAGCATTTACGATATTACCAAAACCAATATTAAATAGTTTACTCAATATTCTGTATCTGCTCTCTGACCTTCTCAATTCCGGTCTTTAAATCAATAGCTGCATCGCTGACCGCCAGATCATTTGCCTTGCTCAAAGTTGTATTTGCCTCACGGTTCATCTCCTGAGCAATAAAATCAAGTCGTCGGCCTATCGTTCCGCCATCGGTAATTGCCTTTCTCATACTATTGATATGACTCTTCAGACGTACTATTTCTTCATCCACACATATTCTGTCGGCAAAAATCGTCACTTCCTGAATAAGACGTGCCTCATCGACCTGTGCATCTCCAAGAAGATCCTCGACCTTCTCTCTGAGCTTGCGTCTGTACTCCTCAACTACCTCAGGAGATCTCTGCTCTACAAAAGCCACCTGCTCTTTCATATCATCAAGCTTTGAGATCAGATCCCTACTGAGATTTTCTCCCTCTGCCTTTCTGGTACGGACAACCTGCTCACAGGCTTTACGAATACACTTCTGAAGTTCTCTCCAAATAGCATCTTCATCTATTTCTGCTGACTCAGCAGTAAAAACATCAGGATAACGTGACAGTCCAGAGATCCTCACATCATTTTCCATTCCAAACTCTTCAGCCATCTGCTGAAGGTAACGGTAATAATCATGAGCAACCGCACTATTATAACGAATAGTCTCTGTATTACCGTCCATGCTTTCAAATGAAATGAAGACATCGACCTTTCCTCTCTCCATATATTCCTTAAGGAGAGTACGAATAGCACCCTCAAAGGGAGCCAACACCTTTGGCATTTTTATGCCTACTTCAAGATAACGGTGGTTAACGGTCTTGATTTCAACAGAATACCGTCTTCCTTCACCCTCTGTCTCGGCTCTGCCGAAACCGGTCATGCTCTTAATCAATTCTAAGAATCCTTTCTTCCCCTCAGGATACTTGAAAAAACCGAACAGAACAGGCCATGGTTCCTACCATAGCCTGTTCTTCTACACAGTTATTATAATTATAAACAATCCCCGGCCCGCCTGCAAGCTTATCTTTTTGAGTTGCGATACTGAACCGGTGTCATCTCATATCTTTTCTTAAACTGACGATTGAAATGTTCAACGCTTGGATATCCTACATTTTCCGCAACCTTCTCAACTTTCATATTTCCGTTTCTGAGAAGGGTGCAGGCTTTTTTAAGTCGTATCTTCTGCACATTTTCACTGAAGGTTGCACCGCTCTTTTCCTTAATATATTTAGAAAGATACGGCTTTGACAGGAAAAATTCTCTCGAAAGATCGTCAAGCGTCACCGACAAATAGTTTTCCTGAATATAGTTTACGATTTCCGTAATACGCTGATCCTTATCATTTCTATTATCACGGATAGCTTCGAGTTGGTTTACTGCTACTATAAGAGCATTGATGGATGATGTGATGATATCCTCATCAATTCCAACGCCCCAGTAGTGCTTTCCGTTAGCTGTGATGCCAACATATGTGCAAGCCTTACTGGATGAGCCATGGCTCAGTGCATGCTCTTCGTAAGTAGTAAGCTCATAACTGATATCAAAGTAGGACTTTATCGCATTGCTTACTGCATCCAGACGACCATTTCCGTTTGCCGCCACGATAACATCTTTTCCATTTCTGGATATCGTAGCTTTAACAAGGATACCATCGATCTGCTCAAAGTGGCATTCTTTAATAGTAAACACACCATCATTATGAACATATTTATCTTCAAAAATATGATATACACGCTCCGGCGAAAGCTCTGAATGCTCTCTGTCAGAAATTCCCTTAACTGTGTATCCCACATCTTCCTGCATTGTCTTCGGAATCTGCAGGCCGTAGTTCTGCTTAAGGATAAAGCTTACGCCACCCTTTCCTGACTGTGAATTGATACGGATGACATCTCCGTCATACTCACGACCAAGATCCTTTGGATCAACCGGCAGATACGGCACGCTCCAGGGGCGATCCATATGTGACTTCCTCCATGCAAATCCCTTGGCGATAGCATCCTGATGAGAACCCGAAAAAGCTGTAAACACAAGCTGTCCGGCATACGGCTGTCTTGCAGGTATCTCCATTCTGGTAAGTTTCTCATATATAGCTCCGATCTCATTGATGTGTGAGAAATCAAGCTTTGAATCAACCCCGTGAGTAAACATATTCATGGCAAGTGTTACGATATCAACATTACCTGTTCTCTCACCATTTCCGAAAAGTGTTCCCTCTATTCTGTCAGCACCTGCAAGCATTCCAAGCTCTGCATCAGATATACCGCATCCTCTGTCGTTATGAGGATGAAGCGAAAGTGTCACTGCATTTCTGTATTTCAGACTGTTGCTTATATATTCTACCTGTGTGGCAAATACATGCGGCATGGCATTTTCAACGGTTGTCGGTATA
The DNA here is from genome assembly GCA_000701625.1 of Lachnospiraceae bacterium MC2017. Classification (GTDB taxonomy): domain Bacteria; phylum Bacillota; class Clostridia; order Lachnospirales; family Lachnospiraceae; genus NK4A144. The sequence goes on from JNJK01000008.1 coordinate 158,135, forward strand.
TTGATGATAACCTTATTTTCTTCTTTCGGCTGCCATACGTCGAGAACCGCGTTACATACATCTACTGCATACTCAACCTCTGTTCCCGGAAAACTCTCCGGAGAATACTCAAAGGAAAAATTACCCTTTGTCTCATCAGCAAGTTTCTTTAAGAGTTTTGCTCCATCAATAGCGATCTGCTTGATATCCTCTTTATTCTTCTTGAACACCTGCTCTCTCTGAGCGACCGAAGTTGAGTTATAAAGATGAATGATAGCTCTGGGAGCACCTTCTACCGCTTCAAAGGTCTTACGGATGATATGATCTCTCGCCTGAGTCAGAACCTGAAGTGTTACATCATCCGGAACCATCTTTTTCTCAATAAGAGTTCTTGCGAACTTATACTCAGTTTCCGATGCAGCAGGGAAACCAATTTCTATCTCCTTAAATCCGATGTCAACAAGCATACGGAAGAAATCAAGTTTCTCTTCAAGACTCATCGGTTCGATAAGTGCCTGATTTCCGTCTCTAAGATCTACGCTGCACCAGATAGGAGCCTTCTCTATATGATCCTTCTTTACCCAATTGTAAGTAGGATTTTTCGGCATAAAATATTGAATGGCATACTTGTTTTCATCGTACATAACTGCTTCGACCTCCTTAGAAGCAAAACCGTCAACTTTTTTGATGTATGTTATGTTATCACTTTAACCGCATAAAGTGTAGGGACAATTTTAATATGTTGTATTGATCTTTCTTAATGCAAATATGTCTGCAATGTTTTTTATCGACAGTATCTAAGCCATTTTTTACCCATGATTCATTTTTTTGAACATGAAAATTTAAATCAATAATTAATTACAAAAATAAGTGAACAAAGACTCTTCCTATAAGTCAAAAAAGCTTTCCTTTTCAAAACGAAAAGGAAAGCCCATAAAACTATTTCTTTATCTATTCCCCTTAAAAAGAGTTCCGACCTTTTTCCCCTCTACTATATCATAGAGTGCTTCAGGCCTTTCTCCATTAGTCACGATAACACTTATACCCTGGCCTGTCGCAAGATCTGCTGCCTGGATCTTTGTCCTCATGCCGCCGGTGCCTCTCCTTGAACCTGCGCCACCTGCAAGTTCATACAGACTGTCATCAATCTTTTCTATCCTGTCGATCAGCTTAGCATCCTTGTAAAGACGCGGATCCTTATCAAAGAATCCATCAATATCAGAAAAAATAACAAGTATGTCCGCCTGACAGAGAACAGAAACCACTGCCGACAACATATCGTTATCACCAAATAATCTGTCTGCCGACTCAATCTCCGTATAACTAACCGAGTCGTTTTCATTAACTATCGGGATGATCCCCTGCTCTAAAAGAGCATTAAATGTATTTGTAAGATTTTCCTTCTTTTCTTCCTGTCTGATATCCTCAGCATTCAGAAGAATCTGTGCGACTGTCTTATCATAATAACCAAAGAACTTATCATAGAGAAACATATTCTCGCACTGTCCGACCGCTGCCGCCGCCTGTTTCATCCTCATGGTAGTAGGCCGCTCCGGAAGTCTCATTTTATTTGTACCAACTGCGATCGCTCCTGAGGATACCAGAACAACTTCATTTCCCATATTCTGTATATCCGAAAGAACCAGTGCCAGCTTTTCCATTCTGCGTAGATTGCTGTGTCCAAGCTCATTTGTAAGCGTGGACGTACCAACCTTTACCACAATACGTCTTCTCTTAAGTCCCATCGTCCAATCATGCCTCCTATATAAACATCCGTCAGAATATGACTAATTGTTTTCGGATTTTCGCTTTTCACGCGCATAAACAGACTGATTATACCATAGAGCGCAGCACCGCAGAATGATATTATTTACTGATCTTACTGAAGTTTTTTCATCTTTCGTGCTTCAAAGAAATCTCTTATCTGCGCCAAAAGTTCATCTCTGGTCATGGATTTAAGTAAATACCCGTCAGGTTTTAGCCCTACAACCTTCAGCACACTCTCTCTGTCCCCTTTTCCGGTCAGGAACATGACCGGTATCGAACTGGTCGATGCATCATCGCGTATCATCTTAAGAACCTGTGGTCCGCTGGTTACAGGCATTTCATAATCTAAAAGGATCAGATCCGGTGTATTATTTGCCAAATACGTGATAGCGCGCATTCCCGAGTTTGCCATAGTTACCTTATATGGGCCTGTCAGCCACTCCTTCATAAGCTTAAGGAACATAACATCATCATCTACGATCATGATAGACTTTTTCTCTGATTCCTCAGAGTTTACTTCTATCACCGCATTTAGTTTTTCTATAAGATCTCTCACATTAAGCGGTCGCAAAAACCTGCTGGTAACGATCTGAGGTGTAGCTTTCCTGTCAAAGTCAAAAAATTCATCATTGCTTCCTATGATAAACAGGAGCTTACCCTTTTCAAGTACCACTTCTTTCAGATAATCCAATGTATCCTGAATTTCTTCAATATAATCTCCCAGATAGAAAACGATCATATCGACAAGTTCGATCTTTCCCGAAAGATCCTCAACATCCGGCAGTGCAGGTACCACTTCATATCCAGCCTCCTCCAGATTGGAGGTAATAGCTCCCACCATGAAGGTAGAACCCTTGCTGATAAGGATTATCTTCTTCTCCATTGCCTGCTCCTTCCCCATTATCCATTCAAAAGGTAACTGCTCAGTCCCCTTTGGGTCTGACAGCTACGGTAACCCGTAATTAAAGATTTGCTTCGCAAATGACTGGTTACCATCATATTATTCACACTTTCGTACGCCCTCAGCAGCCATGTGCTTCGGCCTGTTCCAGCTAATCACTTTAATAGTTCTTCTACTGCATCCCAGTCAAATTCAGACACCTTTTTCCTGAGTGCAATGATCTTTTGCTGTTCTTTATCAGGTATACGATATTTCATAATCGACTGTATCAAAAAATCAATACTGTCATAATCCAACGCTTCCATACATTCCTTTATGGATCCGTATGCTTCGTCCAGCGCCGACTGCGGAATTTCCGCCTTTGACGGATCGTTCATCTCTGCTTTCCATTCTGCTGTATCATCATGAATGAACGGAGCCAGAATATCCAGATACTTTTCGTATTCATTTAAAAGCACCGGTGTCTTTTCTCCAATCTCTGCGTCATCTATAGCCCCGTCAACACTGGCGTTTTCCAGTTCTTCCGCCATTTTAGACAGTTCCGATGCGCCTATCATCCTTGCAGTACTTTTTAACGAATGAACCTTTATATTATAATTATGAAAATCTTCCCTCTCATAAAATAATCGGATATTTTTTATATTTTCTGATATGTTATCTGCAAAAAGTTGTAACGCTTTCATAAAATCTTCTGCAGACCCTGTATTACGTATACCTGTTCTATGATCGATCCCATTAAGTTCTGTAATCCACGGCTCCAGTTTCGCTATTTCATCAACGTCCTGCGACTCGTCTGCCTGTATTATTTCAACCTTTTCAGGCGGAAGCAGACCTATCATCGCCCGTTCTAACCTGGCGCTATCTATAGGCTTCGTCATGTAGTCTACAAAACCTGCACTTATATAGTTTTCTCTTGCACCGGAAATAGCATTTGCCGTGAGCGCCACAACCGGTGTTTCCTGATTAGGATGCCCATGATCTTTCCTTATAAGAGCCAATGTTTCCATACCGTCCAGTTCCGGCATCCTGTGATCCAGAAAGATTATGTCATACCGTTTCTCCCGGATCATCTTTAAGCATTGCCTTCCGCTTGTAGCAGTATCGATCTTAACCCCTGTTTTCTTAAGAAGTCCACGCACTACCGTAAGGTTCATTTCCGTGTCATCCACTACCAGTATCTCTGCCTTAGGAGCCCTGAAACTCTCCTGATAACGTGGCTGATCATTTAATGTCCTGTCAAAACTTAGAGAAATGTCACCGACCGCTTCCCAACTATTAACCAACTGGGGAACCGAAAAATGAAAGTTCGATCCCTCTCCATAAACACTTTCTAATTCCAACTTACTGTCCATAAGCCCCAGCAATTTCTGAGTAATGCTCATTCCGAGGCCGGTTCCCTCTATCGTTCGGTTCTTTTCTTCCTCTATTCTCTCAAAAGGAGCAAAAAGTTTCTGAACATCCTCCTCCTTTATACCGGCTCCGGTATCCTTAACAGAGATTTTCAGATCGACGCTTTCCTCACTCTTTTTTTCATATCTTATACAAAGTGTTACACTTCCTTTCTCCGTATATTTGACCGCATTTGTAAGTATGTTTAATACAACCTGCTTCAGCCGTATCTCATCTCCTCGAAGAAGATGCGGCATCTCAGGATCTACATCTACGATAAGTTCAAGCTTCTTAGCATCAACCTTACTCCTGATCATATTTACGAGATCATTTACAACCGAACTCAGCTCATAATCAACCGGGATTATCTCCATTTTTCCCGCCTCAATCTTTGAAAAATCAAGTATATCATTTATGAGACCGAGAAGTGTTTTTCCTGCACTTTGTATATTTTTTGCATATCTGAGTATAGTCTGATCTTCAGACTCACGAAGGATCATTTCATCCATTCCAAGCACTGCATTTATCGGAGTTCGGATCTCATGAGACATATTGGACAAGAAACTCGTTTTTGCATCATTGGCTGCCTTTGCGATCCTAAGCTCGTTTTCAAGAAGAACCTGTTTTTCCTTATCCGCTATATAAGTCAATAGTTCTGATGCAGTCTTGTCGATCGCGTGATACAGTGACTCTACTTCATCACCGGTCTTTACTTCCAATGCATGTATCTTTGCAAGACTCTCACGCCGTTCTTCATCACTGTTATACGCCAGCTGATCCATAGCAGAGGCAACACCAAGAATCGGACGGACGATCTTTCTCTGTGCATATGCATCTATGATGACAACCAGTACCATCTCAACCATAAGAAGAGAGAAGATCATCTGCAGATAAAACGAAAACTGATTTTTCAGAGTATTTAATACTCTGTGCGCTTCTTCTACCTCATCCCCTTCTTCAACATTCATTGATCTTGACTGATCTATAAGTGCCTGTTTTAGTTCATCGATCCTTGTGCGTGCGTCAGGCGACAATCCATCCGATAATCTCTGCAAAGCCTCAATCTTTGCCATTATTTCAGCTTCGGTTTCTTTTGATGGTTTGTAAGAACTATCCTCTTCCGAACTGGGATTCAGGTATGCACTTCTCCACTCCTCATACGTCAGATTACCAATTCTGCTGCTCCCATCCGTTTTCCAAAAATCCAGCTGCAGAGAGATCGTACCGTTCATCGTATTTACAATGAGGATATTAACGAATATCACGGATGCTATCATCATAGTCGTTGCAGTAACCAGAATGATCGTTGTTATCCTGCGGCGAAGCGATCCATGTGCACTGTCAAATATATTCTTTTCTACGTGCTTTCTGAGATTTTCATCCTTTATATAATGCTGACTGTTTCCAAAAAAGAGCAGGATCCGATCTGGGGCATATTTATAAAAAAGAAGTATCAGAAAAACTGCAAGAAGAACCCCGGGGATTATACGCCCGAAAGATCTGATCATCCCTGTAAAAACAGCTGCAACGCCCTTGTCTCCGACATACGATTCCGCAGCATAGACTACAAACATAAACAATTCTTCTACACTGGTGATAAGTATGATATATCCAATAACTCCGTAAACCGTCCTAAACCACCCTTTTGCAGAAAAAATCGATGCCAGCATACAAATAAGCAGCAAAAAAACGCCTTTTCCGACTCCTGCCCCCGTAGTTATGGCAAGAATGAAATAAGACATTAAAGTGACCGCTGCCCCTTGAAAGCCTCCGCAGATAGATGACACCAGAAGTGTTCCGGTAAACTGCACCCTTAAAAGACCGTCACTCTGAAACATAAATACCAGATTCAAAACGAGACCGGCTGCACAGATTACACTCATCCAAAAAGCTCTGTCCGTATCATATTTTATCCAATTTAGGATCCTCGTTCTTTTCATCCTTAAAGCTACCTCTCTTCTATTTTATGAAAAGAATCCGTTTAGGTTTTTTATCGGCATTTCTTTATTCACAAAAAAGAGATGCCGCAAAACGTTCTCACGTTTTACAGCATCAAAATGATTAACAACACATTGTTCTTAATCGCAAACCCTCGCCCTTATTATAGTTAGGCATTTTGCTTTATTTTTTCCCGAGTTTCATTTTCCTGTTTGTGCATTATATTATTTTATATCCGCAAATTTTCGATTATATGTTGCATCTTGCCCAATTGTATGATAAGGTAAACACAGTTGAATGAATTGCCACCTGAGACGAGAGAACATGGCGACCCCAAGCAGTTTTTCTAAACTGCCCTAAGTGTATTGCTATGTTCTTTTATTATGCAATAACAGTGGCAAAATCAAAAAATTGTACATTAGGAGTCGCGCATGTTGTGTAAGGAATTTATCGAAAAAGTTGAAGACAACCCGATCATTGCTGCAGTAAAAGATGACGAAGGGCTTCAAACATCCCTTACAACCGAAACAGGAGTCATTTTTATTCTCTATGGGGACATCTGTACGATCCCTGACATCGTCAAAAAAATCAAAGATGCCGGTAAGACAGCCATGGTTCATGTCGATTTAATCAACGGTTTGTCATCAAAAGACATCGCTCTGGATTTTATACGGCAATCCACGGAAGCAGACGGGATCATAACTACCAAGAGTAACTTGATCCCCCACGCCAAAGAGCTGGGGCTAAATACGATCCTACGTTACTTCGTGCTTGACAGTATGGCGCTTGTCAATATCGAAAAAGGTGCCCGGAACGGAGTGGTACAGCCCGATTTTATCGAATTCCTGCCGGGTATCATACTTCCGGAAATGATCCGGAAGATCAATTCGATCAGTCGTGTTCCTGTGATCGCAGGCGGATTGATATCGGATAAGAGCGGCGTTATGAACGCACTCTCAAACGGTGCGGTAGCTATATCTACCACAAACCAACAGGTCTGGTTCCTATGACCTATATGCTTTCTATGTGAAAAGGAGGATTTTTATGGCAAAGTATGTAATGGCTCTGGATGCGGGTACAACCAGTAATCGCTGTATTCTTTTTAATGAAAAAGGCGAGATGTGCTCTGTTGCACAGAAAGAATTTACTCAGTACTTCCCGCAGCCCGGCTGGGTTGAGCATGATGCAAGTGAGATCTGGCAGACACAGCTTCAGGTAGCTCGTGAAGCCATGAAAAAAGTTGGCGCATCAGCATCCGATATCGCAGCTATCGGTATCACAAACCAGCGAGAAACCGTAATCGTATGGGACAGAGCTACCGGCCAGCCTATTTTCCACGCTATCGTATGGCAGTGCCGCCGTACTGCTGACTTTGCAGAGCAGATGAAGGGCCGCGTTCCCGGCATCGTAGAAAAATTCCAGTCCAAGACCGGACTCAAGTTTGATCCATATTTCTCCGGCACAAAGATCCGCTGGATCCTCGACAATGTTCCCGGTGCAAGAGAAAAGGCAGAAAAGGGCGAGCTTGCTTTCGGTACAGTTGACTCCTGGCTTATCTACAAGCTCACAAAGGGTAAAGTTCATGTAACTGACTACTCAAATGCTTCCAGAACTCTCCTCTTTAACATCAATACCCTTGAGTGGGATGAGGAACTTTGCAGCATCCTTGAGATCCCTATGAGCATGCTTCCTGAAGTTAAGCCATCAAGCTTTATCTATGGCGAATCCGATCCTGAATTCTTCGGTGGTCCGATAAAGATCGCAGGCGCAGCAGGTGATCAGCAGGCAGCTCTCTTTGGACAGACCTGCTTTAATGAAGGTGAAGCAAAGAACACCTACGGTACAGGTTGCTTCATGCTTATGAACACAGGAGAAAAACCTATCTTTAGTAAAAATGATCTTCTGACAACTATCGCCTGGGGCCTTGACGGAAAGGTAACCTATGCCCTCGAAGGTTCTGTATACGTCGCAGGTGCAGCTATCCAGTGGCTCCGTGATCAGGTTCGTATGGTTGATACTTCTCCGGATTCCGAGTACTTTGCAACTCAGGTAAAGGATACAAACGGATGCTACGTAGTTCCTGCATTTACAGGTCTCGGTGCTCCTTATTGGGATCCTTACGCACGCGGAGCTATCACCGGAATCACACGAGGTGTAAATAAGTACCACATCATCCGCGCAACCCTTGAATCGCTCGCTTTCCAGACCTATGACGTACTCCACGCAATGGAGCTTGATTCCGGAAAGAGACTTGCTTCCTTAAAGGTTGACGGCGGAGCTTCCAATAACAACTTCCTGATGCAGTTCCAGTCCGACATCATAAACACAACTGTAAGACGTCCTGCATGTGTCGAAACAACCGCTATGGGTGCTTCTTACCTCGCAGGTCTCGCAGTAGGCTACTGGTCCAGCAAAGAAGATGTCATCAAGAACTGGGCGATCGACCGTGAATTTAAGCCTGAGATGGCAGATGATGTCCGTGAAAAGGAGCTCAAAGGCTGGTCAAAGGCAGTAAAAGCTACTTTCGGTTGGGCTAAAGACTGATTTAATTAGGACAAAATTGAATAATTAGGGAGGGTACTTATGGATATGAAAATATTTTTAGCTGAGCTTATCGGTACTGCAATGCTTGTAATGCTCGGTGATGGTGTTTGCTGTAATATCTCACTTAATAAGTCCGGAATGAAGGGCGGAAATACCGTTCATATCGGTATCGGCTGGGGACTCGCAGTTCTGCTTCCTGCTTTCTGCTTTGGTGCAGCATCAGGAGCACACTTCAATCCCTCTGTAACAATAGCACTCGCTGTAAACGGAAGTGTTTCATGGAGTCTCGTTCCATGCTACATCATTGCACAGCTTCTCGGAGGTTTCATCGGTGCGGCGATCCTGATCGTTATGTACAATGATCAGCTTAAAGCTACCCCTGAAGCAGCTGTAAAGCGCGGATGTTTCTGCACAGGACCGTCCTCCAGAAATACAGCACTCAATTTCCTTTCCGAGTGCATCTGCGGATTCTTCCTGATGTTCACTATCCTCGGTATCGGTCAGGTTGTTGACTGCTCAGACGTAGGCGGAAAGTTCCTGGTATTCGCTCTCATCATGTCCATCGGTCTTTCATTTGGAGGACTTACAGGATACGCAATGAACGCAGCCAGAGATACAGCACCTCGTCTTGCATACGCTCTCCTTTGCCCGGGCGAAAGAGATGCCGACTGGGGTTACGCATGGATCCCCGCTCTCGCTCCTATCGTTGGAACAGTCCTCGCAGCACTTCTCTACGGCGGACTCATTTCAGCAGGTGTATTCCACTGATCAGGCTATTCCATTATGCGGAAGCGGGAAATTCGTTACTGTTCACTCGCTTTCAGCTCGCTCACGTAACGGATTTTGCCAATTAAATCGCCTGCGGCGATGGGCAAAATCCAATGACTATTCATCTTTCTTGTCCGTAAACTCCGCAGTAAATGCTCCGTTTACGTGTGAACAGTTACGGAAATTCCGCATAATGCTTAGCAAATACAAAATGCACAATTATCTTCTATACACAGGGTATTTCTAAATAGTTACAAAAAAATTTACTTTACACATTTACAAACAGGGTATAGGGTTTTATATTTAAATTAACTAAATAAGATAATGATGCAGAGAAGGAGTCATCGATCAACACGCGGGGAGCGTGTCTGATTGGTGACTCCTTTTTTTCAATTTTAACGAATCCGCGTTTCCTCTATGAAGGCCGGATAAATATTTCCCTGAACATCCGATAAAAGCAATAGAGCAATAAAAAGAGAGACATCTATCCGGACTTCACTATCAAATTTCCGTCAATACAACAAATCATTTACGATAAACACAAGGTAAGAGAAAGGAGCAACAACAAATGACATACGATGTGATCATCATCGGAGCAGGCGTCAGCGGAGCAGCTTCCGCAAGAGAACTCTCCAGATATAAACTGAACGTCTGTGTACTGGAAAAAGCCGAGGACGTTTGCGCCGGCACAAGTAAAGCAAACAGCGCCATAATCCACGCAGGCTTCGATGCCCCCGAAGGATCTCTGATGGCAAAACTCAACGTAGAAGGCAACGAAATGATGGACGAGCTTGCAAAAGACCTCGATATCCCTTTCAAGAGAAACGGTTCGCTCGTTGTCTGCATCCACAAAGAAGAACTTGACGGTCTTAAAGACCTTTATAACAGAGGTGTTGCAAACGGAGTAAAAGATCTGAAGATCTTATCACGTGAAGAAGTCCTGGAACTTGAGCCAAACCTTTCAGATAACGTTGAAGGCGCACTCTACGCTCCCACCGGCGGTATCGTATGTCCCTTCATCCTGAATATCGCCATGGCAGAAAATGCCTATGTAAATGGAGTTGATTTCCGTTTCAATACAGAAGTCGAATCACTAAAACGTGAAGATGACGGTCTCTGGCACATCCGCACAAACAACGGCGAATACACAGCAAAATACGTTGTAAACGCAGCCGGTGTCCATGCAGATGTATTCCACAACATGGTTTCTGCTGACAAGATCCACATCACTCCAAGACGCGGTGATTATTGCCTACTCGATAAAGAAATGGGCTCACACGTAACCCACACGATTTTCCCTCAGCCCACAAAGCTCGGAAAAGGAGTTCTGGTATCTCCTACAGTTCACGGAAATCTCATTGTTGGACCTACCGCCATCGACATCGATGATAAAGAAGCCACAGCTACCACTCAGGAAGGAATTGATGACCTTATTTCAAAGGCCTCTCTTCACGTAAAGGATCTGCCGGTGGCACGAAAGGTTATCACCAGCTTCGCCGGTCTCCGCGCTCACGAAGACCACCACGAATTTATCATCAAAGAACTACCCGATGCTCCTCACTTTATCGATTGCGCAGGAATCGAATCCCCCGGGCTCACTTCCAGTCCTGCTATCGGAAAGATGGTCGCAGACATTATCTATGACCTTGAAAGACCTGAAAAGAAAGAAAACTGGAACGGCAAGAGAAAAGGCATCATAGATCCAAAGACCATGACTATAGAAGAAAGAAACGAACTTATAAAGAAGAACCCCGCATACGGCAATATCATTTGTCGCTGCGAATCCATCTCAGAGGGAGAAATATTAGATGCCATTCACCGTCCTCTCGGTGCACGTTCACTTGACGGTGTAAAGAGACGCACCCGTGCAGGAATGGGAAGATGTCAGGCTGGTTTCTGCAGTCCACGTGTGATGGAGATCATAAACAGAGAACTCGGTATCCCTATGGAAAAGATCACAAAGAGCGGCGGCAGTTCAAATATTGTTCTTGAGCGCACTAAGGCCATGAAAGGAGACGAATAATGTTATCTTACGATATTGTCATAATCGGCGGCGGACCGGCAGGTCTCGCAGCTGCAGCCGCAGCCAAAAAAGCAGGCACAGACAGCATCCTGATCCTGGAACGTGATCATGAACTCGGCGGCATCCTGAATCAGTGCATCCATAACGGTTTCGGTCTCCACACCTTTAAGGAAGAACTAACAGGCCCTGAGTATGCTTACCGCTTTGAAAAAGAAGTATACGACCTCGGAATCGAATATAAACTAAACACAATGGTCATGGATATCTCCTCAGACCGTATAGTAACCGCAATGAACCGGACAGACGGCATGATTCAAATAAAGGCCGGTGCTATTGTTCTGGCCATGGGATGCCGGGAACGTCCGAGAGGAGCCCTTAATACTCCGGGTTACCGCCCTGCCGGAATTTTCTCCGCAGGCACTGCCCAGAGACTTGTAAATATAGAAGGCTATCTCCCCGGACGTGAAGTCGTTATCTTAGGTTCTGGTGATATCGGTCTCATCATGGCACGCCGTATGACTCTTGAAGGCGCAAAGGTAAAGGTAGTTGCAGAAGTAATGCCCTATTCCGGAGGATTAAAGAGAAATATCGTACAGTGCCTTGACGATTACGGTATCCCTCTTAAACTCTCACACACAGTCATCGATATTGAAGGTAAAGAAAGAGTTACCGCTGTAACCATCGCAGAAGTAGGTCCCGACCGTAAACCGATTCCGGGCACAGAAGAACGCTACACCTGTGATACTCTTCTCCTCTCCGTAGGACTCATCCCTGAGAACGAGCTCTCAAGAAGCGCCGGTGTCGAAATGAATCCGGTCACCAACGGACCTGTAGTAAACGAGAGCCTTGAAACCAGCATTCCCGGTGTATTCGCATGCGGAAATGTTCTTCACGTTCATGACCTCGTAGACTACGTTTCGGAAGAAGCAAAGAGAGCCGGTGAAAACGCCGCCAAATACGTACAGGCCGACGGCCGTAAAGCCGATGGTGAAGAAATACAAATCATCGCAACCGAAGGAGCACGATACACTGTTCCGTCAACCATAAACGTAAACCGCATGGATGATCTGCTTACAGTCAGATTCCGTGTAGGTGCAGTTTATCAGGATTCCTACGTAAGCGTATACTTTAATGACGAAAGAGTCATGCACAATAAAAAACGCGTACTCGCTCCCGGCGAAATGGAGAATGTTATCCTGCAAAAAACAAAAATCAAAGATTTTAAGGACTTAAAAACTATCACTGTAAAGATTGAAAAGGACTGATGCCCTTAGGGAAGAAAGGAGCTATACAAATGGAAACAAGAGAATTAACCTGTATCGGCTGCCCTATGGGCTGCCTCCTCACAGTTGAGATCGATAAAGGCGAAGTAACAAGCGTCACAGGCAATACCTGTCCGAACGGTGAGCGCTACGCAAAGAAAGAGGTTACAAACCCTACCAGGATCGTAACCAGTACCGTAGTCATCCGTAACGGCGACAAACCCAGACTCTCAGTAAAGACCAAGTCCGATATCCCGAAGAGCAAGATCTTTGATGTCATGAAGGAAATCGACGCTGCACGTATCGATGCCCCCAAAAAGATCGGTGACATCATCATTGAAAACGTCGCAGGTACTGGGGTTCCGGTGATTGCTACGCGGAATGTTGAGATTAAGTGAAGCTGCGTTATAAATAATTATTGTCGGAGTTTAAAACCTAAGTGCCGAGCGGATAAGTATATCCTGAAACAATTAGCCGGCAGCACTTAGTGAACACACTGTCCGAATAGGTAATTTAGGATAACTGTTTGAGACGCGAAGCGTCGAGTTTAGACTAAATTACCGTGTTTATGAGGGCAGTGCGTGAGCTTAGTACTGTCCGAGCCGTTGAAGGATATATGTATCCGCGCGACACGTCACTATGTCACCCCCACATTAAAATTCATCAAATCGCACAAAAAAATATTAATAAAAAATTCATATTTATACTTTCCTTTTTTAAGATTTTGTATTAGAATCTCTCAAGAAGTACGGGCAGGCATCCGAGGATGGACATCAAAGATCTTCGCTTAGCCTGCCAGTATTATGCCACAAAGGCATATACAACCCGTTTTAACCTAAGGAGGAAAATATGAATCTGAAAAAGAAAGGCAACATCACGATCGGCGATCAGCCCATCTATGATGCAACCGTCCTCGGAGCAGGAAGAATGACAGCACTTGGTATCCAGCACATGTTTGCTATGTTTGGTTCCACTGTTCTTGTTCCCGTTCTCACCGGTCTTTCCGTTTCAACAACACTGTTATTTGCCGGAATCGGTACTTTACTTTTCCATCTCATTTCTAAGCGTAAAGTTCCCGCATTTCTTGGTTCTTCTTTCGCATTTCTTGCAGGCTATGCTGCTATCGCTCCCAATAAAGAGCCAGAACTTCTCCCCTATGCATGTTTCGGTGTTGCTATCGCCGGTCTTCTTTATCTCATTCTCGCAGCTCTATTTAAAGCATTTGGTGCAAAAAGAGTAATGCAGTTTTTCCCTCCGGTCGTAACCGGTCCTATCATTATTGCAATCGGTCTTAATCTTTCCCAGTCAGCAGTTGATAATTGTTCCACTCATTGGTGGGTTGCACTTGTAGCTATCGCTATCATCGTGATCTGCAATATCTGGGGTCGTGGAATGATAAAGATCGTACCTATCATCTGCGGTGTCGTAGGTTCTTATCTCGCAGCTACCGCTGCAGGTATCATCGATTTCACTCCGGTTGCCGAAGCAGCATGGATCGGCAGTCCTCTTGATATGAGCCGCACTGTTTTCTCTATTTTCACAAGCGGAAATACAAACACAGCGCTTCTCATTACATCAATCTTCACCATTGTTCCCATCGCATTTGCAACAATGATGGAGCATATCGGTGATGTATCCGCTATTTCTTCTACAGTTGGTGAAAACTTCATCAAAGATCCCGGTCTCCACAGAACACTTACAGGTGACGGTGTCGCAACAGCAGTAGCATCCCTTTTTGGAGCACCTGCAAACACAACTTACGGCGAAAATACCGGTGTTCTCACTCTGACCCGCGTATACGATCCTAAGGTAATCCGCCTTGCAGCATGCTTTGCGATCCTTATGTCCTTCTGCCCGAAGTTCTCTGCTATCATCGAAGTAATGCCGGCAGCTACAATGGGTGGTATCTCCCTCGTACTCTACGGAATGATCTCAGCAGTAGGTGTAAGAAACGTAGTTGAAAACAAGGTAGACTTCAGCAAGAGCCGCAACGTTATCATCGCAGCACTTATCCTTGTTCTTTCTATCGGTATCAACTACTCAGCAGCTGGAAGCATCTCCTTCACAGTAGGAACTGCAACCATCAGTCTCTCCGGACTTGCTATCGGTTCTCTCGTAGGAATCATCATGAACGCTGCTCTTCCCGGAAAGGATTATAGCTTCGAAAACGAAGAGCCTGTTGATACAGGTGTTGAGTTTGAGCTTGTTCAGGGCAAGACACTTACAGAGGAAAACGCAGAAAAATATGGCTCACCTGTAAAGGCAGCCATCAATTCCGTGATTTCCGAAAAAGAAGCATCTACAGACAAAACAAGCACAACTTCTGCTGACAGCAGAGCTTAAAACAATAACGGAATTTCTTATAAGTTAAAAAGCTCCTCCATGTTTTGATGCATGGAGGAACTTTTTTTGCTTTAGAAGTTTATCGTTTCCGGAGCTGCTGTAAAGCTTGAGAAGGTTGCAGTTGCATTCTTTATGTAATATACAGCTGTGTTTCCGTCGCCGGGTGTGTACATATTTTTCAATGAAGGATATGCTTCGAGCATTGCTTCCTGTGGCTCGATCCTCTCATCATATACAAGCTCTCCAGATACTCTGAGCCAGTCTGCACCTTTGCATGCGCATATCTCGAACTTCGGATTTTTCTCTATCTGATGAGCTACATCTTTCTTGAGACCTGTCTGAATATAAACCTTTCCCTCAAAAAGAAGAGATGTTCCGAAAGGACGAACTCGCGGCTGATCATTATCTACCGTTGCGAGATAATAGGTCTTTGCTTCACTAAGGTACTGATTAACTCTTTCTGCTCCTGTCATATCATTTCCTCCTTAAATGTTTTCGGATGTCCTGTAAGATAGTTTACAACTCATAGGATTTGATTATATTGTGTAAAATCTATTATATCACTTTTCTTTCCGATTTCAACATCAAACATTTAAACAATATCATTTCCGAAATGAGTTATAATGTGACAATAGGGACAAAATTGCTTTTGACCCTTACATCATTTAAACAAAAAATTGTAAAATCTGGGAGGTCTCATGAAATCTTTACGAACAATGTGTAGTGCATTTTTATGCACAGTTCTCACAACAGGGCTTTTATGTACTTCTGCCTTTACTAATGTTTCCTATGGTGCAGTTGTCAGGAACACCGTTTTTACCACAACTGCGTCGATGTCTTCTGCTCTTGGTACTACGGATAAGACCATGTGGAATCCGTCTTTCCTTACAGAAGTCGAAAATACTTACTGGAGTTTCGCTCCTTCTAACATGCTCGGAAGTACAGAAATCACTCTCGACATGGCAAAGAATAACTACAGAAATCTCGAAATGCTTCTGGACAACGGCTACACCATGAGCTACTCTACTCTTTCTTCTTACTGTGATGAGTATCTGGCAAAGAAAAACGGCTCACCGGATGCATTCTATAACATTCTTCATAGCTGTCTCGGAAATCCATATCTCACAGGACGTCCTGAAGCAACTGTTACAGCGACGACTTATAACGGTCGAGACTATTCTAAAGTTTTTGATGCTGCCTATTATCTGTCAGCTCATCCTGAACTTGTTGCCAGTATCGGTAATAACCCTGCCGAGCTTTTACGCCATTTTGTTGAAACAGGTATCGCAAAGGGTGAAGTTGGAAATGCTTCCTTTAACGTTGCTACCTACGCAGCAAGCCTGGATGCTTCCGTATTAAATACGCAGCTTTCTTCTGCATCCTACAAGGCTCTCGGAACCGGTAAACCTGCTCCTACCGGCAAGTACAGCTATTCATGGGCTAACTACTATGGTAGATATCTCGGACACTATACAGCAGGTGCACTGACACAAAGTAATACGTCTTCTTCAAAAACAAGTTCTCAGACTGTTGGTACCGATGACGATATTGATTCCATGATGCTTGACGGTGCTGAAGATAATTCCGCTGCCACTCCAAAGAATGTTGTTGGTACATACTCTGAAACCAGCAGCAAGAGTGTTTACACAAATGAAACCGTTACATCAACTCAGGCAAATCTCCGACCTCTTGCCGTTATGATGCCAACGGATAAAGCTGCTCAGCCTTCTTATGGCATCAGTCAGGCCGATATCCTCTATGAGATCATGGAGGAAGGCGGTATTTCCCGTCAGATGGCTATCATCCCAAACTGGACAGGACTTTCGAGAATAGGCAATTTAAGAAGCTGCCGACTTTATTATATCTATGCTGCAAAGGAATGGGATCCGATCCTTATCCACTTCGGAGGCGTTGCCTACATGAAGGGCGTAATAAATGGTCCTGACATGAACAATATCTCCGGAACTTATGAATATGGTGTAGGCGGAAAAGCTCCGGGTGCCGGACAGTTTTTCAGAAGTAATGACAGAACCGCACCGCACAATGCTTATATCTCAGCATCAGGTGTGCAGAAGGCCTGCGTGCAGCAGGGTTACTCAACAAACCTTAGAGCAGGCTACTATAATTCAAAGCACTTTACTTTTGCTGATGGCGTAAATACTCTTTCAGATGCTCCGGGGGCACAGAGCGCGACAAATATCGACCTCTCTGAAATCTTCCCTTACAGCAAGAGTAAATTCACCTACAACGCTTCTCAGGGAGTTTATTATAAGAGTATCCACGGTGGTGCTCAGACAGATGCCATTAACGGAAAACAGATTTCCTTTGCTAATGTCATCATCCAGAACACAAAGTGGAAGCAGCTTGATAAGAAGGGATATCTCGGATTCACAATGATAGACTCGACAGAAGACGGCTACTACTTCACAAAAGGAAAATGCATCCACATCACCTGGAAAAAGACAGGTGACTATGCGCCTACCAAGTACTACGACGACGCAGGAAATGAAATAAAACTCAACACCGGTAAAACTTATATCGGTATCGCCCAAAAGGGGAAATCGCCTAAATTCAGCTAAACCCAAAGGATTCCGGCTTTAATTGAATAAAGACAAATATAATTAAGACGGTTCATCAAATGAGAACCGTCTTAATTACTATATATCAGTATTGATCGTCAGATAAAGTCCGGTACAACGTTGTTCTGGATGATCTGCTCAGGAGTCTGTGGCTTTACGAGCCAGTCACTCTTTCCATCCTTTACAAGGACAACACCCGGGATCGGATTATTATTGTAGTTTGATGCCATTGAGTAGCCGTAAGCACCGGTAGAGAAAGTGGCGAGAATATCGCCTGCTTCTACACCTGCAGGAATCTTAAAGTCAGTTAAGATAATGTCACCTGACTCGCAGCATTTACCACATACGGTAACTGTCTCAGTTGCCTCTTCGTCAGCCTTATTAGCGATAATTGCATCGTATTCAGCCTGATACAGGGCTACGCGGATATTGTCGCCCATTCCGCCGTCGATAGAGACATACTTGCGTAATCCAGGGATGTCTTTTATCTGACCTACAGTATAGAGGGTAATTCCTGCCTCAGCTACGATACTGCGCCCGGGTTCAATAACTGCTGCGGGGCGTTCGATGCCGATCTCTGCGGAACGCTTTTCAAGCTCATCCATAAGCGGGTCAAGAAAGAAGCTGTAGGGCTTACGTACTTCGTCTGTGTACTTTACACCATAACCTCCGCCGAAATTAACCTCACGGATTGCAACACCAAATTTTTCCTTGATCTTTGCTGCGTGATCCATTACCACGTCAAGAGCCTTGATGAATGCATCGTTCTCAAAAAGCTGTGAACCGATATGCATGTGGAGACCAAGGAACTCGATCCATGTAGAATCAATAGCCTGTTTAACAACCGGAAGGAAAATATCGTCATCAAGAGGGATTCCAAACTTGGAATCCTTTTTTCCTGTTACAATGTAGTCGTGGGTGCTTGCTGCCACACCAGGGGTGATACGGATTATCACATTAACTTTTTTCTGATATTTTTCGGCAGCAGCCTCTATGAGAGGAAGCTCCTGGAGTCCGTCCACGATAAAACGTCCAACGCCATAACGAACAGCTTCATCGATCTCAGCGGGTAGCTTGTTGTTTCCGTTAAACTCAATTCTCTCAGCGGGGAAGCCTGCTTTTTCAGCAGCAATAAGTTCGCCTAGAGAAACGATATCTATGCTGATGCCGTTCTTATCACAGATCTTATACATACCGACGGTACAAAATGCCTTTGATGCATAAGCTACACGGGTATTGGGGTACTTGTCTGTGAAATCCCGTTTCAGCTCATTAAAACGGCTTTCGATATCGGTCTGAGACATGACATAGATAGGTGTGCCGTATTTCCTGGCGAGTTCTACCGTATCACATCCGTCAAAAAAGAGTCTTCCGTTTTTAATTTCTCTGATCATTTTTAACCTCCGGAATAATAAAAAAGACGAAATAATTTATCGTATTAAAGCGTTAAATTTGTTATCAAATGGTAACACATTTAATAAAAAATGAAAACAATTTTTTGAAAAATGTAGATTTTTAATTAGAAACAATATTTTAATCTTGTAGTGATCAGGTGTTATGGGATAAACTAAGCTGTGTATTAAATCGCGTACAAATAAGCAAAAAGATGACAGGAAGAGCATGCAGCTTCCACGCTCGCGCGGTGAGTCCGCCAAAGTCGGATTCTTTATTCTATGGAAGACGCGAAAAAAGACCCGTAAACAAAGGGGAACAGCATATTAATAAAGGAGATATCAGGTAAATGATGAAGTTTGTAAAGGCCTTTTTGGCCACAGTAGCATTAGGCGTATTTAGTATGGGAGTTTCTGCTCAGGCAGCGACTGTTGTGATTGATCCGGGACACGGTGGAGCAGGACTTGAGGGTGTCGGAGCAGTTTATGCACCTTATATAGAAAAGGCACTTACAATGGATGTGGCTACAAAGCTCTGTGATGAGCTTAATGCGTCCGGTATTTCAACATCCATGACACGTACTACAGATACAGCACTTTCTCTTGCAGACAGAGCTGCGAAAGCAAAGAGTGAGGGCGCAAAGCTCTTAGTCAGCATTCACTTTAATGCATCAGGCCCGCACGATAAGTCAGGTACAGAAGTATGGTCTTCCATGGCAGGAAATCACTATAAAGTAGGTTCAGAGTGCGGAAATCAGATTCTTGCAAATATCTCAGCACTTGGCCTTTCCAATAAGGGAGTAAAGGTCAGAGGTGGTTCAAGAGGCGATTACTACGGAGTTATCCGCTATGGTGTAGCACAGGGTATCCCTACGATCATCGTAGAGCACTGCTTCATAGATAACGCTTACGACAGATCGATCCTTGAAAGTAAGGGAACGGCAGCATTCGCTCATGCAGATGCAGTAGGTATCTCAACATTCCTTGGAAGCGCAACGGGTCAGGCTCTTGTAAATGGAACACTTGATGTATCACCTGCAACAGCAGTAGCAGCAGTTCCTACAACGACCAGCGTAGCATCAGCAAGTCTCCAGGCAAACTTCTCAGCATCTGACTGGCAGTGGCTCTTAAGTCAGTGGGCATACACAGGAAATGCAGAGGCAATGATCAGCCAGGTACCGTTAGCTGATCTCCAGAGTCTTGTAAACGAACATAATAAAGGTAATATCTGATAAAGATCATAATTGTTTTTTGTTCGAGTCCGTCCTGATAAAACAGGGCGGACTCATTTTGATAGTATCATGATATTGGCGTTAAAAACCTGTTAATATCGTTCAACAATTATTGTCTTTGATTATTTCATGAGCTTCTGCAACACCGTTACAAGTTCATCTATCGATTCATCTTTTCCCGCACGTATATCTGTTGCCACACAGGTTCTTATGTGCTCTGCAAGAAGGCACTTATTAAAACTGTTTAATGCCGCATTTACTGCAGATACCTGAATCAGAATATCCGGACAGTATGCGTCATTTTCCAGCATATTTTCGATGCCACGTATCTGTCCTTCGATTCGTTTCAGCCGGTTCATCATTTTCTTTATTTCCTGCTCAGACCGCTCTTTTTTTCTGTTAGAGCAGTGCTCACAGTGCATTTCTTCAGCCATTTCCATCTTCTCTTCCATAATTTCTCCTATAGCACAAATTTACGTAGTTACATGATAACACGAATTGCTCTGTCACCAATGTAGCTCACGCAATTCTATCATTATAAAAGCGTATACCCTGCGTCCTCAATTACCTTGCGAAATTCCTCCCGGGATATCTCGCGGCTCATACGGATCACAGCCTCTGATCTCTTTAGATTAACTTTTGCAGCCGCACCGTCTATCTTATTTAACGCATTCTGAACACGTACTCTGCAATTATCACAGTGCATACCCTCTATCTTAAGAACCTCTTTTCCTATTTCAGGCTTGTCGAGTTTCTTTTTATCCTCAATGATACCACTGCCTCCGCCGCAGCAGCCTCCTTCGCCCTTCATATGCTTTATCGCCTCACGCGCCGCAAAGATCACTATCAGCGCAATGATAACTACAATAATTATGTTAGCCATTTGTCAGCCTCCTCAATCCTGAAAATCTTTATTTTCTTTATTTTTTTTGAAAAAATTTATGACCAGCTTTTTTAATTCCATCACTCCGATAAATGCAAAATATATCAAAAGAAATACTGCAACTACCAGAAGAAACATCCTGATATCTCCGTTTCCCATTATTTGTCCTTTCTCGTCACAATTAGACGACGCAAATCTTATCTGCGCTCATAATATACCCCCTCACGGTATGTGTCAACATTTATTTTACCCCTGCCAGGTATATCACAACAACGTGCTCTGATTTCCCAAAAAATTATGAATTATTTATTAAACAATCAATTTTCCTCTTCCATTATTGTCAAAAATGAAGCATAATTATACTGCACATAAATGGGCTACAGGTTTAGGGTTGCCAGGGAGCTCGTGCAGAAGTATAAATATATCGTGTCTGTTGCGGTGTTGAACAGATACACAATTATCATTAATTGGGGAGATGATAAACATGACTAAGAATCTGATCGATTTTCAGACTCATAAGTCATCAGAGGGATTCACAGATGTGATAAGCATGATAAAGAGTTTTGGTTTCACTGCTCATCACTACCACAAAAACGAGACTGGTCGCTACGGCGCCGATAAGAGTCCTAAAAAACTGATGACGTCGAAAAATCAAAAAAGAAGGCTTGCATAATTAAATACAAGCCTATCAAGGACTGCCGCTTAACTGCGGCAGTTTTTCTTAATTTTTATGATGTCAGGGTCAAAAGGTCAAAATCCGATTGTGCTTGCACAAAGAGGATTGAGACCTTGGGACCCGCAAAACACGAGCAAGTAGCGTTATTACGCGGAATGCGAGTGTTTTAGGATTGCGGGAATTGCGTAGCAATGAAGCAATCCGTGTTATTGTTCAGACGCAACCGGAGCACTACGCTGCGTAGGTTGCGACCAAGAAAGATGAAAAACCATTGGATTTTGCCCATCGCCGAAGGCGATTTAATTGGCAAAATCCGTTACGTGAGCGAGCTGGAAGCGAGTGAACAGTAACCAATCCGTGACATCAGTAAGGGGCAAAATTTACTTTTGACCCTTACATCATTTTTACTTCTTTACATGAAATGCATCCATTCCGGGATATACTGCACTGTCACCGAGCTGCTCCTCGATCCTAAGGAGCTGGTTGTACTTCGCAACACGCTCTGAACGGCTGGGTGCACCGGTTTTTATCTGGCATGTATTGAGAGCAACAGCAAGGTCTGCGATAGTAGTATCTGCTGTCTCACCTGAACGATGGGATGAAATAGCAGTATAGCCTGCGTTATGAGCCATCTTGATAGCCTCGAGTGTCTCAGATACCGAACCAATCTGATTAAGCTTGATAAGAATGGAATTACCCGCGCCGAGTGAGATTCCCTTGCTAAGACGCTCTGTATTTGTAACAAACAGATCATCGCCGACAAGCTGGACCTTATGTCCGATCTTTTCTGTCATCTTCTGCCAGCCTTCCCAGTCTTCCTCATCAAGACCATCCTCTATGGAAATGATCGGGTATTTATCTACCAAACTCTCCCAGTGAGCAATGAGCTCATCAGAAGTAAACTCTTTACCTGACTTCGGCTGCTTATAGAAGCCCTTGCCCTTTTCACTCTTCCACTCAGAGGATGCAGCATCCATAGCGATCATAAAATCCTTACCCGGCTCAAATCCGGCTGCTTTGATAGCTTCCAGAATCTTCTCGATTGCATCTTCATCACTCTTAAGCTGATTCGGAGCAAAACCACCCTCATCACCTACTGCTGTTACATCACCCATATCCTTAATGAGTTTTTTCAGGCTATGGAATACTTCTGCACACCAGCGAAGCGCTTCCTTGAATGAAGGCGCGCCTACCGGCATGATCATAAACTCCTGTGTATCAACAGCACTATCAGCGTGTGCACCACCATTTAAGATATTCATCATCGGTACAGGAAGTCTGTTTCCGGATACTCCGCCAAGGAATCTATAAAGGGGAATTCCCAGAGACTTTGCTGCAGCTCTTGCAGAAGCAATAGATACTGCCAGGATAGCATTTGCTCCGAGTTTTGACTTATCTTTTGTGCCGTCAGCTTTTATCATTGCTGCATCAACTGCATATGTATCAGATGCATCGATTCCCTTTACTGCTTCGTTAATAAAAGTATTAATGTTTTCTACTGCCTTTGTGACACCCTTTCCGAGATATCTGGATTTATCACCATCTCTAAGTTCAAGTGCCTCAAACTCACCTGTAGATGCACCGCTCGGAGCAGTTCCTGTAGCTACTGTTCCATCTGCAAGTGTAACTTCTGCTTCTACAGTAGGATTTCCTCTGGAATCCAATATTTCTCTACCGATAACCTTTTCAATTTCAAGCTTTGCCATAATAGCTCCTTTCGCTTTTGTTAGTACTAGCTAACCCAATTCATTTTATTATGACGCATATTTACTGTCAACATCGCGACTGCGATTTTGAGCTTAATGAAAAAAGCTGTCAATATTTATTCAGAAACAGAAAAAGCCCACGATCACCTTTTACGATGACCATGGACTTAGTTTTCTGTTTAGATTATCAATTGAATTACATTACTGGAAGTTTGTTACCAGTGCTGCGATCCTGAGTGCAAAGAGTACAAATACAACCCACATTATCGGGCTTACGTCCTTTGCCTTACCTTCAAATACCTTGATCACAACCCAGAAAAGGATTGCAAACATGATACCTGTTGCGATGGAATAGCAAAGCGGCATCATGAGCATTGCGAGATATGCACCTACTGTATCGGCGATATCACCCTCAAAGTCGATCTGCTTTGCGCTGGATACCATCAGCATACCAACGTACATAAGAGCCGGAGCTGTGGCAAATCCAGGGATAGCAAGGAAAATCGGTGAAAGCACGATAGATACCAGGAACATGATACCTGTAACACATGCTGTAAGACCGGTTCTTCCTCCTGCTGCTACACCTGCAGAGGACTCTACAAAGGAAGTAATCGTAGATGTACCAAGGCATGCACCTGCAACTGTTCCTATTGCATCAGAGAGAAGAACCTTTCCTACTCTCGGAAGCTTGCCTTCTTTATCAAGAAGTCCTGCCTTATCAGCGACAGCCACTACTGTTCCTACAGTGTCAAAAAGGTCAACATAGAGGAATGAGAATACGATTGCGATAAACTGTACAAAATGTCCGGGTGCGAGCGCCCATGCAAAATTGAACTTAAATGCTGTATTTGCAAGACCTGCCACCTGAAGACCTGCTGAAAAATCAGGCATAAGGCTGTAAACACCTGCGTCAGGATTAACTACATACCATCCGGTCTTCTCAGCAAAGATACCAAGTACCCATGTAACGATGATGCCGATAAGAACAGCACCCTTAACATTTTTCTTTGCAAGAACAACAATAAGCGCAAATCCAATGAGTGCCAGTGCAACTTCCGGTCTTGCGAAACTGCCGAGACCGATAGTCGTGGAACCGTCATCACCGTGTGTGAATGTCACGATTCCAGCGCCCTGAAGCGCAATATATGCAACAAAAAGACCGATACCTGCAGAAATACCGTTCTTAAGATTCTGAGGTATACCATTTACCATTGCCTCACGGACTTTGAAAACAGAAAGGATCAGGAAAATGATACCTTCACAAAGAACCGCCGTAAGAGCGATAGTAAACGGATCAGCTTCTCCTGCAAGCTCACCTAAACAAACCGTGTAGGCAAAATAAGCGTTAAGTCCCAGACCTGCTGAAAGAGCGATCGGGTAATTTGCAAGGAAAGCCATTACAAAGGTAGCAAGCGCAGAAGCAAGAGCTGTTGCCATGAATACGCCGCCGCGGTCCATAACAGAACCAAGAATGTTGGGGTTTACGGCCAGAATATAGGCCATTGTCAGAAAGGTTGTGAGACCGGCGATAACTTCGCGTCTTACATCAGTGCCGTTCTCCTGAAGTTTAAAACATTTCTCCAGCATCAAAAATTCTCCTATCCGGAACGTCTCCCGGCTTGGCGAAAGCTCTCCTGCCTTACGCTCAACGCCTTAGGCGGCCTGAGGCCGCCTGTTATCTGCGGCGTTCCTGCACAGATAACATACCCACTTGCATCATTTATGACACAATACATCAACATTATGTAGATACGTTATCAGTGTGTCAAGGAAAAAACTTAATGAATTTTTAAGAATTATAATTCCTTTTCTCTAAGTCCCATGAGAAGGGCTTCTGTACGGATCCTGTCAGCTATACCCATAGAAAATGCTGCTGCACTTCCCGCTGCGATACCCATGAGAAATGCATTATGATAGTCTGTTTCACTTCCGGATAATCCTGTAAGAAAACCTGCCACCATCGAGTCTCCGGAGCCAACAGTATTGACTACATTTCCTTCAGGAGCGGGCATAGAGTACTCTTCTCCGCTGTCAGTAACCAGTACAGCTCCGTCTCCCCCAAGTGATACGAGCACGTTTCTTGCTCCCTGTTCCTGCAGCTTTTTAGCATATTTCAATGCATCGTCTCTGTTATTTATCTTTGTGTGGAAAAGTTCCTGAAGCTCATCTCTGTTTGGCTTTACGAGAAACGGCTTGTACGGAATCAGTTCTCTAAGATATGATCCACCTGTATCCAATACGATACGGCAGCCGTCCTCCTGTGCTACTGCATCGAGGATCCTTCTGTAACTGTCTCTCGGCATGGATACCGGAACACTTCCTGAAAGCACCAGCGTATCCGTGGGCTCAAGATCACGTATTTTGTCAATAAGGCGATCCAGATCTCTCGGCGTCATTGACGGTCCCTGACCATTGATCTCTGTTTCACCATTATCAGCCAGTACCTTTACATTTATACGTGAGCATCCGCCCTTCAACTCTATAAAGTCATTTGCAACACCTTCATTCTTGAGTCTTCGCCCGATTTCCTCTCCTGTAAAACCTGCCAAAAAACCAAGAGCAGTACTCTTAACCCCGAATCGTTTCAGAACCACGGAAACATTTATGCCCTTTCCTCCCGGCATGATCACTTCATTATCCGTTCTGTTTAGTGCCCTGCTCTTAAAATCCGCTACCGACACTACGTAGTCCAACGATGGATTAAGTGTTACAGTGTAGATCATTTTTGATAAATCTCCTCTCAAAATCATAGAATAATCGTAAACATTATAATACCATCTTTCCATCCAACGGAAATCTTTCCTTTGAGTGTGGAAACGATTTCCTGCGCCATGGAAAGACCTATGCCGAATCCCTTTTTTGCGCTGTTATGTGACTGATCGGCTCTAAAAAAACGGTCAAAGAAACGTGAATAATCAGCATCTGCTCCTGCAGCATAATTATTTAGGAATCTAAGCTTTACCCTCTTTCCTCTGTGTGAAAGAACAGCTCTGACTTCCCCGCCCTCATCGCAGTATTTTACCGCATTATCCATCATAATGGATATAAGTTCCTGCACCAGATTTTTATCGCTCATGAGCTCAATCCCCGATTCTGCCGTGAGTTCCAGTTTTTTTCCATCATTTTCAAGGATCGGTCTGAAAGATTCCGTAGTTTCTGTAAAGATATCCGATATATTCAGTTTTTCTATGACGATATTTGTATCATCTTCTTCCATTCGAGCGAGCCGGATAAGGTTATTTACAAGCATGGACAGCCTCTTTACCTGATTTAACGTACTTATCGTCCACTCATTTTCGCCATTCATCATCTGGATAACTTCTGTATTGGCCGAGATAATGGCTAACGGTGTCTTTAATTCATGTCCCGCATTCGTGACAAATTGTTTCTGTTTCTCAAAGCTCTGTATCACAGGAGCAATAGCTCTCTTTGAAAGTACTACCACCAGGATAAATACAATGAAATACGCTGCAAGTCCTATTCCAGCCGACAGTTTCATTGTATTTTTAAGTCTCTCATCCTCATTTGTATAGTCCAGAAAAACAACTAGCGTATTTCCATTTTCTTGTTTTGACACTTTATACACATAACTCATGCTCCAAAATTTTCGCTTATCCTTATTGAGGCGTTTCCGCTCAAATATCTGATAAGCAATAGTGTCATTATCGTCAGCTCTTATATAGCCAATAGAATGATTTGAAGCTATCGCTGCTTTCGCATATTCCTCAGCACCTTCCTCATCCACCGACGATATATGGTTCATTTCCATATCCTGTACTTTTCCGTCCGCATCCAATATCACACTAAAATACCTGGTCGCATAAGGGAATTCTGCCGTAATGTATGAATAAAGCTTATATTCGATATCATCAAAGGAAGGCAGTTCACCGGAGTTTGCGCTGATAAGGTCCAGTTTTGCACGCACTTCATTAGTCATCTGGTAAACAGAGATCAGGTTTATAAGTCCAAGAACCACCAGCATAACTGCCAGTAGAGATCCCATTGCGATAAAGATAAATTTCCGCTGCAGCCTCTGTATCATCCGACCACCCCTTACTGCTTATTCTTGAACCAGGATAAATGAACCATTCTTTTCTCCTGTTATGAACACGTCTGCACTGACAGATTCGAGCTTTTTCCGGAGAAAAGATACATACATCCATACGACTTCCTCCGTAACATCCTTATCATCTTTCCATATATGTTCAAAAATTGTTTGCGTAGACAGTTCTTTTCCGGGATTACGCATAAAGAAAGTCATTAGTTCCGCCTCTTTACTTGCAAGACGTATGGAATTTGTACACGACAGTTCCTGTTTTTCTATATCAAGCTTTACATTTCCAAATACCAATGGTCCCTGTGTTTTTTCGGTATCTCTGGTCAGTACACGAATGCGTGCCAGAAGTTCCTTCATTGCAAAAGGCTTCGTAAGGTAATCGTTCGCGCCTGCATCCAGACCTTCCACACGATTTTCAACTTCTGCCTTTGCCGTGAGCATGAGTACAGGCGTATTATCTCCCGCTGCTCTCATTTCTCTGAGTACCTGCATCCCATCTTTTTTTGGCATCATGATATCGAGAACCGCTACGTCAAAAACATGTTCACTGAGTTCCGCAGAAGCCTGCTCTCCGTCAAATACCTGTATGACATCATATCCCTGCAGTGTTATAACCGCTGCCAGTGCTCTTGCTAATTCTTTTTCATCTTCTGCCAATAAAAGTTTCATGATCAGTTGTCCTCCCGGATCAGATCTCGTATCGTCTGCATTGATACGTCCGTAGATGCCATCTCATCTGCACATCTCTTTAATTCTGATACTATGAGTTCTGTATTACTTATATTTTTCTTATATTTAAGCTGATGTTCCAATGCCGCCCATGAATCCATGGCTATTGTGCGAAGCTGTATCTCCGCATAAAATTTTCCCGGATTATTACCGTCTATATCTGTGTATGGTGCTTCAACAAGCAATATCATGTGATAGCTTCTATAACCGTTGGGTTTTACATTTTTTACGTAGTCTTTTTCATTTACGACCTGAACACCTGGAAATGATCGGATTAGTTCTACATTTCTATATATGTCGTCACGAAAAGCGCACACTACTCGTATTCCAATCGCATCATACAGCTCACGTAAAGCCGAATCAGGCGTTTCCGGAAGTCCTCGTCTGCGGCATTTTTCCCGCATACTGTCTTCTTCCTTTATTCGGGCAATGAGATGCTCAACGAGCTTTATTCCTGTTTTCTTTTTTTCTTCTGAGGAATATTGCTTGATCTTTCCCTTAAGATCATCAAGCACGTGCTGCAATGATTCTTTACATCCTCCATAGATCCCGTTTTCTGCCATATTTTCGTATCTCCTGTTAATCAACCGGCATTTTCAGAAGTTTCTCGCTTCTCTTTATCATTTCTTCTGTTCCAGAGGAATTTATTATTTTTATGGTACCTTTTCTGCCGTTTTTTTCTCTTAATAATCCCTTTTCTTCGAGCCGTCTCATAAGCTCTTTGCTGGTTCCGACGCTCCCGTCAATGATATTTACTGACGGATTATTGAGAAATGCTCTGAGATGAGGCCGTACAAATGGATAGTGGGTACATCCCAGAACTATTGTTTCCAGATTTTCAGATAAATAAGGCACCAGATGTTCTTCAAAGTATTTATCGAGGTCATCCCCGTTCAGGTCTCCTTCTTCTACAAATTCCATAAGACCTGCACAGGGAATGGATACTATTTCTTTGTCTCCACGATATTTATCAAGCAATTTGTGGTATTTTTCCTGAGCGATCGTCATGGGAGTTGCCATTACCACGATCTGTCCTCCATGATTATCTTCTACTGCCGGCTTTATCGCAGGTTCGATTCCGACTATAGGAAGATCGGTATATTTTTCTCTAAGCAGTCTTACTGCTGCGCTGGTTGCTGTATTACATGCAACTGCAAGACCTTTGATTCCCATATCGAGAAGTTTCTCTACTACATCAAAAGTTAATCTTCTTATTTCTTCCTGTGGTTTCGTTCCATAGGGTGCATTTGCTGAATCGCCGTAATAAATAAAGTCTTCTTCCGGCATGATTCGTACTGCCTGCTGCAATACGCTTAAACCGCCCAGACCTGAGTCCATAAATCCTATAGGCAGGTCTTCTGTAATCTTGATATGTTCCATCATAAACTCCAAAAGTGTCTTAAATATGAAATCTGCAATTTTACGTGTGTATTGTATAAGTAACTCTTGTCACGGCTCGGACAGACACTAAGCTCATGCACTGTCCTCATAACCACGGAAATTTGTGCGAAACTCGCAGCATACGCTGCTCAAACAGTTCGCGCAAATTTCCTATTCGGACAGCACATTTGCTAAGTGCTGCCGGCTAATTGTTCCAAGAGTTACTTATACAATCCACACTCACACTTCAACAAAGTGCAATTTTTCGACTTTTTTTGCAGACACTTAATCATACGTCTTGAGTACTTCACATTTCAAGTATACTTTTCAATGCACAAACAGCGAAATGTCTGTCCGAGCGCGGAAAGAAATAATTATATGAGCTGCGCGCGTCACTCTCGCATTTAAAATTTCAAGAGGGTACAGTTTCCTGCACCCTCTTTGTGTAAAACATTTGGCTATATGGTTAATTAAAAAAGGAAAAGCGTATCAAAGTTTACCACGGGCTATGATCTCGCCATCGGGCTCGTATTTCTGAACACCGAAGCTCTCAAAGATGCACTTACGTGCCTCCTGCAGGGACTTAAAATCGCCAGCCTGTATCATCTGAGCCACGATATTTCCAATACCTGTTGCCTCACCCGGTCCTGCTACTACAGTCTTGCCGGTCTTTCTGGCTGTCAGGCTGTTGATGAACGGATTCATGGAACCGCCGCCAACGATGTGGATATCACTGAAACGTCTGCCGGAAAGATCTTCAAGTTCATCGATCGTTCTTGCATAAGCATCTACAAGACTCTGATATACAACACTTGCAACCTGCTCAAGCTTCTCCGGAACCTGCTGACCTGTTCTCCGGCAATAATCACGGATTTCTTCTGTCATATTCTCCGGTGCAAGGAAACAGTTATCATCTACATTTACTCTGGATGGGAAATCAAGATTTGCATATGCCATCTTGGAAAGCTCATCCCATGAGTAAGCGTCATTTGTCTCATGACGAACAGACTGGATCATCCACAGACCCATGATATTCTTAAGATATCTAAATCTGTAATCATAACCACCTTCATTTGTAAAGTTGGCTTTCTGACTCTCAGGTGTACAGATAGCTTCCATATTTTCTACACCCATAAGCGACCATGTACCGGAACTGATATAAAGATTATCATCCTCCTTGAGAATCGGTACTGACATTACAGCTGATGCAGTATCATGGCTTGCCGCCTTTACAACTACGCAGTCAAATCCTACCTCTTCCTGAATTTCCTTTGAAAGATGTCCTACGATGGTTCCTGGCATCTTAAGTTCCTGGAAAATGCTCTTCTTGAATCCAAGCTTCTCGATCAGCTCATAATCCCACTGATGAGTAGTCGGACTCACAAGATTGGATGTGGAAGCCTCTGTGTACTCACTCATTGGAACACCTGTTAAGAGATACTGGAAATAGTCCGGCAGCATCAGAAGTGTCTCTGCCTTTTCGAGAAGCTCTGGTTCTGTCTTTTTAATTGCCATGAGCTGATAAATGGTATTAAAGATCGCATACTGGATACCGGTCTTTGCATACAGTTCTTTCTCAGGAATGATCTTGTAAACTTCCTCATCCATTCCCTTTGTACGGGAATCTCGATAACTTACTGTATCTCCGAGAAGTTTTCCTTCTTTATCGAGAAGAACAAAGTCAACGCCCCATGTATCAATAGCAAGGTAATCAGGAATATTACCCGTTTCCTTACATTTTTTCAAACCCTTTACTATCTCGCCGAAAAGATAGTCCACGTCCCAGCAGAGATGTCCATTCTTTTTCTTCGGACCGTTGTCAAAACGATGGATTTCTTCCAGTGTTATCTTCCCATTATCAAGTTTACCGATTATATGACGTCCACTGGACGCACCAAAATCAATCGCTAAATACTTATTCATCTTTATACTCCTTCTATATGTTCACTCCTCAGGATACATACACCGAATGCCCAGATCACGGAATACATCCAGCCATTTATCTGAAGGTTTTTCATCAGTCACTACGATGTTTGCCTTGCTCACATCGCAGATCTTTGAAAAAGCAATTTTATCAAATTTAGTATGATCGACAGCAACTATACATTGTCCTGCCGACTGGATCATCATCCGTTTTGTCTCTGAAAAAAGTTCATTACCATCCGTAATTCCCTTCCCCATATCAATACCTTTACAGCTGATGATCGCCTTATCTGCATTAAATATACCGAGTCCCTCTACAGCTCTCGGTCCGGTAAGTGCCAAAGACCCCTCCTGCATCGTGCCGCCGGATGAAATGATATTCCAATCCGAAACATCCGAAAGCTCTATCATCACTTCTATGGAATTTGTAATGATCGTCAGATGCTTCTTATCTTTAAGAGCTCTTGCTATGAAAACTCCTGTCGTTGACGGATCAAGAATAATATGATCATCGTCCTCGATAAGCTTTGATATCAGGGCTGCAATTTTTTGCTTCCCAGGAATATTCTTTTTCTTCCGGACATTGAACGGCATATCTATGCTGGCATTTTCATTAAGAACCGCACCGCCATATCCTTTTATCGCGAGACCATCTTTATCCAGTTTATCCAGATCCCTTCGAATGGTTTCCTCTGAAACATTAAAATTCTTTGATAATTCGGATACAACTACTTTCTTATTCGCCTGCAGTTCTTCCAGAATCAAATTCCGTCTTTCCGCTGCTAACATAAATTTCTGTTCCTCCTCGTACTTCATCCGGCACAGAGGGTGCGTCCTTGTCAGAGAACCGACCGACAGATCTGCTCATCAGGATGTGCGATAACAGATGAAGAAAGGTACATTCCCTTATCCGAGATCGAATCCCGTGCCTTATCGATCGCCGCCTGTACTGCCGCAACTTCTCCTGTAAGGAACATATAGGACTTTCCGCACATTCCCTTTGCTATCCGGATCTCTATGAGGTTCACTATTGCGGTCTTTGCAGCTATATCGGCTGCGACCAGAATAGATGCCACATCATATGTTTCCAAGATGCCAAGGGCATTTACATCCTTTACCTCAGTTGTGCCATAGATTGCAGGAAAAATGCTTTCATGCGGATTTCCGAGAACCATACTGTCGATAAGTTCATCCGGAAAATCCTTTTCCGCTGCATCTACTGCTGCCTTTACCGCACTCAGATCACCTGCGATAATGGCTATATATTTGCCGGGACATACCGTTTCCGCCTCTATCAGTTCTACATTAGAGGTCTTTACCATACGATCCGCAGCCGTGACACCCTGTGATACTGTTCTGAATTCTATCATTCCTACGGCTCTGCTCATCAGTCTGCGCCTCCGTTAATCATAACATATTGATTCGTAACTTCCATAACTCTTCCGGAAACAGACGCATGTATTCTTACGCTTAATGCATTTTCCGGCGGAAGTGCGACTGTATCTCCTGCATTTACGTGATCTCCGACTGATACGGATGCCACTGCCGGTGCACCGATGTGCTGAGACAGAAGAACTTTTACTTTTCTTACACTCTTTACTTCATCATCAAGCGGTGCTTCTTTTTCATACTTTGTGACACCTAGTCTGGCTGCCAGCCGTTCCTCCGGTGCTTTTCTCCCATCCCGCATAGGGCTTACCGGTCGAGCTTCTACATCCGACGGTGCTTTTACGCCGTTCTTTCGGAGACCGTTTTTATACTCAGTGATGAGCGTTCTCGGCTGCAATCCCTGAGGGCATGAATACTGCTCGCAAAGTCCACAACCACTGCAAAAAAATGTATTTAAGAAAGGATGCAGATCAGTAAAATCACGATTTGCTGCCGCACGCATAAAGAGATGCGGCTCTATTGGATGCCCAAGCGCATGTCTCGGACAGAGATCCGTACACATCTGACACTGACAGCATATCGATGCCGCCCTTTTAAGTCCGACTGACGGTTCAGTTTTCTTCTTTAATACAAGCTTATGGTTTTCCGGTAAAACTATGATAGCATTTGTAGTCTTTGTCACAGGTGCATCTCCGTCCTGTATACGTCCCATCATAGGACCACCCACAAAATAAACCGGATCCTTTACCGTGAGGCTTCCTGCCATAGATACCGTTTCACGGAGGCTGGTTCCCAACGGTACACGTACCGTTACAGGATCACTCACTTCTCCAACGATAGTTATAAGCTTGTCTGTAACCGGATGATCTTCATAAACCGCACGGTAAATATTGTACATAGTTTCGACATTAAATACCGCAACCCCCTGCTCTATGGGAAGTCCGCCCGGTCGAACCACTTTTCCTGTGGCTTCATATATGAGAACAACCTCATCTCCCATAGGATAGCTTGATGAAAGTTTATGAATAGAAAGAGCAGGATACCTGTCTATGTACTCTTCAAGTGCCTTTATCGTAGCTTCATACTCAGCTTTTATGCCGATGATACCTTTTTCAGCCTTCACAGTTTCGCGAACAAGTTCAAATGCCTTAAGGATTTCCTCCGCATGAACTTTCAGACACTGTCTGTGAAGCATTAAAAGTGGTTCACACTCTGCACAGTTAAGAAGAATCGTATCCGCTCTCTCATCCAGTTTTGCATAGGTTGGGAATCCGGCGCCACCGGCACCGACTATTCCCGCTCCTTGTAAGATATCTTTTAATTCACCGATCGTCATTACTCCAGCCCAGTCCCTTCATCGATGATTCCTACTATTGCCGCATCTACCGGCGCGGTATCATTATCCGTGCCGATACGTGCAGCCGATCCTGTCGCTACAAGGACATATTCACCGATACCTGCTCCGATATTGTCGATAGCAACGATATGGGCTGTGCTTCCCTGCATACTCTTAACAAGTTCCACGATCATAAACTTGTTTCCGATAAGTTTTTCACATTTTCTGGTGGAAACCACGTTTCCAAGAACTTTTCCTACTAACATGGCTGCCTCCCATGCGATTAAAGTATATTTTTATTTGATGATCCTGACGGTATCATCCTGCTTGATACCGGAAGCATTTGCTTCATCGGTATCGATGTGCATTTCCAATGTAAAACTTGGATCAACACGTATCAGAACATTATCAAATGTTGTTCCACGCTCATTTTCGCATCTTACAGATACGAAATCTTTATCATGAACTCCTGCAGCCTCTGCATCTCTTGGAGACATGTGGATATGTCTCGCTGCTACGATACAGCCTTCCTGCAGGTATATAGCGCCTTTCGGTCCTACTACCGCGATCGGTGCGCTTCCTTTTATATCTCCGGAATTTCTCACAGGTGCGTTTATTCCGAGCTTCAAAGCATCGGTTGCAGAAATCTCTACCTGAGACTCCTTTCTGACCGGTCCTAATATCCTGACATTTTCAATAGCCCGGAGTTTCAGACCAACGATCGTCACACGCTCATTCGATGCAAACTGACCGCCCATAAGATCTTTCTTTTTGGTTAGCTGATAGCCTTTTCCAAAAAGAATCTCCACGTGCTCCTGTGTGAGATGGATATGACGTGCAGATACACCGACCGGAACGAGATAGCCTTTTTCATGGCTCACTGATTCTTTTTGATTCAACGAATCAAGAACCATCCTGGTGATAAGAGCAATATCTTTCTCTTCCATCATTTCCCCAATACCTTCTATTCTTTATGATGACAGGGTCAAAAATACTTTCGAACCTTATACTTTTGACCCTTATATCATCTTTATGAGTTTACTTGATCTTCGGCAGGATTGCTTCTACATCGTTATGAGGACGAGGGATTACGTGAGTTGCTACGAGTTCGCCGAGACGGCTTGCGTTTGCTGCACCAGCTTCTACAGAGGACTTAACAGCTCCTACATCTCCTCTTACCATTACTGTTACGAGACCGGATCCGATCTTCTCTGTTCCAACAAGTGTTACATTAGCAGCCTTGCACATTGCATCTGCTGCTTCAATAGCTGCTACGAGACCTCTTGTCTCAACCATTCCAAGTGCTTCCTGTGCCATAATAACCTCCTATTTTTCTACACTTCCTGAAGATATTTCTGATCTTCTGTTTCTCCGCCATCAGGCGGTGTCTTTTTCCAACGTTTCTGACTAAGCTCAACGAGCTTCACTATTTCCGAATGTGGATTTGCGATGACGCCATGTGACGCGATCGGTTTCAGGGGATTTCTCATTGCGGCATTTACAGCTGCCTCACAATCGGAAACATCTCCCTCGACGACAAGTGTTACCAGCCTGCCGCCAAGTTTTCTTTCCCATGTTGCGAGGGTGACGTTTGCCGCCTTGCACATCTCATCCAGCGCTACCGTAGCCGGAACCACGCCCTGAATTTCTATAAAGCCGTACGCCTTCCCCATTGTCCTGTTCCCTTTCTATGTGCTTAACCAATCTTCGGAAGAATTGCTTCTACATCATTGTGAGGACGAGGAATTACATGCTGTGCTACAAGTTCTCCGAGACGGCTTGCTGCTGCGGCACCTGTCTCAACAGCTGCCTTAACAGCTCCTACATCTCCTCTTACCATTACTGTTACGAGACCGGATCCGATCTTTTCTGTGCCGATGAGTGTTACCTCTGCAGCCTTTGTCATCTGATCTGCTGCTTCAACTGCTGCTGTAAGACCTCTTGTCTCAACCATTCCAAGTGCTTCCTGTGCCATTTCTTTTCCTTTCTCTCTGCTATCATCCGCAGAAAACCATTAACCATTACATCATTAATTTTTATCAAAGCAATTTATTTTCAGCATCTTATCTGTGTCTTCAGTCGGTCTCGCAATGATGTGTTTCTGAACAACTCCCGTGAGACTTTCCGCAACCCTTTCGCCTGCTTCCATAGCAGCTTCTACGTCAGATACAGAACCTCTGAACTTTACTGTTACGAGAAGTGGAACCGGAAGGGCATCCGCATTTGCCGGTTTGTTTTTGTCAAATGGTTCCAGCCAGACGTTTCCGGCTTTGCATCCGGCGTCCGCAGCCATGAAGGCTGTCACGAGACCAAATACCTCAAGCAGTCCAACTGCTTCACCTGAAGTTTCCTGCATGACCGCTGCCTCCTATTATTCGCACATTACTGCGATCTTCAGACCCTTCTGTGCCAGATTTGTTTCAAGCGCTTCGTTGATATCCTTCAGTGCAAATTTATGTGTGATGAGCTTACCCATCGGGATACCATCTCTCTTTGCTGCCTTCAGGAACTCAAATGTTGTTCCGTAATCACGAAGTGTGTAAACCCATGATCCTACAGTTGTGATCTCCTTTGAGCAGATGTCAAAGTGAGGATTGATAGTAGCATCACCGCCGTTAATAAAGAATCCAAGTTCGCAAAGACCGCCGCCGTTACGGATGAACTTATATACGTTGCTGTGACCTGCAGGTGAACCTGTACACTGGAATGCGAAATCAGCAAGTTTTCCTCCGAAAGCATCTTTAACTGCTTCTGTAAGAGCTTCTATTCCCTTGTGATTCATGAAGTTTACATGGCCTGTCGCACCCATCTCATGTGAAAATTCAAGTCTCTGATCATTTCCATCCACTGTGACGATATTTGTGATACCCATTGTACGGAGAACTGCTACGCAGATGAGACCGATAGGTCCGCATCCCTGAACAACAACTCTTGAGTTAAAGCGAAGGATTCCTGTGGTCTTTGCCCTCTCAACCGCATGGATGAGAACTGCACAGGGCTCGATAAGGATTCTGGAATCGAGATCCATATCGCTAACGTTAAAATATGTAGAACCTTTACGGATAAGGATATAATCTGAGAACCATCCGGAGAGCTTCTGCTCATATCCCGGGATCAGTCCGTAAACATCAGCTCCACCTACGTTCTGCTTATTAAGGTCGTACATTGTGATATCCGGATCATCATGGAATATCATGCATGTAACGATCTTGTCACCTACACCGATAGGCTTTCCTGCCGAATCAACTTTTACATTCTTTCCGA
Source organism: Lachnospiraceae bacterium MC2017 (assembly GCA_000701625.1). Classification (GTDB taxonomy): domain Bacteria; phylum Bacillota; class Clostridia; order Lachnospirales; family Lachnospiraceae; genus NK4A144. The sequence continues at coordinate 195,594 of JNJK01000008.1, forward strand.
CCTTTACAACAGTTCCTGTACCCTCATGTCCGAGGTTAACCGGAATGTATTTAAAAGGATCAACCTTAAACTCATGCGCATCTGTTCCGCATACGCCGCATCCCTCAACTTTTACGAGAATGTCATCATCACCGACTTCCGGCATCGGTACTTCTTTTATCTCGAAGTGCTTCAGCTCTGTAAGAAATGCACAGTGTGCTGTAGCCGGAATGTCATATGTGCCGCTGCTTTTTACGGCACTTGCTGAAGGAGCTGTTGAAGCAACGGTTCCGTTCATGCTTGAAAGCACCTGACGGACGATCGCTTCGATATCCTGTGTATTTGTGGTCATTTTATTTCCCCTTTATCTAATGCAAAGACTGTCTACCATTACACATCTTCTCTTCTTTGTGAAAGATCGTGCGCTCGTAAGTCCTTCACCGGTACGGCTCGCGATCGTAAATGTACAGTAACCTTCACCACCAAATCCAAGGGCTGAATATGAAGGTCCATTCTTTACGAGGATTGCTGTATCGACTGCTCTTGCATACTTTGTAATATGATCTACATTCCTTGAATGAATGTGCGCCGAATGCCTGTTTCCATGTTCCAGCCATACTGCCTTTTCTACAGCATCATCAAAGTCCTTTGCTCTGACGATACCGAGGATGGGCATCATAAGTTCTGTGGCTATCAGCGGATTTTCTTTTTCGCCAAAGAATGTGATGCATCGGATATTATCCGGTACGTCTACACCGATCTTTGCGAGAAGTGCTTTTGCACTCCTTCCTACGCAGTCGCGGCTTGGTGAACCGTTCTTTCCGATGCAGACTTTGATAAGAGCTTCCTGTTCTTCTTCTGATGCTCTGTAGCAACCCTGCTCTGTAGTCATATATGACATGAGCTCATCTGCTATACTTTCTACCGCTACTATTTCTTTCTCTGCAATGCAGGGAAGATTGTTGTCAAATGTGCATCCGTTTACGATAGCTTCTGCTGCGTGACGGACATCCGCTGTCTCATCTACCAGTGCCGGCGGATTTCCTGCTCCTGCACCGATACCGCGCTTTCCGCTCTGAAGTACCGCTGTTACCACTCCCGGGCCTCCTGTAGCGGAGAGAAGTGCTATATCCGGATGATGCATCATTATGTCACTCGTATCCATTGTAGGCTTTTCACAGGTACAAGCGATGTTGTCCGGTCCGCCTGCTTCTATTGATGCTTCATTGCAAAGATTAATTGCGAATATAGATGTCTTTATTGCTCTGGGATGCGGATTGAATACTACCGTATTTCCCGCTGCCAACATTCCTATTGTGTTGCAGAGAACTGTTTCTGACGGATTTGTACAAGGCGTGATCGCACCTATTACTCCGAAGGGTCCCATCTCTGTGAGAGTGAGTCCTCTGTCTCCGCTGAATGCTTCTGTTTTTATATCTTCAGTTCCCGGGCACTTATCAGCAACCAGATGATGCTTCAGAATTTTGTCACCGACATTTCCCATTCCTGTTTCATCAACGCCCATCCTGGCAAGGATTTCTGCATTTTCACGAATTTTTCTGCGGATGATCGTAATGATCTTTTCTCTCTGGTCCATGGACATGATGCGGACTTTTTTCTGAGCTTCTTTCGCTGCAGCGATCGCATCATTCATATCCTGAAAGACACCGTGCATACCTGCCGCAGAATCGGAAATCTGCATCTTTGCAACGATTTCCTGCACGATATCCCGAACCATACTTTCGTCTACTGCCATTGATCGTGTCCTTTCCGATTTTATCTGCCAAGCTGCTCCATTACCTTCTTTGTGATCTCAGCGATAAGTGCAGGATCTGCATTTACTTCGCTTGAGCCGTTTGTAGAAACGCTTCCGCAGCCGTTTGCACAGTTATGACAATTTTCATGTCCTTTATTCTGGCAGAGGTTTGCCGGATGCTTTCCGGGAAGTCCCATCTTTCTGCGGATCTCATAGAGCTTCTGTACTGTTGCATGATCGAATTCCTTCGGTCCGCCAAGAGCCTTTGCTTTGTAAAGAAGGTTTGCATAGAACTCAAGGGATTCCATCTTGTAGTATGCCTGTGTAAGGTCTACGCTGTAGGACAGTGCGCCATGACTCTCAAGGAGTACTGCATCAAAGTAAGGAAGGTACTCTTCTACTGCATCCGGAATTTCTTCTGTGGACGGTGTTCCGTACTTTGCGATCGGTACGCAGCCAAGCGAAATTACTGCCTCAGGCATGATAGGCTGTGTAAGCGGGATTCCTGCGATAGCAAATGCTGTTGCATATGTAGGATGTGCATGTACTACTGCTCCTACGTCAGGTCTCTTCTGATATACTCTCATGTGCATCTTGATCTCAGATGACGGGCGATAGGGTGCTGTTGCCTGAAGCACGTTTCCTTTTTCATCGATCTTACAGATCATCTCAGGTGTCATAAAACCTTTTGATACGCCTGTCGGTGTGCAGAGGAATTCATGGTCATTGAGCTTTACGGAGATGTTTCCGTCATTTGCTGCTACCATTCCGCGGTTATAGATTCTCTTACCGATCTCACAGATCTGCTTTTTTACTTCGTACTCGTTCAGCATGTTTGCTGTCCTCCTTAAAAGAATTTCTTCTATTGGTCGCCTTTGGAACTTTTGTGGGATTTTCGTTCCACCCGGCTTTATATTGTGGTTTTCTGTTGCTTTTGAAATGATTATAGAACTTAACCCCACATGTGTCAACATTTTACGGTGTCAACAGGAGCGTTTTTTGCGGTTTTTGATGTGTTTTTAGAGTTATCAAAGTACACTTCTTTGGGTTTTAGTGGTGTTTTCGTCTTTATGCAATGTGGGATTGTGGCAATTTAGAATTGTTGACATACCCGATCGTGCCACTATAATATGTACCTCCCATGACGGCTCGGACAGACACTAGGCTCACGCGTTGTCCTCATATACGCGAAAAATTCTGCAAAACTCGCCTTACGGCTCAAACAGTTTGCAGAATTTTCCTATTCGGACAACGTGTTCACCAAGTGCTGCCGGCTGATTGTCATTAGAGGTACATATTATAGCTGCACTTACGCTGTGGCTACTGAAGAAAATATTGACATTCCCGAAATGTTCAACTCTGATATACGCCTGCACTATGATACCTATAAATATATTCAAAGACTGGCGTTATACCGTTCATGGCTGGAGCGAAGCAACAGCCCGAGGATGAATATTGATCTGAGTCAGCATTTAGAGGCGTTTGGGATTTGACGGATACACTGTCCGAATCGCTCCGCGAGCCCGTACTAAGGGCGAGTGGCTAGCGAGTCGTGACCGGGATTCGACAAATCCCGCCGAGCTGACGAAGGTCAATATCCATCCTCGGGCGTCACTTGTCCACCATCACTCCCAGCCACACATACACAAAAAGAGCCACCACACAAAACTCGTGTGATGACTCTTAGATCAAACATTAACTTGATAAATTATCTCAACTTAAACTGCCCAACAACTTCCGAAAGCACTCCGGCTATCTCATTCTGCTTTCCGGACATATCCGTTACATCACTTACTACTTGAGAAACATTACTTACAGTATCCGTGATATTCGTAGACCTCTCTGCTGTATCCTGTGATGATTCAGCAATGTTCTGGATCGCATCACTAACTTCTCCCATAGCAGCTCTGATATTTCCTACCATTTCAGCGATATGCTCAGACTGCATACCAAAGGATTCCGCATCATTACCATATTGCTTTGCCACATTCACGAAGTTTTCATAATCAGGCCCTACCGTCTCGCGAAGGAAATCAAGAAGTTCATTTGAAGCACCCAAAAGATTTGCAAACGACTGCTGCACTGCATCTACAGTTTCCTGAATCTTATTTACTGCATCTCCTGTATCACTCGCAAGCTTATTTATCTCTGCTGCAACTACTGCAAATCCCTTACCATGCTCACCGGCTCTGGCTGCCTCTATGGATGCATTAAGCGAAAGCAGGTTTATCTGATCTGCAATATCTGCTATAGCTCCTGCCAGACTACCAATCCTATTCACAACCTCTGCCTGCTCATTCGCGGCCTCGATCTCTTTTTTCCTTTCATCCACTATGCGGATAGCGTGATCATGTGATGTCCTGGATTTCTTCTCTATATCCTGTGCACGAAGTTTTATAGCTTCGGCGGCTTCCTTCGACTTATTTGTTTCACCGGAAAGTATCTGAACCGATGCATCTACTTCCTGTACTGATGCATTTACTTCTTCTGTCGCTGCCGATGCACTCATCATGGCATCGTTTACAGCTACCATATCATTGCTGATCCTGTCAAAGCCATTTGTAAGTTCATCTGCCATCTTGGATAGTGATCTGCTCGCATCGCTTATCCTTCCAGACTCATTAGATACATTTGTGATCACGTCCTTGTTGCTCTCGAACATATTGTTGAGCGCAAATGCCATCTGTCCAAGTTCATCCCTGGATTTTGTCTGAATCTTATCTATAGTAAAGTCACCCTTGGCAAGCCCGGCAGCGAATGTATTTACACTCTTTACATTCTTTACAACACCCTCTATCAGAACCAATATCATAGCCGCACATACCAGTATGGAAATAACACAGATTATACTAAGCAATGTTCTTATACTATCTGCAGCACTATTCATTTCTTTTTTCTGAAGTGTTACCAGTAGCTTCCAGTTTACCTCCGGAACTGTTTCCCAGAAAATCATCGTCCTGTCTTTATTATAGGTGTATTCTGCAATTCCATCTGTTGTTCCGAGTACATCATTCGCAATCGCAGCTAACGAAGCATTTTCATCACTTGCTATAGTCATAGAGTCAGCAACCTTTTTGCTGTCCGTATCATATACATAAGTACCCTTCGAATCGAGAAGTATAGGGAAAGAATTTTTACCTATAGACATAGTGGACGTAAAATCCTGTACTGATGAAAGCTGCGTATCAACGGTAATACATCCAATATATGATCCGCCTGCATCGAAGATCGGCGCAGAACAGGTTGCCATTACCTGTCCGCTGGATTCGTCATAATACGGATCTGTGATAGTTGCCTGTTTTGCCGTCATTGCTTTGGCATTTTTATAATAATCCTGCTCAAAATAATTGTATTCTGCGTTCGAGTACTCATCCGTATAAACAATGTTCCCGCCATCTCTCATCCAGTATGGTCCGGCATATTCCTGTCCGTTATATACTCCGGACTCAAACCAGATACCGCTTCCGAGGATCATGTCATCTTCATTAATAACCTTTGCGAAAATCTCACCATAGGTTTCAAGGCTCGTATCCTTATATGTGATACTGACCATATCAGATAACATGCGCGCAGTAAGCCTCAGATTTCCCAACGTATCATCCATTTTGCTCACATAGTTATCAAGAGTCGCACTTGCACGAGATTCTGTAATGGAATTAATTGCCTTTCCAGCCTGCGTAGTTGCTATAATTGTAATTATTATGACAGCTAACGTCATTACGGAAAGGATTCCTCCAAGCATCTTGATCCTTATGCTTATTCCTTTTTTCATACGCACCCCACTTTCTGCCGAAGTACCCGGAAAGATCCCTTCATAACAAACCGTGTACCCCGTTACCCCAAATATTACTTTAATTCTGTTATCGACAAATTCCAGCTTTTATATAAGTGATGTAAGGGTCAAAAATAAATTTTGCCCCTTACTGATGTCACGGATTGCTTCATTGCTACGCAATTCCCGCAATCCTAAAACACTCGCATTCCGCGTAATAACGCTACTTGCTCGTGTTTTGCGGGTCCCAAGGTCTCAATCCTCTTTGTGCAAGCACAATCGGATTTTGACCTTTTGACCCTGACATCATATAAGTTTTTTTGCTTAAAAAGCATATTCCTTTCGGACAACGTTTTCAGCACAAAAAGAGCCACCACCTTTGAAAGTGATGACTCTTGATTTTACTGATCAATTATCCGCCGATCATGCAGGTAAGCCCCGTGCTCTCAACGATCGCTTTGAAGCGCAGCATCTTCTCCTTACTTGGTGGTTCGGCATCACCCATGGGATAGGGACGTCCGAGACCTACGTATTTATCGTATCCAAGTTTATGATATGGAAGGATGTGCATTTCACTGACTCCGGGGAGAGATGCGGCATATTCCGCAATCCCTCTGATTTCTTCATCAGTGTCATTAAATGTCGGGATGACAGGAGTTCTGATAATCAGCTCTGTCTGCCCGGATTCAGCGACCTTCCTTGCATTTTCAAGCATCAGAGAATTTTCCCTTCCGGTAAACTCTTTGTGCTTCTGCGGATTCGTGTGTTTAATATCCATGAGATATTGATCCAGGTATGGCAGGACAGCTTCGATCTTGTAGTATTCGGCACATGCCATACTTTCTAAGGCTGTGCTAAATCCAGCATCCTTTGCCGCATGAAGTAGATCCCTTGCAAACTCATACTGCACAAGGCTTTCTCCACCGGAAAGTGTAAGCCCGCCTCCGGAACGATAAAAATATCGTCGATCTTTTTCGAGAATATCCAGCGCATCCTGCACCGTAATATCTTCGCCGACAGTTTTTACCTTACCGTTCGCCTGCGTCATCTGCTGGATGGCATATTCCTGAGATTCAGGATTACAGCACCACTTACAGCGGAGTACACAGCCTTTTAGAAATACGATAGTCCTTATACCTCTTCCGTCATGGACCGAATATCTCTGGATGTCAAATATTCTTCCTGTTGTATTCAGATACTCTTCCATAGTATTTCCAATCATTTATTCAAACGCAGCCTGCTCGGTACGTGAGATGATATCATCCTGAAGACTCTTTGAAAGGGTCGTGAACAGTGCCGAATAACCTGCAACTCGTACTACAAGGCTTCTGTATTTCTCAGGATGAGCCTGCGCATCGAGTAGTGTCTGCTTATCGACTACATTAAATTGCATATGCATGCCCTTTTCGTCAAAGTATGTACGGATAAGGCTCTCAAAATTATTAAGTCCTGTTTCTCCTTCAAGAGCTGACGGATGGAACTTCTGATTGAGAAGTGTTCCGTTTGATGCAATGCCATGATCTATACGAGCTACAGAATTTGCTGTTGCTGTAGGTCCGCTAACATCTCTGCCTCTCATCGGTCCTATGCCGTCCGCTATAGGAGTATGCGCGAGACGTCCATCCGGTGTTGCGCCGGTCTGCTCTCCAAGAGGAACATTTGCAGAAACAGGATAAACACCAGCCTGATACTTACCTCCGCGAGGATTTGAATAGTTTTTAAGAGGCTTCGTATAGAGATATGCGCAGTCTCTTGCAAAATAATCGATTTCCTCTATGTCATTTCCATACTTCGGAAGTTCATCGATCATATCGAGGAGTTCCTGATATTTCTGCTTTTCGGCTGCCGGAAGCTCACTGGTCTTTACCGCTGTAACGATCGCTGCTATGTCTTCTGCGGTAAGTGTCTTGCCGCTCTTCTGCATTTCTTCAGCGATCGTCTTTGTTATTTTCTCAACCGAAATATCATCCAATCCCTGACCAAAGTTTGCATCGATAGCTTTTTTATACTCCTGAAGAGTGAGCTTATGCTGCTCATAAACAAGAGTCTTTATCGCCCACAAAGAATCTGCGGTATTTGCTATTCCAAAGCACTGAGGACCTGTGAAATTGTAAATTGCTCCGCCCTGCTCTGTGGTCAGGCCTCTCTTTATGCAGTCATCAACCATGCAGGAAAGCCACGGAAGCGGTACTCTTTCTGCATGTGCCGCGTCAATACTGTTATCTGCGTTTACAAGGAGTGAAATCTGATATTCCATCTGCTTTTTATAAGCATTCCAGAAATCATCAAATGTTCTGAGTTCTGACAATTCTCCGGTCTGGATACTTATCTTTTCACCCTTGTCATAGCCGTTTGTAAATACCAGCTCAAGCGGTCTGCACATATTGAAGAAAGCAGCGTCATGCCAGCCCATGGTCTTTCCACCGATCTGAGGCTCTACGCATCCGATGATGCCATAGTCACGCGCTTCTTCGAGAGTAAGACCTGTGCTCATGAGTGACGGGATTATGACTTCATCATTGTAGTATGCCGGCATACCCATTCCTGTACGAGTGAGTTTGCAGGCTTCTCTCATAACTGCATGAGGGGTGAGATTCCATACTCTGAGCGACAATGACGGTGCAGGCAGATGTACATGATCTTCTGCCCAGATGCACATGATGGTCAGATCATTACTGGCATCCAGTCCCTCTGTACTCTGGCCGCCGACAGTAAGGTTCTGAAACAGGGAATAACCTGCAAATCCCCGCGCTGATGCAACATCACGGCATTTGTTTAGGTCGTTAAACTTTACCCAGACACAATCCAGATACTCCTGTGCTTCATCACGGGTAAGCCGTCCCTCATCTATATCCTTTTTGAAATAAGGATACATGTACTGATCAAAACGACCTGTTGATATGGAATGTCCGCTTGACTCCAACTGCAAAAGCTGCTGTATGAACCAGAAACTCTGACACGCTTCGTAGAAAGATTTTGCAGGACGTCTCGGCACATTTCTGCAGTTTTCTGCGATTTTCCTAAGTTCTTCCGCACGTTTAGAGTCTGCAGTTTCTGATGCTATTTTGTCTGCAAGCACTGCGTAACGTTCTGCATAACGTATAACCGCTTTGCAGCTTATTATCATCGCTTCCAGTAATGTATGTTTTCTAGCGTAGTCCCCGTCACCTATCTGTTCTGTTGCCATCTCGTCTTCGATTTTTTTTATGATTCCCTCAAAGCCAAGGTTAAGCACTTCCCAATATTTGACTGTGATATGTCCTACACCGTTATAGAAATAGTTGCCGGGTGTAAATACTGCGTGATCTATGGACTTTTTTGTTTCATCGGTCATGTAATATGACGCAAGATCACTGCTGGTTTTTCCTTTCCAATATGGATGCACCTCAAGCAGCTTTTTTTTCGTTTCTTCTGAAATATAAAACGGATCCGCATCTCTTGTAGCAACTGTATCAAATTCAGGTTCCAGCCACTCATAGGAGAATTCGGGATAGGTCTGACATCCGCGTGGTGCTATGGTAGTTGATCCAACGATCAGTTCGTTGTCGCGGATTATGATCGGAATATTATCCAGGATGTGCTCAAAGGCATGCGCACGGCGCATTACGATGGGCTCATTTTCTGTCTGCTTATAGCTCTCCGTAAGAAGGACTGCTCGGGATGCTTCTATCTCAGGCATTTTTGCGTAGAGATCATCTATCAGCTTTCCGATACGATCCGACTTTGCGGTGGGCGTAGTATTCAATTTTCTCAAAACTGTACCTCCCAAATGGTACTTTGCCCGTCACGGGCGGTATTGTGTTTTGCCGTATCCTGTCCCACCAGAATGCAGCGATATAAATCGAATCAAAGCAACAGAAATATGAATTGGTTTCTTTTCTGATTTTAGAATTTTGTTTGTGGTTTGTCAACGTTTTTAAATGTGGTTTTATGTTGAACTTTAGTTACTGTTCACTCGCTTACAGCTCGCTCACGTAACGGATTTTGCAATAAAATCGACTTCGTCGATGGCAAAATCCAATGGCTATTCATCTTTCTTTGTCGTAAACTCCGCAGTAAATGCTCCGTTTACGTGTGAACAGTTACGAACTTTACTTTAAGTTTTGTCGTGTTACGGAGTGACATAGTGACGCCCGAGGATGAATATTGACCTTCGTCAGCCCGGCGGGATTTGCCGAATCCCGGTCACGACTCGCTAGCCGCTCGCCCTTAGTACGGGCTCGCGGAGCGATTCGGACAGTGTATCCGTCAAATCCCAAACGCCTCCAAATGCTGACTCAGATCAATATTCATCCTCGGGCTGTTGCTTTGCTCCAGCCCTATAAAAAAGTACGCTGTGAATAGGTTTACAGTAGCCACAGCATAAGTGCAGCTAGTATAAGTACTTCCAGGAACAATCAGCCGGCAATGCTTAGTGAACACGTTGTCCGAATAGGAAATTTCTGCAAACTGTTTGAGCCGGAAGGCGAGTTTTGCAGAAATTTCCGTGTTTATGAGGACAGCGCGTGAGCTTAGCAGATGTCCGAGCGTTCCGGGAGGTACTTATAATAGCTGCACGTACTGTACATTATGACGTCTATAAAAAAGGAACGATTCTATATTAATTTACACATAGAATCGCTCCTCTTTATTTAGAAGCTGCCATCCAGATTTTCAAATGTATCTATCACTACTACGCAGTCTTTGTTTACTTTCTGCATTACGAGTTTCATGATGTTTTCGGGGATTGCAACGCATCCACCTGTGTAGGGTTTTGCAGGACCGAGACAATGAAGGAAGATCGCTGAGCCTCGTCCAGGTGTTCCATCCTCGTTGAAGCTGATGTTTAGACAGTACTGATACTGATATTCATAGTCCACGATATGTTCGCTATTTTCGAGATTGAGCTCCGGATAATCCTTGATATCAACCATCTCGTTGTAATGCATGTTCTCACGATCATCACCTGACCACCAGGTATCATCTGTGACTTTTACATAATCGAGCGAGCATCCCGGATTATCCGCAATGCCAAATGCTTTATTGAAGTGATAGACTCCAATGGGAGTCTGGGCGCATCCCTCCGCATGCTCTTCATCCATGCACAGACCATTCAGTCCTACGTAACCGGGTGACGACAGTATCTGCTTCCATTTTCCGTCTTTATCTCTTTCGTGCATAGATATTGTTGCTGTTGTCTTATCCATGCCCATTCCCGCAACTACAAAAAGCTGCTTTGTCCCTTCATCCTGAGCTTCCGGTATTGCTTTTACCCAATCCGGAGAGTCAGTTTCATGCTGTATAGACGAGTGAATTTCCCCTGTCGAATCTGTTTTTGATGCGGATGCTCCGCATCCTGTAAGTACCAATCCCAACGCAAGCAGTATGATCATTTTTTTCCCCATAAATAATCTCCCCCTCCGATTTTATCTGCCTTATATTGGTTAATTGTACATTTTTTTCACCCGTTTGTCTGCACTTTATGAAATTCAATACACTTTTTACATCTTTTCCCCATTAGTAGAAATAACTTCTTTGTACCAGTAAAAGCTGTCCTTACGATATCGCTTCAGACTTCCTTTTCCGAGATCGTCCTGATCTACGTATATAAAGCCATATCGCTTACTCTCTTCACTCCTCATGTACGCGAAGCCTTAGATGAAAGTAAACAGGCAATACGATATTTAGTTAACACAAACTTTGAATTTGACGGGATATTTCCATGATCGCACGCAATGCGGTTGACCTGCTTATAAAGCAGATTGAAGATCAAAAAATTACCTCAAAAAGAATTATCATACCGACAGATTTTCTCTCCGGTCAGACCACATGATTTGACCCGATGAGCTTATGCGATGTAAGATACTGAATAGTTACGATATTTCAACCATCTGTATTTTGACCGGATTTAGAAAGGATTTCATATGCGTTTATATATTGTTCGTCATGGTGAAACAAATCTAAATAGAGAAAAACGCCTGCAGGGACAGCTTAATGAACCTCTGAATCAGCTTGGAGTTGACCTCGCTATCGAAACAGGAAGGGGACTTAAAGATGTCCACTTTGATATGGCGATCGCAAGTCCTCTGGTTCGCGCTTATGATACTGCCAGACTCATCCTGTCCCAAAACACTACTTCCTCCAATCTCACTATTGCAGTAGATCCCAGACTTATCGAGATCGACTGGGGATGTTGGGATAAAAAAGTCTGCCGTGGCGATCAATACGAAGTACCTATCGAGAGAGAAGAATTCAATAAGTTTTATGATGATCCTTTTAATTTCTGCGGTGCACCGGACGGTGAAACCATTGCAAAAGTCTGCAAACGCACCAAACCTTTTATGGATGAAATCATTAGTAACGAAACTTTTAAAGACAAAACTATCCTCATCGGTATGCACGGATGTTCCATGAGAGCTCTCCTGAATCCGCTCTATAATGATCCGTCTGATTTCTGGCAGGGTCGAATACCCATGAACTGTGCCGTTAATATCGTGGATGTCATTGACGGAAAAGCATCTATTATTGAAGAGGATAAAATCTTTTATGATCCGGCAATTACCGGAGATATTTATAATAAATAAATGCAAACGTAAACGGAAGGAACTATTTATTAAATGAGATTTGTAATACAGGTCTGCAGTCAGGCAGATGTAACTGTTGATAATGAAGTTAAAGGAAAGATCGGAAAAGGATTTCTGGTTCTTGTGGGCATCGGTCAGAATGACACAAAAGAGATTGCTGACAAGATGGTAAAGAAACTCATCGGTCTTCGAATTTTTGCAGACGAAAATGACAAGACTAATCTGGCTCTTAAAGATGTAAACGGCGAACTGCTGCTTATTTCACAGTTCACGCTCTATGCGGACTGCCATAAAGGGAACCGCCCGAATTTCCTCAATGCAGGTGCTCCCGATATGGCAAATGAGATGTATGAATATATCGTCGCTAAATGCAAAGAAAGTGTTCCCGTAGTTGAAAAAGGTGTTTTTGGCGCAGAAATGCGCGTAAGCCTCGTAAACGAAGGACCATTCACCATCATCCTTGACTCAGACGAGATTTTTAGATAAAGACAACGCAGCACATCCCCTTAAGGTCATGATGTGCTGCGTTTATTATTTACTCTATCATTTTCCCTGATCTATAACATTCTGCAAGATAATCTCTAGGCTGATAATATAGGTCAGAATTAAATGGCTTATCCATACTATCTCCTAAAATAACGAAAGGCCCCCGCAGAAGCCTTCCGGACCGGAGGCTTCACAAGTTTCTCCAGTACGTTCAATACAGTAAAGATAACATAAGCAACTATTTAAGTCAAATTATATTATGAACCTGACCCGCCTACATACTGTGATGCATCGACTGATCCTTCGAAGTTGCCGGAGAACTTGATGGTTGTTCCGTCCAGTGTCCACATCTTCTTGGGAACCTTCTTCTTTTTGCCATTCAAGATCCATTTTATTGACTTAAAAGCAAGTGAAGCCTCACACGACTAAAGTCGCGTGCTTCCATACCCGTTTTTCTGGGGTGCGGACTCATTGACTACATATACGGTCTGACACCGAGACACTTACGCCGCAGCGCAAAGCTCTGCATTCAGACTAATTAACGTAGACAACGTGCATGTGCTCCTATACACAGCTTCTGGAACTTTTGCCAAAAGCTGCTGCCCTTTCGTCACCGGAAGGGACTTTATGATCTCACGTATAAAATATCTTGCTCCTATGTTGTATGAAGCATTTAGATCACAGTTATATATCTTTCCTGTGCTGAACTCGCACAGACTGTATTTTCCCTTA
>JNJK01000009.1 GCA_000701625.1 Lachnospiraceae bacterium MC2017
GTTCAGACCCTATCTTGAGATAAGAAGACCGGTAGACTACACTTGATTCATCAAGTCGATCTACCGGCCTTTTGTCTATCGAAGATCTTTGATACGCTGTCATATACACTGGATTCTGAATCCCGCCTTAATGATAGAAGCATGCTCATGCTCTGACAAAGGTAATCAATGCTCGCATCCGAGCGGAAACTCATGACTTGATGCTGCTTGCGTTTATAGGCACGCAAAAGGCGTTCCGCCATGTTATTGTTGTGCGGAACTCTTATATCATGTAAAAATAGCAGATGGCTGGACCTATACTTCTTCATACGTCTGTATAAGTTATAACCTTCTCTATAGTATTTACTGGGTGGAATGTATTCGTATTCTTCTCGGGCTTCTTCCAGGATGCTGTCATATCTTTCTTCAAATGCCATGACAGTTTTTTCATCAAATTCCGTGGTTTCATCAATACCGTTCCGGTAATGAACCATTTCCCGCAGAAGTTTATACATCTTCTTATTCCATTTCCGGTCAGGTTCATTCTGTATGCTGTCCTTGCAGTATCTCAGGATATGAGCGATACATTCCTGATGGCCACTGCCATAATTATAAAAGGTGGTGTCATGGTCATGTATAAATATCGCTGACTGGTTAAGGTCGACAGGGGTATCTTTTATTCCTGCATGGCCTTTGTTTTCCCTGAAGTAATACTGGGCGGTCCCATCCGGAGCAGCAACAATAAATACAAATCGGCTGCTTCCATTGCTTCTGGCATTGGTGTTATCTGTATGGAGTACAGGCTTCTGCATCAGTGATGCAAAAAGCTCTTTCTTTTCCTTATCCGTTTTCATGGAGAATTCTTTGGAAAGACCATTGACCATGCCTTTTGAAATGCTCAGTTTTCCGTCAGTGAGATCTGAAATAAGCTTTATGGTCTTGTCTATAGAAACACAGCATTCATTATTAAGGATGAATGCAAGTGCTTTGACACTGCCGCCATAGTTTACGTCATTGACATATCCTTCAGGAAACTGTGCGTGGCATCTTTCGCCCGTCTTTGAATTATAGTAGACTTCAGCAGCGTATTCGTTAACATCCAGGAAAACCCTCAGATTTATCATCTGTTTGCGGATGACTTTTCCAGTTTTCTTGAAGTCAGAATCCTCAATTACTTCTTCTGGTGGAGGCAGCATAATAACAGGCTCTGATACAGCCTGCTTTTTGCGACCATGGCCTTTGTGCCCCAGCTGACCGCCTGGACGTCTGCCACTTTTTTCTCTGCTGTTGGATATTTTCTTGTGATTGGGAGACTGGGAAGATGGTTTAGAAGAGTTTTCGTAATCTCTGTTGATCTGAGCCGTCAGTTTAAGATTCTTTCCCTGTTCTTCTTCAAGCTCAGTTTTTACTTCATATAATTCACGCCTTTGTTCGGCAACCTTGTCCAGGGCAGCATCGCGCTGCTGCTCAACCAGGATGATGCGCTTCTCGAGCGCTCTGATCCTGGCATCCTTAGCAGCGATTTCTTTCTGATGGTCTTTATAGACATCTTCAATGGTGTCCCACCATTTATTTCTGACATCTACAGTCTGTGCGTGAGCCTTGGACAGCTCGACTTCAAGTTTGTGTATGCGGCATTCTTCAGTATGAAGCAGGCTTTTGTACTGCGCATCCATCTGTCGGTACTTTGATCCGTTCTTGAAGGCATCAACCTGTGCCTGAAGATTCTTGACGCGGTACTGTAGAGTTGTAATGAATTCATACTGATAGTTGTTCATTGAAGTGATTACTTGGCCTTTAACTGTTTTATTTCTGCTTTGAGAGATTTGATAAGTACTTCCTGTGCTTCACATTTCTTTTGAAGCTTTTCATACAGCTTTTTATAGTCGGGTTCCTTTTCTTCGGCGCCCCCGGTATTTCTGTGTCTCCCATCAGTGGGGACTATTTCGCCGGTTTCTGGATCAATTCTGCCGATCAGTGTTCTTTTTGCCCGGCTCTGCTTTTTTTCTTTGTCCCAGTATGCCTTGGATTCATACACGTAAGTGATACCGGTTCGCTTGTCTAACTGCTTAATTATGCCCATGGCGTGCTCCTTTCAAAGATGCATCGTTACGTTTATATTATATACCATAACGATAATAAATGCAATAGAAAACCCAGAAAAAGATAGATTTTTTCTGGGTTTATGTCCATTTTAATATATGATTTTCAATCGTTAGGATTGTGTGTCAAGCTAGTGTCTGAACTGTAACGAGCTATGATGTTACTGTTCACTCGCTTGCAGCTCGCTCACGTAACGGATTTTGACCTTTTGACCCTGACATCATGATAATTCATCTAATGTATTTCCATACGGTGGCAAAAATTCTGTGAGAAAATCTCTGACTTCCGGCATATCTTCTGCCATCTGCTCCAAAGAATCACGGGTGGACTTTTCAGCCGTACGAAACTCAGAATTTCCTGCCTGTCTCTCTTCCATACATTTGATAAGTGCAGATATTTTATCAGCGGCTTTTACAATCCTTCTCATGTACCTTTCTTCCGGATCATCTGAGCCATCAGGATTTTTACTCTCCTTAAAGATGCGCTCATATTCAGGCTTCAGGTCATCAGGAAGTTTATTTAAAAGTCTTTCATCTGCCATTGCTTCTATCTGTTTATAGGCAGTTCTTATATCTCTATTAAAGTATTTAACTGGTGTGGGCATATCCCCTGTGATGATCTCTGATGCATCGTGATATAGGCCAACCAGCGCAGCTTTCTCGGCATCCATTTTATGACCATATCTGACATTACCTATCACAGTTAAGCAATGCGCGATCATTGCTACATCTGTGCTGTGTTCAGCTAAAGTCTCTGCCCTCGCATTTCTCATTAGTGCCCAACGCTCGAT
This sequence comes from Lachnospiraceae bacterium MC2017, assembly GCA_000701625.1. Classification (GTDB taxonomy): domain Bacteria; phylum Bacillota; class Clostridia; order Lachnospirales; family Lachnospiraceae; genus NK4A144. Next base: position 2,873 of record JNJK01000009.1, read on the forward strand.
ATATTTCATCCTATATATTGCCGCAAAAAAATTGTAGGTCATATAATTTCCTCTCAATAGTTTTCATTCACTCGCTTACACAGTTAAACAGTTGTGATCAGAGCCTTAGATCGATATCTGATATTCTACTTATCGACACAATGCTTCCATCTGTAAAAATGATACCACCATTCATCATATCTATCCTACGAACAAAACCGTTTTTTGTTACGTATTCCCCTCCTGACTTTTTATCATCAGGTACAAAAAATGTCACAACAACTTCCGGCTTTTCTCCTATTTTTTCCAGGATCAATTGCAATTTACGATCAAGTTCTTCCTTTTTATCCTCTGATAAAACCATCTCTTTTTCCGTGGTACGTGCTGTCTCTCTTATTTCATCATCATATCCAGTAAGCGCGGCAAAAGGTGAGAACTGCGCTGCCCGAACATCCATATTTGCTCTAGGATGTTTTCTGACACCATCCCACTTTGTATCCAGTATATCGCCATACTTTCTGATAACTTCCGGGTCGCCGCTCAATTCCTCTTCTGAAACTCCACGGACATTATGCCAGGAATTTTTGAACCGTTCTTTTGTCATATCAGGCTTTATGACCTCCGATCTGCTTATTGCGCTCTATAGTATTGGCGCCATCCTGTAAGTCTGTACCCCTAAGCACCGCGTTTTTCCCGAATTTCTTTCTGAGTTCTAATGTTGCATGCTGCATTCTTTTTTCTCTTTCCAGCTCTTTTTCTTCTTTCTCTCGTTCAGCTTCCAGTGCTCCGTAATCCGTAAAAAGGTCTAACTGTTCATATGCAGGCTCATTTTGCACTTCACGCTCATACTTTGTATGATTCGCCGTAACATATACTCTTCGAGTCAATAGATCCGGTTCGATAATGCTGTCAAAAAGCTCCACAGAGGCATCTACGATCTTTTTTACAGAGCAGGTCCATCTGTCAAGATTTATGCTCCCATGAGCGCTTTTAGGCACTTTTCTGCCGTAATGGTCTATTTTTATCACGCCCTTATAATTTTGCATAGCTGATGGATTCTTTAGGTTTTCTATATCATATCCAACCGTGATAACTATCTGGTCTGTAACAAGCCCCTTAGACATGAGATCCATCGCAAGGGTCTCAGCCATTTCACGTATGATGATCCTTGTTTTTTCGACAGTATAGGGTTGTGTCAATACCTGTCCAGCTCCTGTACTGGTAGACTGAGGCTTATATGCTTTTATATCTGCTATGGTCGTATTTTCTATACCAAAAGCATGATCTATAAGATACTCTGCGTTTACACCAAACATCTTGAAAAGCATTTCTTCGTTTTCGAGAGCGCACCGTGCTATATCACCCATAGTAAATATGCCCTTTGATTCGAGTTTCTTTGCATATCCTGTGCCGACGCGCCAAAAGTCCGTAAGTGGTCTGTGATTCCAAAGAATACGTCTATACCCCATCTCATCAAGTTCCGCTATCCGCACACCATCTTTATCCGCCGGAATATGTTTTGCCACTATATCCATGGCAGCTTTGCACAGATACAGATTCGGAGCGATTCCTGCCGTTGCGGTTATCCCGGTTTCTTCCATGACTTCATGAATCATCTTCACTGCGAGTTCTCTGGCAGTCAGACCATAAATCTTCAAATATCCCGTAACATCCATAAAAACCTCGTCAATGGAATATACATGGATATCCTCCGGCGCAACATATCTTAAATAAACAGAATATATCCTCGCACTGATCTCTTCATATTTCTTCATCTGCGGACATGCGACAATAAAGTCCAGTTCCAGTGCAGGATTTTTCCTTAATTCATCAATATCATCAGATTTTCCCTGAAACGCCTTACCTTTTAGCGCTCTGAGACGCGATTTATTAATTTCTTTTACAGTCTGCTTTACTTCAAAAAGACGCGGACGCCCGGGAACTCCATAGGATTTTAATGCAGGCGAAACCGCCAGACAGATAGTTTTGTCTGTTCGTGAAGCATCAGCAACCACAAGATTTGTCTTAAAAGGATCTTTCCCTCTCGCACGGCACTCCACCGAGGCATAGAAAGACTTTAGATCGATAGCTATGTAAATATGTTCTTTCATGCCGCGCTCTTCATTGCCTCCTTTTGCGAACACATATTCTATTACATTATACAAAACATTCCGAATCCAATCAAGTGTTCGTGTAAAGAATAAAGAATCCAGCTTTGTAAGTCAAAAAACCCTCCAAACCGGACAACTAAAGAAAACTCCGGTTCAAAGGGCTTTTGACTATATTTTTACTTTGCAAGATACCCCTTATATTCAGAAGTATTGAGTATCTTATCTGCCTTTTCTACATCTGACTTATCAGCTGCATCAAGGTCTTTTAACGGAAAGTCGATCCCGAGCTTTTCATACTTGGGGATCATCATATTGTGATACGGAAGTATTTCAAATCTCTGGACTGTTTTAAGTGTCTTCACAAAATCTGAGAGTCCCTGCAGATCTTCCTCAAAGTCGTTCACACCAGGCACAAGTACGTGACGGATCCACATATTCTTGTCGTGGTCTGAGAGATACTTTGCCATCTCAAGGATATTGGAATTATCCCATGCAGTGAGTTCCTTATGTCTATCAGGATTGATCTCTTTTATATCTAATAAGAAGAGATCTGTTACATTAAGAAGCGCTTCAAACTTCTTCATGAACTCAGGATCTGCAGAATTAAAAGGATTTGCAGATGTATCCAGTGCTGTATTTACTCCATTTTCATGAGCAATCCTGAAAAGCTCTGTAACAAATTCGATCTGGAGTAAAGGTTCACCACCACTGACGGTTATACCGCCGCCATTATTCCAATAGTTCTTGTATCTTGACGCCTTCTTAAATGCATCTTCCGGTGTGTAAAGATCACCGCCGTCATCAATCTTCCATGTCTCGGGATTGTGACAATACTTGCATCTCATTCTGCATCCCTGCATAAAGAATATGAATCTTACACCGGGACCATCAACTGAGCCAAAGGACTCTATAGAATTTACTCGTCCGAGAATTTCTTCAGCCATTTCTCCTATCTCCTATCTTTTTGTAAAAGAGCCCTGCGGCAAAAAATGTCACAGGGCTCTCTCATCAGCTGATTTTTATATTAAGTTACCGACAGACCTGAGTCCATACGGTTTAGAGTCGCTTAGAAATCAAAGCTTCTCGTGGAATGTTCTGGAGATAACATCCATCTGCTGCTCACGAGTAAGATCGATGAACTTAACAGCGTATCCTGATACACGGATAGTGAAGTTAGCGTACTCAGGCTTCTCAGGATGCTCCATAGCGTCCTTGAGCTTCTCCTTACCAAATACGTTTACGTTCAGGTGATGTGAACCCTGGCTGAAGTAACCGTCAAGTACGTTAACAAGGTTGTTCTTTCTCTCCTCATCATCGTGACCAAGAGCTGACGGGTTCATTGTCTGAGTATTGGAAATACCATCAAGAGCCCACTCATACGGCATCTTAGCTACAGAGTTAAGGGAAGCAAGAAGACCATTCTGCTCTGCGCCGTAGCTCGGGTTAGCACCCGGTGCGAACGGAGTCCAAGCTCTTCTTCCATCCGGAAGGTTACCTGTAAACTTACCATATACAACGTTAGAAGTAATAGTAAGGATAGAAGTTGTAGGCTCAGAATTTCTGTAAGTATGTCTCTTCTTGATCTTTGTCAGGAAGCTGTGAAGAACCTCAACACCGATGTTATCAGCGCGGTCATCATCGTTACCATACTTAGGGAACTCGCCCTCTACTTCATAATCAACTACGAGACCTGTCTCAGGATCACGTACAGTCTTAACCTTTGCATACTTGATAGCAGAAAGGGAATCGATTACGTGTGAGAAGCCTGCGATACCTGTAGCGAATGTACGACGTACATCTGTATCGATAAGAGCCATCTCAGCTGCCTCATAGTAGTACTTATCATGCATATACTGGATAAGGTTAAGTACGTTTACGTACAGACCAGCGAGCCAGTCAAGCATACGATCATATGCAGCGTATACCTCATCGAAGTCAAGGTACTCAGATGTGATAGGTCTGTAAGCAGGTCCTACCTGAGTGCCGCTCTTCTCGTCGATACCGCCGTTGATAGCGTAGTTAAGAGCCTTAGCAAGGTTTGCACGAGCTCCGAAGAACTGCATTTCCTTACCTGTCTGTGTTGCAGATACGCAGCAGCAGATGGAGTAATCATCGCCCCAGATCGGCTTCATAACGTCATCATTCTCATACTGGATGGAAGATGTTGTTACAGAGATCTTTGCAGCGTACTTCTTGAAGTTCTCAGGAAGTGCAGGAGAGTAAAGAACTGTAAGGTTCGGCTCCGGAGAAGGACCCATGTTCTCCAGTGTGTGGAGGAATCTGTAGTCGTTCTTTGTAACCATGCTGCGGCCATCCATGCCGATACCACCAACTTCAAGAGTTGCCCAAACCGGATCTCCGGAGAACAGCTCGTTGTAAGAAGTGATACGAGCGAACTTAACCATACGGAACTTCATTGTCATATGGTCGATGAGTTCCTGAGCCTGAGCCTCTGTAAGAGTACCGTTCTTCAGGTCTCTCTGCATGTAAATATCAAGGAATGTGGAGATACGTCCAACGGACATAGCAGCACCGTTCTGTGTCTTAACAGCTGCAAGATATCCGAAGTACAGCCACTGAACTGCCTCTCTTGCATTCTTAGCAGGAGCGGAGATATCGAAGCCATAAGCCTGAGCCATAGCCTTCATACCGTTAAGAGCCTTGATCTGCTCAGCAAGCTCTTCTCTCTGACGGATAACGTCATCTGTCATTGTGCCGTCACCGCAGTTCTGCTTGTCTTCGTTCTTCCAAGCGATGAGCTGGTCGATACCGTAAAGAGCTACTCTTCTGTAGTCGCCTACAATACGTCCACGGCCGTATGTATCAGGAAGACCTGTTACGATGTGGCTGCGGCGAGCTGCTCTCATCTCATCTGTATATGCATCAAACACTGCCTGATTGTGTGTCTTATGATAATCATTGAAGATCTTGTGGAACTTCGGGTTAGGAGTGTAACCATAGTTCTGGCAGGACTCCTCAGCCATCTTGATACCACCGAAAGGCATGAATGCTCTCTTAAGCGGCTTATCTGTCTGAAGACCAACTACTGTCTCGAGATCCTTCATGGACTCGTCGATGTAGCCAGGGCCATATGCTGTAAGGCTGGAAACTACCTCTGTTTCCATATCAAGAACGCCGCCCTTTGCGCGCTCTTCCTTCTGAAGCTCCTGAAGTCTGCCCCAGAGCTTGTTTGTAGCATCTGTAGCGTCTGCGAGGAAGCTCTCGTCTCCGTCATACGGCTCATAGTTATTCTGGATGAAGTCGCGTACGTTGCACTCTTCCTTCCAGAGGCGGCCTTCAAAGCCTTTCCATTCTTCATTCTGTAACAACATTGTGAAACCTCCTTACTGGTCTCTTGTGTAAAATATAGTTAGCTTTGGTTAACAATCTTGCTATTCCAAAATCCAAGGATTGATACTATCAGACTTTTGTTAAAAAATCAACAACCTCAGTACAACTTTTTAGAGACCTGTATAAACCTACTAAAATACCACAAAAATTGCCGTATCATATGGTACATTTTCATATAATTACATTTTGTTTAACATGCTTAGAAAACCGCATTTTTACGCTTTTTTATTGTACACTTTTAAATACACGTAAAAATCAGAAAAAACCTGCCGTGATGGCTGGGCACGGCAGGTCAAGGTAAGAGAAATCTGAAAGTTGTACAAAATCCATGCGCATGAATCTGTACTTTTGCGGTAGTTAGCTTCCACTAACAGTATTTAATTTAGCATATGCTAACAATATTGTCAACATATTTCTGCTTTTAGGTGTATTTTCACGTTTTGATATTTTTTTATCGTATTATAAATGATGGCAGGTTCAAACACGTCTTTGAACCTGCCGTCACCTTGTCTCACCTATCTGTGCACTTTTATTCTATTCCAGATCATGATGAATCACTCTTCTCTTAACTTTCCCGTTAGTTTCTTCTCGAAACTCCAGATGAAACCTGTACTCTGTACTTTCCCACTCCATTATGGTGAACGGATGCTCCTCTATCACACACACTTCTGTTTCATCTTTTCTAAATACAGGATAATTCCCGGTATATCCATCCGCCAAAAGCGCTTCTGATATCGCTTCTCTCTTTGTTTCTATTTTTCTTTCGAGCTGTGATCCGTATCTCCTGATCTCATATGGTAAAGAACCAGCTATGATCTTTTTCTGAAGGCACTCCATGATCCTGTCTCCGTCACTTCCCGCCAGGTATTTGGCCAATACATTCCGTATCCCCGGAGACTCTGCATACTGATCTATCATCCATAAAAACCTCATGTCGCCTGCTTCTTTTGCAAGTATACGCATGGTTTCCGTTCCTGCTGCAGAATTATGATACCAGTCGTCCATTGACTCATCTATCGGTGACCAATATCTAAACGGAGCAAACTCTATCAAATGGTAGTAAGACAGTTCGATTTCATTGCAGTACTTCCTGCCCAAAAACTCAGCTTTGTCATGAACTGTGCCAACAATATAAACCAGTCGCCTTAAGAATTCATTTCCCTCGACCCAATAATGACCGGTCCTATGATATTGATATAACGTCATGCACTGTATAGCCCTGCTGCAATCAATACGCAGTAATCTTCCGTCAGGAGCGCACAATACTATACGTAACTCATTTCCGGAGGAACTGATCCTGATAGAAGTTCCTATTTCGAAGTCTTCATCAATGTCGCCGTTCACTCTGCAATTTTCAAGTTGAATATAGTTTTCTACCGCATCACTCATCATGTACGGAATACGAACGATCTCCGGTTCATCATTATCACGTATCATTTCAAGCGACTCAGTCTCTATAAGCTCTTTCAACTTTTTTAAGAGTTCTTTCGGAAATAAAATTTCTTCACTATGATTATTCAAAAGACAACTCCTGTATATAAAGAAAAAAGGCTGTACCCCGTCAGAGGCACAACCCTTCCCAAAATCAATATTACCTGTTTCAGCCCTGAACCAGTAAGTGCTGCTTCTTATATGCGTTCATGACTTCCGAAACATTTCTCTCATCGCCAATAAGGCTAACATATATCGGCTTGAGAAGTTTCAATGTGAGAAGACCCATGATGGATTTGCCATCAATATAGCTTCTTCCGCTCCTAACATCTACCTGACAACCTGATCTTGAATTGATCTGGATAAATTTCTCAATCTGTTCCTTGTCCTTCAGTCTTACTGCTACATCTGTCATAATAAAGCCCCTTTCATCGTACGCTTAGCAGCTCCCATTCTGCTATCAAGTGATATTCATCATGTCGTAAATAAACAAAAATGTCCTCTAGCATATATCACTATATACATCCTAACCCTTTTGAAATTTAAATCAAGAGCTTATTAACATATTATACATTTTTTCATTTTATGTTCACATTCATCATAACTTTTTGTGCATTTAGTCAGTATAATTCATTATTTTACCTTTTTTGTCAGTCTATTTATTTTTGTATTATTTGCACAATACTCCAGCAAAATAATCGACTCTTTTAGTCTTTTTGCCGCAATATCAATACATTTCACGATTTCATGAATTAATTGTTAATTATTACAGATACAGTTGCATTATCATAATTAAAAAGTTATACTTATTGCAGTTTGTTAAGTAATTAACGTGTTCTTCTTAAGTGAAAAGCCACAAATTAATTACATTTATACAAGCTTTTTTGTAATTATTTACAACATTTTGTCAGACTCAAACTGACATCTATTCAAGGAGGAATTTGAAATGGCGCGTTTTACATTACCTAGAGATCTGTATCACGGCAAGGGTGCTCTTGAAAATCTGAAGACACTTAAAGGTAAGAAGGCTATCATCTGTGTTGGCGGCGGCTCTATGAAGCGCGGCGGCTTCCTGCAGAGAGCTCAGGCTTATCTGGAAGAAGCAGGCATGGAAGTTAAGATTTTTGAGGGTATCGAATCCGATCCGTCCGTAGAGACAGTTATGAAGGGTGCTGAAGTTATGCAGGAGTTCGGTCCTGACTGGATCGTTGCTATCGGCGGTGGTTCTCCGATAGATGCTGCTAAGGCTATGTGGATCAAGTACGAGTATCCTGAGTGCACATTTGAAGATATGTGTAAGGTATTCGGTATTCCTGAACTTCGTAAAAAGGCTCATTTCTGTGCCATTTCCTCCACATCCGGAACTGCTACCGAAGTAACCGCATTCTCTATCATCACTGATTATTCAAAGGGAATCAAATATCCTATCGCTGACTTTGAGATCACACCGGACATCGCTATCGTTGATCCTGAACTCGCTGAGACAATGCCGAAGAAGCTCGTTGCTCATACCGGTATGGATGCTATTACACATGCGATCGAGGCTTATGTTTCTACTGCTAACAGCGCATATGCTGATTCTCTTGCAATCCATGCGATCGAGCTTATCCAGGCTAACCTCGTTAAGTCTTATAATGAAGATATGGAAGCACGTGACATCATGCATGATGCTCAGTGCCTCGCAGGTATGGCATTCTCCAATGCTCTGCTCGGAATCGTTCACTCTATGGCACATAAGACAGGTGCCGTATTTGCTGATCAGGGCGCACACATCATCCACGGTGCTGCTAATGCTATGTACCTTCCTAAAGTAATCGCTTTTAACGCAAAGGACGAGACAGCTAAGAAGCGCTATGGCGTGATCGCTGATTACATGCACCTTGGCGGAAGCAATGATGATGAGAAGGTTCAGCTCCTTATCAAGTATCTCCGCGGCATGAATGATGATCTGAACATTCCTCACTGCATCAAGAACTACGGCGCAGATTCCTTCCCGACTGAGAACGGATTTGTTCCGGAAGAGATCTACAAAGAGAGACGTCACGACATCGCTGCAAATGCTATCCTCGATGCATGCACAGGCTCCAATCCTCGTCAGCCTTCTCAGGAAGAGATGGAGAAGCTGCTTGACTGCTGCTACTACGATCTCGACGTTGATTTCTAAATATAAATCGATTCACTCTGATAATAACGGAGAGCGGTGCCATCAGCACCGCTCTCTTATTCTTTATACCTTAAGTACTACATATCTTATGACATAGTATAAAAGCACCAGACCACAATATATGAGCAGCAGCTGATACTTGTTTAACGGTATTTTAACTTTTCTCCAGTCCTTTTTTTCTTTCTTATTTTCTATAAGATTCTCTGTTATAGGCTCATTATGTTCTGCCATGCATAGTCCCCCATTTCGTAATAACCCCTGTGACAACCAACAGAATTCCCTATAAATTAAAGAATAAAATACCCGGCAGGAAAACTCAACCGTTCCTGCCGGGTATTATGTTCATTTTTCTGTGCACTGTTACTCAGCGCTCATGATCGTAAACTCCGCATCAAATGCTCCGTTTATGATCTTTGACATACACTTTTTAGATTCCACTTGCACCGTAGTTTGCGAGCACTCTTGCTGAGGGATCGTTTACGTTGCATCCGGGCCACTCTTTATTCGGCATCCAGAAGTCAGGGATCATCTCTGACTGTCCTGGATAGTATTTCTCGAATATTTCACGATAAAGCAGACTTTCTTTTGTGAACGGAGTCGCATGCTCATACTTTGAAGCTATATCCTGCCACTCATCATCAGCATACTTCTGCTCTGCAAATTCTTTAATGTCATCAACCAGAGAATGACCTACTGCATCAGAAAATGCTGCCTTTTCACGCTGTACTATGGACTCAGGAAGCCATTCACCCTTATCAAATGCATGACGAAGGAGATACTTACCCTTTCCATAAGTGTTTATCTTTACTTCAGGAGTAAGGCTCATCACATACTCAACGAGATCCAGATCTCCGAAAGGCACACGTGCCTCGATAGAGTTTACAGAGATGCAGCGATCAGCACGAAGTACATCGTAATAGTACAACTCACGGATACGCTTCATTGCCTCTTTCTGAAATTCTGCCGGAGACGGAGCAAAATCAGTATATTTATATCCGAACATCTCATCAGAGATCTCACCTGTAAGGAGGACCCTGACATCCGTGTTTTCATGGATATACTTGCAAACAAGGTACATTCCGATACTTGCGCGGATAGTTGTGATATCGAACGTCGCAAGTGTCTCTATTACCGGCTCAAGTGCTTCAAGTACATCTTCTTTTGTGATGATGACTTCCGTATGCTCTGAACCAATAAAATCAGCCACTTCACGGGCATATTTCAGATCGATCGCATCTACATCCATTCCGATCGCAAATGTACGGATCTTCTTTCTCGGGTTGATACGCTGCGCTATCGCACATACGAGAGATGAATCGAGTCCACCTGACAGAAGGAATCCAACCGGAGCATCAGCATCCAGACGCTTTGCAACGCCTGCGACCAGCTTTTCACGGATCTTCTCAGATGCTGTGTCTGCATCATCCACGATATAGTGATGAACAGCTGCAGGATCTGCGTATCTTACAAATACACCATCTTTATAGTAGCAGCCGGGCGGGAACGGAAATACTTCTTTAACAACAGGAAGCAGGTTCTTTGCTTCACTCGCAAATGCGATGGAACCATCTTCCAGATATCCATAGAAAAGGGGACGGATTCCGATCGGATCACGAGCAGCAATAAACTTATCTGCTTCTCCGTCATAAATGATCATTGCAAATTCCGCATCCAGCTTATCGAACATTGCGACGCCGTACTCTTCGTACATAGGAAGAATGATCTCACAGTCTGAGTTACTGATAAATCTATGACCTTTACCGATCATATCAGCTCTCTGTGAACGAAAACCATAGAGCTCACCGTTGCAGACAACCATGTTCTTTCCTGAATGGAAAGGCTGCATACCATAAGCTGTAAGTCCCATGATCGCCAGACGGTTAAATCCGAGCCAGCCCTCTCCCGCTTCCTCGAAACGAGTCATATCCGGTCCTCTGGATATTGTAAGCTCAAGACATTTTTTTGCTGTTTCTTCCGGGATGCTTCTTTTTTCAAAACCAATGATCGAACACATAATTATACCTCACCTTTCGGCAGCACGCTCGCTGCCCGCATTTTAATCACGAGGTTACTGTTCACAAACCACTTAATCTCCTTTGTTAAGTGTTGTCTAGAGAAAAACGTCCAAAATACAAGTTAACTATTTTTCCCTCTGTGAAAAATAACCTAGACAACGGAACAGTACGGGTCATCGCAGCGGTTCAGATGATTCCTCAAAGAGTCTGGAATCTCTCAACAGCCGCTTTGGTATTCTCGTGATTTCCAAATGCAGTCAGGCGGAAGTATCCTTCTCCTGAAGGTCCGAAGCCCGAACCAGGAGTACCTACGATACCTGCTTTTTCAAGAAGATGGTCAAAAAACTGCCAGCTTGTCATATTTTCAGGTGTCTTAAGCCAGATATACGGAGCATTAACGCCACCGTAAACAGTGTATCCGGCATTCTTAAGTCCCTCACGGATCATTCTTGCATTTTCCATGTAGTAAGACACAAGCGCCTTCACTTCTTTCTGGCCTTCTGCAGAGTATACAGCTTCTCCAGCTCTCTGCTGGATGTAGGGAGCACCATTAAACTTTGTTCCGTGACGACGTGCCCAAAGAGTATTGAGCGAAACTCCATCAACATCCTTAAGTGCTTTCGGAACAACAGTGTATCCCAGACGTACACCTGTAAAACCTGCATTTTTAGAGAAAGAATGGATTTCTATCGCGCAGGTCTCCGCACCTTCACACTCATAGATAGAATGAGGAACGTCATCCTCTGAAATATATGCTTCATATGCTGCATCAAAAATAATGGCAGATTTATGCTCATTAGCATAATCAACCCACTTCTGCAGCTCATCTTTTTTCATTGCTGTTCCTGTCGGATTATTCGGGGAACAGATATAAATGAGATCCGGTACTTCAGCAGGAAATTCCGGAGTAAATCCATTTTCTGCAGTACAGGGCATATAGATAATATTGCTCCACTGCTCTTTTGCCTCATCAAACACTCCTGCTCTGCCACCCATTACGTTTGTGTCAACGTAAACCGGATAAACCGGATCGCATACTGCAACACGGACATCTGATGAAAAGATCTCCTGGATATTTCCGGAATCACTCTTTGCACCGTCAGATACAAATATCTCATCCGGTTCGATATTGCAGCCACGAGCCTTGTAATCATTATCAGAAATTGCTTTCCTCAAAAAATCATAGCCAAGATCCGGTGTATAACCGCGAAATGTCTCATGATGTCCCTGCTCTTCAACCGCATCCTTTAACGCCTTGATAATAGTCGGCGTAAGAGGCTCGGTCACATCACCGATTCCAAGTCTGATAATTGATCTGTCAGGATTTGAAGCAGTAAAAGCCGCTACTTTCTTTGCTATATCCGAAAAGAGGTATGATCCCCTGAGTTTCAGATAGTTTTCATTTACCTTTAACATGTTGTCTCCGTTTCGAATTTATTTTTAAAGCCCTTTAACAAAATCTGTTTCGCCTTCAAACACAGTCTCTGCGGGTCCTGTTAAATAGACCTTATTTTCTTCTCTATCCCAACGCACCTTTAATGTTCCGCCGAGAAGTCTGATCTCTACATCATCTTCAGTAAGATCATTCAAAACCGCAGCTACAAGCGACGCACATGCACCTGTTCCACAGGCAAGTGTTTCACCTGTACCACGTTCCCAAACTCTCATTACGAGATGCTTTCTGTCCTGCACATATATAAACTCAGTATTTGTTCTATTCGGGAAATCTGAATGATTCTCAAACTTTGGACCGATCATAGCCAGATCAAGATTTACAGGATCTTCATCAACAAATACCACTGCATGAGGATTTCCCATAGAAACGCAGGTCATTTCGTAATACTTGTCCATGACCTTTATCGGTACTCTGACCGCATTTTCAGCATCTGGATCAAGTCCTTCTGCCTGCACGGGTATTAGCTTCGGTGTCAGTATCGGAGAACCCATATCCACAGTGATCTCATATGCTTTTCCGTCTTTAACCTTTAAGTCTAATGTCTTGACACCGGCAAGTGTATCTACCGTAAAGTGTGTGCTCTTGGTCATGCCATGGTCATATACATATTTTCCGACACATCTCATTCCATTTCCGCACATTTCAGATCTGGAACCGTCGGAATTATACATTTCCATTTCAAAGTCCGCGTTTTCAGACGGATTTATGAATATAAGACCGTCTGAACCTATTCCGAAATTTCTATTACTTAACGCTATAGCTGCTTTACTGTGATCAGGTACATTTTCCGTAAAACCGTTTATATACACATAATCATTACCGCAGCCCTGCATTTTTGTGAATTTCATGTTATTTCCTCATTCCGCTGCCATTTCAACAATTTTAAAAATGAAAAAAGAGCGAGGGAAAGCCACTAAAAAAGCTCCCTTGCTCTTTTGAAAGAATTATAAACAGCTAATTTTATACTGTCAAGAAAAAATACATCAAATTAATGCTTTACCACGATAAAGCCCATCAACTATTCTTTTTCAGATATTCCATGATCTTGTCATGATCCGCTTCATATCCGTGGAAATGCCATCCGTTCATACCAACACTTTCCGCGGCCTTCACGTTATCCTCAAGATCATCGATAAAAAGGCACTCTTCCGGCTTTTTACCGTAGGTATCAAGAAATTTTTCATATATTGCCTTATCCGGCTTTGCGAGACGCACCCTGCACGAAAAAATACCGCCAAGAAGTATCGGAACAAAGTCCAGCGCATGAGTGCTGCGGTCCAGCATATGCTCTGAATAATTGGACAGGTAATAGGTTTCAAAGCCTTCTTTTTTCACTTCTTTGATCCAGGGAATAGCATATTCCGCCTTATGAATACACTCACCTGCACGTTCAAAAGCTTCCAGTATCTGCTCTTTGTACTCAGGTGCCCGCTTTACAAATTCCTCTACGATTTCATCCTGTGGAATTACTCCTCTGTCAAGCTCATTCCACCACTTACCTCCAAAGATTGCCTCTCCGACTATCTTTGCAGTTTCTTCATCAAATAATCTCTTTAAAAAATCTCTTCCGTCATAACGGATCAACACATTTCCTATGTCAAATACAACTGTAGTGATCTTTCCCATTATTTCCTCTTTGTCAGAGAAGTTCCTGCAATAATTCCTCTGTTTCCGAGTTCTCGTCTTTCTCTTTCGCGAGTTCGACCTTTTGCCTTACTGCACGATCCTCCTCTTTTGCCTTTCTCTTTTCTATTTCTTCCTCTATGGACTCACGGATACCTTCCTGCACCTTATCAAAGCGATTCATAAATCTGTCCCACTCTTTTATGGTAAATGACTGACCGCCGATCGGAATACTTTCTTCCGTGTCACCGTTCTTTACCTTATCATAAATTTCCTGAACTGCGGCAGAAAATTCACTTTTTAGATCTTTTTCTAAATTTGCACCACTGTTTTTTTGCCACATATCCGCCATATTTTTATCAAGCCCGTTCATCTGTATAGCCATAAAAAAGCTCCTTTCAAACGAGGAACAACCCCTGATTTTTTCTGAATTCTTATTAATGTATATCGGTCTCACTCCCCTGATTCCTTATCCCCCAAAAAATCAAAAAAATAATTGACAAGTGACTTTCATGCTCATATAATTTTTCCGTTAAATCATGAGATGACAAAGACAATTTTTGGATCTGCAGCAAAAAGAGACAAAGGCGTCCCTTTATTCTACAGTAAGGGGTCTTTGTCTCTTTTTTTATTTTGAAAGGAGTATCCCATGTCAGTAAAATACGTGTTCGTGACTGGTGGTGTCGTATCCGGCCTTGGTAAGGGTATCACCGCAGCATCACTCGGAAGACTTATGAAAGAGCGTGGTTATAAAGTAACCATGCAGAAATTTGACCCCTATATCAACATCGATCCCGGCACAATGAACCCTATCCAGCACGGTGAGGTTTTTGTTACCGACGACGGCACTGAGACCGATCTCGACCTTGGTCACTATGAGCGATTCATCGACGAGAGCCTCGACAAACATTCCAACGTTACAACCGGTAAGGTTTACTGGTCAGTCCTTTCTAAAGAGCGCCGCGGCGATTTTGGCGGAGGCACAGTACAGGTAATCCCTCACATCACTAACGAGATCAAGAGCCGTTTCTACAGAAATGACAGCTCTGACGATATGCACATCGCCATCATCGAAGTTGGCGGTACAGTCGGCGACATCGAAAGTCAGCCTTTCATCGAATCTATAAGACAGTTCCAGCATGATATCGGTCACGAAAACGCAATTCTTATCCACGTGACCCTTGTTCCCTATCTCCACGCATCTGAGGAACTCAAGACAAAGCCCACTCAGGCCAGCGTTCGTGAGCTCCAGGCACTTGGTATCCAGCCTGATATCGTTGTTTGCCGTACAGAGAAGCCCCTTGACGAAGATATTAAGAGCAAGATTTCTCTTTTCTGCAACGTTCCTAAGAAAAATGTAATCCAGAACCTGAACCTTCCTACAGTTTATGCTGCTCCTCTCGCTATGGAAGAAGAGCATCTTGCTGATGATGTATGTGATCTCCTTCACCTCGAGAATAACAAGCCCGACCTCAGCGAATGGTCTTCTATGGTAAATAAGCTCTTAAATCCCAAGAGAACTGCCCGTCTCGCTCTCGTTGGAAAATATGTAGCTCTTCACGATGCTTATATCAGTGTAGTAGAAGCACTTAAGCACGGCGCGATCGCTAATGAAGCTGATGTAGATATCAAGTGGGTTTCTTCTGAAGATATCACTCCGGAAAACGTAAAAGAGATCCTTGGTGATGTAGATGGAATCATTGTTCCCGGTGGATTTGGTCAGCGTGGTATCGACGGAATGCTGACAGCTATCCGTTACGCCCGCGAAAACGGTGTTCCTTACCTCGGTCTCTGCCTTGGAATGCAGCTCTCTATCGTAGAATACGCAAGAGATGTTCTCGGATACTCCGATGCCAACAGTACAGAGCAGAACCCTGAGACTACTCACCCGCTTATCCATATCATGCCTGACAAGGATGGTATCGAGGATATCGGCGGAACACTCCGTCTCGGTTCTTATCCCTGCCACCTGACTCCTGGTTCAAAGGCTCACGAACTCTATGGAAGTGATATCATTCACGAGCGTCATCGTCATCGCTATGAAGTTAATAACTACTATAGAGAAGACCTTACAAAAGCCGGCATGAAACTCAGCGGACTCTCTCCTGACGGACACATCGTTGAGATGGTAGAGCTCCCTGATCATCCTTGGTTTGTAGCTACTCAGGCTCATCCCGAATTTAAGTCACGCCCGAACCGTCCGCACCCTCTTTTCCGCGGATTTATCGAGGCAATTCTGAAGCACGCAGAATAATAAGGAAACTCCGTGACACTAACCTCGAAAATACCTCGATAAGTGTCCCAGAGTACTTTCTCACCAGGTTCGATAAAACCTCCCCAAGTGCTCAAACAACAACGGGCGGACCCTCGCAGGCCCGCCCGTCAATTTTTCTCTATTTAGTTTATCGATGTGATTCAGACTACTCTAAGCTTTTAAACCGTCTCGCCCTGAATTTCTCGAAATATCTTCTGATTCCTTCAGCGCCTAATACCAGGAAAAAATTAATAACTACAATTCCTATGCCCGATAGGGCCGCGTCAGCAATACTGTCCATATGATTTTGTATTATCCTCCTTTATAGTTTCAAAGGATACTATCAAAATCATTATCTGTCAAATTGCATGGCGGAAAGTACAAACTTGATAAGTATTATATCTGTTCTGTTTTTCCCTTAATATATTTTTTTATACCACGAAACGTTGATTCGCTTATCACATGCTCAATTCGGCACGCGTCCGCTTCTGCTGTCTTTTCCGATACACTCGCCGTTTCCATAAGAAATCTGGTAAGTGTCCTGTGGCGGTCATAAACTCCGGTCGCTTTTTTTCTACCCTTCTCTGTAAGCTCGAGCTCACCGCTCTCATCCATAGTGATGTATCCGTCTCTCTTAAGTATTCCTACTGCTCTGGATACACTCGGTCTTGAAAATCCAAGTTCTTTCGCCACGTCAACTGATCTTACTGTTCCATTTTTCTTTTTCAGGCGATAGATTGTCTCGATATAGTCTTCTCCTGATTCCTGCATTCTTTACCCCTGTCTTTTTTCTTCCGCTGCCTTTGCCGCGCGGATCTCTCTTACTTTTCTAAGTTCTTCCTGTTCCTCTGCATAATGAGCGCAGCTATGACTGCATTTTCCCTGAGCGCACCCTATGCAGTGTCCGCTTTTCTTCTCCATATACAGGTAGCGAACAGCAACACCTACACATATGACCAATATGATAAAAACAATAATTGATGCCATTAAAAGCCTCCTGACAACCACAATAAAACACTATAAGAGTGCTTTTAACTCATGTTAGCATATTCTAACGAGCAATGCAAGGTTCTTTCCCGTCCTTGAAAAGGCACATCATCTCATTTGTAAGGCTGTAGTTATCAGGCTGCGGGATCACTTCATCCCGGCTGAGCCATACAGCTTCTCTGAGTTCTGAGGCATCCATATGGATTTCTCTGCTTCCCTTCACATGACAGAAAAATCCGATCATAAGATCATCTACGATTCCCCATGGCTGTGATTTGTAATAATTAAGATCCTCTATCTCCAGTCCGGTTTCTTCCATTACTTCTCTCGCCGCTGTTTCCTCTAATGTTTCTCCGATCTCGGTAAATCCTGCAACAAGAGCATAGTACGGATATGACCCGCGTGATGCAGCGTACTTGGTGAGAAGAATCTTATCCGCTTCCGGATCTATGACTGCAACCACCACTGCAGGTGCTATTTTAGGATACTCTCTCTGACCGCAAAGAGGACAGACTATAGCGCGTTCCTCCTCTGAGCGGATCGTATCTGTTCCACAATGTCCGCAAAATCTATGAACACTGTACCAATGTGACAACTGATATGCTGTAAACGCCGCAAACATAAAGTGCTGTGATGCATTTCCTGTCTTTCGTATAACCCGGATATCCCTATATGCGTATCCATCTGATGCATCCGGTGTTTCATGAGGCAAAAAACAACCTGTCCCGTCAAAAGAAAAAAGATATACCGCATCTTCTATATCCTTAAACTCAGATGCTCTCGGAAGCACTATCTCATCTTCGTTTTTTTTACAAAGTAGTTCACTTCCCCTAAAAAAGAACAAAATACTGTCCTGTTGAACCTTTGCATCCGGATCATACTGATTATTTAATACATGTGGTGCAATTTCCTGAAGCATTATTACCCTCTTTTCTTCTTATCTACATGTTAAATACTTTGTTAACACTTTCATACGCCCTCGCCAGTCACGTGCTTCGGGCTGTTCTGAATAGTTAATTACTTTACTCCTTTTGCTAAAATAAATCCATTTTTAAGTATACTCTTTATTTTCCACGGTTATAAATTTCTCATATAGCACCGATATAGACTAAAGATATATATGTTTTTTCTTATGAAGGGGGATAACCACATGGAAAAAAAGAATGAAAAAAAGAAGCAGCGAAAAAATAATGCTGCCATCAGAAAAAGGGGAAGTATCAGGAATAAGCTCCTCCTCTGCATCATGCCCGTCGTAGTTCTGACGATCATAATAATCGTAT
Organism: Lachnospiraceae bacterium MC2017; assembly: GCA_000701625.1. Lineage (GTDB taxonomy): Bacteria > Bacillota > Clostridia > Lachnospirales > Lachnospiraceae > NK4A144. Next base: position 21,524 of record JNJK01000009.1, read on the forward strand.
TTCTTTCTACGACATTATCACGAAAATATCTGACTTCGATGGCTCAGCAGGCACTGGATTCGTCTATTTCCAATCAGGCTGATAATATCGAATCCTGGCTTAATGAAAACATGGAATATTTTTCCACGGTAAAGCGTGCCATAGAGTACATGAAGCCCTCCGAAAAGGAACTCCAGACTTTACTTGACGGATATTATTCTTTTAATGATAATTCCAAAAACGGCTTGTACATAGGCACGTCTACCGGAAAATTTTATAAAGCTTCCGAATCCGATATGGAAGTGTCCGATCCTACTTCTTCCGAATGGTTTAAGCAAGGAATGACGCGCATAAATATGGACTATGGAGGAGCTTATAAAAACAATGATGGACAATACGTTATCAGTGCGACCGGCATACTTGACGATGGCGAAAGCGATCTGAAAGTTATAGGCGCCAATGTGCCCTTAAATCAGATAAGCATCATCGTTAATTCCGGCGTAAAAATGACCGATGCCAGTTCATTTCTGGTGGATACACAAACAGGTACGATCCTTGCCCATCGTGACGGCACTAAGGTATCTACGGCCATATCCGAATCCGATCCGGACAAATTGATGAGCGGAGTCGCTACTGCTCTGAAAAATAGAAATTATAGTGAACAGATCATCGGCGATTACATGGTTGACTTTGAAGAAATAGGAACAACAGACTGGGTTTTGGTATCTTCCATAAAAACAGATATAATCCTTGCAAATGTTACTAAGCTCGGAAACCTTTTACTGCTGATCGGCGTAGCCGCTGTTATTATTATTATCTTCCTAATCCTCTTTGTTGTTAATAGAGTAATCGCTCCGTTGTCTGATATTACAAAGAACATTATCGATATGTCCTCAGGCGACTTCACCATTTCAGTGACAGCAAACAGCAATGATGAGATCGGGCTCATGGGCAACAAGATCAACGACTTCATCACAAGCATGAGAAACATGATCTCATCTATCAGTGACGAATCCGATAAACTCGGTCGTCAGGCTGATGACAGCGCAACGGTTTCTCAGGAAATGTACGACGCTTCGCAAGCACAGTCAGATGCCATGCAGCAGCTTAACGAAACTGTTGACCAGCTCGCCAATGCTGTAAACGAAATCGCCCAAAATGCAACCGTTCTCGCCGGAGTAGTTTCTGATACAAAGGCAAACAGTGATAATGCTAATAACCGTATGCAGGAAACTGTAGAAATGTCAAAGAACGGCAGAGCCGGTATGCAAAAACTCAGTGATGCCATGAGTGTCATCGAAAACTCAAACGTAGAACTCGTAGAGTCTATCAATAAGGTTGGCGAAGCATCCGGAAAGATCACAAATATCGTAAGCCTTATCGGAGAAATATCCGAAGAAACAAATCTCCTGTCTCTCAATGCTTCTATAGAAGCTGCAAGAGCAGGCGAGGTCGGAAAAGGCTTTGCAGTAGTTGCGACAGAGATAGGAAAGCTCGCACAGACCAGTTCCGAAAGTGCTCAAAGGATCACCGAACTGATCGAAGATGTAAATCAACTGATCCAGGATTCTGTTGATAAAGCCAAAGAAAGTTCTGTCAGTATAAGAGCGAATACCGAGCTGATCAATTCAGCCGTAGAAACCTTTGATCAAATTTATGCCAAGGTACAGGCAACCGATGCCGAAGTATCTTCAATGATCGATAACATTAATAAGGTAGATGATGTAGCAACTAACGTAGCAGCCATTTCTGAAGAACAGGCTGCGAGCGCAGATGAAATACTGGAAACAAGTCAGCACATGGTAGAACAGGCCCGCGGCATCACAACAAACAGCCAGAGCGTATCAGATAATGCTCAGGATCTCGAAAAGACATCCGAAACACTTGCGTCCTATGTTGAGAAGTTCCGTGTCTGATCTGAAAGGAAAGGTTGATCATGAATAATAAAACATTATTAAAAAACCTCAGTGTGCTGATGATCTCCATTATGACCATCACACTGCTAACCGGATGCGGTTCATCAAATGGAAGTGCCTCCTCCGGCAACATAAAGATTCTTTACTCTATTAATGATAACAATGATACTTTCCGCGAAAATCTTTACGCCAGCATAAAGTCCGAAGCAGCTGCCCAAGGCGCCACTCTGGACCTGAGCATGTGTGGAGATAACGTCGAAGATCAGGTAACCGAAATAACACAGGCAGCCTCAAAAGGATATTCTGCGATCATCTGTCGTCCGACAGATTCTTCCACAGCTCTCCAGCTGCAGGCTGCGACAACGCTTCCTATCGTATATGTAAACAGCGCTCCTGACGATTCAGTACTAAAAGCAGATCGTTATATCTACGCAGGTTCTGATGAGGGTGATGCCGGAAAGCTGCAGGCAGAATATGTAATAAAAAAACTCGGCAATAAATCTTCCATGAACCTCATTATCGTCATGGGACAAAAGGGACATTCTGCCGCAGTTGGTCGTACCAAAGCTATAAAAAATACACTGAAAGATGCCGGAATTCAGTACAACATCGTTTTTTCAGACAACGGTCCATCCTGGAGCGTCGAAGATGGAAAGAAACAGATGGATACATTTTATAAAACCGGTCAGTCCGTTGATGCTATTTTTTGCAACAATGATAATCTGGCTCTCGGCGTTATCGAATCAGTAAAGGCTCATAACGAAAATCCTTCTGCTATCCCGATTCTCGGTGTTGACGCTACTGCTGAAGGATGTGCTTCTGTCGCTGCAGGAGACATGAGCTTTACCGCCCTTCAGAACGCAAAAGGTCAGGGCGAATCTGCCGTAAGAGCTGCAGTTCTTCTGGCACAGGGAAAGTCTATATCTTCACTGGAAGGAGCGACAAAAGACCGACTCCATGTATTTGTTCCGTTTGAGCCGGTTGACGCTTCTAATGTAAAGCAGTATCAATGACGTTAAAGCTTTTTTTGCAACAGGATAAATCCACACATCGAATCAGAATGCACTCAGTGCGTTTTGATGGCCTATAGGAATTCCAACAGAAATTCCTATTAGTTAAGACAAAAATCAGGCGGGAAAACCTCGCCTGATTTTTTATCTTATAAATTTCTGATAATCTTCACGACTGTTTACATTTACAGTAGACTGATCATCTTCCCCGAGATCCACATACTGTACTCCTGCTTCTTGGATCACAGACATCATCCGATAATCTTTCTCTTTTACCCGGTTCTCAACGATCGGCAATATACTTCTCGGATAAATAGCAAGCAGAGGATGAACTTTCTTATCATAAAGAGTTCGAACCACGCAGCATTTCTGTTCCTTTTCCCAGATCTTTATAAGCTCTCCGATGATTTCCTGTGATACAAAGGGCATATCTGATGCTACAACCAGTAATGCCTCTGCATCTATTTTACGCATAGCAGAGAGCAACCCTCCCATGGGTCCGATACCTGCGATCTCATCTATGACCATAGGCAATCCGAGCTTTTCATATGGTTCGGGCGTATTAACAGACAGATATATTTCCGGTATACCATCCATGGCTTCCATTATCTTTTGAAAAAAGGTTTTCTCACCAGCTTTCAAAAATAATTTGATCTCTCCGCCCATGCGGCTGTTTTTTCCGCCGGTCATTATAAGCCCCACTATTTTCTGTTCATGATCAGATTTCATATATCCGAACCTTGTCTCCTGCTTTTGCACCCTCATTTCCTGCCGGTATCTCGATCATACAGTTGCAGTGCGCCATTCCGGATATCGCTCCTGATGTCTGTAGTCCTTCACTAAATACGACTGTATCATCATCTGCATATCCACGCAAAAACCTTTTCATTCCGGATGGTTTTGCGAGCGAGTCTTTCATGGTGACAATCCGGCTCTTTATCCTTATACGCTCTGACGGATACATTTTGTACAAAATATTTCTGCCGAGAATTTCAAAGTTTGCAACCGCAGCGAATGCATTGCCGGAAAGTGCAAGCACTAACGTATTTTTGTACATAAAAGCAAGTGTCGGTGAGCCAGGCTTAACTTTTACTTTCCAAAACAGCTTCTTTGCCTGAAGTATCTCCTGTACATCGTGCATTATATCTTTTTCACCTACCGAAACTCCTCCGGTGGTGATCACGAGATCCGTGTTGTCTGCGATTTTTTGTATCTTTTCAGCCATCAAATATGGATCATCAGGAACGATTTCTGCAGTTACAGGTTCCAGCCCGTATTCCATAAGACGTGAACTTATATATGTATTATTTGATTCATATATCTTTCCCGGCTGCATCGGTTTTCCCGGCATAAGTAATTCATCTCCGGTAGAGTACACCGCAACCCGCGGTCTCCTGTATACCTTTACAGTATTCTTTCCAAGAGATGCCAGTACTGCCATGATCCCACTGTTTACCGTCAGGTCTTTTTCAAGGATAACTTCACCTTTTTTGAAATCTTCTCCCGCATAACAGTAATTACTCCACGGCCTTTGTCCCTTATATATTTCTACTGTTTCTTCACCATAGTCTGTGTCCTCCTGCCGTATCACAGTATCGGCTCCGTCGGGTATCGGCGCACCGGTCATGATACGTACCGCCTCGCCATTTGAGACTTTACCCTTATACACTTCGCCTGCATATACTTTTCCTATGACTTTGAGAGTCACCGGACTTTCTTCCGAGGCATCAAGTGTATCCACGCCCTTTACCGCATATCCATCGAGCGGAGACCGCGAGAAAGGCGGCTGATCATGCTCCGCACACACATCCTCTGCAAGTATCCGTCCGTTACTCCCTATAAGCGATACTTCTTCCGTTTCCTTTATAGGAAGCACATTCTTGCACAGGATCTTTACCGCCTCTTCTATTTCCATGATCTACCCTTTCTTAAAACTATTTTTCAGACAATAAACCTATGATCTCGTCGACAAGCTTTTCCGCAGGAATTACCGGCTCTGCAGGATAATTACAGAAGTATCCCGGATAATCCTTATTCTTAAGACCTTCGATCATTATGATATCCGCTTCCGGAAAAGCCTCGGCAATTTTTTGCTCATCTATGCCCTTACATTCTTTATGGATCATCACTCTGTTTGCAGAGAATACAGCAACTCCATAAGCACCTGCGTCTTTTATCCTCCGGCTGTCCGTCCCCGGCACATCCGGTTCAAAGTCATGCCCGTCATGCTTTATGACCGCTACTTTATATCCTTTTTCCGAAAGGATTTTTACGACTTTTGTCATAAGTGTAGTCTTTCCGGAATTTTTATATCCGCGGATAGCATAAAAGAAAGGTTTATTCATTCAACGTCCTTTACATTAAACATCATTGCCGTAAATTTCAGCAGAACATACCCTACCAGCATACTTGTAAAGAAGACCAGAAAGCCTGAAAGCTGCTGCAGGAAAATTGCAAGCGCTGAGTTTCCAAGTGTCTCACCAAAGTATACCGCAGCTTTATTACATGCCACAATACCAATTGCCATAGGGAATGTAAGTCCTGCATATCCTGGATAAAACTTAAAGCTGAAAAACTTTGGAAGCATACACACTATAAACAATATCGTCAATAGATAAAGCGCCAGGAGCAGATACATAAGTCCCGCCGGCTTGCTGTCCAGTACATTTATAACCGAAACGATGCACAAAGATACCGGAGCCAGAAGGATCGCCTGAGTATGAAATGTTCCCTTTGGAATAGGTTTCTTTAAGAGCCTGTATATCATAAACGGAAGGCAGCATAAATAAATCGCTATTCCGTAATATGTAATAGGTACCAAAAGCCATTTAAAATCCATCGCCCCGCCTGTTACACAACTTACCATGATCCCGTTAAGTGTTACAAACCAGCATGGCATTGTAGTCTCCCAACTCCGTTTTAACACGATAAATCTCAGGATAAAGATAACGAGATGAATGAGATGCACAAATACTGCCGCGATCCAGACAGGTTTTCCAAAAGAAAATCCCATCTCATGGAAAAAACTCCCGAGAACCATTAAACACATCGTAAAGCCGGCATAAAGACTGGACGGGACCATTCCGCTGTATTCTTTACGGAAAGTTTCATTAAACATGATGATCTTTAAAAGATAAACAAGTAAAAATACTGTCCCTATCATCATTGATGTATAGCGAAAAGCAGTATATCCAAGTCCTCCATAAACATTGGATAATGTCAGAAGGGAAAGCATGGTCGGCACTACCGGTACCGGAATTTTTTCGATTCTGTTCATTTCAGTTCTCCTCGTTTAAAGTCATCGATCGGCATAGTAAAACTCGTAGTTTTCATCAGCAATGTGGAAAAAGTCGGAATAATCCACTTCGAATATCGGTTTCTTTACTCTCCGCACATCGATCTTTCTCGCGATAAGCTGCTGAAGTACACCTCCGTATGCCAGGTCTCCCTGCAGAAGCGCACCTACGATCACGCCGTCTTTATGAACGATTTTTTTATAGACATCACCCTTTTCATAGGTCTCGACCTGATATGAGTCATCATCTTCAGGAGGTGTTACCATTCCGAGAGACATGGTATTTACCCCTAGGAAGCTCATGGTTGATTTGCTCGCAAAGAAATCCGTCATCTTCGCCGGCACTCCTGCCATATTTGATGCGGCGATCATGCCCTCTTTTACGGCTACTGGCCATATCGGACTCAATCCGGAAACATCACCTGCTCCATAGATATTGTCATCATTTGTCTTTCCTGTTTCATCATATACCAGACCAAATTTCGAGAGCTCAAGTCCTGAATCCTGCAAAAATTCCACATTTGAGCGGACTCCGGCAGTTATAACGAAAAAGTCACATTCCAGATCTGTTCCGTCTGTAAGGATCACATTTGTAATATTTCCTTCTTCGTTTTGTATAACTTCACTAACTCCGACACCGTAGTGCTGCTCGATCCCATGCTCATTAAAGAGGTCTATATATGTTTGTGCAGCTCTCTCATCCAACTGTCTGTTCAAAAGCCAGCCGGCAAAATCTACAAGCGTTACCTTTACACCCATGTCCAGATAACCTGTAGTGCAGTCAATACCTACGAGTCCCGATCCCAGAACCACAATGTGACTACATTTCTTTGGAACTTCCTTCAAAACTTCTATATCATCTATATTTCTAAATCCGATAAAGTTCTTTGCTCCCGCAAGACCCTTGATAGGCGGGATAAATGTATGTGAACCGGTTGCGATCAATAGTTTGTCGTACCCTGTTCTTTCACCATTTTCAAGAATAACTTCCTGCGCTTCGCGATCAAGCCCGGTGACTTCCACGCCTTTAACCCAATTAACTTTGTAAAGATCCTCAAAGTCCGGCTCTGCAAAGCAAAGACGCTCAAGGGACCTGTGGCCGCTCAAGTACTGATGAAGTATACATCTCGAATAAATAGCCTTGTCCTTGGAAATAAGGGTGATCTCTGCTTCCGGGTCTTTTTTCCGAAGCTCTCGAACACCATTTACACCTGCTGCTGAGGAACCGATAACGACATATCTCATCTCTCTACCTCCTCAAGTGTGATGGCGTGCATAGGACATTTCTCTACACACATCGGATCAGGACTTCCGTCTTCTGTACGATGGACACACATATTGCACTTCATGATCTCTTTATGCTTTATGGAATCATACTTCAATACTCCATAAGGACAGGACATGACGCACATATAGCAGCTCGCGCACTGTTCCTTATCATATTCAACATATCCCGTCTCAGGATTTTTGTGCATCGCGCCTGTCATACAGGTATAAACACACTCAGGCTTATCGCAATGACGGCAAAAAATAGGCGCCGGCTTGATCTCGGAATCAATAACAACACGATTTCTTGCATCTGCACTGTCAGTCTGATGACTCACGATACACGCTGTCACACAGGTAAGGCAGCCAATGCAGCGGCTTCGGTCAATCTTTATTCGATACATGATCATCCCTCCTGTATTTTTTCAAAATTGCAGGTTGCGCCCTTATAATTCGGCTCTTTTGAATACTTGTCATAGTTTGACGGTGTGAGCCTGTTACATTCTATGTAATGGATCGGAGCATAAAGCTGATCGTATGGTACATCATCCGTGATCTGAACATTAAATACTGCGCTTTCTCCATTCACCGAGTGAACACGTATCTCATCCATCCACTTTATTCCCTTTTCCGCAGCAAGCTTTGTATTCATAAGAATATAGGCTTTTTTTGCAGAAACATCTTCTACGAATTTAACTTCTTTCGTGCGGCTCTGTGTATGCCACTGTCCGACAGTTCCACGTCCCGTATTAAATATATAAGGAAACTCCTCTGTCTGTTTATAGGGATTATCAAGCGGTTCTTCAAAAATAAATTTCATGCGCTGATCAGGAGTGTAGAACTTTCCATCAGCATAAAGACGTCTTTCATCATCCTTAAATTCGTCTTCACGTCCCTCAGGATACGGCCACTGACGTCCTTTGGAATTTTCAAGTTCATCCCACTTCACACCGCTGAAATCGCACGGCATTCCTCTCGATATATCGCGAAGGAGATTGAAGCAGTCTTCCGGTGTTTCCCATTTTTCGATGGCTTTACCCATTCCAAGAGCCTTTGCAACGCCAAGGATCGCCTCATAGTCAGATATCTCATTCTCGCCTCGTGGAAGAACCGGCACCATCCTGCAAAGACGTCTTTCCAGATTTATATATGTACCGCATTTCTTAATACCGGGCACAACAGGAAAGAGTACTGTCGCATCCTCTGCCGACTCTGTAGTTTCATAGATATCCTGTACTACAAATAATTCCAGTTTTTTTACCGCGTCGGCAAAGGTCTTATTATTTGTCCAGCTGTGCTTCGGATTTGTGCAAAGGATCCACAACCCCTTTATCTCACCTGCATTTATGCCTTCGATTATCTTGTTGTAAGGAAGTGTCATCTTCTCTGCAAGCATCTGAGGCTCACATCCGACTATTTCCGAAACGATCTTTCTGTCCTCTTCATTTGCAAAATCACGTCCTCCGAAAAGGCAGGTTGTGTTGCTAAAAAGGCGGCTTCCCATCGCATTGCACTGTCCTGTTATGGAATTTGGACCTGTACCGGGTTTTCCGATATTTCCGGTCATTGCACATACGTTTATGATCGCGTTTACTCCACGTACCGCCTCGTATCCCTGATTTATACCCATTGTCCACCACATGGATACGGCTTTTCCGTTGTGGATCATTTCTACCAGCTCCATGACCTGAGCCTCAGTAAGTCCTGTTTCAGATTCCGCGCGATCGATCGTAAATGCCTCTACAAAATCTCTGAATTCCTCAAAATTACTGGTGTGCTCTATTATAAATTTATGATCGATCCAGCCCTTCTTTATCAAAACATTGGATATGATGTAAAGAAGCGTTAAATCTGCTCTGGGCTTTATCTCATAGTAATAATCCGCGTTTTTGGCGGTTTCTGACCTGCGGGGATCGATGACTATGAGCTTTCGGTCCGGTATCTTGTTTCGAAGGATCCTCTGCCATACGATCGGATGAGCTACCACCGGATTTGCACCGATCAAAATTATCGTATCGGAGAGCTCCAGATCTTTTAAGGTATATCCCGGTGCATCATAACCGTAGCTCTGCTTCATTCCGACTGCTGCAGATGCCATGCAGAGTCTGGTATTTCCGTCTACATTTGTATGAAGATAGTCACGCATCACATGGCCAAATATGGCAAATTCTTCAAGAGTCAGCTGTCCCGTGGATATACCTGCAACAGCCTCCGTTCCATACTTTTCCTGCAACTCTTTCAGCTTATCCGCAACATACTTAAAGCCCTCGTCCCATGAAACTTCTTTCATCGTACCATCTGCCTGCTTGATCTTTGGCAGCGAATTGGGCTTTGTCGTGGTCTGCTGCTTATCAAGTGATATACCCTTGATACAGCTAAAACCGTCATTTACAGGATACCCCGGTGTTGGAACGACTTTTACTACGCGCCCATCTTCAACATAGAAATCCAGATTGCAGTCTATTGCACAATAATTGCAATTCGTCTGAATTTTTTGCATATACCTTCCTCCTGTTATTCAAATAATCACGATGACCGGATCACTTAAAATGTATTCCACCCCAGTAGACGTTGTTGTTTATCTTTGTCTCAGGTAAAAGCTCGACATCTTTTAACGCATATTCCTTGAATTTCTCAAATCCAACACGATCGATTATGTATCCGATGTGCTCTTTTCTGGCAGGTGCATTCGGAGAAATAAATTCTTCTACGAAAGCATAGGTATTCTTTATGATCTTTACGATATTGTCTTCATCTGCCCATACAAGGAAATCCTGACCGAGACGCGGATTTTTCTTACCTGTACGGCCCATGATAGTGAGCTTATAGTACTTCTTTTTGCTTCTGGTCCATGCTCTTGTCGGGCACTTGGTAACGCAAACTCCACATCCGATACATTTATCTGTGTTTCTTACGATCTTATAATTCTCAACGCTCAGCGCACCGACTGACAGAGAATTACATCCCTTTACGCAGGCTTCGCAGCTGATACATCTCGTCGGATCATACTGCGGCTCAGTCATGCCGATGATACCGAAATCATGCATCCTGACCTTCGCACAATCATTTGAGCATCCTGTGCAGGCTACCTTAAAGTGAAGATCATTCGGAAATATCTCCTTATCGATCCTGCGGGCAAGCTTTGATGTGTTGTAATTAGCAAAAGGACACACATTATTTCCGATACATGCGGAAACATTTCTCGTTCCTGACGCTGAATATCCCTTTTCTCTGTCTTCCTCGTTCTGATTTATCCCTACCTTTTCAATGATCGGCTGGAGCTTTTCATTTACGGCGTCCATATCTTCCAGATGGATACCCTCGATCTCAAATCCCTGACGGGTAGTCAGATGAACATAACCATTACCATATTCCTTGGCGATCTCCTGAACCATGCCGAGCACATCCGCATCCAGATATCCACCGGGTACACGGATACGAGAAGCGCCAATGCCGCGCTTTTTTGTAATACGCCAGGCATTCTTTTTTGCTTTTTTAGTATTTATATCCAGACTCATGGCACTCCTCCTTAATCAAATAATTCCTTGGCCTCGGTATAGTTAAATACCGGTCCGTCAAGGCATACATACTTATCACCCATCTTGCAGTGTCCGCATTTTCCGAGTCCGCAGCACATCTTTCGCTCATAAGACGTCCATATCTGCTGATCTTCAATGCCAAGTTTCTGAATTTCCATGATCGTAAACTTGATCATTATCGGAGGACCTACACAGATAAATACGGCATTTGCTTTGTCCTTAAACTTAAGATCCGGAACGTACTTTGTGACCATTCCGACCGGTCCCGTGTAGCCTTCAGGCGCATTGTCGACTGTCTTTATGACATTTATGCTCTTTTCCCATTCCTCAAAATCAGCCTTAAATAGCACGTCATCCGGGCTCTTGAATCCCGCGATAAGAGTAGTGCTGACTGCTTCGTCCGGATTAGACGCAAAGTACTGTATCACTCCCCGCATGGGTGACACACCTGTTCCGCCGCCGATGATAACGATTTCTTTTCCCTTGAAATTATCAATGTCAAATCCATTTCCATAAGGTCCGCGTATCAGCAGGGAATCACCAACATAGTTTTCAAATACTTCGTTTGTTACCTTTCCTACTCGACGTATGGTAAAGTCAACGAGCCCCTCTCCGATACCGCTTACAGAGATAGGTGCTTCACCAAATTTAGGAAGCGAAACTTCAAAAAATTGTCCCGGTTTTACATCTCCATCAAATTCCATCCGGAAAGTGTATTCAAGGTTTGTATGCTTTATTACTTCCTTTATCTTCGAACGAACCGGAATATATTCATTTTTCATATTCATTTCTCCTCCTTTGCAAGACGATTCAAAATAGTGGAATATGAAATATATTCCGGACACACATCATCGCATCGTCCGCAGCCTACGCACATCGGATATCCAAATCTCTTTTCAAAATCATAGACTTTGTGCATAACCTTGAAACGAACTCTGTCAGACTGATCCTTTCTAAACTCAAAACCGCCGGCGATCTGAGAATATCCGTCGATCTGACAGGATGCCCATACTCTGCGGCGCTCTCCTGCTTTTTTATTATCCTTGTAGAAAATATCCTGCATTGTAAAACATGTGCATGTCGGGCATACAAAGTTGCATCTGCCGCATCCGATACATCTTTCACCGTATTCTTTCCAGATGGGATCATCCTTACTTTCCTTTGATAGTTTCGGTAAGGTGACCTTCGTAGGATTTTCAGTAACAAAATCAGGAGTTACAGACGCTTCGCTTCCCTCTTTGAAATATTCAGCAAGCTCATCATCTTTCGCATCGATCTCTACATTTCCATCGACGATCTTCAAGTACATGTCGTAGTTATCTGCCTTGTTTGTACCCATAGAAACGCAGAATCCGGATTCACAGGAATGTTCACATCCCATCAGGACAAACTTTGCCTTTTCACGAACGCGTTTATAGTAGAAATCCTCAAATTTGTTGTCGAGATATATCTGATCCAGGCGCTTAAGCGCGTGCATATCGCATGCACGGAGAAAGATCAGGATCTCTTTCTGCGGTCCCTTTGGTACGGTTGTTTCATCATCCGTAAAATAAAATAAAGTCTCGTTTATCGATAACAAAGCTTCCTTAAATGAATAATCTGATTTCTTTTCCCACTCAATTTCATCAAACGAAGTGATCTTGTCGTAACGGATCACATCTATTTCCGAAAATGTTCCGTCTCCAATCTTTAACACAGGTGCAAAGACATCATACTTTTCCTGCATTTTCGTAAAAATCTGATCCGCTTTGTCTTTTAATATCCGGTATCCCATTCACAGCTCCTTCCAAAAATTTCTCTTTCCTGTACCACAAATCAAAAAAGCGCATACCTATGATAATTATCGGGAATACGCTCCATTAATTCCGTGATATAAGTCACGTTCGTTATATTTTTGTCAGATTATACATTTTATATGCTGCGGTTTTGTTGAAAAAGTACAATCAATAACACCGCAAGCTCCAATTCGGCCGCCTATCCAAATAATATTTTTTGCTTCTGCACGTTTACAGCGGCATTTACGCCAAATGGAATTATGCATCGCGGCAGAGCATGACCAATGTTTATATTGCAGACTACCGGCAGTTCCGGATCTGCTATTACTTCTGTAAGGGCCTTCTTATACTCCGCTTCATAGACTCTGTCCATCGGCTTTCCAATAAGCACTCCGTTAACAGCATCAAATACACCGTATTCTTTTAGAAATTTAAGTGCTTTTCTGTATTTCTCAGGCTTCATTTGCTCTTCGCTTGATTCCAGCAACAAGATTTTCCCATTCCAGTCATCGACAGGAGGAAAAAGCTGATACTTACTGCAAAGCCCCGGCATATCTTCATAGCGTTCACCATCAAATATGTCGTATATAGTATCTATACATCCCCCAAGGATCTCACCTGAAAACTCACTCTTTCCCTGCAAAAGTTCAAATCCGGTGTCATTCATAGGTACAGGATCTACTCCCAGCTGGTCTGATCCGAAAGAAGTTCTTTCCTTATACCAACTGTCACTTGGAGTTATCTCTTTAATACTTCCGGTGGTTATAAGCTCCTTAAAATACTTTTTTGAATACGGCAGCATGTCTTTACCCATCTCACATACATCAGCAAGAAATGACTGTCCGTAAAAAGTCTTTACACCTACTTTATGAAGCATCAGGTGATTAATGGTCGTATCAGAAAATCCCAGAAATATCTTGTCATTAACTGCGTTTTTTAGTTCATCATTTTCAAAGAGATACGGCAGGAGCCTGTATGTATCGTCACCACCTATAGCGCACAGGATCATATCAATATCAGGATCTTTATACGCATTTATGAGATCCTCAGCTCTCTTTTCCGGATGAGACTCCACATACTCTATTCCTTTGAGTGCATGCGGCATAAACTTTACGTTAAGTCCCATTTCCTCAAGCCTTTTTATGCCAAGTTCCAGTTCATGTTTAACAAAGTCCTCCCCAATGGTTCCTCTGGAAAGACTGACGATTCCCACAGTTTTTACCATAACACAGCACTCCCTTTATCTGATTTTTTCAGATTGTAACTCTATTGGAGTGCGATGTGCAAGTTTTTGATCATATTATTTACTCGTAATCGATCACGATCTTTATTCCGCCCGCTGCCGGATCTGCGGCGAATTCAAAGGCTTTTTCAGCATCTTCGTGCTTGAAGTGATGTGTTACGATCTCAGGTGTCTTTGTTCTGTGAGTGTCAATATTGTTGAAAGCCTCGACAATATCGCTATGCTCGTATCCGCATGAACCCTTTACAGTAATCTCGGCAGACAGGAGATTTGCCGCATTTAATTCTGCAGGTTTCTTATATACTGCAACGATCACTACTCTTGAGTGCTCTTTTGCCATTCCCATGATCTCAGGCAGGATAGGTGCCGCACCGGCGCAGTCGATATATGCATCGATATTTGCTCTTTCCTGACCAAACTGGGTATAAACTGCTCCAAGTTTACTCTTAAGGAACGGAAGTATCTCACCATCACGTGCAGGACAGTAACCGATGCCGCCCATCTTTTCTACCATTTCAAGACGCTTCTCATTCATGTCTACAACGATCGGATTACGGCATCCTGATGCCAGTACTGCATTCAGTGCACAGAGTCCGATAGTTCCTGCTCCAAAGATAAGAACGTTGTCGGATGCCTTAACATCTATCCTGTTTTTTGCATGAGTAGCAACTGCCAGTGGCTCGATCACGACTGCTTCATCAAACGTGGTGTCATCGCTGAGTCTGAAAAGGTTGTATCCGTACTTTGCATCTTCCACTACCATGTACTCAGAAAATGCTCCTGCTATGTCACATCCCATCATTCCATTTCTCTTTGCCACGGCAGGATTTACAAATACTCTGTCACCTACATTGATGTCCTTTACATCTTCTCCGACCTCGTGAACGATGCCAACCATTTCATGACCAAACTGACCGTCATGTCCGAACTGTCCTTTTTCCGGGATTTCTTTTCCGTCAAATTTCAGATCTTCGAATGGAGGGACTGTGTTATCCAATGCTGAGATATCCCAGCCGCTGATTCCCATTGCTTCATAGTTTTTTACTGCCTCTTCCAGATTTTCTACAAGGATTCCTATCTGCATGAGACTTTTGAACTTTGGTTCCATAATACTTTTCTTCTTTCCTTTCACGCACAGTCTGAACTGCTGCTGATAACCTGTGCACTATCTATTTCAAAATGATGTCGTCCGCAGCGAATAACTTCTGTCTGGCCGACTACTCTTGCTGTAACATCCGGCGGAAGCTCTATGTCAAGACTCAGCACACCTTTTTCCAGCTTCCATGCGACTCCGATCTTACCCCAGATGGAATCATAGCTTCCTTCTGCATGATCAAGTCCACTCTCTATGTCAGGGTTGATCTCAACCTCTGCATATCCGGGTTTTAACGGATTTATACCGAGGATATCCTTAATAAGCTACATAACGATCAACTACGACCACATCACGCTTAATTCTGTCGCAGATTTCTTTGGATACAACATCACTTATCTGAGTCAGCTCTTAAAGAAGTGCACGGGTAAAACCTTTACGGAAATGATAAGTGAAGCACGAGTAAGTAACGCCTGTCAGCTTCTGACCGATACAAATCTCCCTGTAACAGAAATAGCCCAGCGAATCGGCTGCTATGATGCAAGCCACTTCACCAGGCTATTTAAGATGCAGATGGGAATGACTCCTACTCAATACAGGAATCAACGATAATAAACTGTATAAAAATTGTATTTTTGACGATATATACTATGAACTAGTGAAGTCGTGGGGGTTGAAAACAATGTTATACTCTATGGTTCCGGCATCATTGCTGATAATAAATTTAATTCTTAACTATGAATCGTTAAAAAAATACGGTTTCAGGGAAAAGGGGCAAATTAATAAGAAACGTGTACCTGTACGCTATAATTTCTTTATTCTTGCTTCAAATTGCTACTTGATCGTTGACATGACCTGGGGACTCTTATACGAACACCATGATATCCCTGTGCTTTTTCCTTTTATCTATTCATTGACTGTCTTTTATTTCATGTTTATGCTCCTGACCATGCTGACATGGACACGCTATATAGTTGCGTTTCTTAATAAGGACGGCCGAAGCAGCTCTTTTCTTCTGCATGGAGTATGGACAATGTTCCTGATGGGAATAATCTGCCTTATACTCAATCGTTTTTCTCATTTCATGTTTTCCTATAATGATGCACATGAATATATAGGAGAAACCGGAAGAAATATCTCGTTCCTTCTTCAGATCGTTTTCTATATCGCAGTTTCACTTTATCTACTATACGTTTCTCATAGAAGCGTTGGTCGCCAAAAAGTCAGATACAAAGCAGTCGCTTTGACAAGCATAGTATTAGGCGTTTTTCTCATACTCCAGATAGTTTATGCCTTTCTCCCTTCCTATGCGATCGGACTTTTGATAGGAATATGCCTTGTTCACTCTTTTGTTCAGTTAAGTGAGAAAAAAAAGAACGAAATACACGATCATATCGCTTCCGCAATGGCTGCAGATTATGAAGCCATATCCTACATTGAAATAGAATCAGGTGAATATCTGGCATTTTCAAAAAGTCAAAAGTACATGTCTTTAAATCTACCGGAGACGGGCAAAGATTTCTTTAGAGATATCCTGGATAACATTGATAAATACGTTTATTCTGAGGATCGTGAATATGCCAGAACCTTATATGATAGAGATACGATACTGAAAAATCTTGATGGACGACATTCATTTTCATTCAAATACAGACTTCTAATAAATGATGAGCCAAGGTATTTTTTGTTCACCATGATGCTTGATAGTAACAGCCAGTTCCTTATCTTCTATGAGAAGGACATAGAAGATGAGCTCAAAGCCGAAAAGATCAATAGAGAAAATCAAATGTCAACTATAACTTTCGGACAGATTGCCGAAAGCCTTGCTTCCAACTATGACGCAATATACTATGTGGATATAGAAAGCTCTGCATATGTCGGCTACGAAGTAAGCAATATCTATGGTCAGTTGGAGATCAGTCAATCCGGAGATGATTTCTTTACTGACTGCATGGAAAACGTTCCACTGGTTGTTCACAGGCAGGATTGCGATCAGGTAATTGATTTTCTGAATAAAGACAATTTGATCTGCGCACTTGATAATCACAAGGACTACAGTCTTGATTACCGTATCACAGTCAACGGTAAGCCCCGTTTTACGAGGATGATCGTTCGGCGTACCAGTGACGGTTCTCATTTTATCATCGGTGTCGAAGATGTAGATGCTGAGATTCAGCGAGAGAAGCAGCATCTCAGAGCACTGAACACAGAAAAAGAACTTGCAAGGCGTGATGAACTGACCGGAGTTAAAAACAAAAATGCCTACAAGGAATTGGAGGCATCTGCACAAGGAAATATTGACAATGGCATGGACTACCTGACGTTTGCGCTAGTTGTATGTGACGCCAATAACCTGAAACAAATAAATGATACTCTGGGTCACGCTGCCGGCGATGAATACATAAAAGAAGCAGCGCGCCTCTTATGCAACATTTTTGTTCATAGCCCCGTATTCCGAATTGGCGGAGACGAGTTCGCAGTATTTCTCCGCGGTAATGATTATGAATCAAGGCATAAACTTATGGCAACATTACGGAATCAGGTTCTCGAAAATAAGCGAACCGGCACCGGCGTGATCTTAGCTTCCGGAATGTCAGAATATCAGCCTAAAGTCGACAGCTTCGTATCTGACATATTTGAAAGAGCCGACAAAAAAATGTACGAGGATAAACAAAGACTTAAGACAGAACAAAAATTTATAATCGCGTAGTTTAAAGACCTGTCCCGATATATGAGACAGGTCTTTCGATTTATTAGTATTTTTTACCGGAGGATTTTCATTATTCCACTGCTGCAAAGCCCTTTTCAAGATCAGCAATGATGTCATCGATATGCTCTGTACCTATTGAAAGTCTGATAGTACTCTGAGTTATGCCCTGATCATTGAGTTCTTCTTCACTAAGCTGTGAATGAGTCGTTGTTGCCGGATGGATCACGAGGCTCTTTACATCAGCTACATTTGCAAGGAGCGAAAAGATCTCAAGATTGTCGATAAACTTCCAGGCCGCTTCCTTTCCGCCCTTGATCTCAAATGTAAAGATAGATGCTCCGCCATTTGGGAAATACTTCTCGTACAGTGCATGATCAGGATGATCCTCGATCGCCGGATGATTTACCTTTTCAACCTTCGGATGATTCTTCAGAAATTCTACTACTTTCTTTGTATTCTCAGCATGTCTGTCGAGTCTCAGTGACAATGTTTCAACTCCCTGAAGCAGGAGGAATGCATTGAACGGGGAGATCGTTGATCCTGTATCTCTGAGAAGGATTGCTCTGATATAGGTAACAAAGGCTGCAGGACCTACTGCATCTGCGAAGGATACGCCGTGATAGCTGGGATTTGGAGCTGCGATATTCGGATACTTTCCGCTTGCCTTCCAGTCAAATTTGCCGGATTCTACGATAATTCCGCCAAGGGTTGTACCATGACCACCGATGAACTTGGTTGCGGAATGGACTACGATGTCAGCGCCATGCTCTATAGGTCTGATAAGGTAAGGTGTACCGAAAGTATTATCAATTACAAGAGGAAGTCCATGCTTATGTGCGATCTCTGCGATTGCATCGATATCCGGGATGTCACTGTTAGGATTTCCGAGAGTTTCAAGGTAGATAGCTCTTGTATTTTCCTGAATTGCTCCCTCAACTTCGCTTAAATTGTGAGCATCTACAAATGTTGTGGTCACTCCATACTGCGGAAGTGTATGTGCCAGCAGGTTATAGCTTCCACCATAGATAGTCTTCTGTGCTACGATGTGTCCGCCGTTTGCTGCGAGTGCCTCGATCGTATAAGTGATAGCTGCTGCACCTGATGCAACTGCGAGTGCTGCGCTTCCACCCTCAAGAGCTGCCAGTCTCTTTTCTAAAACATCCTGTGTGGTATTTGTAAGTCTTCCGTAGATATTTCCTGCATCTGCAAGACCAAATCTGTCTGCCGCATGCTGGCTGTTTCTGAATACGTATGATGTTGTCTGATAGATCGGTACTGCTCTTGCATCTGTTGCCGGATCCGGCTGTTCCTGTCCTACGTGAAGCTGTAATGTTTCAAATCTGTAATCACCCATCTTATTCTCCTCCTTAGTTATGTCAGGCTAATTCCTTTTCTATAAAAAGCCCGTTATCAAGCGCTTTCCGATGTGCTTGTTGCTTGTTTTTTTGTTGAATTAATAATACTTTTATCAACCTACTATGTCAATGGGTTTTAAGATATGATATACTTATTACTACTGATAAGTTTGGATTATAACAAAAATTTATATGATACGATAACAGAGTCAAAAGTAAAAAATACGATTGTGCTTGCACATAAAGGAAAGGGAGATTCTATGTTTTCTACAAAGGGAAGATATGCTCTGAGAGTGATAATAGACCTTGCGGAACAGAATAGTGACGATCCGGTACCGCTTAAGGATATCGCAGAAAGGCAGGAAATCTCGAAAAAGTATCTGGAGATCATTGCTAAAAAGATGGTAGAAGCTGGTTTCATCGCCGGAGCCAGCGGAAAACACGGCGGATACAGGCTCACACGCCGCCCCGACGAATACACTGTCGGTGAGATAATCGAGCTCATGGAAGGACCGATCATCCCCGTGTCATGCCTAGCCCCCGATGCCGAAGAATGCCCCCGTAAGGGCAAATGCAAAACCATCTCCATGTGGGAAGAATTCGCCAAACTGGAACACGATTTCTTCTATGGAAAGAAGATCAGTGATTTGATCGGGTAACATTGTGACGTAAAAACGGCAAACTGCACTACAATTCTCTAAAACACCTTACCTACATATATTGAATTAACGATGATGATTATACTTCGCGATTTTCATGAACTTTTCCCTCTTTGCCTGTAAATACGCGCTTTCGTTGGCTGCGTATTGGTTTTCTTTTTTAAGCTTCTGATAGGCTTTTAATCGTTCCTCTGTTAATTCGCCATTATCGACAGCCTGTCGGACAGCACATCCCGGTTCGTTTGTATGGGTACAGTCAGAAAATCTGCAGCTTTGTGAAAGCATCTCCACGTCTGCAAATGTCTCACTGATTCCCTCTTCATCATCCCACAATCCCAGTTCACGCATTCCAGGTGTATCGATCACAAATGCTCCGTTATCCAGAGCAATGAGTTCTCTGTGTGTAGTCGTATGCCGTCCTTTATTATTTGATCCAATAGATGACGTACGGATATGGTCACTTCCGAGAATTTTATTTATAAGTGTTGATTTTCCCACACCGGAAGAACCTATAAATGCAACCGTCTTTCCGGGAGTCAGGTACATTTTTATGCTTTCAAAATCATTATTTGCAGAAGATGTGACAACTACATCTACTCCTGATGCAACTGTCTCCACTTCATCTATCTTTATCGAAAGATCCTCACACAGATCAGCTTTCGTGAGAACGACTACTGGATTTGCACCACTATTCCACGAAACGGTTAAATAACGTTCAAGCCGCCTCAGATTAAAATCTCTGTTTAGCGACATACAGATAAATATCGTATCAATATTTGCCGCTACGACCTGCTCCTGATGACTGTTTCCCGCCGCTTTTCTTATGAAAACGCTTTTTCTCGGATAAAGCGCACTGATAACTGCATTGCTATCATCCTCAGACCAGCCAGCAAGCACGTAATCTCCCACTGCCGGATAATCAGAAACAGTATTTGCCTCATGTCGGTATTTTCCTGATACTTCGGCATATTTATCATTTCCATCATAATTAATGGTATATAAACCCTTTTCCTGCAGGATAACCCTTGCCCTAACTTCTTTCATGGTGTCCCCCTTTTATTTCTTTTGACCCTGTCATCATTTATTATATCCCCTTAACTCAAACAAACCCGATCCTACACGGATTCGGGTCTGTTTTACATCAATTTTTATTTACGCTTCATTTCATGCGGTATCACAAGCAGATATTTACATTTCCATATACTAATAAACGGATGATGCCGATTATTATGAGGTGCACCGGATAGTAGAGATAGAAAAACCACTTCATCCACTTAGCTTTTCCGCGTTCTCCATTATAGAGCTTCAAGAGCGGATAAATCATAAGTACGCCCACGAGTTCCAACGCATATACTTTGCTCACAAAGAAAAATGACACAATCCCATACAATAAAATCCACTGGGCCATCTTAAGCATCTGCTTTTCCAGATTTCCTCTTTCGCTGTACATACCATGTATCGCAAGGACAGCTATACAGCTCCAGTCCGCCGGGAAAGCACTTAGAACCAATGGTATCTGTATTGCTCTTTTCTGCCATGATTTCCATGTAGTCATGTGCTCTTCCAGATAGAGCGTCACTACAGCGATAAAAAGCGGATACATAACACTAGTTCTGTTAAAAACACTCCCTTTAAAGGGATTGAGGCTTATGCCAAATCCAAAGCAGTATGCGAAGTGAGAAATGATCGCAAATATGCCAAGGCGAAGCATATATTTCTTTGCATCTTTTGTATAATGATATCCTTCACAAACAAAGAACCACATAATAGGCGCTGTCAAGCGACCAATGAAGTGAAGAATGAGCGGTATCGGTTCAGCCGGAAATCCGGGATATAATAGATCCGTTCCA
Source organism: Lachnospiraceae bacterium MC2017 (assembly GCA_000701625.1). GTDB lineage: Bacteria > Bacillota > Clostridia > Lachnospirales > Lachnospiraceae > NK4A144. The sequence goes on from JNJK01000009.1 coordinate 43,214, forward strand.
TGATCGATAGTCATGGCAATAATTGCTATCAGTTTTAAATAGTTTGAGTTGAAACCCTTTTTCAAAGTCATCAGCTATTCCCTTAAATTTTCTTTTTACCAGTCCGAATCCCAGTCAGAGCCTCCTGAATCCCATGAACCGCCGCTGTCCCAGGTGGAATCTCCCCAGGAACTTCCCGAATCATCCCAGGAACTGTCAGAGTCCCAATCGGAATCATCATCCGAAGTACCGCTGTCATACCAGTTCGTGTCTTCAAAACGTGTTCCATCATCATCGTAGTCTGTGCGATATTCATAATCTGTATCATCATTTATCGCTTCATTCAGTTCATCACTATTTGAAGCATAGGACCAGTCATCCAGATCCGGATCGTATGCGTACCACGATGATCCCTGATAGTAATAATCGTTTCCCTTGTAGTTATAGTAACCTTTTGCAGGAGAATTATCAAAAAGACTGATTATAAAGACAATGATCGCAATATAGATCGTTGCAAAAATAGGACATACAAAAGGCAGCAGAACTATTGTTAGGAGAATATCTCCTATACTTGTTCCCTTCTTTTTGTCATTTTTCTTATTTTTATTGCTGCCGCTGCCATTTGCTTTTTGATCGGAGATCTCACTCCTGAGTCTCTGATACAGCTCATTTACGGCATATCCTTCATCAGTTCCCTGATAACGTACTACTCTTTCACCATTACTCTTATTTTTATATACGACAAAGTCACCCGCACTGTTTTTATAAATCCCAAATGCCTTAGGCTCTTTTATGTCCTTTCCGATAAAGAATCTTGTGATCTTCTCCGGCGGAAGCTTATGATCGATATACCACTGCTTCAATTCTTCGATCGTTTTCGGCTGTCCCCCTGCCATTCGATTCGCTGTTGGCATGGGTGCTCCGCAATTTGGACAGATTTTTTGATTTTCGTCTATCTGCTGACCGCAGTATTCACACTTTACTTTCATCTGTCCCCTCCTGCTCGTCATCGTCCCAATCGATCGTAAATTCCATTCCCGGGATCAGTTTATCTTCCTTTGAAAGCTTCAAGAAATGCCATACCGTAAATGCTGTTATCACGATTTCATATATTACAAACAGGATAAAGAAAACTTTCTTTTCCGTTCCCAGACAAAAAACATAGAAGCCATGCATCACTGCCGGGACAAAAAGCGCTTCCAGGAGACGCATCCTGACTTTTTTCTCATCTCCAAGACCTTTATTTAATCTGGCAAGTCCATAGAAATACCCCATAAATATCCCATAGATCAGATGTGCCGGTGCCTGCAGGAGAACTCGCATCAGACTGGCATTACTGCCGTTTACGATCACATATACGATATTTTCTATAGTGGCAAAACCAAGCGATACCATTGCAGCATACACAACGCCATCAAAGGTATAGTTAAACTCCTTATTTTTCCATGTGAGAAGTTTTAGCACAACGAACTTGCCGGCTTCCTCTATGAGTCCAACGAGGAAAAATGCAAAAACAAAGATATACTCAAGCTCATAAACATCTTTACAGAACACACGCAAGAGCTTCTCACCCAAAAAACCAATAAGCTGTGCACTTAGAATTGTAAGCGCACCGCCCAAAAAGAGCTTTGCTAATAGCCCGATCGGTTCTTTTTCTACCGTATCAAATTTCCATACGGCAAATAATAATATCAAACTTGGTACTATCGCTAGAATAAGCATGAAATCCCCCTCCTGTTTATCTTACAGATAATCTTATCACATCAGGCAGGAAAAAGTATGGAAGTCTAAACTGTATCCTAAAAAATTCTTTCCGGCATAGATTTTGATCTGTACTGCATCTCACTGACCTTATATACAGTAATAAATGCCTGTGGATCTATCTTATCCACGAATGCCATCAGCTTTTGGAATTCATTTTTATCTACTATGGTAATTATCTCATCATGCTCTTCCATGCGATAAGCACCTATAACTTTATAGATACTTGCTCCGCTGTGCAGCTCGTTCAATATATAGTTTCGGATTTCTTTTTCACACGGAGAAACTATACATACTCTTCGTTTAAGCTTCTGATCAAAAATAAAATGATCCAGGATCACACCGTTAAAATATGTTCCTAAAATACTCAGGATCAGGGTTTTGGAATCATATACGAGTATTGATGATACCGCAACACATAACCCGGCCGCTGACATAGCTTTTCCGAGGTCGATCCTCAGATATTTATTGAGGATCTTTGCCACGATATCCAATCCGCCCGAAGACGCATTTCTGTTGAATAATACTGCGATACCAATACTTACAAAAAATATGTAGCACAAAACATCAAGTGCCGCGTCTCCGGTAAACGAAACAAAATCCGGAAAACACTTCTCAAATACTCCTATGACCACCGGCAGCAAAATCGATGTATATACTGTCTTATATCCAAACTCCCGTCCGCAGGTAATAAACCCGATCACCAGCAAAACCACATTCAATATCATCGTTATCGCAGATACCGGCAATGGTACAAAATTTGTAAGGACGATCGACAAACCTGATATGCTGCTGACAGATGCATGACTCGGCATGAGAAAAAAGAAAACAGCTGCTCCGATTATTATCGTAGCTATTGTTAAAATAAGTATCTCTTTTACTATTGCAAACTTTTTCATAACCTTAAAAATCCTTTTCCGTCACTCCTTAAACTGCATTTCATAAAGACCGCGGTATATTCCCTGACTTTCCATTAGTTCATCGTGTGTTCCCTGTTCTGCTATTCCCGTGTCTGTTAGTACCAGTATCTTCTCTGCATTTCTGATCGTAGAAAGCCGGTGTGCTATGACGATTGTAGTTCTGTTCGCAGCAAGCGTTTCCAGACTATCCTGAACGACCTTTTCTGATTCATTATCAAGCGCCGAAGTTGCTTCGTCAAAGATCAGTATCGGAGGGTTCTTCAAAAATACTCTTGCTATAGACAATCTCTGCTTCTGTCCGCCTGAAAGCTTCACACCGCGCTGTCCGATATCTGTATCGTAGCCATCCGGCATCCCCATGATAAAATCATGCGCATTAGCATTTTTCGCAGCTTCTATCACTTCTTCTCTCGTCGCATCCGGACGACCATAAAGGATATTCTCATATATCGTTCCTGAAAAGAGATATACATCCTGCTGAACTATGCCTATCTGATTCCGAAGACTCTTAAGCTTTACATCACGGATATCAATACCATCTATTGATATAGCGCCGCTCGTTACATCATAGAATCTTGGAATCAATGAGCACAGGGTACTTTTTCCTGCTCCAGATGAACCTACAAGAGCATAATAGGCTCCTGCCGGTACTGTGAGATTCACATTAGTCAGAACAGATTCTTCTGCATCCTCATACTTGAATGAAACATCTGAGAACTCAATTTCTCCCTTTTTTACATCGAGATTTACAGCGCCTTTCCTGTCCTCAATGTCAGGAATCGTATCCATGATCTCACGAAACCTTTCAAATCCTGTATATCCATTTTGAAACTGTTCTGTGAAATTGATGAGAGTATTGATTGGCTCTGTGAGTACGCTAATATAAAGCATAAAGGTGACAAGGTCTGTAGCCGTAACGCTTTTTCCCGCTATCAATATGATTCCCGTCACTATGACAGCAACCTGGATAATCGTAGTGAATGATCCGACTCCCGCCTGAAAAGTTCCCATATAGAAATAGCTGTTTTTCTTCGCATTCAAAAATCCAAGATTACCGACTTTGAACTTTTCATTTTCTATATCTTCATTGGCAAAAGATTTTACGACTCGGATTCCGGCAAGATTATCCTCTATCTGTCCGTTGATCTCTGCTATCTTTTCTCTGTTCCGTCTGAAGGCTCTCCGCATCCTCTTATTCAGAACATACGCAAAAATAAACATGGGCGGCAGAACTACTATTGCTGCGATCGAAAGCTTCCAGTTGATAGACACCAGTATAATTATTGCTCCAAGGATCTTTATCACGGATAGAATGATATTTTCCGGACCGTGATGCATGAGCTCAGTTATATCAAAGAGATCTGTAGTGATCCTTGACATAAGTGCTCCGACTTTCTGATTATCATAGAATGTAAAGGAAAGCTTCTGTAAATGATCGAATATCTCCGCACGCATATCGTATTCGATTTTTGTCCCCATCACGTGACCGACATTTGATATGTAAAATTTGCATCCAAAGTCCACAATTATCATGACTATGAGACCTGCTGCGATCCACTTTCCCTGTGACAGTATCACCTCCGGAGATTCATGGATAAGCGATGATGTAACATAGCGCACAATAAGCGGAATTATCAGTACGATTCCTGCAGATATTGCTGCGAAAAGCAGATCAAGCCAGAAAACAGCTTTATACTTTCCGTAATATGCGATCATTGTTTTTAAGTTTTTTAACATTTATTCCGTCCTGTCTGTATTATTGTTGCTTAAAATCATAATGATAATAATAATAGCAAGCAATTAATTGCAGTCAAGTCAATTTTTTGCGATTCACTTTCGCTTTTTTCCTCTAAAACATGATCGTTATAGTAGTCCCTACACCCGGAGCGCTGTCGAGTTCTATGCTTGCATCATGTATTTCAACAATGTGCTTTACAATAGCAAGTCCAAGTCCGGTTCCACCTGTCGCTTTTGATCTGCTCTTGTCAACTCTGTAGAATCTCTCAAATACTCTTTGCTGATCAGCCGCCGGAATTCCTATTCCATTATCTTTTATGATCAGACAAGCAGTATTATCTATAGTATTAACTGATACCAAAACTTTTCCACCCGGATTATTATATCTAATAGCATTTTGAACCAGATTCTCAATAAGTTCCTTTATCAATTCTCTATTTCCATGTATAGCACTTTCTTTACCCTCAATGGCTATACTGATATCTTTCAGCTTTGCATTCACTGTCAGCTCATTGACACATTCATGAGCCACTTCGTACAGATCGATTTTCTCGAATGCTATCCCATGATCTACTCTGTCAAGTTCTGAGAGTTTTATGATATCGTTAATTAGTGCAAGCAGTCTGTTTGCATTTTTACGAATTTCCTGATAGAAATGATTCTTTTTCTCCTCTCCGACCATACCACCTTCTAATAGTTCTGCATAACCAGAAATCGCTGTAAGCGGAGTCTTTAACTCATGAGAGACATTTGCTGTGAAATCTTGCCTTGCCTTTGCTGCAGCAAGCACATCCGTGTGCTGAGATCTTAGCATTTCAGAAATAGGATCCAATTCCTTATATGGAGATTCATAGTCGGAATTTTCAAGATTTGAAACCATTACTTCAATTGGTTTCAATAACTGCTTCGTAAGTAGATGTGAGATCACTACACACATAGAAATGATCATCAGGATGATAAAAGTAATAATAGGAGCTGCTGATACAAATACAGCCCAAAGGCTTTGAGCATTCGTTGCTACTCTGAGCACAGTTCCATTATCCAGGAGAACAGCATAATAGAATGTATTTTTGTTCATTGTATCTGATCTTCTGACAGCCTCTCCCACTCCGCCGATAAAAGCTTCTTGTATTTCCGGCCTGTCATTATGATTCTTTAGAGATCCCGTCGATGCATCGTTATCATATAGCACCGTTCCATCCTCTGCGATCCATGTAACACGAAGTTCTTCGATATCCGTAGACAGATCGATCTCATTTATATCAATATTTACAGACTCAAAATAATGAGTATCTCTTAAAAGCTTGGCATTAACAGACAGATCTGCCCGGATCCGTCTCTGAAACAACCCATAATATATAATTGTAATCCCGACAACAGTGGCAATAACCGCCAGAACAGCAATTCCAACCAGCCTTGTATTTATTTTGTTTTTCATTCAATCACATACCCTACATTTCTGATCGTTTTTATCCTTGTTCCATAAGCCCCAAGCTTTTGGCGAAGGGTCTTCACATGCATGTCGATTGTTCTTGTCTCTCCTTCATAATCAGTACCCCAGACCACATCCATTATCATTTCTCTCGTCAGGACGATTCCTCTATTTGCTACAAATAACGACAATAGCTCATATTCCTTATATGTTAATCCCACTGTCTTTCTGTCTATCGATACCTCACGTTTCTCGTTATTAATAACGAGCTCATCCAGGCGTAATTCTTTTACCTCTTCAGATAGAGTTCTCCTAAGTAATGCCTTTACTCTTGAAATGAGTTCCATAACGGAAAATGGTTTCTTTATATAATCGTCTGCTCCATCTTCAATGCCCTTAACCAGATCAAGCTCGGATGTCTTGGCAGTTACCATTATGACCGGTAATTTCTTAGTGTCAGGATTTCTACGGATTTTCCTTACGATCTCATTCCCGCTTTCATCGGGAAGCATGATATCGACCAGGCAAAGATCGGGTATTACTTCTTCTGTTTTTTTGTAAAAATCCTTTGCGCAATTAAAGCCCAACACTTTGTGTCCTGCATTCATGAGGGCAAATTCTTCTATTTCCCTTATACTGTCATCATCTTCAATAATATAAATAAGTGCCATTATCCTGCTCTGCCTTTTCCATTTTCATATCTGTTCAGTAACTTCACTGATACGATTCGCATGCCCATTCAAATTTGCCTTCGGCAAAGGGCTTGCTCACTCACACATCATGTTCTTACGTCCTCAGCAGCAAGCGCTTCGGACTGTCATAAACTGTTACCTAATTTCTTTATTTCCTTCTTCGTTAATGGATATTTTTTTAGCAACTCCTCATATTCATTATAAAAAGAAGCACTCTCTTCATCAGAAAAATTCTTATAATATCCATGTGTACTGTAATCATTATCATTGATAGTGATAAGCTCTAACGCAATATTTGAACAATGATCAGAAACTCTTTCCAACCCCGTCAAAATATCTTCAAGAATAAATCCCATCTCAATAGAACATTTTCCTTTTTTGAGTCTTTTTATATGATTCTCTTTTATTCGCTTCGTAAGAGTATCTATCACTTCCTCTAAAGGCTCTACATGAGCTGCATTCTCACTATTATCATTACAAAAGCTATCTTTCGTCAGAGCGCAAATATCTCTCACTGCATTGTGTATTGCCGCGATTTCGCGTCTTGCAGACTGTGAAAAAGATAATTCCTTCGTATGGATCTCCTCTGCCGAATTCGCAATATCAAGGGCATGATCTGAAATTCTTTCAAAATCACTAATACTGTGTAAAATCACAGACATGCTCCTGCTGTCTTCAACAGAAATATTTTTACTTGATAATTTCACAAGATATGAACCAAGTACATCTTCATACTTATCAACCACCGATTCAAGTCTGACAACTTCTTTTACACTATCAGAAGTGTAATTCAAAAGAGCATCTGTTGCCAGCTCGATTGATTTTTGAACAACCTCTGCCATCTCTCTTGCTTTCGCCCTGCATAATTCCATCGCAAAAGCCGGACTATCAAGAAATCTCTCATCAATATAAACATTAATTTCTTCAGGGTCTTCTTTTTCATTATTCCCGGATATCGTAATTTCTGCTAATCTAACAAGACCATCAGAAAGCGGAAACAAACAAATCGTCGCACCTATATTAAAAAGGCTGTGGATCAAAGCTATTCCTGCTGCATTAGCCGATCGGCCTAAAAATGCGAAATCTACAAATGCATTTATTGAATAAAATGCGATCATAAATAATGCTGTACCTATAAGATTGAAATACAAATGTATCATAGCTGCTCTTCTGGCATTCTTATTAGCTCCAATGGAAGAGATTATGCTGGTTACGCATGTTCCAATGTTCTGTCCCATGATGATCGGCAGCGCCACAGAATAATGAACTGCACCTGTCGCGCACAGAGCCTGCAATATACCTACAGAAGCTGAAGAACTCTGTATGATCGCCGTAATAACGGCGCCAACTATCATTCCAAGAACCGGATTGCTAAATGCAGTCATTATGTTGGTAAAAGAGGGATTATCCGCAAGTCCTGATACTGCCCCACTCATGGTTTCCATACCAAACATCAAAATTGCAAATCCAAGTAATATTCCGCCTGCATCCTTCTTTTTTGACTCTTCCTTACTCGTCATCAAAAAAATAATACCAATAGCTGCAAGAACAGGCGAAAAAGAGGATGGCTTTAATAGCTTTAACCAGATGGTGCTGCCTTCTATCCCCGTAAGCGATAACATCCACGAGGTGATCGTGGTTCCAATGTTTGCCCCCATAATAACCCCTACCGCCTGCGATAATTTCATGATCCCTGAATTAACAAAGCCTACTACCATAACTGTAGTGGCTGATGAGGACTGTATTACAGCGGTGACACCGGCGCCTAAAAGCACTGCAAAAATCCGTTTCGTAGTTAGTTTTTCCAGAATTTTTTCTAACTTTCCTCCAGCCATCTTGGAAAGTCCATTTCCCATAACACTCATTCCATACAGAAAAAGTGATAAGCCTCCAATCATATTTAAAACACAAAAAATGTCCATACAAATTCCTTTCAAATTTTATCCTTCACATCTATTAGGATAAAATCAGAAAGTAAAATGTATGGACATAGTTATGTAAAATCTATGTAAAATTCCGTTATGTAACTATAACCGAAGCACAAACGCAGCCTCAGGCTGTGTGTTACTGTTTACTCGCTTACAGCTCGTTCACATAACGGCTGTGGCTCTAATGTTCAGACTTCACTTTCGTTCGTCTTCACAAAGAGCGCACATGTTTCGACGCATGAACCATTGTCCAAACTAATCTTCATATCCTTTGAAATAATCGGAAGTTTGAATTCTATAGACTTAAGCCACTGACCATTGTCCTGTCCTTCTTCGTAAATCTCAATCCTCTTTATAAACTGTGTCAGGAATTCTCTTCTCTCCGCTTCATTCATAGGTTCATACATTTTATCAAAAAATATAAGGGCCTTGTAAATGTTATCTCCGCAAACTTTTTCTGCCAGAATAGACCGCTTCTTAGCTTTAGCCTCTACTAAGGCATTTTCCAACTCTTCTATTTTGTCATAAGCATTTCTTACCCGCATCCTTAAGAGAAGCTCCGATATGATATCCCTCAGTGTCATCTATAATCAGGAAACGATCATGAAATGCCGTTGTCTTTTTTACTGTTAATGCGGGATACTGCGCATTGAAATTATTAATATCCTGCACAGATATCTTTGCACTAGGAAGCGTATACACAAAAACATTAACGCCTGCTTTTTTCTTTGCTATTATGTTTAATGTAATTACATCAACGTATCCATCAATCAAAATAATTTCCTTTTTAGCGTGTCCGATAATATCTGTAAGCAGGATAAACGCATCAAAAATCTGACCATCAAAGAAAATCTTCTGATTACTTTCCTCGTGCTCCGCCATATATTCAAATATTTTACTGATTTTTTCATCAGAACTCTTTTGATATTCAAATTGTTTCAACTCAATTGCATTAATTTTTTCAAACATAAGAGCATTATTAGCTATGAAATGTCGCATTTCCTTAAATGCACGCATAATATTAATGCTTTGTTTCGTGGCTAATTCCCCTTTTAGAACAGTTGCTAGCATATAGATACCTTGTTCTGTAAATGCATAGGGCAAACTTCTTGACATAGCATTCTTAATTGCGGTGACATTTTGGCACCGCAAATTTTCATACTCATCCTTTGTAAGCTGAAACATAAAATCTTCAGGAAAACGCTCAATATTTCTCTTAACTTGGCGATTTAAGTATTTCACCATATCCATAAATAATTGCCAAATCACTACAGAAAATAGAGATCATCACCAATTTCCTGTAGATGAACTTGGATTGGATGATGATACTGTAGAATTATTAAAAAGCGGCAAACTCAATGTCCGCCTGATCTGTGAAATGATAAAGCATCCAGAATTTCTAAATTTCCTTTCAGACATGGAGATCTACGTTGATAATCTTGCCGGAATGCAATTTCGTAATCTAAACAAAATGATCGAACAGACGCGGATCCGACTTCAAAATAACGGTGTGCCCGACAGCGACCATTACATGAAAACCTTGGAAAAAGCTTCCATCTCCGAGGACAATTATTTTAATAATCTTCTCGGAAACGATATTGTTAAAATAGCAAAAGATATACGTGATTCTCACAGCATTGATTCAGAAACCGGTGATCCAATAACTCCTGTAGATGATATACTCGGCACATTTGAGGAACTAAAAAAAGCGGATAATTCCACACAGACTCAAATGGTCATGTATAGCAAACTCTTTAAGATTAATTTCACTAAAATGGATCCTTATGAATTTAAGACCTTTACAGATATCCTTCAGCGATATTCCGACCTCTGCAAACCTGTTAAAGGAAACGGACGCGGCAAAAAGAAAAGATAACGTATCTGTTCAGTACCCTCACAGATACTGCTTCGCATGCCCATGGAAATTTGCCTTCGGCAAAGGGCATGCTCACTCCCACCTCATATTCTCACGTCCTCAGCAGCAAGTGCTTCGGACTGTGCTGAACAGTTACAAGCTAACACATAAAGGCGCACCCACACCTGTCAAAACGAGCAGGTATGGACGTGCGCCCTTAGTTATTAATGGAAAATTTATCTTAACCACTGTTTTGCCAAATCCACCATTTTTTCAATATCGTTCATATCACGATCTATAGAAACACTCGAATCCGATCTCATCCTATCCGGATATATTGCATCATATGCCGGCTTCATAAGTTTCTGATAGAATGCCTTAAAATCATCCATGCCACTTTGATTTGTTATATCAACTTCTCTTACTTTCTTTTGAAGAGAATCTATCAATTCCTGATTTGTTTCAACACTTGTTACTGCAGATGTTCCGGAAGGTCTTCTTCCAAATAGACGTTCCATCTCATTCTTAGCAGCCTCAGGTATAACTTGTCTCGCTCCCCAATATGTTCTTGCCGATTCATCATCATTCTGAACATAATTGGATTTTGATATTAACTCATTGTTTCTATCAACCAGACGGCTATTATAATCCTTCATTGCTTTAACTATAACCTGCCTCTGATCCTCGGAAAAAGAAGCAGCACATTTATCCACTAAGCTCTCAGCCAATGCCATTTTTGTATGATCACTATAACTCAAAGTGCCTTGCTTTAATTGACTGGTCATCCCTGTAACCAGATTGCGAGCTGACTCAAATTCTTCTTCCGAAAAATCAACTTTTCCTATACGATATGCACCTTCACCGTTTTTGCTAACAGGTATATCCGTTCTGTATAAAGTGCTCACTGGATGGTTGTTCCATGACTGTCTAACCTTATCTAATTCTTCCGCACCCAAAGCAGATATTTCTACTGTAACGGCTTGGCCGCCTAATGAGCCTGAATCCTTTGGGGTATTTTCTTTTATTGAACTTATTTTTTCAACAAAAGATGCCTGTATCTTATGCTGATAGTCTGCTGACTTGTCTATACTTACCGAATTTATGATATTCATACGTTCTGCACTCCTTTGCTTTGTTTACTAAGAAATCCTTTTCCTATGTTTTCACGCTCTCAGATCAAATGCTCCCTGTTTACAGCTTCATATCCAGATTCAATCCAACCGCACCATCCATTAACGCCTTTGTAACCTCTCCGGTAAAAATATCATCCGAAGCATAATACCACTCAGATTTTTTGTACTTATCTCCCAAAAGCTCCCGGTTATCAGCATCTATCTTCTCCTTAAGAGCAGCTTGCTCTTCCCGATCCGACTTACGTTTTTCTTCTAATGCTTCCTTTTTCTCAGCAGCTGCTTCTTTCTTTGCTGCAATTTTTTCCTCTGCTTTTTTCTTTTCTGCTTTCTGCTGGCGAATTTTAGCACCATACTCATTTGGAGAGACCACCTTAGGACGATTCCCGCGCTCACCTATAGTCCAGCTACTAATATTACCGTCCTTATCTATTGCCCAACCTTTTGCAATAACCCTGTCTCCCTGACCTTCAATATTTCGCACCTTACGCTCATCACATGCTTTCATGCTTGCAATTTCTTTTTCGTATTCTACTTCCAGTTCGGGATTATTGGCCATCTTCTTTAGGAACTCCGGAGCGATTGCCACATTAATCGTTTTGTTAGAACCATATTTCATTCCAGGTTGAAATTTAGCTGCGACAAAAGAATAACCATCATATTTCTCTGAAAGATAAGCCAATTCATCCGTCGCCGTTTTCCTTACACTCTCATTTTGCTGTGTATTTCCAACAGATGATCCCTGCTTTTCTGTCTTATTTCCTTCATTCGTAGTCTTTAAGTCCGTTACCTGCTTTGTTTCCTTTGAATTTGTATATACACCTGCGTAGTTACCATATACACTGTTAATATCCATTGCCATATTCTTGTCCTCCTTTGACCTTCAATCATGAAATCCGTTTCATTCGGTTGTAATAGAATAGTTATTCCCATCTAATCTATTTTTCGGTAGCAGAAAAAGGTATATAAACCGATTTGTAGTGAACGGCAGGTTTGATGTAGTAAATGGTAAATATTACAAACACTGTCTATATGCTTTTATACTATTGATAGTGTTACACAATTGTGGTACACTCATTTTATGAATAACGATTCTTGTTTAATATACGAAGGTGACAACATATATGCTTTCAAACCACAGCCTGACAGATACCTATGCTTTTTCTTTACAGGTAAAAAGATTATAGTTACAAACGCTTTCCAAAAGAAATCAGATAAACTACCACCTAACGAAAAGGCTACGGCTATAAAAAAGATGGTCTCCTATGAAGACGCCATTGCAGCAAATAAAAAGAATAGAAAGACTAACTATTAAAATGAGTTCAACATTTGACGAATTTATAACTAACGATCCCGAACAAAAAGCCCTCTTTGACAAGGAATACGAAGATTTTCTTCTTTCTGAATTTATAATTCAAAAAATGGAAGAGGAAAACCTCTCCGTTCGTTCTTTAGCCAAAAAGGCTTCCGTGTCACCTACTGTAATTCAAAAATTACGCAATAATGAAAGTGCCGAGAGAATCACATACAAAACTTTTATGTCCGTAATAAGATCTCTCGGATATAAAATGCGTCTTGAAAAAATGTAATAAGCACAAAGCGGTGACATAGTCTAATGACCTACTGTCACCGCTTTGTTGTGTCAATCCAAAGACTGACTGTTCATTAATGTCATGCCTTAACATCTACATTTTTTCCGGTAGATACAGTTACTGTTCCGGAGCTAACTGAAACGCCCTCTGATACAATATCAATGGAGACCGTATCAGTACTTTTTCCTTCAGATGAAACAACATGAACTCCATCTGCAGTTTCTACGTTCTCGGAAACACTTGTCTCTGCTGCTTTTTCGATTCTTTCTTCCGCTGCTTTCTTTTCAGCTCTCTTCTTCTCGGCAGCTTTCTCAGCCTTCTTCTTTTCCGCTGCCTTTTCAGCTCTCTGGACTTCCTGATCTTCTTTGGCTGCCTGCCTTAGATCCTCGTTTGCCGTAGCAAGCGTATTTACTGTTGTTTCAGTAAGTTCTGCCGCTTTCTTTTGTGTCTCTTCCAGTTCTTCCTGCTTCTTCTTTGTATCTGCACCCCGAGCTCCGTCCAGTTTGATCTCAGCTTCAAGAACACCGGCATGACCATCCATCTATTTCTTCACGCCTTGCTGTACATGTGCAATCTGTCTTGATGTATTCGCCGATAACAGCGACCTCGTCATAATACTTGATAATGCCATATTGCGCCCTCCTTTAGCTTGGCTGATAGGAAATCCGTTTCCATACTCAATACTTATTGTTTTCTTTGTATTTCACAACAGGCATTCAAACCCTGGCATCAAAATGACCTAATGCTTCTTCTCTTTTTTCTTTTCTCTTTTCCTCTATCTTCTCGGCCTGTTTCTTTTTCTCTGCTTTGGCAGCGACTCGTTTCTTTTCAGCTCGATTTTCTGCAAATTTTTCAGCCTGTTTATTTGTAGCCAAAGTTCTGCTCTTACGAGCAGATTTCACCGGATCAAGATTATCTGTCAGGAAACTCTGACTCCTAACCTGTAAATGCGATTGCGTACTTGAAAATCCGGCATCACTTGTGCAACTTCCGTGATAAGGGATGCCATCGGCTCCTGCATATTTCTTGTTCGCCTCGCTAAGCGAAAATATACTCCCGGTGATATGCATCGTTTTATTGACGCCATCACTGTATGTCATCGTATATTCTTTTCCCGTATTATATTCCCGATCCATAAGACCATAGATTTTAGCGCGGTATGTTGCATCAGAAGCCATCTTTTTCAACTGGCTATTATCTATGTACAGGTAATGCTTACCTTTCACCACATCTTTAGGTTCTGAGCCCGTAAGGGTATACTCCGGAAACCATTCTTTTATCTGTTTTTTCAAATCCTCAACTGACATCTCTCCATCTTCCACTGTTTTTGAAGTGTAATACTTCGTTGCTTTTACCCCATACTCAAGACCAGCTTCGTTGCTGTCTTCGATATACTTATATGCTTTCTTACCATCCCATGTTGGTTTTTCCTGCTTCGACTTCGTTTTACCCGTTGTCATAGCACTAACAATATTGATGCCGCTATTTGATATTCCGCTAATTCCCATTGCCATAGCCTTGTCCTCCTTTGACCTTGAATCTTGAAATCCATTTCACATTATATGCGGTAGTCAATCCTTTTATATTTCTCCGGCAGATCACCGGTTGAAACCTTACTTGCAGCTTCCATCTCAGCTTGTGCTTTATCAGTGTTTTCTACTTCTTCTAACTCTTCTGACATTTCATCGAGTTCTTCTACCGTTTCCTCCGTCATTTCTTCTGCAATCTCAGCTAGTTCATCCATTGCCTCAGCAAGCATTCCGGCATCCTTATCAACACCGGTTGCCTCTTCGATCATATCTTCAAGTCGTTCTTCTGGAGTCTTCGGAGCATACTTTTCAGCCTCTTCCGCGATCTTTTCTGCACGCTCCCTCGCCTCATCAAGCACATGGAACATCTGTGAGTTATTATATTCTGCCTTTGCTGCTGCAATCTGTTCATCATAACCATGCAAAATATCAAGTTTTCTTGATATATCTTCCAGAGAGTCCGACTTCATATTCTTAAGATTGTCTTTCTGCTTTTCCCAAAAAGCAATCTGCCCATCTCTCTTTTCCTGCCTTTCCAAACGATCTTGAGTACTCTTTAATCCATAATTCCTGAATAAAGTAATTCCTTGTATTTTTATATTCATATCAGCCCTCCACTTCCTTGGGCTACAAAAACAAATATGCTCTTCTAATCCTTTATTCGGATACGGATATACATATATAAACCGCTTTGTAGTGAACGGCAGGTTTTATGTAGTAAACGGTTAATCTCATTCAGGTATCATTATCATTGCTGTAAATACAACCACATCTCCATCCTGTTCAAGCTGTATCGTTCCGTAGTATTTCTCCGTGATCCGCTTCATATTCATAAGCCCATAACCGTGGCTTTCCTTATCATCCTTTGATGTCTCAGGTAGCCAGGTCTGTGAATCCAGCGTCAGTTCTCCGGAGAAACTGTTCTTAACCTGTATCAGATATGCGTTGTTATTCCTCCAAGATTTAACCTCTATACTTGGATTATCACTCTCTGATGCCGCTCTGATCGCATTTGACAAAGCATTGTTCAGTACAACACCGATATCTATGGATTCAACCCTGCCGCTCGATGGATAATGGAAGTTCTGGATAAATTCTATCCCTGCTTCCTCAGCCTCTCGTATCTTCTCAGCGATTACAATATCCGTAACAGGATTTCCTGTCTTTGCGTTGATCTCCGGCATAGGAAATCCATTCTGCCATTCATTAAGGTAAGTTACAGCTTCTTCGGCATCACCATTTTCAAGAAGATTTCCCAAGACCATGATATGGTTGTTGATATCATGCCTGATTCCCCTGATATCAGCATAAAGATTCTCAATGGTATGCACATGATCAGACAATTCCTCAACCTGCTTAGATACAAGAGCATTCTGCAGCAGATCTTCCTGTGATTGTTTCACACGCTGATATGAATACATAACCGCAATAGCAGCTAGAAATGCTATTGCCCCAAACAGTGCTCTGATACCATCATAAATTGGATAGTTATTCCACAGATATATTCCGGTCTCTTTTACATACACATCTGACAAAAACGAGCAGATCCAGTATCCTGCAGTAATAGCAATATACGGAGATGCAAGCAGAATAAGTTCTTTACACTCCATCCTCTCGTTCTTCCTGACATATATTTTTTCAGAGATAAGTATCTCTAAAAACAGCAACATGTTTTCTATTACTAACCTCAGAGCCAATGCAACCAGAAACCACACGAACTGTTTACCAACATCATTCATCCCCGGTCTTGCATAGGTGACTTTACTTATCAATATCCATGGCAATGCCGCAATCACCTGCGATATCCATAGAAACAGATATATCGTCATCGACAGAAAAATCTTCTGCGGAATATTCCTTCTTTCAAAAATCAAAGATGATATACACACTGCAGTAATTCCAACGATATATGCCACAACTCCTGACATAGAAAACGGCATCAGATAGAGAATCGACATGACTGCAAAGAACACCGCACCTGTTATGACAGCAGCAATTTTTTTCACATACTGACTATAAAATTTCAAAACTAAAACTGAACTGATAAATAAGCCAACGATCGCAGACATCATGCTCGCTATATCCCACATTCTCTCCATACCCATTAATCTATCCACCTCTGATCACGCAAATTTTAATCCACCCATAAATTTAATGCTGTCCTGCTGTATTCCATGTAGGCTTTCAGGAATCCTTCATACCCTCGTCTTGCTATTGGAACAGTATCACCATTTACTAATATCAAATTTGCCTTGTCATAACGTTCTATATATTTCATATTCACAAGATAAGACCTGTGAATCCGATAGAATTCTTTTCCAACAATTCTTTCAAGTGCTGATAACTGCCCGTAATATTCAATATCTTTAGTTTTCGTATGAATTATGGTCTTTCTGTTATAAACTTCTGCATAAATCAATTCCAAAAGGTTGATTCGTATATGCGCTGTCCCTGACTGAATATCAATATATTTTTTATTCCGATCCGGCAAATATTTCATTCGTTCCAGCTCTTTTATCGCGCTTCTCAGCACTTCTTCCAATTTTTCGTCCGCTACCGGCTTCACAAGAAAATGAAACGCGCGAAGATCAAATGAATTAAACACCTGACCTTCTTCACCGGTAATAAAGATCAAAATCTTTCTCCAATCCCTGTCTCGCAGTAACTTTGCCACTTCCATTCCATCTATTCCCGGCATCTTTATATCGAGAATTAGAATATCCGGCAGTTCATCTGTCTCTAACAATTCTTTTCCAGAAGTGTATGTAATAATCTCTGCATTCGGACAGAGTTTTCCAACTTTCTCGGCAAGGATAGCACATATTCTTCTTTCATCATCACATATAACAATTCGCATAGTGATCCGCCTCCTGAGTACACTAATCCCATGTTATATTATCTCCCATCATTTCATCAGTTAGAATATCTATGTAGTGAATGGTCAATTTTTTGTAGTAAATGGCTTATCAATATAGAAAAGCTCGTGACCATCCATCTGCACAGATAGTCACGAGCCTATAGTTGTTATATCATCTGAAAATGTTTTAAAGCCTCTTCGATTGCTTTTACTTTTTCCTCCGGACATCTCGGTTGTCTACTGTTTTTCCTAAGCAATGTTCATTTCTAACTGTTGAAACACGAGTGTAGATATAGCATTTAGCTTTTTTGTCTTCATAAAATAGTACCCCTCCAAGTTTTTGTTGACAATTACAGCAAAGTTCTTTAAGATAAAAATTAAGAAATGGGTTTTTTACCGTACGTGTCATTATTGACAGCTAAGCGGCTTGCTCGTTTCTTTTTTTATGTTTATAAGATCATAAAGATACTTCTTACCATTTTGGTCATGTCTAATAATCAGATAAATATGAAAAACATTGTACCTTTCTACTTCGTCATTATCTCCGTATACAGGTAATGCAAATCGTGATTCGAAACGATACCACCCCTTAGCAGCATCAATCGCATGCTTTTCTTTTTTGTTTTCTATATAGCTTCCACTAAAAGCAATTTCAAGCATTTCACCAAGTCCTTGAGCTGCATTTGCTTTTGCCTTTGCATAAGTTCCCTTTAACGATTTGGTATAATCTGAATGCGCGTATTCATCCGGAAGATCATTTCCAAAATAAACAACATCGTTTGTCTCTGCATTCTTATAAAAATCTCCAATATAATTCCTTAAATAATCCTCTACATCATCCCAGGCTATTGACCTCTTCCCCTTAAAAATAATGTCATTTATCATGACAATGTTGTTTCCGTCTGCATCCTTTATTACAGATACATTTCTTGTTTTATTCTCTTTCTCCATAATGCTCATCATCCTTTTTAATAAGTTTCTCCATCCTTATGTAATACTCCAAAAGTCTTACAACATAGTCCGGTGCATGGCGCATATCCCGTTCCCATTCTGTAACTGTTCTATAAGGAATATCAAAATAATCACAAAACTCCCTTCTATTCATACCAGTACTTTCACGAAGTTCTTTTATTTTCTTTGCTTTATTATCCATGAATTATCACCCTCAAACAAAAATACACGTTGTGTAACATTGTAACACATGTATTTTTCTTACACAACGTGTACTACAATAATTAGGAAACGGACGCGGCAAGTATGCCTGGATCAGCTTCTTAAGCCTCACAATATCCAGTTTGTCATCATCACAGACTGCGATTTTCATAGTCCACCTTCTTCCAATAATCTATCTATCATTATATGTGCATTCCCCTACCCCAATAAAATGTTCTGCACAAAACGACTATAAAATGGCATAAAACGACTAAAAAAATCCGCATCTACCCAATTCATGGGATTGACACGGATTTTTCATCATATCATATTAAAATGCTTAAAAGCCTCTTCAATTGCTTTTACTTTTTCCTCCGGACATCCCGGTTGTCTGCTGTTTTTCCTAAGCAATATTCATTTCTAACTGTTGAAACATGAGTGTTAATTCTACGAAATAAACTGAGTTCATCAGACTATGTCAACACCTTATTCCTTAACAAAAAGTGCGGCGGTTTCTATACTCGACGTGAACGGGAACATGTCCACGCATCCTGATTTTACGAGTCTGTAGCCCGATTTGATG
Organism: Lachnospiraceae bacterium MC2017; assembly: GCA_000701625.1. Taxonomy (GTDB): domain Bacteria; phylum Bacillota; class Clostridia; order Lachnospirales; family Lachnospiraceae; genus NK4A144. Next base: position 62,361 of record JNJK01000009.1, read on the forward strand.
ATCGCGTCGATATCACGTGCCAGACTTGTCGGCTTACAGGAAATGTAAACGATGCTTTTAACGCCGTAGTCGAGAATCTTTGTAAGTGCTTTCGGAGTGCATCCCTCTCTCGGCGGATCGAGCATGATAAAATCAGGCTTTTCATCCACTGTCTCAAGCATCTTCAGCACATCTCCGGCGATAAACTCAGTATTCGCGAGACCGTTAAGCTCAGCATTTTCCTTTGCAGCCTCTACCGCCTCACCAACAATCTCAATACCGATAACCTTCTCAGCGACAGGAGCCATTATCTGACCAATAGTGCCTGTACCGCTGTACAGGTCAAAAATAACCGGTTTTCTCACAGCATCATCACCTTCGTGCATGAGCTTCATTCCTTCGATCGCGTACTCACGAGCCTTTTCATAAAGCACTTCCGCACCGTAGGAATTTGTCTGGAAGAAAGAAAACGGCGTGATCTTAAATCTAAGACCGAGAAGTTCCTCATAAAAATAATCTCTGCCGTAAATGATCTCAATATCATCACCCTTAACCGCATCACCAGAGAGATCATTTGTGAGGTGAAGAAGTCCTACTATCTCACCCTCAAGATCAAGTGACAGGAGACAATCCTTAAATTCATTAAGGTCAGGAGTCATCTGAGAAGTTGTCTCGAGGAGTATCAGTATCTCACCAGTCTTATGAGCCTTTCTCACGAGGAAATGACGGAGATACCCTTCCTCTGTACGCTTTCTCCAAAACGGAATCTCTCTGCTCTTAAAGAAATCATGTGTTGCGGACAGTATCTTTCTATAGTCCTCATCCACTATACGGCACTTGTCAACTGTAACCACGTCATTAAAACGACCTGCACGATGCATACCAAGTTCAAGAGGACCGTCGATCATCGCATTACCAAAAGAATACTCCATCTTATTTCTGTATCCTTCAGTCTTTGGAGATTCCGTAACACTCTCAAACCAATCTCCCTGGAGCAAAATGTCATTCGGTACATTAACAGAACCCGGCACCGTATCCTCCGTGATCACCGGCATAGAAACGCCGCTGCCGTAAAAAGCCGCATCACCAAAATTCTGCAGAGCATTTGTAAGGAGTTTCCTGACCTGGCCTGCCTTCATCTCAGCCTGTGACTCTGCAGACAGATTCTGATAAGTACAGCCTCCACAAATGCCGAAATGCGGGCACTGAGGCTCTACTTCATTATATGCATGAGTCAGAACTTCCTCTAAACGACCCTCCATTCTCTCATGCTTCTTTTTTGTAAGCTTAAAAGAAACTTTTTGCCCCGGGAGTACACCCTTAACAGTAACATTTCCTTCCTCTGTCTGTACTATACCCTTATTCGGAAATTTAAGTTCTGTGACAATACCTTCGTAGATTTCGTTTTTCTTCATTTTATTTCTCTTACCTTGCTATTCAACATATCTAGACACAAAAGACCCCGGCAGTTTTCTGCCGGGGTTGCAGTACCACATTTATGTCAGATCTCAGTCTGCCTTCTTCTCTGTTGCCTGGATCGGAATCTCATCTTCCTCATCATCAAAGAAATCATCGTCAAATCTGTCATCATAGTCATCATCATAATCTTCCAGATAATCCGGAGTAAAATACTTATACACTGCAAATGCAATCGCTGCAACTGCTGCAACTGCTCCGATGATAGCCAGCAGTGTAAGGATCGGATCTCTGTCGTTTCTGTCTCTCATTTCTTTGTCCCTCCATTTGTTTTCCTGCAGCAGATCGATTCCGCTGCGAACATGATTCAGGTTCTGTCTTATGTTGCTTAACGCGCTTTCTAAACCTTGTAAATCAAAAAAATCCATGTCAGGCATCCCCTTTTCTATTTGTATTTAAACTATCACACTTTCTTCAGCTTTGCAAACCCGGCGAACATCTTGCGAACCCCCACTTTATCGAAATTCACCGTTACTTCGTAGTCTCTGGCGCCCTGTACAATTTCCTGTACAGTACCTTCACCAAACTTAAAATGTCTCACACGGTCACCTTCATTGTAGTCTGGTCTCGTTCCACCAATGTCTTTTCCGAGCTTTATCTTCTGAAATCCCTTTGAAAAAGCCTGCGGCTTTTCATTAAATGCAGCCCTGGCGATCTGACGTGATGAAGGTTCCATCCTTTCCGTACGCTCTGTCTTCTTTGGATGCACATTCATATCCAGAAGTTCTGTTGGTATCTCCTTCATAAAACGTGATGCCGCTGCATATCTTGTCTCACCATTTGTCATTCTCTGACGCGCGCAGCTTATGGTAAGATTCTTTCTGGCTCTTGTGATAGCCACATAGCAAAGTCTTCGCTCCTCTTCCATCGCCATATGATCTTCACTGCCGATCGCGCCATATCCCGGAAACAGTCCTTCTTCCATTCCGGCTATATAAACATTCGGAAACTCAAGACCCTTTGCATTATGCATAGTCATTACAAGTACACGATCTTTTGTCTCTCCCTCGCCGGTCTTATCCAGATTATTTCCCTCAAGACCATTCTGACGCATAAAGTCTATGAGATCAGGCTCATCCGTATCTTCTTCATAGGAATCCAGTGACTCCTTAAGCTTATTGATATAGTCGATAAACTCCATATATTTATCGGTAGTATCAGCCTCGCTCATAAGATAATCGTTATAACCCGTATCCTTTATTATTCTGTCAAGAATTTCGGAAAACTTTGCACCCTTCATATCCTCACGTATATCGAGGATCATCTGATAAAAAGAAAGGAGTCCCGTCTTTGCCTTTGCAGATACACCGGGAATACTATCTGCCCTTGCACATGCTTCCAGGAATGAAAATCCGTTTTCTTCTGCGTATACACGGGCTTTCTCTACGCTGGCTGCTCCGATACCACGCTTAGGTAGATTAATGATACGGAGAGTTCTCATATCATTTGCACCACCTGCTACTGTCAGCAGGTAACTGGTCAGATCCTTTATAACCTTTGTATCCCAGAAACGAAGTCCCTTTACAACATCATAATCTATGCGACGCACACGGAAAGCATCCTCAAGTTCCTTACTTTGGACATTTGTTCGGATAAGAACCGCGCAATCTCCATAGGTACATTCTCCCTTTTCGACTTTCTTTCTTATGTCCTCAGCAATGAAAACAGCTTCTCCTCCTGCCGTATCGAGCTGACGGAAACGGATCAGGCTTCCAGGCTCTTCGTTTGTACGGAGAACTTTCTGTTTTCTCTCTCTGTTATTTGAAATAACCTCATTTGCCGCCGCGAGGATATTTCCTGTAGAACGGTAATTCTGCTCAAGTTTAACTACCTTTGCATCAGGAAAATTCTTTTCAAAATCAAGAATGTTATAGATATTTGCTCCTCGGAATCTGTAGATAGACTGGTCATCATCACCTACCACACATAGATTTCTGTACTTCGACGCAAGGAGACGAACCAATTCAAACTGAGCAGTATTTGTATCCTGATACTCGTCTACCATGATATACTTAAATTTTTCCTGATAATGATCGAGAACTTCCGGATAATTCTTAAAGAGACGTACCGTATTCATGATAAGGTCATCAAAATCCATCGAGCCATTTGCGCGAAGAGCATCCTGATAAGCGTGATATATCTCCATGATCTTTAATAGTGACATATCTCCCTTATGCGCTTCGGCAAATTCATTAGGTCCCATCAGTTCATCCTTTGCAGAAGATATGATCCTGGAAACCTTTTTCTCCGGGAAATACTTAGGATCAACCGAAAGTTTTTTATAGACATCACGCATTAATGTCTTTTGATCTGACGCGTCAGCAATCTCAAAATTCTTCGGATATCCAAGCTTCTCCGCATGGGCAAATAGGATCTTTAAGCAGGTGGAATGAAACGTCGATACCCACATGTCACGGGCATCCTCAGGAACCATCTCTCTGATCCTGTCACGCATTTCCTTTGCTGCTTTATTTGTAAAAGTCAGTGCAAGGATATTCCATGGTCTTACCTGCATCTCGTCCAAAAGATAAGCCATGCGATAAACTATGGTTCTTGTCTTACCCGATCCTGCACCGGCAAGTATCAAAACCGGGCCATCTGTCTGGCGTACCGCTTCTGCCTGTTCTTTATTTAATTCTTTCTCAAGATCTATTGCCATTAAAATTAGCTCCTCTACAACATTTGTACCTGTCATTATACGATGTAAGGGGCAAAAATACTACTGTACACAGGTATAAAATATAGGCGGTATGGACAAGTGGTTTTAAAAACCGTATAATCTATTGCAAACGATCAATTACTGCAACCGGGAATTATCCCAAATAAAGTTTTTATAAAAATGGTGAAAAATGACACTCGATTCTGAAAATCTGCTTGAAAGTATTCTATCCAGTCTTGACCGGGTTGATTATATCGACCTTGAAGATATCCCAAATATAGATCTCTACATGGATCAGGTGACAACTCTCATGGAAGCTCGCCTGTCACACAGTAAGAGATATCCGGAAGACAAGATCCTCACAAAAACGATGATAAACAATTATGCAAAGAACGATCTTCTTCCGCCTCCAGTAAGAAAAAAATACAGCAGACGACATGTGCTTATGCTGATATTCATTTATTATTTCAAAAATATCCTCACTATAAATGATATAAAAAAGCTTATGTCACCTCTCGCCGAGGATTACTTCGATAAGGAAAGCGGCATAAAGCTTGAAGATATCTATAGCGAGATTGCTAAATTCATAACCTCGGAAACTGATGAGATCAAAGATTTTGTGACAAGCAAGTTTAAGGCCTCCGAAGATGCAGCACGCCTTGCTGAAGAGGACGGCGGCGATGAGGAAAATCAGCAGTTTTTACAGTATTTTACTCTTATCTGCGCTTTGAGCTTTGATGCATACGTTAAACGACTTATGATAGAAAAGATCATTGATCTGATGCCGGAACCCATTCCGAGAAAAAAGAGAAAAAAAGATCGTGATTAATGTTAATTACATACATAATGAAAATCGCCCGTCATCAATTACATAACGGGCGATTTCTTTATACCTTTTTTACTTTCCGATTCTTCCGAAAACCATTTCATAACCATCGTTTCCATAGTTAAGAGAACGATTTACACGGCTGATCGTTGCTGTAGAAGCTCCTGTCTTCTGTGCGATCTCAAGATAGGTCTTTTTTTCGCGAAGCATTCCTGCTACTTCAAAACGCTGTGAGAGCGAAAGGATCTCATTTATCGTTGCCAGATCCTCAAAAAATGTGTAGCACTCATCTCTATCTTTTAAACTTAAAATCGCATCAAACAGCGTATCAACTGCTTCTGTATGAAGTTTTTTGTTCAATATACCATTCCTCCATTTCGTACCCCTGGTTAAAAGCCAACCCCGACTGTTTAATGTTCCGTAACGTACTTCGGGCGTTTATCCGCCCTTTTCATTACTATACTACATTAAAGCGTCACAGTAAAGAAGCCGAAACACCTTTTTTGCACTTATTTCTTAGCGTTTTTTACTATGATTACGCCTTGATAAATGCCTTGTATGCCTTATATCCTTCATAAACATCTGACTTACTTGTAACTTCCCACGGTGCATGCATGGAAAGTACAGCCATACCGCAGTCAACTACATCCATACCATAAAGAGACATGATATAAGCGATCGTTCCGCCACCACCTGCATCTACCTTTCCAAGCTCGGCTGTCTGATATGCTATATCATCCTTTTCCATTACAGAACGAACAAATGCAAAATACTCTGCATTTGTATCATTTGATCCGGACTTTCCTCTTGCTCCGGTATATTTGTTGAATACGATTCCTTTTCCAAAGAATGCGGCATTTTTCTTATCAAACTGTGAAGCATAGAGTGGATCAAATGCAGCACTTACATCGCTTGAGAGCATTCTGGAATTTGCAAGAGTTCTGCGGAGCGCAAGAGGATTTGTGTTTCCCATGCAGACAATGATCTCAGCCAGAGCATTTTCAAAGAATCTGGACTGCATACCTGTTGCACCGACACTTCCGATTTCTTCCTTATCAACAAGAAGACATACCGATGTGCGCTTAACACTCTCAACATCCAGAAATGCCTTGAGTGATGTGTATGCACAAACTCTGTCATCCTGACCATACGCCATGATCATTGAACGATCAAAACCTGCTTCTCTTGCTTTTCCTGCCGGAACGATCTCGAGCTCAGCTGACTCAAAATCGCGTTCTTCAATGTCATACTTATCCTTAAGGAGCTTCAGCACACCTTCTTTAACGGCGTCTTTTTCCTTACCCTTTAACGGTTCACTTCCTATAAGCAGATCGAGATTTTCGCCTTCAACTACCTTTGCACCCTTTTTATCAAGCTGCTCAGATGCAAGATGGATCAGAAGATCCGTAACGCAGAATACCGGATCGTCCTCATCCTCTCCAATACATACTTCGACAGTTGTTTCGTCTGTCTTTACAATTACACCATGAATTGCAAGAGGAATAGTTACCCACTGATACTTCTTAATTCCGCCATAATAATGAGTATCAAGATAAGCAAGTTCAGAATCTTCATAAAGCGGATTCTGCTTTACATCAAGTCTCGGAGAATCGATATGAGCACCAAGGATATTCATACCATCCTCAATATTATCCTCACCGATATTGAAAAGTGCGATAGTCTTTCCCATGCCAACGGCATATACCTTATCTCCTGTCTTGAGCTTATCACCCTTTTTAACAACCTGCTTTAAGTTACGGTAACCTGCTTTTTCTGCAGCTTCTACCGCATAATCGGTGCATTCTCTTTCTGTTTTTCCGAGATCGAGAAATTCACGATAACCCTTGGCGATCTTTTCAAGTTCCTTCTTCTGGGCTGCTGTATAGCTCAGCCATGTATTTTTCTGTTCCATTTTTGCCTCCATAAATTTTAAGGTTCAAAAAATGTTCCTTATTACCCGTCAATTTTCATGATGGTAGACGGATCGATGGATTTATCCTGATACGTTACCTTATATACAAATGCAGGGCTACCTGCGGTGCATGAAAAAAGCGTTGTGCCTCTAAGCACCGATGTTCCTTTGGAAACAAGCGGTTCTGTCGGATATCCGTAGTAAGAAACATAATCGTTTCCATGATCTACCGCTACCAGATATCCATAGTCAGAATCAGCCCGTACGATGGTGACCGTGCCGTTACCTGATGCAACGATCTTTGTTCCATCGCCTACACTAAAAGATACATTTTCTTTATCGGAAGAATACTCCGATGGTGTAGAGATCTGTCCTGAGATAGGCAGCCCTGATGGTATATAATTCAATGCTTCAGCTGAATCTGACTGCTGCTCCACATATTTCTTGGTATCAAGCTGTGAATTTGCTGCTGCAAGTTTCTGTTGAAGATCTTCATTTTCTGCCTGAAGAATAATATTTCCGCTGATAACATTTTCCAGCTGGGCACTCAGCGCCAATATCTGATTTCTTTCATCTGATACCTCTCCTGCCACATATATCATATATGACATGGCCAGGATAAGTGCCGCAAAAAAAAGCACGGCAGCAGCTGTCAGAAAATCCCTTGAGGTTCTGAACTCCCGGACATTTCCGGATCCCTCAGGAATAACCAGTACAGTGAGCCGTCTTAATTTCTTCTTATTATTCGGTTCCCTCATATTGTAAAAAGCCCTCCCCCGATGGCTATTTATTTTTTCGGATTCCAGGCAAAATAATGCACAGGACACAGTAATCCATCTTTGTTACTGCACTATATCACAGAATGAAATTATAATCAACTTCCCTCCCTAATAATCGGCATTTTTCCTAGCGCGTTTCATTTTTTTGCATTGAACTCTATACATAAATGTGATAATATACACGTATGTTGTGCTAGTCATAACATATAACTATTTTTTATTTTTCTTGGAGGTATCAAAATGAAAGGTACAGTTAAGTGGTTCAACAACCAGAAGGGTTATGGTTTCATCTCTGATGAGCAGGGTAACGATGTATTCGTACACTACTCAGGACTGAACATGGAAGGTTTCAAGTCTCTTGATGAAGGCCAGAAGGTTGAGTTCGACGTTGTTAACGGCGAAAAGGGACCGCAGGCAGTAAACGTTAACAAGCTGTAATTTTCCAAAATCCAGAATACAAGATTGTGCCTTAGATAATATAACACACATCATTGATGTCGGGGGTCATCATGACGGTTCGTATTAACCGGGGGTAATGATTCAGATTTCAAAGAAGTTTTATTGTATAAGAAAACAGAATTGTGAACTGAGATTGAAGGGGGCATCTGCACCATCGATATTTATTATATCGTATGGTGCAGATGCCTTTTTCTGATGTTTTTACTCTCCCTCTCCCTTCCAAAATCAGATCGCTCATGTCCCACCTTATCTATAACCATATCTGCACATTAAAACTGCAAACTTCCAAACGCTTCTTTTTGAAATACAACTTAAGACTTGTATCCTTTCCCTTATCATCATCCATTGTATTTTTTAGCATCTCGTTTAATATATGTAAATATTGCACAGCAATCATCTGTTTTTATTTTGCACTTTCAACATATTCCCCTATTATGTATTCAGTTTTATATTACAAGCTGTTATAATTAATCATATTCAATACAACTTTATACTTTTTATCGTTTTCGAAACTTGTATAAGTGAATCAAAAAAGATACATTATTAATATCAGAGTTGTATTTTTTATCACAGCTTCTGAGCTACACAAAACAGGAAATAAAACTATGTCAAATGAAAAAACTTTAATGAACGAAAGTCTGAAGTACGTAAAGCTGTATAACTGGGCACGAACTCTTATTTTAAGCGGCGTCATGAAAAATGGCGACAAACTCCCCAGTGAACATATGCTTCAAAAGAAATTTGGTTATTCCCGTCAGACTGTACGTACAGCACTTGATGTACTTGAGCACGAAGGACTTATAAGCCGTGTCAGGGGAAGCGGCACCTTTGTTTCCTATGAAACCGGCATTAGCAAAAGCGGGCGCCAGCACATAGGACTTATCATGAGTTACTTTGCCGACTATATGTTCCCTCAGGTCTATGAAGGGATCGAATCCGTCATGCACGGCCGTGACATTGAGATCGATGTTACAGTCACACGTAACAATCTTAACGACGAAGCTGTTTATCTCGAACGCTTCCTTAATTCAAACGTTTGCGGACTAATCGTCGAAGGTACCCGTTCAACTTTCCCGAACCCTAATGTCAGATATTATAAGGAACTCCTTAACAGAGGTATCCCTATAATATTTATCCATAACCACTACAGCAATCTGGAATGCAGCAGCGTGGAAATGGCAGATGCAAGATGCAGCTACGAGCTCACTGAGCAGCTTATAGAAAACGGTCATGAAAGGATCGGCGGGATATTTAAGTATGACGATCTACAGGGCATAGAGCGTTATCGCGGTTTTATGGAATGCATGTCTGACCATAATCTACCTATAAACGATGAATGTATAAAGTGGTATTCCACAAAGGATCTGGACTTTCAGTTTAGTAAAAAGAGCCTCTCACACTTCTTAAAACAGATAAGCGAGTGCACAGCTCTCATGACTTACAACGATGAGATTGCCGAGGCGTTTATCGAATTTGCTGAGACAAGGGATATGCATATTCCTGACGATCTGTCTATCGTTTCATTTGACAGTGCCGCCTTTACCGATAACGACAATAATGACCTGCATCTAACAAGTGCAGTTCATCCAAAATATGAATTAGGTCGAAGAGCTGCCAGGAATCTGCTTCGAATGATGGAAAACCCTCAAAGCAGCAGAGACAATTCATCTTATCGCTTCCCGGTTTCAATAAGCAATGGCAACTCTATCCGGGATATCCGATAACCAACCTTGACCGGAGCAGGTACACATTCCCTGTTCTGCGCTGTAAGACATATCGCAGCGTTAAATAGATATTAGTAATAAGAAAAGAGGAGAATCATGAGCAAACTTTATTTTGTAGTAGGCAGCCAGGATCTTTACGGAGAGGAATGTCTCCGTCAGGTTGCAGCAGACAGCCAGAAAATGGTCGATTTCTTTAATAAGAAGCTCGGTGACACTGTTACTTTTGAGCTCCTTCCCACAGTTGAGACATCTGAAATCTGTGTACAGGATATGCGCAAAGTCATGAATGATGATGACTGCGTAGGTGTAGTTACATGGATGCACACTTTCTCACCTGCAAAGATGTGGATCAAGGGTCTTCAGATCCTTCAGAAGCCGCTCCTTCACCTTCATACACAGGCTAACGAAAAGCTTCCGTATGATGAGATCGATATGGACTTCATGAACCTGAATCAGGCTGCTCACGGTGACCGCGAATATGGTTACATCCTTGCAAGACTGAATAAGGCACACGAAGTTGTTGCAGGCTATTATGAGCACGATAATGTTCTCGCAAAGATCCGCCAGTTCGCTCAGGTTGCAAAGGCAATTGACTACTCTCACAATATGCGTGTTGCTACATTCGGTAATAACATGCGTGATGTTGCTGTTACAGACGGCAACCGTTTAAGCTGCGAGATCCAGTATGGATGGGAGATCAAGTATTGGGGAATCGGTGAGATCGCCGAGCTTGCTAAGGCAGCTTCCGATGCTGAAGTTGACGCAAAGATTGCTGAATACGAGAGCAAGTACACAATGGCTACCGACAACGTAGAGGCTGTTCGTGAGCAGGCAAGATACGAGGTTGCTTTCGAGAAATTCCTTGCCGCAAATAAGTGCCACGCATTTACAGATACTTTCCAGGATCTTCACAATATGAGCCAGCTTCCTGGCATCGCCGCTCAGAACATCATGGCCAAGGGTGTAGGTTTCGGTCCTGAGGGAGATTACAAGATTTCTGCTTTCTCTGCTATCCTTATGAAGATGGCCGAGGGTCGTGATGGTGCTACAGGCTTTATCGAGGACTACACATATGACCTCACAGCCGGTCAGGAACTTGAGCTTGCAAGCCACATGCTCGAGGTTCCGGCTTCATTCGCGGCTACAAAGCCCAAGATCGAGGTTCATCCTCTCGGAATTGGCGGCAAGGCAGATCCTGCACGTCTGGTATTTGACAGTGTTACAGGCGACGGTATCCAGGTTACTCTTATTGATATGGGTGACCACTTCCGTATCATCTGCGCAGACATCGAGCTCGTTCCGGTTCCGAAGCCAATGCCAAAGCTCCCTGTTGCTCAGATCATGTATCGTCATAAGCCGAATTTCCAGATTGGTACTGCTGCATGGTGTTATGCCGGCGGCGCTCATCACTCTGTTGTTTCTACTTGTCTTACTCGTGATGATATCGCCATGTTTGCTCGTCTTACAGGCACAGAGCTTATCACTATCGGTGAAGATACTACCGAGGCAGATCTTCAGAAGTTCTTTATGCCGAAGTTTTGAGTAATGTCCGGTTATAGTATATAAAGTTAAAAAAATCTCCCGTGAACAGTCATTGTTCTACGGGAGATTTTTCACGCATTTGCAGCTTTTATCAGATCATCAACTTCCAACATACCGCCAAATAATTTAAGCGCACTTCCAACAGTGAAATTTACGCGGTTTTTACCGTTTTCGCGGAGAATGTCTACATCCTTAAGGCTTCGTACTCCTCCTGCATATGTGACCGGAATCGTATCGATTCCCGAAAGTATCCGGACAAGTTCCGGGTCTATCCCTGCACCTTTCCCTTCTACGTCCACTGCGTGGATCAGAAACTCATCACACTCATCCGAAAGCGTTTTCAGAGTCAACTCATTTACTTCAAATCCGGTAAATTTCTGCCACCGGTCTGTTACGACAAAGTATGGTCCATCAGGTGTTTTCTTTCTGCACGAAAGATCCAGAACTATTTTTTCCCGTCCAACCTCACTCTGCAGACGACTCAGATTTTCACGATCAAGCGATCCGTTTCTAAAAACGAAACTTGTTACGATCACATGTGACGCTCCTGCATCCAGAAAGCCTGCCGCATTTTCATCCGTAATTCCACCACCAATCTGCATACCGCCAGGAAACGCTTTTAACGCCGAAACTGCCTCTGCCCTGGTTGCCTCATAATAGTCCGAATCACGACTATTAAGCAGTATCACATGTCCGCCGCTCAGCTTTTTATCTTTATACAGTTCTGCATAATATGCCGCACCTTTTTCAGAAACAAAGTTTTCTGATGCAGTATCACCATCATCTCTTAAAGAACTTCCGACGATCTGCTTTACTTTTCCATTATGTATATCTATACAGGGTCTGAACTGCATACTCTTTTCCTCTTAGGCAAGAGCATCTGCCATGCTGTAAAGTCCGGGATTCTTTCCTGCAAGAAATTTAGCCGCTGTAATAGCGCCTTTTCCAAAGATTGCTCTGGAATATGCTCTGTGCGAGAAAGTGATCACTTCATCCTGTCCTGCAAATATAACATCATGGTCACCCGGAATCGTTCCACCACGAACAGCAGAAATACCGATTTCCTTAGCAGGACGACTCTCACTTCTACTACTCCTGTCATAAGCATATTCATATTCATTATTAAGCGAATCGTTAATAGCATCCGCAAGTGCTATAGCTGTTCCACTGGGCGCATCCTTTTTCTGGTTATGATGCTTCTCAACGATCTCGATATCAAACCCTGCTGCTGCGAGCTGAGGCGCAACATCATGAAGAACTTTGAGCAGGAGATTTACTCCGACAGACATATTCGCACTGCGAAGTATCGCAACCTTTTCAGATGCCTCTTTCACGCGACCGATCTGATCGTCAGAAAGTCCTGTCGTACAAAGTACCACAGGCGTACCTGTCTTTACCGCATAGTCGAGAACCTTATCCGTACCTGTCGGAAGTGAAAAATCGACGATAACGTCCGCCTTCACATCACATTCGTCAATAGATGTAAATACCGGATACTTATTTTCTACTGCTGTATATACGTCAATTCCTGCAACAATCTCAGCATTTTCTTCTTTAGAAACAAGTTCTGTAATAATCCTTCCCATACGACCATTGCAGCCGTTCATTATTATCTTTGTCATGACAATTCCTTTCTCCATCATAATACAGTTCAGCCCTGCAGAAAAAGCAGTTTCTCCGCAGGGCTTCATTTTTTTATTTGAGAAGACCAAAATTCTTCATCGCATTCTTAAGACGCACAAGGTTATTGTCCTGCATAGGCACAAGAGGCTTTCTGAGCGGACCCACTTCCATACCCATAAGATTCATAGCATGCTTAACAGGGATAGGATTTGTTTCGCAGAAAAGCGCAGAGACAAGTTCTTCCTCTTCAAGCTGCATCTTTGCCGCTGTCTTTACATCTCCATTCAGGTAGCTTGCACACATATCGTGAACATAACGGGGCGCAACATTAGATACAACAGAAATAACACCCAATCCACCAAGAGACATGATCGGAATAGTAATATCATCATCACCCGAATAAACTTCACACTCAGGGCAGATAGAAAGGATCTTCGCAACCTGTGAAAGGCTTCCGCTCGCTTCCTTAACACCAACGATATTCGGAACATTCTTTACAAGATATGCCAGTGTCTCAGGCTCGATATTTACTCCTGTTCTGGATTTAATGCTGTAAAGGATGATCGGGATCTTTACTGCCTTTGCTACATCTGTGAAATGCTCGATAAGTCCTGCCTGAGTTGTCTTATTATAATAAGGTGTAACCTGCAGAAGCGCGTCAACGCCAACTTTCTCTGCCTCCTGTGACAGATATACTGCAGTTCTTGTGCAGTTCGAACCTGTTCCTGCGATAACAGGAATACGATGGTTTACCTTTTCAACGCAGAATTTGATCGCCGCAAGATGCTCATCCTCAGTGAGAGTTGCAGCCTCACCTGTTGTTCCCATAACGACAATGGCATCTGTGCCATTTGTCACCTGATCCTCGATGATCTCCGCAAACTTTTCGTAGTTTATATCACCATTATCCTTAAATGGTGTAACTATCGCTACGCCTGCGCCTTTGAATACTGACATAACCTTTCTCCTTTCATAAAGAAAACCGACGCTTTTCCGACGCCGGTTCTAAAATCTTCTCATAGAATTAATTATTAAATGAAAGATTCTGATAGCGCCCCACTTCCGTCTGAAGTGACAGTTATACAGGTATTTCCTGCATTCCCAAGGCTATTGAACACAGCATTCAATCCCTTTCGGCACCGTTCCCTTTCTCCCGTCTTCTTCTGCAGCTGCTGCATCCGCCAGGATACTGATGAAAAGTGCAACCTCTATCTCTTTTCAGTTGGTAAAAGAATAGCACAACCACTATATACTGTCAATGCTAGTTTAACGCGTGAAAGTGGTAACCTTTTCATTATTAGATACGATCAAATTTTACCGTTTCCAACTTTGTTACTTCATCAACACATCTGCAAACTTCATCGCTGATCTGGATACCCGTCATGATTATCCCTACATTATCAGGTTTTGCACTAAGTAATGCTTTCAGATCATCTATAGTGAGCAGATCATTATCAAACAGCCCAAGAAACTCATCCAGGATCAGAAGATCACACTCTCCCGTCACAAGACACTTCTTTGCGAAGTTGAATCCGTTTCTGATATTCATAGCTTCTTCCTGTTTTTCTTCTTCTGAAAGATCCTCAAAGCATAATGCTGACTTTTCAAAACTAAAAAGTTTGATCTCAGGCTCCAGACGTTTGATTATATCAAATTCACCAGTCGTTCTTCCTTTTAAAAACTGAATGATAACGACAGATCGTCCCATATTAGCGGCTTTAAGTCCCTGTCCCACTGCGGCACTAGTCTTACCTCTGCCCTCACCGCCAAATATCTGTATTAGTCCCTGTTCCATAAGCAGACCTCTTTTTATACATCAGATTCTTAAAACGTAACCGTTCTGAATAGTTACCTTAAAAGATCTTAAATTTCTTAAGAAAATCTTAATGTGTTTTTAAAAACAGATGAAATAATATCATACTTCCTTATAATAATCAAATTTCAACGTTTTGAACGTATCGATCACTTATATGCGGAGCCGTGAACATTAATAAAAACATTGAAGTATCTTGAGAATGTGTTACAATAAATCGGTTATTGCCTTAGAAACAGGCATTTTTGTTTAAAATAAAGACAGGAGATTACAATGGTAGAAAAAAGAGAAGACATTCGTAATGTAGCAATTATCGCCCATGTCGATCACGGTAAGACCACTTTGGTTGATGCCCTGCTTCGTCAGAGCGGAGTCTTCCGTGAAAATCAGGATGTTCAGGAGCGTGTAATGGACAGCAATGCTCTTGAGCGCGAGCGTGGTATCACAATCCTCTCCAAAAACACAGCTGTTAAATATAATGATACAAAGATCAACATCATCGATACCCCCGGTCATGCTGACTTCGGCGGTGAGGTTGAGCGTATCCTTAAGATGGTAAACGGCGTAGTTCTGCTCGTAGATGCTTTCGAAGGCGTTATGCCTCAGACAAAGTTCGTTGTTATGAAGGCTCTTGCTCTTAAGCTCCCCATCATCGTTTGTGTAAACAAGATCGATCGTCCGGGTGCAAGACCTCAGGAAGTTGTTGATGAAGTCCTCGAGCTCTTTATGGATCTCGATGCAACAGACGAACAGCTTGACTGCCCGTTTGTATTTGCATCTGCAAGAAACGGTATCGCATCTCTCGATCCGGAAGTTCCGGGCACAGATATGAAGCCCCTCTTTGACACGATCGTTGATTATGTACCGGCTCCTCAGGGTGATCCGGAGGGAAACCTTCAGATCCTCATCAGCACGATCGACTACAATGAATATGTAGGACGTATCGGTGTAGGTAAGGTTGATAATGGTTCCGTAAAGGTTAACCAGGATGCTGTCATCGTAAACCATCACGACCCTTCTCGTAAGGAAAAGGTAAAGATCAGCAAACTCTATGAGTATCAGGGTCTTTCAAAGGTTGATGTTGATACCGCTACTATCGGAGATATCGTTGCCGTTTCCGGTATTGCAGACCTGAAGATCGGTGATACTGTTTGCGGTACCTCATCAGATCCGGAAGCAATTCCGTTCCAGAAGATTTCAGAGCCCACCATTTCCATGAACATCATGGTTAATGACTCTCCTCTTGCCGGTCAGGAAGGAAAGTTCGTAACAAGCCGTCATCTTAAGGACAGACTTTTCCGTGAGCTTAACACAGACGTATCACTTCGTGTAGAAGAAACAGAGTCTACCGATACATTTAAGGTATCCGGTCGTGGTGAGCTTCACCTCAGTGTCCTTATCGAGTCTATGAGACGTGAAGGTTATGAGTTCGCCGTTAGTAAGGCAGAGGTTATCTATCACGAGGACGAAAACGGCAAGCTCCTTGAGCCTATGGAAACAGCTTATGTTGATGTTCCGGACGAATTCTCCGGCACAGTTATCTCCAGCCTTTCCGAGCGTAAGGGTGAGCTTCTGAACATGGGATCCATCGCAGGCGGATACACTCGTCTCGAGTTCAAGATCCCGTCTCGCGGCCTTATCGGATTCCGTGGTCCCTTCATGACAGATACAAAGGGTAATGGTATCATCAACACCATTTTCTGCGGATATGAGCCCTTCAGAGGTGAAATTTCCTATCGTAAGACAGGTTCCCTCATAGCATTCGAGTCCGGCGAAGCAGTTACATACGGTCTCTTCAATGCTCAGGAGCGTGGATCTCTCTTCATCGGAGCCGGCACAAAGGTTTATTCCGGTATGGTTATCGGAAGCAATCCGAGAAGCGAGGATATCGAGGTTAATGTATGCAAGACCAAGCACCTCAGCAATACACGTACATCATCTTCCGATGAAGCACTTCGTCTGGTACCTCCGGTTGTTCTTTCTCTGGAGCAGGCTCTTGACTTCATCGATACAGATGAGCTTCTCGAGGTTACTCCTAAAAACCTCAGAATCCGTAAGAGAATCCTTGATGCTACTCTCCGTAAGAGAGCAGGTATCAGCGCCAAGGCAAAGGCTCAGGCAGCAAAGAACTAATATCAATTATGTATAGAAAAAAGACGGTTCAGTGTGTGATATAAACACTCTGAACCGTCTTTTTGTTTTATAATTTACAAGTCGATCAGTCTGTTTTAGGAAGCGTAAATCTTCCCTCAACCTGCTCTGTCTTAATGATATTGATAAATACGCACGGATCTATCTGCTTTATTGCAGGTACTACCATTTTAAGCTCCGAATTTGAAACAACAGAGTATACCACTGTTCTCGGCGTATCCTGATAAGATCCCATACACTTGATATCCGTCGCTCCATGATGCGTCAGACGATATATTTCATCCGTTACCAATTTAGGCTTATCCGTTACTATAAGCAATGTATTTTTCCAATACCGCTTATATAGACCATGAATAACCTGTGTAGTAGTAAACTGAAATATTATGGAATACAATGCCTTGTCCCATCCAAACATATATCCGTTTACAGCTAAAATACAGGCATTAAAAACCAGTATATAGTTCCACGCATCAATATTAAATTTTTCTGATAAATACATCGCTACAAAATCCGTACCGCCGCTCGTAGCATCTGCCCTAAGACAGAGAGTAATTGCAAAACCATTTACAAGGCCTCCAAAAATACTTATCAGAAGCACATCATATGTAATGACCTTTAACGGTATCATATCTGTAAGGATAGATGTGAGTACGATCGTTATGCACGAAAAGATCGTAAATTTCTTTCCGATCGCCTTAAAGCTGATAATGATAGGCCCTGCATTTAGCGCAAGGTATATTGGTCCGTATGGCAGTTCTATAGAAAAGAATTTCTGACATACATTCTGTATCAGGATCGTGAGACCGGAAAATCCCCCCGGTAATAATCCCCCGGTATGTACAAACGATCTCAGATTTATTGAAATGATCGCACCTGCCAGAACACACAGAAGCACTCTTTTTATATCCCGAAGCAGTGTTTTTCTGCCGCAAGCATCCATTCCCCAATTCCTCCTATATAGACATATGGACAACCGTCGTTGGATGTCCGTTTACATCTTTTTCCATGTGGTCCTTGAGAATAGCGCCAGGATAGGGAAGATCTCCAGACGTCCTGCAAGCATATCAAAAGACAGAACAATTTTTGAAAACGCACTGTAATCTGCAAAGTTGCAGGTGGGTCCTACCTGTCCGAGTCCCGGTCCTATATTATTAAATGTACATAAAATTGCAGAAAAATTAGTTTCCGTCGAAAAACCGTCAAGCGATATCAGAAGCATACTAAGCATGATTATAATGATATATGCTGTGAGATATGCGTTTGTATTTGCAAGTATCTTTTCATCAACAACACGGTTGTTAACCCTGACCACCTGCACCTCTCTTGGATGTAGTACTGTTCGGATATTTCTTCGCAGTCCTTTCATAAGAAGCATCAATCTCGCACATTTGAGGCCACCTCCCGTGCTTCCCGCGCTGGCTCCTATTACCATAAGTGCCAGAATTATCGTTTTAGAAAAACTTGGCCAAAGATCAAAATCCGTGGTTGCATAACCTGTTGTTGTAACGATACTCGCAACCTGAAAAAATGACTGTCTGAGAGTCTCTTCCAGCGTAGGATACATGTTTCTGACATTTACCGCTATGAGCAGCGCTGCAGCAACAACAATCCCCAGATAAAGTCTCAATTCTTCATCCTTAAATAAAGACTTAAAATCTTTCAAAAGTATCAGATAATAACAGCTGAAATTTACACCAAATAACAACATAAAGACCGTAGTAACATTTTGAAGATACGGACTGTAACTCGTAAAACTATCAGCCTTTACACCGAACCCACCGGTTCCCGCAGTACCAAATGCATGACATACGGATTCAAAGAGTGGCATTCCTCCGAAAAGAAGAAAAACTATATCGAGAACTGTCAGTGCAATGTATATCAGGTACAAGATCATTGCAGTCTGACGCATCTTTGGCACGATCTTACCCACACTTGGTCCCGGGCTCTCTGCTCTTAGGAGATGGAGCGTAAAACCATTTCCCCGTCCTGAAGAAGGCACTATAGCGAGCAAAAATACCAGAACACCCATTCCACCAACCCAATGCGTAAAACTCCTCCAATAAAGTATTCCTCTTGAAAGAGACTCTACATTAGGTACTATCGATGCTCCTGTGGTAGTAAAACCTGATACAACCTCAAAGAAACAGTCCACGTATCTCGGAATTTCTCTTGAGAAGTAAAAAGGCAGCCCCCCAAGCAAACTCATGACTATCCATGCAAGGCCTGTACATACCAGACCTTCTCTCGCATAAAATCCTTTTTTTGCCCCCTTTGATATGAGCATAAGTAATCCCGCAGTAACAAGGATCAGCGCGATTGTTGTAAGGAAGGCACCTATCGCCACGTTCTCATGGTCATATATAGAAATAAAAAGCGCAGGGAGCATGAATACGGCCTCGATAAGGAGGATATATCCATTCAGACGCGCCAGCATCTTATAATTCATCTGTCTTTACTCCAAAAATATATCATTGAACTGTCCGATAACTTCTTCACCCGCTGAAATAACGATTACAGAATCGCCCTTTTCAAACGTTGAGTCACCTGTAAGTATTCTTGACTTTCCTCTCTTTGAAGCGCAAGCGATCAGTACATGTTTCCTTAGTTTCAGGTTCTTAAGAGGTTCTCCGCAGTGCATAGTATTTTCATCCAAAATGAATTCTATCGCTTCTGCCTGTCCATCCGCGATCATATGCACGGAAACAGCCGCGCCAACCTGATTTTCCATGGCACGTACATAACGTACTATACTGTTCGTACAAAGATCTTTCGGCGAAATGATACTTCCAACCGGCAGATCATCAAGCATCTGGACATTTTCCTCACGACTTAGTTTTGTTATCACCTGAGGAACACCTCTGTGTGTTCCAAATATTGATAATACAATGTTTGTCTCATCAACACCTGTAAGAGTGACGAAAGCATCACAATCAGCAATTCCCTCTTTATCAAGGATCTTCTGATCTCCCGCATCACCCAAAACTACTGTTGCCTCAGGAAGATCAGATGCAAGCTCCCTACAGCGCTCCTGGTTGTTTTCTATGATACGAACGTCAATCCCGTGCCTTATCAGAGCCTGTGCAAGATAATAGCTTATACGGCTTCCTCCTGCGATCAGGACACGTCTCGCTTTGCGGGTTATGATACCCAAATGTTTAAGTAACGTTGCAAGGTTTTCAGCATCACCAGTAACAAAAAGGCGATCTCCCTCCTGAAGAACAAAGTCACCGGACGGTATTGTGACTTCTCCGTCACGCACAGCGGCACATACGAGTATCTGACAGCGGACCACGCTATTTAATTTGCTGAGTGGCACACCTATTGCCTTACTGTCTTCACGAACTCTGAGCTCAACGATCTCGACTGTTCCTCTTGCAAAGGTATCTCTCTTAAGAAATCCGGGATACTTTATGAGTCTGCCTATCTCACTTGCAGCCTGTCTGTCAGGATTAACAGCCATAGACAGTCCAAAGGCACTTCGAAGCGAATAGATCTGTCCTGCATATTCCGGATTTTTTATACGTGTTACCGTATGTAAACGAGGATTCATCGAATGTGCCGTCATACAGCAGAGAAGATTTACTTCGTCTTTTCCGGTCATGGCAACCAGCAGATCCGCATCTTCTACTCCAGCATCTCTCAGAGTATCCATAGAAGCGCAATTTCCCTCTATTCCCATTACATCGCAGTCTTCCATGATACTTTCAAGCACACCGGGATTTTCATCAATAACAGTGAGATCGCATCCCTCTGCAGCAAGCTGTTTTGTGAGGCTTGCCCCCATTTTGCCGTTTCCGGCTACCAGAATCTTCATTTTGGTTCCTTCCAACTATTTTTTTATTATGATTACATGATGTAAGGTTCAAAAGTGCTTTTCCCCATGTCATCACTACAATTTCGACTATAATAAACTTCTTATATTTACCCCTGTATATATCGGATAAATATTAATTCTTCAAAACCATTTATTATTTCAGAATTAGTTCCACAGGGCAATGATCTGACCCCATAATATCTGTATGAATGGACGCGTCCTCGAGTATATCTCTAAGCGAATCAGATATCAGAAAATAATCTATTCTCCATCCTGCGTTTTTCTCCCTTGCCTTAAATCTGTAAGACCACCAGGAATACACATCCGCAAGATCAGGATTCAGATATCTAAATGTATCTGTAAGATGACCGTCCCTTAAAAGCACTGTCATCTTTTCTCTTTCTTCATCAGTAAAACCTGCATTATGATGATTTGTCTTTGGATTTTTTATATCAATCTCTTCATGAGCCACATTTAAATCTCCGCAGATTATGACCGGTTTCTTTGCCTGCAGGTCATTGATATATCTTAGAAAAGCATCTTCCCAGTCCATTCTGTCATCGAGACGCAGAAGTCCCTGCTTTGAATTAGGCGTATAAACCGTTATCAGATAGTACTCTTCAAATTCCAGACAGATGATACGTCCTTCGTTATCCACCTTATATTCATCCATTCCATATGAAACACTAACGGGCTTTATACGGGTAAAAACAGCAGTCCCGGAATAGCCTTTCTTTTCTGCATAGTTCCAGTACTGCTCATATTCATCTGAAATATCTAGTTTTATCTGACCTTCCTGAAGCTTTGTTTCCTGTAGACAGAAAACATCCGCATCAAGATCATTAAATGCTTCAATGAAATTTTTACCAACACAAGCTCTGAGACCGTTTACATTCCATGAAACAAATTTCATTCACTTACCCTCCGCATACCGATCATAGATTTTCATTTCTATATCATCAGCTTTCTTTGCTGTTTTTTTACCAAAAACAAACATAACGGATCACATCTACATATGACCCGCTTTAACTAGTGTATCATTCATTCTCTTATGTGGCAACTTTATCTATAGTTTCTTACGTACCTGTACGGAATAGTTAGTAGTTTTTTTATTTTTATAACATATGTTTGATAAATATTAATTCCGATATATAGGATATAAAAGAAATATATTTGGAGGTGTGCTCATGGATGACAAAACCTTCGAGGCATTGATTGCCCATAATCGCTTTATGTCGTTTTCAGAGACGGAGCTCGTAATCGACGGCATTCGTATTTGCAAGATACGTACACGTCTTTACCGGGAATTTCGGGAGTTTTTTGGTCATTCTCCAGAGTCTGAAATTAAAGAACATATTTTATCATTTTGTCCTGACCGCCGCAGAACCCTGGTTCTGGGTTTATCAATAATGCGTCTGATACTCCCCTGCACGATCGATGAAGATATTACAGATTACCTCACAGCAATGGTTAACGTGCGTTATCAGGAGACCTATGAAACCTATTCTCGCGAAACAAGTAAAGTCGATGATTACTTTGAACGCTTTATGCAGAAACACGATGAACTTTACAACAATATCTCCGTTAAGGCTGCACTGAATATCAGAAAGCACATTTATCGTGAACTGACAGGCGCTGAACCGCCGTACTTTACACTGCCATAAAAAGCGTATTTTTAGGGGTTGCACCCACAATCCGGTGAAACCCCTTCTATTGCTTTATGTTACAATTTTATAGTAGCTTTATGATTTCTTATAGTATTACTGATTCAGTCGAACAACAACCACATCTCCCACTTGCTTTATATATCCTTCATTCGGATACGAAGGCATATTCTTCACTTCTTCGTTCTCTGAAAGATCTTCATAATTCATATTTGCTATATTCAACTTAATCTGGAGATATTTCAAAAATAATCCCTTATAGGACAACTTCATGGTATCGCCACCAAGCGCAAATGTACCATATTTGGCATACGGATTAGCCTTATAATAATTATCGTTCACTGCAAAATATGCATTATCCGCAGGACATCCTTCAAAAAACAGCTGACTATCCAATAGCCCCTTTTCTTTTAAATCATCTATAATTTGATAAGCCATGGTGGTTGTAGCTGTTCTTCCATTAAGCATGGCGTCCTGATCGAGCTGAATCTGTACGATATTTCCATATAAAATCAAAAAGCCTGACACCATAACTGCTACGAACACACCCTTTTTTATTCCGAATTCTTCTCCATCCATAAAAAGGACCACGAGAGGAAGAAAAATTGCCATGCCAGCTGTTGTCTGTAACGAAAAATCAGCACTTGGCGCAATAACAAATACGGCATTGCAGGCTACAGGAAGAAGCAGCACTGTTATGATTATCACTGACAAAAGTCGTACATCCAACACACCCTTTTTCTTACCTTTTTTTATTTCTTTCCAGAAATTTAAGCCAACAATAAGCATTATTACGAGATTCAACGCAAATGCCAGCCACATTATCTTCTTTTCCTGCAAAAAATTCAATCTAAACCCATGTTTTTCCGGACTGAAATAGTATTCAAAAAACAATGTGTATGCTCTAATAATACTTTTAGGAATATTTGTAAGAGTTCCTACACTTCCTGAAGAATCCGCACCATGATAACTACTAAGTGATGTATGATATCTATTTAACGCAAGTGACATATTAAAAGCATATAAAATGATTCCAATAACTACGCTCCTACTTATTGTAAACAAATATCCCATGACTTTCTTGAAATCCTGTTTTTCCTTAATTATCAAATACAAAAGAAAAAACAGGGCAACAAGACCGTATACTGCAAGAAATGCCTGATAAAGTGAAAAGAATACACATATTAATATCGGACACAGAAAGAGCCTAACATACCAATTCCTTGCCTTTATCCCTACATAAACCGCCAATACAGATACTAAAAATGACAAACCATATGCAAATGATGTAAACCTATAGGAAAGCACTATTGACACAAGCGTTGATGCCAAAAACAGTGACATTGATAAAAAACTTATCACCTTACTTTTTACATCGAATAAATCAATAATCAAGACAAATCCACAAACAAACATAATTATTGTCATTATCGATGTCAACGGATCCAAATGCAATCCAGAATGGATTCCATCAATCACAGGAAGCATCCATCTTCCTAAAGACACTTCCCATCTTCCGGCAATTGAATAGCTTTGTCTCCAAAGACCATCATAAGTATTTGTAAGCTGCTGTGTCATAAATGTTGCATAAACCATTATCGAAATAATTATTCCGAAGATTAAATTATTAATGCCACTTTTTCTTCTGTGTTCATCATCAAATAATGAATTTTGCATATTTCAACCATCCTTTTTCTTTATTTCACAAATTCATCGTTTTATATGTTACTATTCCAATAGCGCTTTTTAAAGCATCAGATACAAAAATTCCTGCTTTAGAAATAAATGGTTTCTGTTCACTCGCTTACAGCTTGCTCACGTAACAGGTTTTGCCAATTTAAATCGCCTTCGACGATGGGCAAAATCCAATGGCTATTCACCTTTCTTAATCGTAAACTACGCATTAACAGCTCCGTTTGCGTATGAACCGTAACAATATATGAGCCGTTAATTCCAGTCATAAGAAAACGCCCCGCATCACTGCGGGACGTTTCATGCGTTTAATATAGGGTGGAATGAGGGATTCGAACCCTCGATCTCCAGAACCACAATCTGGCGCGTTAACCAACTACGCCAATTCCACCATTATTGGCAGATACCGATCACGGTTATCTACAAATGTGCTCGCAGGGATTCGAACCCTGGACCTACGGCTTAGAAGGCCGTTGCTCTATCCAGCTGAGCTACGAACACATTACGCTGAGCTTTTATTGGCTCAACGAGTTATGATGTTACCATCTTTGTGCGTTGTTGTCAAATGTTTTTTATAATAAATGTAACGATCAATGTGACAGATTGGGAGCAGCGCCTTCTGATGCCACTTAGTAAGCGGGTTCGACTTCCGCATATAAACATAGCAAAATCCCCACGAACTAATTTGTGGGGATTCATAAGTCTGAGACACGCGGGGCGCTGAAGATCCAGTGGATCTTCGTTTAGCGCCGACCGAAGTGGAACGTAGACCGAACCCGCGCCTTCCGTTGCCATTTCGCAAGCGGGTTCGACTCCCGCATATAAATATAGCAAAATCCCCACGAACTAATTCGTGGGGATTCATAAGTCTGAGACACGCGGGAGTCGAACCCGCGACAACCTGATTAAAAGTCAGGTGCTCTACCAACTGAGCTAGTATCTCATAGTATTTAATTAATCGATCAGCTTTACATCAAGCTAGTAAAGCAAGCAGGGCTAGCCGGATTCGAACCGGCGAATACAGCAGTCAAAGTGCTGTGCCTTACCGCTTGGCGATAGCCCTAAATGGCTCTCTGACCAATCAGGGTGGAATGAGGGACTCGAACCCTCGATCTCCAGAACCACAATCTGGCGCGTTAACCAACTACGCCAATCCCACCATTAAAGGTAGATACCGATCACGGTTATCTACAAATGTGCTCGCAGGGATTCGAACCCTGGACCTACGGCTTAGAAGGCCGTTGCTCTATCCAGCTGAGCTACGAACACATTTATCGTTCCGAACTTCGGAACGAAGCGGGTGATGGGAATCGAACCCACGTATCCAGCTTGGAAGGCTGGTGTTCTACCATTGAACTACACCCGCATCAGCGACTTAAGCTTTTCAATTCAAGTCGGGGTGACAGGATTCGAACCTGCGACTTCCTGGTCCCAAACCAGGCGCTCTAGCCAAACTGAGCCACACCCCGTTTCCGGAATCGCAACCTCAAATCGTGACGCAAGGAATATTATATGCACTTCACTGGTTTGTGTCAACAGTATTTTTCATTTTTTTTAATTTTTTTAAAAAATTCTCAAAAACCCGCATAAACACTGAGTTTTCTCGCCTGATAAAATTCGATTTTTTTTCATCAAAGATAATGGATCGCAATGAAAGGAGTCCCGTTCTGGTCAAATTCCATTACCATATATGAAGGGTTACGACCTTCCTGTCTTGGATATGAGAGACTCCCCGGATTGAGTACTCTGACATTACCTATCTTTTCATTTGCAGGCTTATGCGTATGACCGCAAAATACAAAATCTACGTCACGGTCTTCCCCCTCTTCTGCAAGTCTCTCCGGTCCCATGCCGACACCATATCTGTGACCATGGGTCAGAAATGCTCTGTACTCTCCTATCTCAAACTCTTCCTCCTGAGGAAGATCTGTCATCCAGTCATTATTTCCTGCCACGATGTGCACAGGACAGCCTGCCAGATTCTCTATCCAGTCTTCCTGACCTTCGACATCTCCACAATGGATCAACATGTCATATGGACCTGTCCTTTCCAGCACATCCTCCAGATTATATAATTTCCCATGTGTATCACTTACTATCAGGATTCTCATTCTTACTCAGCCTTTTCATATTCTTCTATTATCTTACTGATCTCTCTAAGCGCCTTTCCGCGATGGCTCTCTTCATTCTTTGTTTCCGCAGGAAGTTCAGCTGTCGTTACACCATATTTGGGAAGGATAAAGATCGGGTCATAACCAAAACCGTTTTCTCCGGCTTCTTTATATCCAATACGCCCTTCCATTACTCCACGAACCACTTTTTCTGTCCCATCCGGAAACACAGCCGCCACAGCACATACAAAACGTGCAGTTCTTTTCTCATCCGGAACACCCTCAAGACGCTCTATCAGATTGGCATTCTTCACATGATAAGATGTATCTTCTCCCATGTAACGTGCTGAATAGATACCAGGTTCCTTGTTGAGCGCATCAATTTCCAGACCGGAATCATCCGAAAGTACCAGACCACCTGTTATATCCCAGATAGTTTTTGCCTTTATGAGAGCGTTTTCCTCAAAGGTAGTACCGTTTTCATTTATTTCAGCCTTAACACCGGCTTCTTTCATAGAAAGCACCGGCACATCTATTCCTGTGAGGATTTCTTTGATCTCTCGAACTTTATCTTTATTTCCGGTTGCAAATACGATTTTATCTATTCTGCTCATTTTTCTGTCCTTTTATCGTTTTTTCCTGCGTTGTTACCGCTTACATCATCATCCATACTTAGGAGCGAAGCTGTGATCGTTTCCGCCGCTTTTTCAGCAAACTCTTCAGTCGCCATTTTCTCCGCTTCTGCTTTATTTGTTATATATCCGAGTCTGATGAAATATACCGGACAGGATGATGCACTGACAAGTTCAGGTATACCATCGTCTTCTTTCTCTGGTGCAAGACTTAATCCCAATTCTCCTGCCAGATTTTCAGCGATTTCTGTTGCTTTCTCTCTGTTTTCTTCCTGAGAGATAACCTGAATACCATGCGTTACTCTGGTTCTTGAATCAGCATTTGTGTGAATACTGATGATCACATTGGCACTTACCGATTCAGCCGCCTGTACTCTGGCCGGGATATCCGCATTGACATCCAGATCATGCGTGAAATACGTCTTTACACCTTGCTTTGCGAATTCTTCCGCAAGTTTTCCCGCGCAGAGCTCTGATATTTCACGCTCGGTTATTCCATATGCCACAGATCCCTCTTCCGAACCACCATGACCTATATCGATCGCTGCAACCATCTTATATACTTCCTGTATTTCTCTCAGTCCTAAATACAGATTTCCGTTTTCAAAAACAGTATCCGGTTCAAATATTCCCATTGTGTCGAGTTCGATCTTGGCAACCTGATTCTCGTATCCATAGCGGATATTTCTAATATTTTTCATATCACCGGAAAAGAAATTTCTATGATAAAAATACACAGGTACATCTGAAATAGCGATTTTGATCTTTTGATCAGAATCATCTGCTGCAACTGAAACATTATCTTCGCCTACGCCATCCGGAAGCGGTATCGTCAGGTACCCGGTCCTATCCGCATCACGATTGCTGACTTCTTCCGTCATATCGGTTTTTTCGGTAAGTTTCCGCAGCATTCCTTCTTGCATCGGAGCCTCATCGGCAGGGAAGCTGGCGGCAAAACATAAGGATGCAGCAGAAAGTACGGCGAAAACCAGACTTACTATCGTCATTTTTTTTAGGAAATGATATGAATTATTCATTTTCCGGACCTCTCTTTTTAGGTGGTTTTGGTCCGAGGAACTGATAAAATCTGGTTTCCAGCATTCCATTATAGATTTTTCGATTCTTTGTTGCTTTCTTTCCTATATATTTTTCTGTATCTGCATATGACGTGATCATATAACTCGACCATGTATCCAGACGCTTCATCGCATTTCCAAGATCTTTATAAATTCCGGGAAGTGTATTTTTTTCTTCCATTCTTTCACCATATGGTGGATTTGTAATAATAAATCCATACGGTTTCGGATGGCTCAGATCCTTTACCGGTCTGCACTGGAAATGAATAAGGTCAGCAACGCCTGCCATTTCTGCATTTTCCCGAGCAACCTTAATGATCTCAGGATCAACATCATAGCCCTGAATATCTGTTTCAATATTAAGATTTACAAGGCTTCTCGCCTCATCTGAAACATTGTACCAAACCTTGCGCCCTATGAGATTTGACCAGTTTTCTGCAGTAAACTCTCTTTCCATTCCCGGAGCGATATTTGCAGCTATCATTGCCGCCTCTATAGGAAATGTTCCGCTGCCGCAAAAAGGATCCACAAGTATCCTGTCACCATGCCATGGTGTCAGGAGTATAAGTGCTGCAGCCAGATTTTCTGCAATCGGTGCCATTCCCTGCTTCTTTCTGTAACCTCTCTTATGAAGGGAATCGCCGGTCGTATCCAGTCCTACTGTCACTTTGTCTTTATACAAGAATACACGGACAGGATAATCCTCTCCGTCTTCTTCAAAGCGCTCATGATGGTACTTGAGTTTCATTCGCTCGACCATTGCTTTTTTCATAATGGACTGAATATCCGATGGGCTGAAGAGCTTTGATTTTACAGTGCTTGCTTTTTTTACCCAGAATCTCGCATCTTCCGGAAGATACTCTTCCCACGGAAGAGCCTTTGTTGCTTCAAAAAGCTCGTCATAAGTCCTTGCCTCAAATGAACCTACACAGATCAGTATTCTCTCCGCAGTCCGTAGAAAAACGTTGGCTCGTGCCACCGCATCCTCATCACCGGCAAAGGTCACACGACCATCTTCAACACTGGTGATCTCATATCCAAGTTCTGTTATTTCTCGTTTTAATACCGCTTCCAGTCCAAAATGACATGGAGCTATCAATTCAAATTTTCTCATAAGAATTATTTTATTACTCCTGTGGATAAATGTCGAGGTATCATTCGCTCGCCTACATCTCGCGTAGTTATTGGGATTTTTAAAAGAAAAGACCCGGCGGGGGAACCGCCGGGCCATTGAGGGGAGTATAAATATTTATAAAGGGGTTATCATAAAAAGAATTATTGAAGGGTTAATTCTTTTTACAAGAATGATAATAGCACCACTCTACTAACAATGCAAGCATTTTTTAGTTGTTCACAATATTTTAATATTTTTCTCGCAAAGCCGCATAAAATAAGGCTTTCAGCCTTGTATACAGTATTCATAGCGCCGTATTGCACTCCATTTAGAACAATTTTGCATTTATTTTCAGCCATTTTCTCCATCTAAAAACGTTTTCCGTCAATATTTACTATTCGTGAACAAAGAATCCGAAAAAGTCGGATTCCATAATCTAAAAAAGCCGATACTAAAGGTACTGATCATACCTTCCTAGTATCGGCTTAAACTCTGTTTTAGAAACTATGCTTAGGATAATACTCCTTCAGGATCTCACAGTATCCTATAAGAAGTGCTCTGAATTCTGCAAATGTAAATTTCGCTTTAAAATTTTCAATCTTCTCGATCTTATGATTGTTATGCGGATTTCTTCTGTCTTTTGCAAACACGTGCTCTTTATTCCAGTATCCCATATCAGTAAATCTGGTCACATCATTAAATGTAATAGTCCGGGCTTCCGGATCAATAGCCGGATGTGTGTGGATCACTGCATGACGCATTCTAAGAAGGATATTCTTAGGAGTCACGTCTTCTTCCTTATTCATAATGCGGAAAAAACCATCCACGTATCCACGAGCAAAATAGCTGTCTACAATTGCCTTCTCTTCATCACTTCCTGAGTGTTCAGAAAAAACTTTCGCCGCTTCTGTACCATCATTAAATGCCATATCATCTGCCAATACAGACAGGTCATCCGCCTTAGGATAAAGTACCAGTCCTGTCATCGCATTGACCAATACACTAAAATCATCCTCAGCTGCACCCTTTAGCGTCTCAGCAGTCTTATCAAAGAAAAGACCCATGAGTTCTCTTTCTACCATTTTGAAAAAATTCCTTTCTCAGTTTTTATTCCATAATCCGAACACGATCCAGACAATAACTATAAGAATAAACACAGGTCCCAAAAATATGATAAATGATCCAACAAGGTATATAACAAGTATAAGGAAAAGTATCATAACTACCGGTATTGCTATCAATGCCAGAGTCGCTTTCCATCCCGTCAGAATACGTGCACGTTCTCTTCTGGCCTCCTCCTGTTCTTCCTGTTTTTCCTCTTCCTCTTTCCATTCCTCATAGGAAGCCCCACGAAGATTCTGAGGATCACTGGTATCTATTACAGTCTTTGCCAGAAGGCGCGGATTTCCAAGGCTCTCAAGCACCTCTTCCATGCTTCTGCCTTTTCTAACCTCCGTCTCAATGTACTCTTCATAATAACGGACATTTTCATTTATCGTCTGTGAATCCACACTACCTTTAAGCGCATCTCTTAGTTCTGTTAAAAAAAACTCTTCTGTCATATGTATTCCTTCCGTGCTCAGATGCTCCTAATTATACCATAATGCCGATTTTACAATTATTAATACTTCGTGAATTACGTACGCAGGAATTCTTGCAATCTAATGTTTTTTATTTCATACACTTGCAAGTCTTAAATAAAGTCCAGTATTTACCGATAGAATTTGGTTAGAGCTTCTTTGAAGGATGAACATTTCGTTCACAAGTGTTATTCAGACTTATCTTCTTCTGATTTTTCTTCTTTCGCCTTCTTTTTTCCGCCACTCTTCCTTTTTGAAATAAGAATAAACAACAGGATCAACAAAATGATCACTATTACTCCTGCGGCTACAATAACAACATAATTGTATTCAGGTTCCAATATACAGAAGCTTCCATCACCCTTCATCGGAAATACCAGATATCTTCCATCTCTCTCTGTATCTACAGGTGTTATATGACCGTCTTTTATTATTCCTGCATGAACTTTTCCCTTGATACCATCTGCAAGGAGACGTACAACCCATTCATCACCTATGGTTCCATAATCACTATGAACCTGATAGGTTAACTGCTTTAGAACTTTTCTATATCCCTCAGGGACTGTTATATCCGCTGCCGGAGTCTGTTCCGTATAGGTTAATGTCGTTCCCCTGTAAAAATTACCGGAAACAAGCATTACCGGGAAGGGTTCCTCAGATGCAACAGTAGTAACTATCGTTATATATTTTGCCCTTACAGTGATATTCTTCCTTACATCAGAAAGATCCTTTTCTTCCCAGACACCAAATCTGTCGCCTATTATAGGAAGTTCCGGATAATCTGTATCCTTTACCGCACCACCATACGGCACTTCTATCATCTTAAGTATCGATCCGTCAGCAACAAAACTCACGTGCATTTTTCTTGCGTCTTCCGGTGTATCGTCAAGTTCTATAAACTCCGAATAAGAAATCGCTTTTGCTTCATCAGTGTATGTCAGACCATTCACTGCACCAATCTCATTTTCTACATATACATTACCCGAAACCACCTTTTTTTCGTCATTGATATCACCGGCTATCATTCCCAGATATTCATGATCATCAACAGAAATATCTGTCATTGATCGGTTTCCAACTACTCTGCATCCGTATCCTGCAATACCGCCTATATAATTATTTCCAGAGATGCTGCTCATCGAAAAACTGTCACGAACAAGATAGCCACTTTTACCAATGATACCTCCGGCATAATCTCCATCTTCCGTCTGGACACCGCCAAAATTATATGATGCAATAACCGCACCTATATCCATACTTCCGGCAATACCGCCAGCATTACTGTTCTGAACCGATACATATCCATAATTCGTGCAATCTATCACCGTTGCGCGTTTTGTTCTGTCATACTTAAGACTTACCTGTCCCGAAGAAACTACTTCAAAGTCAGACTGCAGATCAAGGTCTGTATCTGCCATTCCGACTATTCCTCCACCATTTATATCAGCTGTGATGGCGCCCGTATTGTCACACCTCGTAATCCTCCCCTTCGCAGGAGTATCATCCGAATCATCTGAAATATCATCAAAAATATCATTCAGATCATCCGTATTACGGTAACGTTCAAGAACAGTCCTCATCTCGTCAAAACTATCATTCACAGCTTTATTCAGGTCTTTCAGATTGCTATTGATCTCGTCCGTCTGTTCTCTTATCCTACTGTCACTTTCCTTAAGATCATCATTCAGCTTATCCATTTCATCTGCTATCTTATCGATCCGTTCGGTAATACTGGCATCTGTGGCACGAAAATCAGACTTGTAGCTGTCATAAACCATCCGGAGCGTATCATCAAGCGAATTTCCTGCATCTCTAAGGCGTTCCAGATCCTTTTCCATATCCTTAAGGCTTTTCCCGGCCGCCATGGCATCACCAAGAAGCGTATCCACCTGTGTCAGCATATCTTTTGATAAATTAAGCATCTTACTGCTGTAATTTGTCATATCAAGTGTTACGCCTGATCCGGCAGCCTTTTCAGCGGCATCCATAAGATCATTCATATCATTCAGATCCTGCTGAAGTGCCCTAAACGCAGATTTTGTATCCCTGCCCACAAGATCAGGATCAAGTCCATCTATAATAGTACGGACAGCGCCTGTATGTTCACGGATCTCAGCTTCCATCTGATCATCTTTTGCACGATAGTAATCTTTATATCCACTCACTGTACCGCGAAGATCGTCAGCTGTTCCCCGTATGGCATCGATATCTGCCTGCGTATTGATGTCTTCATTTTCCAAAGTTTTCTGAAGCGAAGCGATATGATCTACCAGTTTGTCTGTTTCCTGCCTCGCTGTATTGATCGCGTCATCATGATAGGCATTCACTGTATAAGGTTCAAACTGCCCAGCAATACCGCCGACACTTTTTCTACCCTTAACGGCAGCGTTATTACTACAGGAATCAAGTATTCCTCTTTCATATCCAACAATACCGCCTGTTTTATAAC
Source organism: Lachnospiraceae bacterium MC2017 (assembly GCA_000701625.1). Lineage (GTDB taxonomy): Bacteria > Bacillota > Clostridia > Lachnospirales > Lachnospiraceae > NK4A144. Next base: position 95,436 of record JNJK01000009.1, read on the forward strand.
CAGTGTGATCAAAGCCTACCGTACCACTATTAATGCATTGTGAAACAACTCCCGAAGACGCTCCTGCTATTCCTCCGGTGTAATTTACTTTCTGATCATTCTGGATCAATTCTGTAAGGTCATCATTTTTCAGATCCATACTATCCGGGATCAGTTTCGTAAGCTTATCGTCTGTCTTATCTGCAGAAGAATCATCATCTTCCCCAACAGCTGCATCTTCCTCTGCCTTTTCACGTTCGTCGTTTATTTCCCAGGCAGTTTTTCGACCTGCATTTATTTCCCCTTTATTTTCACAGTCAAGGATCGTGCCCTCATTAAATCCTGCTATTCCGCCGGTCCGCCGCATTCCTGTAACAGTACTTTCGTTAACCGTTCCTATTATGCGACCACTTTCCATATTGTGACCAGCGGCTGCACCGACCGCTTCCATTCCGAGAAGATTTCCGGACAAGGTACAGTTCTCGATCTTACCATAGTTAACACCTGTAAGGATTCCAACTTCATCCATTTCTCCCGATGGTGTCACATAGCATTCAACCCTGAGATTTCGTACGATACCCTTTTCAGCCAGAACTCTTATAAGTCCGACCTTTGAGCCCTGAGTATCATAGTAAAATCCCGATATGGTATGGCCGTTTCCATCAAAAGTTCCTGCAAAAACAGGTATCATGCTAAAATCGGTTCCGGCAAGATCAATATCCGTAGTAAGTACCCAGCTTTTCCCTTCACTATCCGCATCACTATTCAGAAATTGCGCAAAACGCAAAAATTCTTTGAGTGAAGAAATCGTAATAGTTTTGCTGTCAGATATATCATCTTTCTGCGTCTCTGAAGCATACGCAGTGACTGCCGTGCAGGGCAGACCGGTCGTTATCCCGGACAATAAAAGCCCTGCCGCGAGCATCAATGCAAGTTCTCTATGAAAATGTCTGATACGTCTTATTTTCATATTATCTACCAAGTCATTCTTTATTATCTGTTTCCAAATCTGCGTCTATATCTGCAGAAGCTCCGCCATTATCCGGTGATATATTTTCCGGTGTGGTTTTATCCTCCGCTTCACCTCGTCTCAACGTAAGGTCAATATCTCCATTCATGGTTCCCTTAAATTCACCTATCATATATCCTGAGAAATATCCATTGACCATTCCGTTAAGGACTACTGTTCCTGCTGTTTTCTGAAGTACCGAACCTGCTCCTCCAACAGAGATTTCAGGTGTTTTTACACTGAAGCTTGTCTTATCAAGGATAGGATCTGCCAGAAATAAGAGCTGTGGAAGAACCGTCATTACAAGCACTATACTTGTAAGTGTTCCTCTTCCAAGTACCAGTCCAAGATTTGCTATAACTGCATTACTTGTGATATTAGCGATCAGGAAGCCGCATGCTGTAAGAATGGTTCCGCTTGTAAGGATAGTCGCAAAGGACTCATTAAGACTCTGAACTATCGCCTGCTGCCTGTCAGAAACCTCTTTTCTTAAATGCACATATCTGTTTGTGATAACGATCGCATAGTCGATCGTCGCACCCATCTGGATCGAGCTGACGATCAGATATGCAAGGAAGTACAGCGGCGCATTCTGAAGATAAGGGAAGGAAAAATTGATCCAGATACTTCCCTGAATAGTTATCAGCAGGATAAGCGGTAAACTTATCGACTGGAATGTAAAGAGCAGTATCATTCCTACAAAGAACGCCGTCAGTATACTTATCAGCAGATTATCATGGCTGAAAGAACCCGAAAGGTCATCATTACTCGTTGCATCTCCGACTACATAAACTCTTTGCTTATAATAGGACTGTGCCATTGAACGGATATCACGGATTTTTTCATATACTTCCTGTCCTTCAGCCGGTCCGGTAAGAGTAAATACTATTCTGGAATAATTCTCACTTTCAAGCTGTTTACGGGCATTCTGTATCTGATCATGAATGTCTGTTATATCCTGGGACTGCTTTGCGCTAAGATTAAATGCACCTGCCTCTTTCTTGTCATAAATAAAGTCTATGACATCAATAACAGCCACTCTGTATTCATCGATACCGTCTATAAAAGCTCCATAGATTTCTTTATCCTGCGCATATGCTGTATAAAGGAGCTTTGCAAGTCCTACATCGACCTTCGCCACTTCCGCAAATTCTCTTGGATTTAAATCATCCGTCAGGACATATTCTTTTTCATCACCAACATCTACATTTGCAAGAGCCAAAATATCATCAACGTAATCTCTGCTTTTCAGATTTGCTATGATTTCCGCCTCTGTTGCATAATCTCCTTTAGGAAGGACTATCGCCACATTTGTTCCGGTCTCAAAGGTCTGATCTATTCGTTCTTTCGCTGCTATATAATCCGTCATTTTAGGTCCGCGTGCGGTGTTTTTATCAAAGATATACGGACAATTCTGAGAGAAGCGGAATGCAAAAACAAGCGTTACTATAAACAACAACGGCAGAATATATCTCGTTCCATAGATAAACTTTCCCCAATAATTTATCTGCGGGACAAAGCTCTTATGCCGTGTCTTATCTATCATATCCCTGAAGGTCATGATGAGTCCCGGCATAAAGAGGAATACGGTTATCATAGAAAACAGGATTGCTTTACAAAGCACCAATCCCAGATCTCTACCTATCTGGAACTTCATAAATACCAGTGCTACCATTCCTGCCATAGTTGTCAGGGAACTCGAGGAAATCTCAACGATCGCCTTTGAAAGAGCAACTACCATCGCGTCTCTCGGATCTAGTCCATTGTCACGCTCTTCCATATACCGGTGAAACATGATGATCGCATAGTCGATAGCCAACGCCAGCTGTAGAATTATATCTACAGCATTTGAAATATACGATACCGTGCCAAAAATATAGTTTGTTCCCTTGTTAAGCACAGAAGCCATGGCAAAAGTAAGCATGAAGATCGGTACTTCAGCATAGGTTGATGAAGTAAAGATCAAAACCGCTAAAATAACTATCACGGCCATCCCCAGAACTACTTTTACATCGCTTTGAAGCTCAGCCGACTCATCAAGATCAACTGTTGTATAAACGTAACTATCGTAATCTTTTACATAATCCCTGACTTCTGCGATCGCCTTTTGTGAAATGGCAGCTTCCTTGCTATCCTCAAACATTATCGTGATAAGTGCTGCAGAGTCCTTATAGTAATCATCCAGCGTTTTATCAGAATAATCAGTATCATCGGGATCATAGAACTTAACAGTATCGACTCCGTCAATTTTCTCCAGCCCCTTAGCTACCGCAAGTGCCCGCTCATATGTAATATTTGTGAGCAGGATCTTAGCAGAACCGTTTGTCTGGAATTCTGCATCCATAAGATCCACGCCCTGCCTTGTCTCTGTGTCTACCGGCAGATATTTTGTTACGTCATTTTCAACCGTTACATGGCTTATCATGACTCCGCAGTATATAGCTGCTATAACAAATAGCAGCATAAACGCTTTTCGCCTATCTACGATAAACGCGGCAAGCTTATACATAAAGTTTTTTTCTTCCATCTGTAAACTCCTCCGGATCACTTAGCCCTTCTGGTCTTTCTCTTAAATATGATCAATAATCCTATCAGGACAACGAGTATTCCACATGCAGTAACAAACTGCCACAACCGACTGTTCTTTTTCAGTATCACAAATTCCCCGTCACCCTTCATATCAAACACAATGTAGTTTCCATCAATCTTAGAAGGGATAAGAGACATTTTATTATCTCTAACCTCCGCTACTGCGATGTTATCTCCATATCCATCCTTCAAAAAACGAAGTACATAATCATCGTCGCGTGCTCCATACTCTCCATGAACTGAATACCTGTAAGTACCGGCAACACTATATCCACGAGGCGCAGACACATCTATTACAGTCTCTTCCAGAATTACATCGCTATGGTCATAAAAATCCCCAGTTATCAAAAGTTTCGGATTTTCCTCTGCCGTTGCGATAGTAGTTACATAATCAACATATATCGCATGAACAGTTGTGTTCTGTTTAATATTAGTCAGGTCAATATTTTCCCAATATGCAAACCTGCCTTTTTCTCCTTCAGGGACCGGTGGATACATTGACTCTCTGATACTGCCGCCATACTTTACAAAGAAGGTCCTGATTATCTTTCCTCCATCTGTAAAATCAACCCGCATCTCTCTGAATTCTTCCGGAACCCCAATCCTATTTATAAGTTCCCCATATGTTATGGGCTTTGCTTCTTTCTCTACTGTGTATCCATTTATAGCGCCTGTTTCATTTAAAACAAAAACATTATCCCGGATATCACTCTCAGGGGCAGCTTCACCTGCTATCGCTCCTGTCTTTTCGTTACTTCCTCCTACATTTGAGAGAGATGCTGAACCGGTAAGAACTTTAGCATATCCGGCAATTCCACCTACATTAGTATTGCCTGATACCTCACTCATGGAATAGGAATCTCGAATAACATATGCACTCTTACCTGCTATTCCACCAACGAAATTGCCTTCCTCGGATGAAATCCTGCCAAAATTATTTCCGGACAAAACCGCCCCCATTTCTGCACGCCCGACTATTCCACCAGCATAATCATTTCGTCCAGACACCTCTCCTCTATTTGTACAGTCAAGGATAGTCGCCTTTCGGGTTCTCTCATAATTCAGACTGATCTCACCTGCTGACACAACTTCAAAATCAGACTGCGTATCGTAGTCATAATCCATGTATCCTACGATCCCACCAACATTTATGTCCGCGTCGATCCGACTGTTATTTATTGATGAATTAAGACTTCCCTTTCCAGGTGTTCGATCAGGATCATCCGATACATCATCAAAAACATCATCTATTTCTTCTGTCTGTCTGATCCTTTCAAGTTCATCCTGAACTTCATCAAATCCGTCATTTAAGGTGCTGTTTATAGTCTGCATCTGATCTGTTATGGTATTTAACTGTCCTCTAACAGACGCATCCGAATCTTTTAATCCGTCAAGTAAAGTATCCATCTGCGACGCCAGACTGTCGGTCTTTCCTGTAATATCATCATCTGTGGTGCGGATATCTTTTTTATAATCATCGATACAGCCCTTAAGATAATCATCAAGAGCACCGCTCTTATCACGTATATCCGAAAGCTGATCTCCAAGTTCTTTTATATCATCTGCGCCTTCTGCAGCAGATCCAAGTAATGTAGATAAGCTGTCATTTCCCGAAGCGAGCATGCGGAGAAGCTTATCCAAATAGTTGGTCATATCTACTGTAAGCCCGCGTCCTGCTGCTTCTTCTGCCGAATCAAGCAGCTTCTCAAGGTCTCCAATATTGTCTTTCAGCGCCTGAAGTGCATTTTTTGTATCCTTATCATAGATATCAGGATCGATAGCATCTACCGTACTGCGGATACCATCAACCTGCGATCTGATCTCTCGCTCAACAGAGTCATTCTTGCACTGATAGTAGGTCTTGTAATCACTGACAGTCTTACGTAGATCATCTGCTGTACCTCTGATGGAATCTATATTGTTCTGAGCCTTATCATCTTCTTTTCCGACAGTATTATGAAGCTTATCTGCCATATCAACCAGATCATCAAGCTGATCTCCGGCCTTTGAAAAAGAATCCTCAGAATATTTATTCAGCACATAAGGCTCAAACTGTCCTGCGATTCCACCTACATCTTTTCGACCGTATACTTCACCGTTGTTCACACATCCGGTAAGTATTCCTCTCTCGTAACCAACGATACCGCCTGTTTTATAACCTGTGTGTTTATATCCGACTATACCGCTATTTTCACAATTCTTTATCTCACCCGAAGAAGCTCCAGCGATTCCTCCCGTATAATTTATCTTTTGCTTATCTGATATCTTTTCCCTAATGTCATCATCTTTAAGGTCGATCATATCCGGATTAAGCTCTGCAAGACTTTCATTTGTATCATCAAGTTCATCCACTGTATCGGAATCAAAACTCACGTGATCATCACTTCTTGCATCATCCGTTTCCCATGCTGTCGTACTCTCGGCATTTATATTTCCGGAATTAACAGAAGACTCTATAAGTCCCTCATTAAATCCTGCTATGCCACCGCTTCTCCGTGTTCCAAGCACTACCGCATCCGAACTGCAGGAAATTATCTTTCCCTCTTCCATATTGTGACCGGTTATGCCTCCGACACACTCTGCACCGAGCACATATCCTGAAAATGTCACGTGATCCAATACACCATAATTTCTGCCGGCTATTCCACCTATTTCTTTCATATCTCCATCAGGAGATAAAGTTCCGGACACGCAAAGATTTCTGATACATCCTGTTCTCCCAACAGAGCGTATCAGACCTGACAGACTGGCGTTCCCGCCAAGTTCAAATCCTTTTATTGTATGCCCCTGCCCATCAAATATTCCGGAAAAAATCGACACAGGCTTAAATTTTGTCCCACTTAGGTCGATATCATTGGTGAGGACATAATATTTTCCCTGAGTCTCTGATTCATCAGAACTCTTCTCTGAAAGGGCAATGAGGTCTTTTGCACTGGTAATCTCTATAGCATTACCTGACAATTCGTTCTTTTCTTCTACTGCTTTTGCCGGCTGTTCCGCTGCTTCTGCATGATTTACCGGTATTCCGGTGAATATCAGTGCTGTCGAAAGTACTAATGCCGCAAAAGTTTTGTCATATTTTCTCTTTTTCATAATCTCATTATACAACATCGTGATTTTTATTCAACAGTGTGTTGATTTACCAACCGAGATGTATTATAATGTCATTCGGACAGGATGGCAATAGTCCTGCAGAAATTTTTTTATATTTAGGGTGATAGCTTATGAGAATGTCTGAAGTAAAAATGGATCGAAGAATCCGCAAAACAAAGAGTCTTTTGTGGCACGGCCTTGCCGCACTGATGATGGAAAGGGATATTCAGGATATTTCTGTTAAGAGACTGACAGAATACGTCGATCTGAACCGCAGCACTTTTTATATCCATTACAAAGATATAAACCAACTGCTTGATTCCATTGAAAACGAACTGATGGAAGAATTTCGCGAGATCATTTCTCACAACATAGATATTTCAAATCTCTACGAGTCTAATCTACAGCTTTTGCACGACCTGTACAGAGATCTTTTGCTTAATCGCGAGATTATAAGTGCTCTGCTTGGTCCTCATGGAGATTTTCAGTTTATTAAGAAATTAAAACAGATCCTTACAGAAAGAATCGAAGAAATAGGAAAAGCTCTAAACTATTCCGAAGAGGTTCTGGCCTACTATTCTGCTTTTTGCTTTACAGGATGCGTAGGTATAATACAGCAATGGATAGAAACGGATTTTGAACAAAGTCCTGAGCACATTGCAGATATTACAAACCGCTTCATGATCCATGGAATGGATGCGATACTTCATTAAATACAAAATGCCACCAGGGGATGCCGCACTATTTATAGTACGGCATCCCCTGATATTATGATGTAAGTGTCAAAAATCCTTTTGCCCCTTACTAATGACTATATATTCAGTTCTGTTATTCAGTAGTTTCCTCTGATGTTTCTTCCGAGCTGGTGTCTTCTGAATCGTCTGCGCTCTGCTCATCAGGTTTTCCTGGAGCTTTATTATCATCTATAGAAATTGAAAGCACTTCATTATCATCATTATAAGTGATAACTACCATTGTACCTTCTTCTAAATTTTCTGCAGAACAATCCTTATATTCCGTAGAGCTTGTAAGTGTCAGTTCCAGAGTTTCTCCGCTCGGAGTTTCGCCTGATGGTGCTTCGCCATCCTTCTGATCCTGACCTCCGCCGGGCTGCCCGCCCTTGTCGCCTCCTTTACCTCCTTCAGGAGCCTTTCCTCCAAGTGCTCCTCCGGATGGTGCCTCCCCTGACGGCGCCTGACCAGACGGTGCTTCTCCCGATGGTGCTTCACCAGACGGTGCTCCTCCGTTTCCGCCAGCTCCAGGGCCGCCCTGACCACCCATAGCTGCAAAAGCTTCTACCGTGAGTTTCTCACCATCTATAGACGTAATCTTTGCATGTACCTCAGTTCCGTCAGCTTTTTCTTCCGGTGCATCTGTACCGGGTTCCCCCGCAGGAGCATCTGACGGCGCATCTGACGGCACCTCTGCAGACATTTCTGATGTCGGTGTTTCCGCTGCCGCAGAAGAACTTCCACAGCCTGCCATTGCAAGTGAAAGCACCACAGCCGCTATGATCGCTGCAACTCTTTTACAAACCTTCTGATTTCTACTTTTCATAATCAATCCTCTCATTTCTGACAGATTCTCTGTCATCAAAATTTCATTTCTTAATAAGATAGATTGTAATATGTTCATTTGAAAACTTTTTGATGAGACTGTGAAATAAAAGCGTTCGGAAACTTAATCAGACATTAAAGACACTGGCAAAAAGGCTGATCCTTACCGGATCAGCCTTTCAAAATCTTTTTTTATGCATTTTCTGCCTCGGTACGTCTCACAACGTCCTCAGCTTTCCCGAAAAAACTTTTCACTTCCTTTGCCGCCACTCCGCTAAGTGCGATCAACGCAACGAGATTTGGAAGGGCCATAAGTCCATTAACGATATCTGCGATAGTCCATACTGCACTTACAGTCATGTACGGGCCAAAGAATACACATACAATATAGATCCATCTGTAGGACTTTACTATTTTCTGATTGTCATTTGTCAAATACTCAAGACATCTCTCGGAATAGTAGTCCCATCCAAGTATCGTAGTAAAAGCAAAGAATACGAGACAGATCATCAGGATAAAAGCAGAAACCTGAGCCGGAAGCGGTAATCCCTCCTGAAATGCCCTTGTAGTAACAGCTGCTCCCTCAAGTCCCTGGTTCCAGGAACCTGTTATAACGATGCACAGACCTGTCATTGTACAAATGATAAGAGTATCTATTACAGTTCCAAGCATGGAAACAAGTCCCTGCTCTACAGGCTCATCAACCTTTGCTGCAGCTGCCGCGATAGGCGCTGAACCGATACCAGCCTCATTACTGAAAATACCTCGTGCGATACCCTTCTGCATAGCTATCATCATTGCCCCCAACGCACCGCCGGAAACGGCACGAAGTCCGAAAGCACCAGTTATTATCTCAGAAAGAGCGCCCGGGATCTTTGTAATATTAAGGAGCAGGATAATAACACCACATACCACATAAAGAATTGCCATAAACGGTACTACAACCTGTGCAACCTTTGATATTCTCTTCAGTCCACCGATAAGCACCAGAGCTACACAAGCTGTAAGTAGCAGACCAGATATTACTACACTCCATGAATACTCACGTCCGAAAAGACTAACTGCATTTACAGTCTCAGGATCAAAAAAGCCCTTTACAGCACTTGTGATACCGTTTATCTGTGTAAAGGTTCCGATACCGAAAAGGCCTACCATTACACCAAAAACCGCAAAAATCTTTGCAAGCCATGACCACTGTTTTCCCATTCCCTTTTCAATGTAGTAAAAAGGACCTCCTATAATATGACCATCCTCTGCTACAGAACGGAACTTGATCGCAAGCATGCACTCTGTAAACTTGGTTGCAGTTCCTACGAGAGCAGCGATCCACATCCAGAACATGGCACCAGGTCCGCCTGCAACGATAGCTGTAGCGACACCTACTATATTTCCTGTTCCAATTGTCGCAGACAGTGCTGTACAAAGAGCAGCAAAGCTGGAAACCTCTCCTGTTTCTCCGCTCTGATCATTCTTAAACATTAATTTAAATGCCATCAGAAGCTTTGAAAATTGTAGTCCTCTCAATCGAACCGTGAGCATGAGACCTGTAAAAAGTATCAGAACGATAAGCGGCACGCCCCACACAAAGTCATCAATTGCGCCAAGGACATTGTTAATAGTATCCAGCATTTTTTCTTTCTCCTTATCAAGCTTAGTTATAAACCAGCAGTCCGTACATTGCGGACAACTGTCCGCACACGTTGAACTAAGCAACATTTTACTTATGTAAAGTGATAAAGTCAAGTAAAAAACATCAAAAAAAGAATCCGGTAAATCCGGATTCTTTTTTTATGGAAGCATTGATCTCAGTGTCTCAATAAATTTCTGCATTTCTTCATCAGTTCCGATGGAAATACGGAGATAGTTTTTAAGTGTCGGTTTATCAAAGAACCTTACAAAAATATCATTTTTCTTAAGTCCTTCAAATATAAGTTTCATAGAACCGTCCCGCTCCAGTACAGCCGGCGATGACGCAAAGATAAAATTCGTCATCGAATCGCGGAAAGTAAATCCGAGAGCCTTCAACTGCTCTTTTGTCCACTCACGGGTAGCTATAACACGTGATGTTATTTCTTTGAAATACTCGTCATCTTCAATCGCAGCTTTTCCCGCAGCCAGAGCCGGCATATTCATGGTATAGGAATTTACAGAAAACTTAACATCATTGAGATACTTGATAGCCTTAGCATCTCCGAAAGCATATCCCACACGAAGTCCCGCAAGCGCTCTGGACTTTGACATTGTCCTCGTAATAATCACGTTATCGTACTTGGAAATAAGAGGTATCGCTGTCTCACCGCCAAAATCTATATATGCTTCATCAACTATAACGATAGATTCCGGATTTGCCTTAACAATCCTCTCAATAGTATCAAGACTCTCAAGTACTCCTGTCGGCGCATTCGGGTTAGCGATCACAACGCCGCCGTTTTCTCGTCCGATATAGTCTTCCGGATCAAGAGAAAAATCCTTCTTAAGAGGGATCTGTTCATAAGGTATCCTGTAGACATCCGCCCAAACATCATAAAACGAATAGGTAATATCAGGAAATATCACCGGCTTATCTCCTGCAAAGAATGTAAGAAAGCACATAGAAAGTACGTCATCTGATCCTACCCCGACAAAAACCTGATCATCCTTAAGCCCATAATACTTTGCGATCGAATGAACCAGTTCCTCACATACAGGGTCAGGGTAACGTCGTAATGCTTCTGCATCAAATTCATGCAGCACCTTTTCTACTGCCGGTGAAGGCGGATAAGGACACTCATTTGTATTAAGCTTAATAACCTTACGCTGAGGCTGCTCTCCCGGCGTATAAGGCACACATTTCCGGATGTTCTTTTCGTAACTCATTTTTATTCCTTTCAGCAAAGCCCATAATGTTCTGCAAGTCTCTTAAATCCCGGAAGGGAGTTGACAATCGTATCGCGTGCTACACAGTAAGAAATCCTTACATATCCCGGGCCTGCAAAGGATGAACCTGGAACGATGAGGATATGCTCTTTCTTAGCTTCTGCTACAAATTCCTTTTCATCAGAAACAGGACTCTTCATAAACAGGTAAAATGCTCCCTGTGGCTCTATACAGGTAAATCCGGCTTCCGTAAGTCCTTTATAAAGAATATCTCGATTTGCCTTATAAAAATCAATATCTGCCTTTTCATCCAGACATTCCGCCACTACCTTTTGGAATAGCGACGGAGCATTAACGCAGCCGATAACACGGTTTGCTATTGTAATGGCTGTAAAGAGTTCTCCACTGGGATCTGCTTCTGTAGGTACTACCAGATAACCTATCCTCTCTCCAGGCAAAGACAATGTTTTGGAAAAAGAGTAGCATACGATAGTATGATCATAATACTTTGTCACATACGGAACTTCATCTCCATTGTAGACAAGCTCTCTATAGGGTTCATCAGAGATCAGAAAAATCTCGATCCCAAGTTCTTTCTGCTTCTTTTCAAGAACCTCTGCTATTTTTTTAATTGTTTCTTCGGAATAAATAACACCGGTAGGATTATTCGGTGTGTTGATGATGAGTGCTCTGGTGCGGCTTGTAATGCTTCGTTCAAGTGCTTCCACATCAGGCATAAATGTACTTGTATCAGGATCTATGGCACGTAACTCTGCATCATAGTTTGCCACATAGTTTTTGTACTCTACGAAATAAGGAGCAAAGGTCAGTACCTCATCTCCAGGATTTAGAATTGCTTTTAATGCACAGTTAAGGCCTGCAGCAGCCCCTACCGTCATCATGATATTATTTTCATCAAAAGATGTTCCAAACCGTTTATTTATGGATGCAGCAATCTTTTCACGAACTTCAGGATAACCTGCATTATTCATATATCCGTGAATGATAACCGGGTCTTCTGATTCCAACAGCTTTGCAACTGCTTCTCTGACTCTTTCCGGTGCGGGAACATTGGGATTTCCCAAAGAAAAGTCATAGACATTTTCTTTTCCGTACTTTTCTGCCATGATCTTTCCTTCTTCAAACATCTGGCGTATCACGGAATTGTTGTTTACAAGGCCCTTCATCTTTTCAGATATCATTTCCAACTGCATCCTTTCGTTTTTTGTCACGATAACGCAACGTCATTACAATTAATAGTCCAGCTTTTTGATCCCCGGCCAATAACGGAGTACTGCTTTTCCGACGATTTTTTCTTCGCTGAGATATGTGTTATTCCAAAAACGGGAATCAGCTGAATTATTTCTGTTATCTCCGAGCATAAAATAATGTCCCTCGGGAACCTCATACGGGCCATAATCACCCTCTGTCTGCACTGTAAGATATGGTTCATCCAGCTCTTCGCCGTTTATAAATACCTTTCCATCCCGGATATTTACCGTTTCTCCCGGCATTCCGACTATCCTCTTAATATAAAGGATACTTTCGTCATCGGGGAACCGGAATATTATGATATCTCCACGCTGCGGTTTATCTGCGATATAAGCGAGACGCAGACCTATAACTCTGTCATTGGTCATGATCGTCTTTTCCATTGAGGAACTTGGTACAGTTGCATTTACAATAATAAAGTTGTTAATAAAAAATGAAACGAGCACAGCAACCAAGATTACCAGTACCCATTCCACTATCTCTTTGACAACTTTTTCATAATTATTTTTACGCTTATTTATATCGAAATTCATCTGTGTTTTTTCCTTTTCCATTTTATTAGTAACCGGACACAGCCGATCCGCAAGTACCCGCTGCAAAAAAATGCATAGTTACTATCCTTAGAATTTTACCGCAAGACATGATTTTTAACAAGTATTACCATTCACTCTGACGACTGTCAATTGACAGTGCAATAGGGATACTGTAAAATTGTTTGGATTCTGAAAAACAACTGTTTATGCGGTTTCTGGGAGATTTTCATGCTCTTTAATTCAATATCATTTGTAATTTTCTTTCCCATTGTCGTTATGGCATATTTCTTTATGCCGGTAAAGCTGCGAATGGGATGGCTATTAATAACAAGTTATTTTTATTATATGTGTCAGGGGCCTGTATACGCACTGCTCCTATTATGTTCAACTCTTATAACCTATACCGCCGGACTGATCATCGGACGGTTCAATACTGATATTTCTGCAAAAAAGCTGACCATTTTTTCAGCAGTGTTCCTAAATCTCGGTCTTCTTTTTTACTTTAAGTATTTCAATTTCTTTATGGACAATATCGGGGTCGATCCGGGCTTCAGAGTAGTACTGCCTGTAGGAATATCTTTCTATGTTTTTCAGGCCATCGGCTATATTGCAGATGTTTACCGTGGAAAGATCATGCCAGAAAAGAATCCTGTGCGCTACGTTCTATTTGTGTCGTTTTTCCCTCAGATCCTCGCCGGTCCCATTGGACGTGCTCCGGAACTCCTTCCGCAGTTTGATGAGATCCACACATTTGACTATGACAGGGTACGACACGGTATGCTCCGTATGCTCTGGGGTTATTTCTTAAAACTCGTGATAGCATCAAGACTTTCGATTGCTGTAGAACTGATCTTCAATAATTATTCGTCCTGCTCAGGATGGCAGCTTTTCCTCGGTGCATCCGCGTACTCTTTCCAGATTTACTGTGATTTTGCGAGCTATTCCATACTGGCTCTCGGTGCTGCGGAAATACTTGGTTTCCGCCTTACTGAAAATTTCCGTCAGCCGTTCTTTGCCCTGTCTCTTGCAGAGCTATGGAGACGCTGGCACATATCGCTTATGAACTGGTTTAGGGACTATGTATATATTCCGCTCGGAGGAAGCAGGAAGGGAACGATACGAAAGTATCTGAATACTCTTATCGTCTTTACTCTTTCCGGACTATGGCATGGTGCTGCATGGACTTATGTACTCTGGGGTTTTCTATCCGGCGCACTGCAGGTTATCGGTACGATCACAAAACCTGCCCGTATCCGTCTGATTTCCAGATTTCCTCTGAAATCCGGAGCTGCCCATCACATTCATGTTTTTTTACAACAGGTAATCACATTCCTGCTATTTACTTTCACAGTTGTGTTTTTCAAAGCTTCCGATATACCGACAGCTTTAGGCATTCTACGCGGTATCTTCACGGATTTCCGTTTTTCAGACATCCTCAGCCGGCAGATTTTCCAGATCGGTCTCGGAACCAAAAATCTTTTGATCGTCCTTACAATGCTCGCAGTGCTCTTTATTATTGACACTGTTAATGAGAAAACAGGTGACGCAGCAGCAGCTCTTTTCCGTCAGAAATGGTTTATACGCTGGGGAACCTATTATTTCTTTGTGATCATGATACTCAGCAGCGCTAATATCGGTGCTGCACAGTTTATTTACTTTAATTTCTGACCTGATGGAGAACTGAAATATAAATGCCTCACCATAATTACTCTAAAATAATACGAAATCTGATCATCTTATCTCTGCCACTTATTATACTGTGCGTATGGTGTGCACATTTTCCTATGTCATATCTCGCCATCGAGTATGCCATGTGGGCAGAAGAACGTGATTATACCCATACAGCATCCGCAGATCTTTCATCTCCCGAGATACTTGTAATGGGTGACTCAAGAGCAAAATCAAGTTTTATCCCCGCCATTCTTTCCGAGGATAGTGACCGCCAGATTTATAATATCGCAATCGGTGGAACGACTTCTGTTGAAATGTACTATGCATTATCAAACTATCTTAAACACCACGCCCCCCCGGAGGAAGTGATCCTGACTTTTGCGCCATATCACTTCTGCACGATGGATAACTGGCAGCAGACGCTCTACTATAATTACCTTACTCTTCCGGAACTATTTGAAGTAGAAAGCCGTATTTCAGATGTCGGAGGCGACGAAACCACCCGTTACAGCGGCTGGTTTGCAGATATAATTTCCTTTAAGCTCCGTCTGCCAAATAAATATCTGGACGCAGTATATACAGCTCATTTTACAGGAAATTACAGTTCAAACATAGAGAAGTACCATTCCGTACGGGAAGATATGGGGTATACAGAATTTGGAACAGATCCCGGTAACGACAGGCCTAATTATGAAACACATCATAAGACCTTTGACTCTTCTCCGCTGATCCTTGACTACTATGACAGGCTTCTGAGCCTTTGCAGGGACAATAACATCCATGTCTCGATAATACAGGCGCCAATTAACGAAGCGTCCTCACCGCTTATCACAAGCGATTTCATGAATGGATATAATAGCTTTTTATCTACTGTGAAAGAGCGTTACCCGACCTTTACTGTAGAGACAGAAATCCCTGTATATAATAATAAATACTTCGGTGACAATAACCACCTGAACCGAAGCGGAGCTGAGAAATTCTCAACTGAATTCCGCGATACATATTCAGAATTATTAAAATCAAATTAACTGTTATAGGAATTCCAACGGAATTTTCTATAAGTTAAAAACACCCTCGCAATTTCCTGCGAGGGTGTTTTGCATATGACATAGCTTTTTATTATAGAACCTTTGACAAAAACTCCTTCAGTCGTGGTGTCTGCGGCTCTGTAAAGAACTTATCCGGCGTATTTTCTTCCATGATTATACCGTCAGCCATGAAAAGCACCTTTGTTCCGACTTCACGTGCAAATCCCATCTCGTGTGTTACCACTACCATCGTCATTCCATCGTCGGCCAGCTGTTTCATAACATCCAGTACTTCGCCTACCATCTCCGGATCAAGCGCAGATGTGGGCTCATCAAAAAGCATCACTTCCGGATTCATACAAAGCGAACGTACAATTGCTATTCTCTGCTTCTGACCACCGGACAAAGAAGAAGGATAAACATCCGCCTTTTCCTCAAGATTAACACGTCTAAGAAGATTCAGAGCCTTTTCTTCCGCTTCCTCCTCTTTCATGATCTTAAGCTTGACCGGAGCAAGTGTAAGGTTCTCCATAACAGTCAGATTATTAAAGAGATTAAAAGTCTGAAAAACCATCCCCATTCTCTGACGAACTTTATTTATGTCAGTCTTCGGATCTGTTATATTTTCTCCATCAAAGATAATATCTCCGCTAGTAGGCGTTTCTAAAAGGTTAAGGCATCTTAAAAAAGTGCTCTTTCCTCCTCCGGACGGACCTACTATAACAATTTTTTGTCCCTGCTCAACTGTATAATCAATACCACGAAGTACGTGATTTACAGATCCATCCATATTTTTAAAATCTTTAACGATATTTTTAACGGTTATCACTTCTTCTAAGCCTCCTTTCCAATACACCGAGAGCCAGCGTCAATGCCTTGATAACGACAAAGTAGATCACAGCGGCACCTATTAGCGGCATAAATGCCTCATAGGTTCTGGACTGGATCAGATTCGCTGCACGGGTAAGGTCATTAAGACTTACATATCCGACGATAGCCGTCTCTTTAAGGAGTGTTATGAACTCGTTTCCCATTGGTGGAATGATGTTTTTCATCGCCTGCGGCAGTACTACATAACGCATGGTCATCCCCTTTGTAAGACCAAGAGAACGTCCTGCCTCCATCTGTCCCTTATCAACTGCCAGAATTCCTGCTCTAACAATCTCCGAAACATATGCCGCAGAATTCAATCCGAAGGACAGCGATGCTACAAGCACCCCATTATTACTGCTCTTCATAACGATAAACCACATAATAAGGAGCTGAAGAACACTCGGTGTTCCACGTATGATATCCACATATGCAGTTGCTAAGTAATGCACAACAGCCGGTTTTCCGTTTTTATGTGTTGAAAGATTCATGAGTGCCAGGACAGTTCCAAGCATAAGACCAATAATCGCTGCAAAAAAAGCAATCTCGATCGTAATTCCAAGTCCCTTCAGATATAGCTGCCAACGGTTCTCTGCTATAAATGCCGCGGTAAATTTTTCACCAATAGTCATTGTTTATTCACCTGTAATATTTGCTGCTACAAGCTTATCAAATGTTCCGTCTTCCTTGAGTTCCTTAAGTGCCTGATTTACTGCCTCTACAAGAGCTGTATCTCCCTTAGGCATAGCAATAGCATAATTCTCTGTCTCAAATCCAAACTGAGTGCCCTCAAGAGCTGTAAGCTCTTCAGCATGCTGGCTTACAAATTCCTGAGCCGGATTTGCATCTATGATAACGCAGTCAACACGACCATTCAGAAGATCATTTACAGCATCTACAGCTTTGTTATACTGTGAAACCTCTGATCCTTCGATATCAGATGCAATAAAATCACCTGTTGTTCCAAGCTGTACACCGATCTTCTTATTCTTAAGATCATCTGCTGAAGCGATCGCAGAGTCCTTAGCAACAATTACATTCTGAACAGCCTCATAATAGGAATCAGAAAAATCAACCATTTTCTGGCGTTCCTCTGTAACTGTCATTCCTGCTATGGCAATATCGATCTTGTTTCCTATAGAAGCTACGAGAGAATCAAACTCCATATCCTTAACCTCGACCTTTTTGCCAAGCTTCTCTCCAATAGCATTGATAAGATCAATGTCAAATCCTGCCGGTGTACCATCATCTCCTGCATATTCAAACGGAGGAAATGCTGCATTTGTACCAATGATAAGTGTATCCTTATCAAGTGCGGATCCGGAAGATGCCTCTGCTTCAACCGAAGCTGCCTCGCCCTCTGTTGATGCTGTCTCTGCTGCTGCAGAAGGAGCAGATGAGGAACTTCCGCATGCTGTAAGCAAAGATACGCCAAGAACACCTGTTAAAACTAACGCAAGTAATTTTTTCATAAAAACCTCCTTAAAAGAATACCCCCTTACAAATGGATATTCGTTGAATAAAAAATGCATACGACGCATAACTTCATAACGCAATATACCACGATTCATCTTTGTATTCAAGTATTCAACGAATTTTATTGATTTTATTTTACATTTAAAATGATGTATTTTATTCAGACCACATGAATAACCGCAATAAATCTCAGTTAAGAAGGCCTCGCATTTCCCTATATACGTGTCCTATGGGAAGACCTACTACATTACTGTAATCCCCGCGTATACTACGGATATATTTTGCAAATCCACCCTGTATGGCATAAGCACCGGCTTTATCCATAGGTTCTCCTGTAGCTATATACGCCCGTATCTCCTCATCACTCACAGGATAAAACTCAACTGCAGTCCTCTCACTAAATATCTTATAATCAGGTTCTCTATGAGCATCTTTTACTGCTATAACAACCCCTGTATAAACCTCATGACTTCGTCCCTGAAGTTCTTTCAGATATTCAAAAGCCTCCTTTTCATCAGATGGTTTTCCAAGAATCTTCCCATCTATGGCAACTACCGTATCAGCAGCAAGAACTACAAAATTTTCGTCATTTCCTTCCCTCAAGACCTTTTCCATAACATCTCTTGCCTTCCCTCTGGCAATTTCCTCCGCTATGGCAGACGGTTCTCTTGATGTATATATTTCATCACTATCACTGGTAACTACAGTAAACGGAATATCTGCTTTAGCCAGTAATTCTTTTCTTCTGGGCGATGCAGAAGCAAGTATCAGCTTTCTTTTAATTCCATTCCCCATGCTATATTCTAAGTCTCCTTTCTCAGAACAAAGTATTTCTTAATTATTGATTCTACCCTTTTTACATCGGACGTTTCAATCTGTTTAAACAGAAAAAAGCCCACAGGCTTTTGCCTGTGGACTCTCTTAAGTATCTTCAGATAATCGCTATCGTTAGAATTACTCAGCCTCTGTAGAAGCAACCTCTGTAGATGCAGCCTCAGTAGAAGCAGCCTCTGTTGAAGCCTCCTCTGTAGCCTCAGTAGCCTCTGTAGAAGCAACCTCTGTAGCCTCTGTGGAAGCAACCTCTGTAGAAGCAACTTCTGTAGAAGCAACTTCTGTAGCCTCTGTGGAAGCAACCTCTGTAGAAGCAACCTCAGTAGCCTCTGTAGAAGCAACCTCTGTAGATGCTACTGTAGAAGCCTCTGTAGAAGCTGTCTCAGCTGTCTTAGCGCCACAACCCATCATAAGTGTAGCAGCAACCATAGCAGATACCATAAGTACAACGATCTTGTTTCTCATAATTTTTTTCCTCCTCGTCGTGAATTAAGAATAATATTATAAATTGCAAAATGCAGATGTGTTTCTCACGACAATAGGAAGTATAACGCTATCGTTTTTCTTTGTAAACACTTTTTGTACGATTTATGAATTTTTTGCGATTATATTCATAATTCATTCATAATTTCATCATAATATACACTTTTGCCATTAATTTTCTTTTTCTATTATTTAAAATGTATAGTCATTTCTTAAGATTTCCTTATGATTCGAAATATAAAGTGATGTTCAATCCAAAAAATGAGACGATCTTTAACGACCGTCCCATTTGTATTATCATATTTTGAACTTTTTCAGCCTTTTGCACGAAGTGCTGCAAGCTCTGCGGATGCTGCACCGCTCAAAAGAGTGTTGTACCTGTAAAGGATATATCCTGTATAACCCTGTGCACGAGCCTTGTCACACTGGGTAGCAAGATTTGTAGAATTAAGCGCCCATCCCGGATCGCTTGCTATCGGCTGTCCTGCCTTGTATGCTGCAAGTCCTACATAAAGAGGGATACCTGCTGTATCGATAGCCTTGAACTGTGCTATACGATTGCTGTACATTGTTACATTTGCTGCTGCGCTGTACTGATCTGACCAATAGATCTGAGGCGCAAGATAATCAACATACCCCGGTGTAGAAAGCCATGTATCAACATCTGCACTGGAAGCACGGAGGTTTGAAAGGTTTCCTGCCGGAGAAATACCAAACACCTTTCCTGATGCAGCACATACCTGATGAACGGAAGAAACCATTGAATTTACAGATGCTTTACCAATTGCCGGAAAATAATCATCAAAATGGATTCCGTCAACAGCATAATTGCTAACTATCTCCTGCACACCTGCAACTACATTGTTATTTGTCGCAAGAGCTGCGTTTCCTGTGATCACACCGTTTCTATATCCATAAGGATTGATCCAGGCATGGAACTGAAGTCCTCTGCTATGCGCAATAGATACCATATCTGCAAGAGGGTCAAATCCAGGATTTCCGTTCAGCATCATTGTGCTCCACGGGTAGATATTTGACGGATATACCGCATCATTATGTGAACGAACGTGAACAAAAATTGCATTTAATCCATTTGCAACAGCGGTGTCACAAACTGAGGTGAATGATGCATCAAAAGATGCCTGATCCTTTCCCTTGAGATATAACTGCCAATCAAGGAAAGAAAACCATACACCCTTTAATCCCGGTGTAGCTGCAGCAGCATTTGCATCAACGCTTCCAACACCCGAAACACCTACGAGCATTGAAAAAACAAGCATAACTGCCAGAAATTTCTTTATAAGCTTCATGTATTAAAGCCTCCTTTTATTTCTCTGCCTTTTCTCCAAGATCCTCATAGATAGCGGCAAATCCACTCATATCACCCTTATCACGAATCTCAAGACCATTCTTTGTTCTTTCAAAGATCAGTGACACCTTATCATCTTCATAAGTTGCCTGCCAACGATCCTCTGTATCTGCAGAAGCGATTCCTGCGAGTTCCGGCTCAGTCTCACCATCTTTTGTGATAGTAAACTCAAATGAATTATCATCTGCCGGTTCCAAATGAACTGTTCTGGGCTCCAGATAAAAATCTCCCTCCCAGTTTACATCCGCGTCCTTTTTCTCATTGTAATACTCGAAAGTAGAATAATCGGAAATTTTATCTGCTTCCAGATCGTAAACCACTACATCGCCCGAAACAGCATTTACAGCAAGCATCTGAGCCAGCTCATTATTATCTGAATCTACCACTGTATAAGTATAATACTCTTCAGTTCCAATATCTCTATAATCATTGAAAACTGCCTGACATTCTGTTCCATCAAGTCTTTCTGCAAGGATAGCATCTGCATCCCCCTGACCGATCTGAATGATTTCCTCTTCTGTTTCTTCTTCAGTAGATTCCGTTTCTGAGGTTCCCTTTTCTGTCGACGTGGTGCTTCCTGCCCCGCTGCCATTGGAGTTAACTCCGCAGGCAGTGAAGGACAGAACACATCCTGTCAGTAAAAACAGCAGGATTTTTTTCTTCATAAATTCCTTTCGTGTTGCACTCCTGCATAGCAGGAGATTTTACATCAATCTTTGTTCCAGTAATTTGCGATTGCCTTTGCTTCTGCCTCTGCGATCGCATCCTGATTATTGATAAGCTGATTCAGGTCAGAGCTGTTGCTCATGAAACCATGTTCAACGATAAGACCCGGTATTCCCTTAGCAGCTGATGTACGGATTACTGAATAATAATCACCGTTATCACCTTCACGTGTCTTTGCTCCATCATTTTCTGTACTCATTGTTGATGAAACACCTGAAGAAATAGCTGCTGCCAGCTTAGGTGCCGCATACTGCTTCTTTACTGAATAGTATACCTTTGTTCCTTTTGAACTGCTGCTATCACTGTAATCACAGTGAAGACTTACAAAAAGATTGCATCCCTTATTCTTTGCGATATCGGTTCTGCCTGTAAGTGACACATAGCTGTCATCTTTTCTTGTGTAATACACAGTTGCTCCGTATTTGTTTGAAAGAATATTTCCAACTTTCTTTGCAAGAGCCAGATTTACAGCCTTTTCATAATATGTTGTTCCGTTAAGGTCTCCCTTTGTTCCGGCATCTGTTCCGCCATGACCTGCATCCAGACATACAACAAGTCCATCTGTCTTTCCGGAATTGTCGTCATCACTTCCGTCTGATGAAGATGTAGTTACCTTTACTTCGATCTCATCATAAACATTATTCGGATCGCTCTTGGAAGATGCTGTCAGATATACGTTGTGACTTCCTGTAGCCTTGATTCCCTTAATCTTACCGTCAGAATCAACTGTTATATACTTTTTCAGCTGTGTAGCTGTGAGGTCATCACAGTACAGTGCATAATCAACATCCTTATTGAAAAGATATACTTCCTTAAAATCAGCCTTTGACAGATCATCCATAGTAGTCGGCTGTTTTTTCGGCTTGAACTCAAGTGTGGTCGCTGTTGTATTTCCTACACCAACCTTATACACAGTGCTTGACTTAAATGAAATCTCTGTCGGGTTCATGTAGTAGTAAGATGCAGGTTCACTGAGAATGTAACCATCCTGATTTTCACCAAGCTTCAGATTTACTGTCTGGTCTGTCTTATACACAGACTGAACCGTGTACTTTATGAGATTTCCGTTTTCAATAGTTTTTTCATTAGTACTTGCCCAATGCTTAGTTTTATTTCCGCTCTTATAATCCTGAAGAACAGTTGTTGAAACATGTGAATCATACTTCTTTGTCTGAGAACTATAGCTATATACATCTCGTACTACGTAATATCCAACAATTCCTGATTCTTCATCTGACCAGGTAAGCTTTGCATCACTTCTCTGTCCGCCGTCTTCGTAGAAAATCGCCTCAAGATTTTTAACTTTGCCCTGACGGCCATAGGTCATTACTGTATCTGATGTATCAAGGGCAGTTCCCATTGTGGAACCGTCATTTTTTCCCTTTTTATATGCAGTAACTTTTGCATATACAGGTACACCGAGAGTTACATCATTCAATGTCAGTTTTCTTGTTGAAAATAAACTCTTCTTTGTATTCTTGTCACAGAATACTGAAGTAACACCTGTTGCAAAAGTCTTATCTGTTGAGTACTCGATCTGATATCCTGTAGCACTCTTAACCTTTGTCCAGCTAAAGTGGATCTTTGTCTTGCTGTCTGCTTCTCCTGTAAGTGTAGGAGCAGTTGCCTCGAGCTTGCACTTAGTTGCAACAGTCCATCTGGTTTCCGGAACAGTTACAGTCTTTCCGTAGTCAATAACTGATACTTCATTTGCACGAACTCTGAATCCGAAAGTATGATTGTTCATTCCGGATACAGTTACGTTTGATGCGCCATAGTCAACGTAATTATTTACGCTGAGAGTTCTCTTACCATTCTTTGACTTATATGTGCCCTTGGTAACCTTATCTGATGTAACATCAATCTCATCTGTTACTTTTTTCTTCTTGGTATCCCAGTGCTGAAGTGTATATGTACCCTTTTTGCCGCTTGTTGCAACAAACTGTACATTTATATTTGTCTTACTCTTCTTTGTTGTAGCTGAAATGATACGGGGAGCTGCCTGAATATATGCAGGAGTTTCACATTCTCCCTTCACACCGCTTGCATCTACGCCGTATGCAATGATCTTGTAAATAAGAGTTTCACCATCAGATGACTTCGCATCTGTAAAAGTTGTCTTTAATACACGATCAGCCAAAAGATCCCATGTACCATTATCATTATATCTGTAAACATAGTACGTAGCCTTCTGTCTGGAACCGCCTGACTTATATGTCTTTACAGCCTTCCATGTAAGCTTGACACTTCCATTTGTAAGGACTGTAGCCTTTACATTTTTCGGTGTGGCAAGATCATTTACCGCATTTCTGGAAGCTGTAACGATCAAGCGACCATAAATCTTATTAAAGCTATAGTTTGATGAAAGAGAAGTATCATTTTCTGCTTCCATTGTGAAGGTGTTCTCTACAGAACCGGGATCAGTAATGGATGCATTAAACACAGCCTTAAAATGATCGTTATTGATGTAGCTTCCCGTTGTTGTATAGGATGAGTCGTTGTTGGAAAGCGGTGTTCCGTCGTACTCTTTATAAAGAGTCTGTGACTCGACTGTAATCTCTATAGGTTTTACTTTCAGTAAATAAAGTGAATAGTTTTGATCTTTTTTTGCATCATCTTCTGTCGTGAACAGACGGACCTCAGTAGTACCTGCTTCTGTTCTGGTCGGTTCTACTTGTGTTGGTTCTGACAAACCATTTTCTGATATTGATCTGAACCAGCCAGTCAAGTTTATGCTGCTGTCGTCTGAGCACTTATGCGGCTTTCCATCATATGTGAAAGAAACGATAGTAGCCGTTGTAGTCTCATCAATCTTTGCATCTGCTGTTGATACCGATGTTGTCTTTACACTATCTGCATCATCAGTGCTGTCTTTACTCTGCTCTGACTCTGTCTTCTCTGTGTTTTCTTCTGAAGCTGCAATCTCCTGCACTTCCTCAGAAAAATCAGTACCTATCTCCTCCTGAATGATCTCTGTAGAAGATACAGATTCACTCGCATAAGCCGTGACGCCCATATTTCCAAACGCCATGGATGCCGAAAGAAGGAGAGTCATTAAAACCTTCAAACGTCTTTTCATTCTCTGTCCCCTTTGTTGATAAAAATTTTGATGGGTTTTAGATTATGTAACCTTATTAAGTATACATACCTTTTAGAAATATAGCATACTAATCTAGGTTTTACCACAAATTCAACGATAATTAAGAAATAATAAGATGCCGAATTTGTTGTTATTTTATGTAATCCGTTTTTTCAAACTGCATATCATTTTATACAGAGACAAAGTTCAAAATCCCTTTTTCGCATTACACATGACATGAGTTCTGAAATCCCTGATCACTCTTTAAAGTACCTTTTTCTATACACAAAAGTTTTATTTCAAAACTTAACTTTCTCTTAAGAAAACTCTTCCTATCCTCGAGCATCCCAATGCACGTAGTGCATTTATTTCCTAAATAAGTTAAAATAACAGCCCCACGTCACTTTTTAGTAACACGGGGCTGTTCTTCATCTCTTCATTTTTCTTCTTTTTTATTTAGCGTATCCGGATATGTATCTGTCGGAAGTCCAAAATTAACCGCCTGGGCATATAAAATATCCATCAGCTCATCCACATTATCCGTCGTGACATATACACCAAAGCCTTCAGATAAAAGCTGCGGGTCTGTCACATCATTATAGATCGCGTCTATGACCATTCCTGAAACCTTTGGTGAAAAATGACTGGTTTCATAGTAATTAGTCATATCAAGAGTCACACTGTTAAAACCACTGAAGTTCCAATAAGGTGTTACTTCCGCAAGCTTTCTTAAAAATACCAGGTATCCGTTCGCGATATCCTTTTGATACGTGTATCCGTTTATAGGATTTGTAAAGATCCTGAGCTTAATATTATTTTCCTCGCAAAAATCAACTATCTCCCGAATCTCATCAAAGGCTTCTTCTCTTGGTGAGTAGTAATCTGACCATGTAGGTTCTGTTCTGTCATAGTGAAAATCCGGTTTTATATTAAGATTTTCCGTACCGGTTTCCAAAAGTCTCTCGCCATACTCAGGATCAGTATTTTTATGATCCATGATAACAGAAAGAGAATCTGACAAAGTGATCAGATCAAAATAACTTAGATAAAAATCAAGTTTTTCCATTATAGAGCCATTCCACGGAAAATTTCTCCTGTATAACTGCTCATCATGGAAGGATGGATCAACAAAGTAAGATATATCATCTATTCCTATCGTAACATTTTTGGGGATAATACCACGACTTTTTAACACCTTCAGATTATCCAGATGTTCCGACGGAGTTCCCTCTGAATAAGACATATCGTAGTAGTTTCCGTCATTCATCTTTGAAACATCAAAGAATCCTACTCTCGATGACCCAAACAAAAACGAATCATACTTATCCGGATTCGTCAGGACATTTTTCATCTTTACATAGCTTTTATTCGGTTCAACGCCATTATTCCGGATATTGTTCCAGTGGAATATATTGTAAGGATCCAGAAAAACTGCAAACGGGATAAATATGATCCCCAGGATCAAAACAAAGATCAGGCATTTTATTAGAAACTTTTTCATAAGTGCCTCTCTATCGCTTAAAAACTAAAATAGACAAACTGCTGTGATGTACCACCATGAAGTTCCGATACAATGATAACAACTGTCAGCGCAACATACAGGAGCCAGCGTACCGGTGCTTTTATCCTGCTGATCTCCTGAGGAATATCATGTTTTAAAGATATGAAATCATAAACCATAAGGAAAATAAGAGCTGCAAAAAGCTTTATAAGTCCAAAGGTTGTGAGACTCATATCTACCATCATCTTAGTCCATGCATTAGCAAAATGGAACACTACTCCATTATGAAAATGCGTAACTACAAAGAACGCATCCGAAATAGTATCAGCCCGGAAGAATACCCAGGCAACGCTCACTAAAATAAATGTAATAAGCCAGTGAATAAAATTGGAAGCTGCAAGTTTTATAGTAAGTTTTCCGTCTTCCGCGGGCATTTCCATAACTTTCTTATCCTGTGGTTTCTTAACAAGGTCACGGAAAAAGCCCTCTATCACCTGGTACAAACCGTGAAGGCCTCCCCAGATAACAAACGTCCAGTTTGATCCATGCCAGAGACCTGATACCAGCATTGTTATCATCTGGTTCAGATCTTTACGTATCTTTCCCTTTCTGCTGCCTCCAAGAGGAATATAAACATAATCTCTAAACCAGGTTGACAGAGAAATATGCCAACGGCTCCAGAACTCTCGAACCGAACGAGCCAAATACGGGCTCTTGAAATTATCCATCAGGTCGATATTAAAAAGTTTTGCCACACCTATCGCAATATCCGTATAGCCGGAAAAATCACAGTATATCTGGAAAGTGTACATTACGGCTGCCATTATAAATGTCATTCCAAAATAATATGGTATAGCGCCAAATATCCTGTCTACATAGATTGCCAGCGAATCAGCGATTATCAGCTTTTTGAAATAACCCCAGAGCATAAGTCTTAGTCCGTAAACGGCCTTATGACCATCAAACTCCCTTTCATCAAAAAATTGATGCATGAGAGGCTCTGTCCTGCCGATAGGTCCCATAATTATATGCGGGAAGAAAGAAATATATAAAGCGAGACGCGCAAAGTTTTTCTGTGGTTCGATCTTTCCCTTGTATACATCTATGAGGTAGCTCACTGACTGGAACGTATAAAAAGAGATTCCAGCCGGCATCAGTATTTTTAACGTATGCGGATGCAGATGGATACTAAAGATATTTAAGAAATCCGTTGCAGATTCTATCGCAAAATTATAATACTTAAAAAATCCCAGTAACCCGAATACGCATAAAAGCGTTGCCGCAAGCACTGCTTTTTTCTGTGTATTAGTGTGTGATGCCGCAACAAAGCGTGCCGATCCATATATCACAAGAGTCGTGAAAAACAGCAGCAGCACGTATTTCGGACTGGTTGCAAGATATGAATAATAACTAATCGCCAGTAATACGATCCAACGTACCTTTACCGGAGATGCCCAGTAGATAAAAAAGGCTACCGGAAGAAAAAACAAAAATGAAAGTGAATTAAATAGCATGATCAGATTTTACCTTTTCCTATTGACTTAGTATGGAATGTAGGATAAACTAGTCGCATAAAACCTCTGTCTATTGCTGCAGAGGAATCAGCGCAAACCGAGTATGATTATATCATAAGCCTCGGTGGATTTGTAGAAAGGAGACAACGAATATAAGTATGAAGATTTCTACCCGCGGAAGATACGCCGTTCGGGTAATGCTTGATCTTGCTCTCCACAACACCGGAGAATACATCAAGGTAAAAGATATTGCCCGCAGGCAGGATATCTCAGAAAAGTATTTGGAACAGATCATTTCCATTCTTAACAAAGCCGGCTTCGTTCATTCCGTTCGCGGTGCACAGGGCGGCTACCAGATTGCCGATGATCCCAAGAAATACACTATTGGGATGGTTCTACGTCTGACAGAAGGTTCTCTTTCCCCTGTCGCATGTCTTGATACCACACCGAACCAATGTGAACGCTGCGATACCTGCGAAACACTTGAAGTCTGGAAGCGACTTTCTGACGCAATTAATAACGTGGTCGATGATGTGACGATACAGGATCTCGTAGACCGTCATAACGAAACAATCTCGTTTGATTACGTCATCTAAAAAAGAATCCGGCAAAGCCGGATTCTTTTTTTATCTTCTTTTATCTTGTAGTGATAACTGTACCGTTCTTACCAGCAAGGGCATCTGCGACTGCGTCGATCGATGTGATGAGCACCTTTCCTTCAGGATTCGATGAAAGGAAATCAACTGCTGCCTTTATCTTCGGCTTCATGGTTCCATCTTCAAATGCTCCATCTCTCTCATACAGAGCTGCTTCCTCTACACTCATGTGATGGATGGACTCCTCATTTGCAGTGCCGAAATTCTTCTTTACCGCATCTACACCTGTGAGGATTATAAGTTCATCCGCATCCAGTTCTTTCGCAAGGAGAGCTGCTATATCATCTTTCTCGATAACAGCACTTGCACCCTTAAGATTGCAATTCTGCTCAATTACCGGGATTCCGCCGCCACCTGCTGCTACAACGATCTGACCCGCGTCAAAAAGAGTACGGATCGCATCGATCTCAACAATCTCCATAGGCTTAGGAGTCGCAACTACACGGAGATATCCCTTTCCCGGATCCTCTTTTGTGAAGTTGCCCTTTCTCTCCTCCATGGCCGCTTCTTCTGCTGTCATATGACGTCCGATAACCTTTGTCGGTGCATAAAATGCATCATCATAAGGATCAACTGTTACCTGTGTCAATACTGTAGCTACTGTCTTGCTGATCCCTCTTGAAAGAAGCTCGCCCTTCAGTGAATTCTGAATATCATATCCGACATATCCCTGACTCATTGCAGAACATACGCACATTGCTGCCGGAGAATAGTCCGGGTAAAGACGACGAAGTTCTGTCATAGCCTTATGGATCATGGATACCTGCGGTCCGTTTGAATGTGTTATCGCAAGTTCGTATCCTTCTTCTACAAGATCAGCCAGAGCCTTAACTGTACTACTAACTGCCTGTTTCTGCTCGTTCGTCGTCTCACCCAGTGCATTGTGCCCAAGAGAAACTACTGCACGCTTGTTTGCCATTATTGCTTCCTCCTGTGAACTGCCCCAGAGGCAGGATTATTTACATCATCATATCACAGAAAGGGCATCTGCAAAACATTTTAATGATCAATCCTGATACAATGCTGTAGAAAGATAACGGTCACCACTGTCAGGAAGGAGCACTACTATATTCTTTCCCTTGTTTTCAGGTCTGGATGCGATGACCTTTGCTGCATGAAGAGCCGCACCTGAGGAAATACCTACAAGGAAGCCTTCTGTTCTGGCAATTTCTCTGCCCGTTGCAAAAGCATCATCATTTTCTACAGGTATGATCTCATCATATACCTCTGTATTTAATGTCTTTGGCACAAATCCTGCACCGATTCCCTGAATTTTGTGCGGTCCTGCTGTTCCCTTTGAAAGAACCGGTGAACTTGCAGGCTCAACAGCAATGATCTTAACCTCAGGATTCTTGCTCTTCAAATACTCACCTACACCTGAAATTGTTCCGCCTGTTCCGATACCTGCAATAAAGAAATCAACTTTTCCGTCTGTATCTTCCCAGATCTCAGGTCCTGTAGTTGCTTTGTGTGTCGCAGGGTTTGCAGGATTCTCAAACTGACCTACGATAACAGAATTAGGTGTATTCTTATGAATTTCTTCGGCCTTTGCAATAGCTCCCTTCATTCCAGACGCGCCATCTGTAAGTACGATCTCAGCACCATATGCCTTAAGGAAATTTCTTCTCTCAACTGACATTGTTTCAGGCATCGTGAGAACTGCTTTATATCCCTTCGCTGTAGCAACAGCAGCGATTCCTATACCTGTATTGCCGGATGTGGGCTCGATAAGAGTTGCTCCCTCTGATATAACCCCTCTCTTTTCATAGTCTTCGATCATGCCAAGAGCGATACGATCCTTTACTGATCCGGCAGGATTAAAATACTCCAGCTTCGCGATTATATGCGCATCGATATTTTCCTTTTTTTCAAACTTAACGACCTCGAGAAGCGGTGTATGTCCAATAAGCTCTGTTGCTGATGTCTTTATGTTTGCCATTCCTTATTTCCTCTCTTTCATATATTTCCCATGTGTTAAGTATGAATATAATAGAAGATCATATTTTTGTCAATATCAGAGTAGAAAAAAACTGCCCTGCTTTTTCACAGGACAGTTTTTAGAATCCACATTATTCTTTTTCCAGGATCTCCGCTGCCGTTGCTATGGCTGCACCGGTATATATTTCAAGATCACCGAGATTATAAACATACTTTCCGTGCGGCAGATAATCTACTACATATCTGTTCCTCACGCGATCGATAGTATTACTGAAAGCACCACCGAGCACCAGTGCCCAGCCGAGTTTCTTTTTATCACTTTTATGAAAAGGAAGCCTAAGTGCCAGAAACAGTGTAAATATGCCTGCAACCGCAGCCACTATCCCAGGTCTTTCACGGAGCCTTTCACCTGCAAAACCGCTGTTATGTATCACTTCGCGAAACTTAAGTATTCTTTTCTCATTTGAATGATTTTCTGTATGCTCTTCAATATACTGTTTTTCCGCCAAATGCTTAAGACACAGATCTGCAGCAGCCGCAACACCGGCAATACCATACCAGATCATATTCATCTCCACGGTCTTTTTTAGGCTATTAAGACAATCTCTCATAGGTTCAGTCTTCGTTTTTTTCCTCGAGCTTTACTACCTGCTCTTCTTCCAATTCAGCTACACCTCTAAGATCAATTACCGGTCCACCGGAACCTTCGATAAATTCCTTAGTGATCGTAACACGACCGATATTATCATCCTTCGGTACTTCATACATGATATCAAGCATAAAGGACTCAATTATGGAACGAAGTGCTCTTGCTCCTGTATCACGCTTCATAGCTTTTGCCGCAATAGCATGAAGTGCATCATCTGTGAAACGAAGCTGAACTTCATCCATTTCCAACAGTTCTTCGTACTGTCTGATTATCGCATTTTTAGGCTCTCTGAGGATCCTTACCATACTATCCTCTGTAAGGCCTTCCATCGGACAGGTTATAGGCAAACGTCCGAGGAACTCTGGGATCATACCAAATGAACGGAGATCTTCAGTCGTAACTTTCTTAAGAATATCCTTTTCTTTATCCCAATGATCCTTTAATTCTGCATTGAAACCAATGGAAGTCTCCTTACGAAGACGGGCTCTTATGAGCTCATCAAGATCCGGGAATGCACCACCGCAGATAAAGAGGATATTTCTTGTATTCACCTTTACCATAGGAACCATAGCATTCTTTGAATTCGCACCTACAGGCACTTCAACCTCTGCTCCCTCAAGGAGTTTCAGCATTCCCTGCTGTACGCTTTCACCGCTTACGTCACGGCTTGTAGAGTTTTTCTTTTTTGCAATCTTATCTATCTCGTCGATAAAGATGATACCGCGCTCCGCACGCTCAACGTCATTATCAGCTGAAGCAAGAAGCTTTGATACAACAGACTCAATATCATCACCGATGTATCCTGCTTCTGTAAGACTCGTTGCATCTGCTATAGCAAGCGGTACATCCAGAAGTTTTGCAAGTGTCTGAACGAGATAGGTCTTTCCACATCCTGTAGGACCAAGAAGAAGGATATTGGATTTATCTATCTCTGCCGTATTTTTCCCTGTGATCTCAGCATTTATCCTCTTAAAATGATTATAAACCGCCACAGATACGACTTTCTTTGCGAAATCCTGTCCAATTACGTATTCATCAAGCTGTTTCTTTAATGCATGAGGCTTGGGAATTCTCTTAAAATCGAATTCCTTTTCAATATCTTCCTTTGACGACTTTTTAACCTTGCTGCTGCGTCCCTGCATCGATCCGCCAAGGTCTCCTAAGTTTAAAAACTGTATATTCGGAAAACCAGGGATGCCGAAACCTCCCCTTTTATTTTCTCCGGACTCTTTCTTCTCCGTCTTTTCGGTATCAGGCTCTTTTTTATCCTGTGTATCCGTTGCAGATTCTTCAGAAGTTTCATCTGATGCTGCATTTTCCTGATTACTTTCGATCTTTTCTGATGGAGCTTTTGAATGTTCCGACGGTATCTCTGTCATAAATGCAGAATAATCAAGCGGAATGCCGCTCATCTGAGACAGCATGTTCATATCAATACTTCCGATCTGATCCATAAATCTCTGCATGCAGTCATTACATATATTCATATTATTGGGAAAATGAAGCATCTTCCCTGCAACTGTATCAGGTCTTCTGCAAACAGTGCAGATCTCTACTTCTGTTTTACTGTTATTTTCTTTATTATCGCTCATTGTTCCTGTCTTTCTTATTCCTATCATGATCATATGTCACGATCGTTACTGTTCCGATTTCCTGTCCGTAAACAATTCCGACGCAACAACTATGATAACACTAAAGGGACTGTTGCAACAACAGTCCCTCTATGAAGAATCTATTAACTTTTTATAAGATTTTACCAGAGATTACCAAAAATATCGTACAGACTGTTTCCGCCATACTGGCTCTCATCATTCTGATTTCCTTCACTCTGACCGCCCTGTTCCTGTCCGGGCATATTCGGGTTAATATTCTGTTTACTCTGTCCCTGACTGTCGGAAGTATTTCCTGCGTCACCTGTTGAAGTTGAAAGTACTACAGAATACGTCTTTTCTGTATAACCGTAGTTATCGCTGTTCGGTTCCTGAACTACTACTTCAACTGTATCTCCGGCCTTGTAATAGGTCAGAAGTTCCTGCAGCTGTTCCATAGACTGTATGGTCTGACCATCAAGAGAAGTAATGATATCTTTCTCCTGAAGTCCTGCGCTCTCGGCGCCTGTTCCCTCATAAACCTTAGCAACATAAACACCACGGGGCATACTGTACTGCTCAGAGATCTCACTTGTAACATCTCGTCCGGCTATTCCAAGATAACCTCTTTCTTCATCAGATGCCTTCTTCTTGGTTGACTTATTCATAAGCTGCTCGATAATGGGCTTTGCAGTTGAGATCGGGATTGCATATCCCATACCCTCAACCTCGTCACTTGCAAGTTTTGCCTCATTGATACCGATCAGATTTCCATTCATATCAAGAAGAGCACCGCCGGAATTTCCGGGATTTATGGCTGCATCTGTCTGTATGAGCTTATGCGTGCCGTTTTCAAGTGTAAGTTCTCTGTTTACGGCACTGACAATACCTGTTGTTACAGACTGTCCGTACCCAAGCGCATTACCGATAGCTACTACCTGCTGACCTACTTTCAGGCTGTCAGAATCTCCAATAGTCGCAACCTTTATAGCACTAAGAGTATCTGATGACAGGCTACTCTTATCGACTGCTATCACCGCAATATCAGCACTCTCGTCTTCGCCTTTGATATTTGCTTCTGCAGATGTTCCATCATCAAACTGAACACCAAGGGAATCTGCTCCGCTTACAACATGTTCATTTGTAACGATCAGAAGCTCTGATCCATTGTCACCGACGATTATTCCGGAACCTGCTGCTTCGCCATTCTTACTGTACTGCTGACCCCAGAAGTCCTGAACCGTTTGTGTATATTCATTTGTGATAGCTACTACTGCCGGCATTACATTCGATGCTACACCGGAAACATCCATTGAACCGAAAGTTACTGCACTTGTCGTGGTTGTTGTTCCGGAAACTTGTCCATCAGCTGTATTTGCGCTTATGGTAGTTGATGCAACTGACGAATTCTCTTTTTCCGGAACAGTTTCCTGAACTGTCTGTTCATTATTATTGTTTCCGTGTCCTGTTATGAGATTCACTGCAAACAACCCTGCTCCGGCAAACGCTCCGAATACCAGTCCAAGTGCAACCGCTGCCAGTGCTTTCTTCCAGAACGGTACACGTTTTTTAGGCATCCCTGAACTATTATAGTTCATCGGATTATTCGGGATATGTGCATTTCCGTTATCTGCAAATTTGTAATCCGCATAACGGTTTGCATTATTATTTCCACTTGAGCCTACATTCGGATAACCGGTACTGTATCTGCCGCCATAGCTGTTTCCGGTTCCGTAGGTACCTGTCTGACTGTTGTAACCTGTACCTGTGGAATTTCCGGTTCTCTGGCTATTGTATCCGGTTCCCGTTGTATTTCCTATACTCTGACTGTAGTATCCTGAACCGGTCGTACTCCCTGTACTCTGACTGTATCCGGTATTTACTGCTTCACTTTTATTTTCGTTATAGTTACTTCCTGTATCACCTGAATTTCCGGTGTATACACCATATTCGTTTCTGTTTTCATCCATTGTATTTCCCTCTTTTCGCAAAAAACAGTCCCAACCAAGGCTTTTATCAAATACGTAAAGCCTGTACAAGGATTTCTTATTTCCTTTGTACAGGCTTTATATTAGCAACGAGTTGTGTTTAATTTGTGTTTGATCTTTTACAAATCTGTGACTGTCATTTCAAAGGCTCCTCTTACCTTTACCTCATGAATACTCAAGGTTGTCTTGATAAAGGTCTTTCTGTGTTATCAGCGCAATTACAGTCCCTCTTTATTCTTTCCGTATCCCGCATACACATCATCCGGAACCAGCGTAAGATCCCAGTAACGTGTCCAATAGGAGCGGTTGGATGTAAATTTCCAAATGATCTTTTTACTTAAGGACTTATACTTAAGGCCAAATTTAAATCCTATATACCTGGCTCCACAGTGCACAAAAAATCCAGGTATCATCCAAAACTTTCCGGCTTCCAAAAGAGCATCAATCGACCCCTTTACAAGACGTACGCCTTCTTTTTCACTTTTTACACCTGCAAAGACTTCCGGATGATCTGCCTGTGACACACCCAGGTCAAAGTTTCTCCTAAACTGCTGCAGTGCTTTATAGTTATGCGAATGTACTACTTTTGCATTTGACGCGTAGTATACCTTTTTGCCGGCATTTACTACACCTGCTGCAAAGACCATATCTTCATTAAAGATCGCTCTGGACACAAATCTGCCTGCATTTTCAAAGTATGATCTCCTGTAGCATGCGCATACATCCGAACAAAAATATGTCTTTATACCAAGTTCCGGGAGTGCCTCCTTATCCTGAACCCTGTCATGATCCGGATAATTGAAATTTCTATTATAGATTTCGATCGGTCCTGCATCCTTTGACGGCAGCTGCCTTGCATAACTTATCTGAACCTCAGGATCGTCCATTGGTTTCAGCAGCTCCTGCACCAGATATTCGTCCTCAGGTACAGCATCCTGCGTCATATATATCAGGAAATCTGCAGAAGAATAGTCTGCTGCATGACTTCTGGTAGCCCCATGATCAAATTCTTTCTTTGAGAGGTGATGAACCTCAACATTCGGATTTTTATCAACAAAACGCGTTCCATATAAGAGACGTTCCAGATATTTTTCCTCTGTATTCATTATGATGATTCTTTTTGGACGTACAGTCTGCTTCTGAAGCATTTCCATAAGGTTCAGAAATTTCTGATCCGGACGATACGTAAGAACCACGATGTCAACTGTTTTCTCACTCATAAAGCTTCTCTCCAAAAAACGCCGATGTCCTGCAAAAGACATCGGCGCCTCTTCGCTGTTTACCCGGTCAGACACCATTCTTGGTACGATCTGACTGAATTTTAGAACTAATATCCTGTACCGTCTGACTCGGTGTATAATCCGAATCGCCAAACAGGAACTGATGCAGCTCTATAACATTCTGTGAAAAGTTATCTGCTACAACTGAACTACCTGCCTTACCCATAGTTCCAGTTGATCTCTCGAACGGGAAACCACTCTGCTCACCAAGCTTATATGTAGCAGCCTTTACTGCATACTCCATAATCTCGTCTTTTGAAAAACTGGTGCTGCAAAGCGGGAATACATCATCAACAATATCATTAAGAGTTGAAACATCAGCACTCATTGCCTTTTCTGCAAGCTGTGTCAGTACTGTACGCTGTCTCTCTGCACGCTTGAAGTCATCACCCTTTGTATATCTGATACGGCAATATGATGTAGCCTGAAGACCGTTAAGAGTCTGGAGACCCGCAGACTTAACATTAACGATATCACTCTGCTTGATTCCAATAGCCTCAGCAGTTCCAATCTGGTAATCATTAAGGAAGTGGATTTCTTCCTCAGTGATGTTAACCTCTACACCGCCAAGATCGTCTATGGTATCTACAAGTGCCTTAAATCCGACAGTTACATAGCCATCGATCTGTAAATCCAGGTTTGTATTCAGCATCTGCATCGCCTGTGTAGGACCACCTGCCGAATAAGCTGAATTTGCCTTGTTATAAGTATCGTTTCCGATATTGAGGTAAGTATCACGGAATACGGAACAAAGCTTTACTTCACCAGTCTTATTATTAAGTGAAGCGATCATTATCGTATCTGTACGGGCTCCCTTTCCAAGATTTGTATCACGGGAGTCAACACCAAAAAGTGCTATATTGGTGTATCCGTCCATATTCCATAAATCGTTTTCCTTATCCTCTATCTGAGCCTGAACCTCGTCATTGACTGTTGCCATCTCAACATCTTTTTTATTGCCTGTGTCTGCAAGATCGAGCTTATAAACCACAAAAAGTGCAACCACCAGGAAAAGGATCACTACTATCTCTATTGCAAAAAGAATCCTTCTTTTCCTTCTCCTGGCTCTCTTTCGGCCAGACTTTCTTCTATTAGCATCTGACATGACTAATCCTCTTCAAAATGTACTTCTTTATACATAGATTAATACCTAAACAAGGCACTTAACCCCAAAAATATACCGCAATGAATCTTTAATGTCAAGAATAAGGGAAAGAGGTTGTATACATCAATAAGCGTTTTTATTGATAAGCCCTTTAAATACAGTTAAAAACATTATCTTTATATCAAAGCTCATAGTCCAGTTTTCTATATAGAAAAGATCGTATTCGACTCTCATACGTATGGATGTATTTCCTCTGAGACCGTTAACCTGCGCCCAACCTGTAAGTCCCGGCCGTACCTGATGCTTTATCATATAACGCGGGATCTCTTCCTTAAATTTCTCAACAAACTGTGGTCTCTCCGGTCTAGGTCCGACGATGGACATATCTCCGCGAAGAATATTAAATAACTGCGGCAATTCATCCATACTCGTACGTCTGAGCACTTTTCCTATAGTTGTAACACGCGGATCGTTCGGTGTTGTCCACCCCTTCTTTTCCTGAGATGGTTTTTGTACCTCCATCGTCCGGAATTTATACATCATAAATGGTCTGTTATGCAGCCCTACTCTTTCCTGCTTAAATATAATAGGTCCTTTGGACGTGAGCTTTATTGCAATTACTGAAAACAGCATGACAGGAGAAAAGATCACTATCATAAATAGTGAGCCTATAATGTCCACTATTCTTTTTGCAAAGGAATATACCGTATTTGTAAGCGGAACATGACGGATATTGATGATCGGAAGTCCGTCCAGATCTTCCATATACGGCTTTGACGGGATAACACGGCTGTAATCCGGAACGAACTGTGTATGTACACCGGATTTTTCGCATAGAGAAACTATCTTTTCGAGCTTTCCATACTCACTAAGAGGAAGTGTTATGGCAATTTCATCCAGATGATTCTCCGGAAGTATGTATTCCAGATTTCCAATGGTTCCAAGAACCTTTATACCCTTATATACGGTTCCTGCCTTTACTCTGTCATCCAGAATCCCTCTGATCACATATCCCCATTGGGGATTTAATCTCAATTTATTTATGTAGCTTTCCGCAGCGCTGGAATACCCCACAAGCAGAACAAATTTACGATTGAAACCACGTCTCCTGACGTAACGCAGCAAAAGGCGTATAACATTTCGAAAAATCGTGGTCAGCACTATGTTTATCCCGCAGAAATAAAAAATCATTTCACGGGAAAAATGCGTCTGCTTTATCGTGTATAATACGCCGATAAATATCAATGCACCTACTACATTTGCCCGTATTATGTTGTAAAACTCCCTCTTCCTTCCTGATGCACGCTTTGAATTATACAGATTGAACAGACTGTATAAGATCAAATATCCGATCATCAAAAAAGGCAGCGCCATCATGTACATCTGATAGGGCAGATGCAGGATAGAATGGTTCTCCCACGGAGACAGGAATTTCGCTACGTATGCCAAATTATAAGCACCGGCAATGACCAGCGCATCCAAAACCACATGCAGCCGGTTGAAAAGCCTCTGATTATCTTTTATCAAAGTTTCTCACCTGTTTTTCTTAGAATATATCTGTAAAACGCCGTATCGCGTTGTACCAGAGTTCAAACTGTATCCGAACATAATTCCTGAAATTTCTTGAAGAATAAGGATATTTCCGGCTCTTTCTGCAAAGAAGATAACCTCTCTTTATACCGGAGAGATATGGCCTGCCGTATCCCTTGCAAATAAAGAAAAGAGCCTTTACTCCAAATCCTGCCAAAAGAAACGGCAGATTCAGCAATATCTGTAACGACGGCATATTTTTCATTACAAGATACATATTATTTCTGGCAGAGATACGTACCTTGAAATCATTATACCTGGAACCTGTCGTTCCTGACCCCTTGTGCCATACGATGGCCTCAGGCTCATATACATTTCTGTATCCCATGATCCTGGCTCTGTAGCCTATGTCCACATCTTCCAAATATGCAAAATGAAATTCATCAAACCAGCCTATTTCATCCAGGATCTTTCTCCTGTAAATAGCTGCTCCTCCGCAGGATGCAAAGACATCGCATTTTTTTGTATAACGGCTGCTCTTTTTCCCTTTGCCGCGAGCAAACGCCCATCCCCATGCACTGTACAGATCTCCGGCACCATCTATTCTGTCCGGAGCACTCATCTGGAGCATTTTTGCAGAAACAGAAAAGATACTGTCATCTGCTGAAATTGCTTCCACCATCTTTCGAACAAAAGCCTTATCCGCTGTCGTATCATTATTTAATAGCAGAACATACGGGGTTTTCGATGCCTTTATTCCTTCATTTACTGCCCTTGAAAATCCAAAATTATCAGAAAGACGTATGAGCCTTGCTTCCGGATATTCCCTCTCCACAATATCGTCGCTTCCGTCATCTGAATGATTGTCTACGACGATCAGGTCATAATCCGTATAGTCCTGATTTCTTAATGAATCAAGACAAGGGCGTATGCAGTCTGCGCCTTTGAAATTTGGAATGATCACTGTTACCTGGTTCATATTGATTCCTTAAATGCCTCGTCTTTTACCGCGCAAGCTGAAAATTTATATTTGGATCTATAACGACCCTGTATCCGCTTTTACGGATATTTTCACATGTTTCCATTGAATCGCCCGTTATGCAGTCCGCAAGTTCGGCACGCACTACACAGGCATGGCAGCTCACAGCTTCTGTATCCCTGACCATGGATGCGCGGTGCATATCTCCAGAAAATCTGAAATCCATTTTACCATAAGTAGACACTCTTCTGCCACTTGTATCCTTTTCATACCCGTTGCAGATAGTCCTTCCTGTCTTTCCAATGATCCTTCCCCCGACGATCCCTACTTCAGGACGAACAAAATAACCTCGGAGTGCCCTTTCAAAATCAGGTTCAAGCGGATACAGACGTTCATCCAGTAGAAGCAGGTATTTATCCTTTTCTATTTCATTATTTCTGTAATCAGGATAATAAAAACCTCTGTGCTCAGTATTCCTTACTTCTACCTTATCGTATCCTTTACTTAAAAAGAAATCCCGCACTGCCTTTCTTCCGTTTTCATAGGCATAAAGTTTGCTTTCCGGATTATCTGCAGTTGAATTAATTGATACTCTCCAGTGGTAGAGAACTTCTGGGATATGTACAATTTTTTCCTCAGACAGTCCATCGGTAAGTCTCAGGATAAAGTCGAAGTCCTGTGCCCCGTCATACTCGCTTCTAAAACCAGTCTTAAGCGCAAGTTCGCGTTTCACAGCAAGGAAATGACAAATATAGTTATTGCTGTAAAGAAGATCCGGATTAAAGTCCGGTTTACGATTTGGTCTGAAGAAACGATCTGTACGTGCGTCATACTTGTCTTCATCCGTATAAATAACTTCTGCCCCGTCTGTAGCCTTTTCTGCGATCCTGCTAAGGGCAGTCGGCTCAATAAAATCATCATGATCCAGCAGAGCTATATAATCTCCTTTGGCAAGCTTCAGTGCTTCATTTGTATTTCCTGATATTCCCAGATTTTCCTCTAATCTGTGATATACGATCGGTAGTCCGGTATCAGTTTCAGACATATATGTATTGACAACAGCTTCCGCATTGTCTGTTTTTCCCGCATCTACAAGAATCAGCTCATAGTTTCCATATGTCTGAAGTGCAACCGAATCAAGGAGATGAGCAAAGTCATCCGGATCAGGATCACAAACAGGAACTATTATGCTTATCATTATGCTCCCACCAATGATCTCATTATCCCGGATTACAAACGATTCTCGGCCTTCTCTCATTTCCTCCGCATATTCGCGGTCTTCAAGAGTCTCTTTCACCCCTTCAACTGCGCGAAATACGGTTTTTTCGATACCGTTTCTCTCTGCATATGATTTAAGCTTTTTTATCTTTTTCCTAACCGAATCAAGATTCATCTCATTCCCCCATACGGTCTCGCTTGCAAAGCTCATCCATCTGATCTGTTGTAAGTTCGGCAAATTCTTTTGGACGGACCGTTCTGTCATCTACATAAAAACCTTTTTTTCCGGCCCAGGGTTTTCCGAAAATGATCTCATCAAAAGGAATTTCCCATTTTTTTAGCCAGTCTATCATTACTGGTGCTGTATTTGCATTGATAAGACCGATGTTGTTATCATAAGTCCTCATATTTCTGCTTGAACAGATTATTATCCTGGCTCCTTCTTTTTTCATGCCCTGTATCTTTTTTACGATTTCCGGATATGGGATCAGATCCTCATATTTTTCATCAGACTTTTTTATCGGACAGATGGTTCCGTCAACATCAAAAACAAACGTATAATCCTCGTACTTCAACAATTCTTTAATTCTCCTATGATATCTATCGCATTTAGAACAAATGCAAGTACTTTATGTACTCTATCCATATGCAGCGGAAGCATGGACAGGAATAATGAACATTCAAAAAGCCTGATCAGGTCATAATTCATGCCGGCTTCCTGTATCTTTTTTCTAAATTTCTCAACATATGCATGATTATCCCCATC
This sequence comes from Lachnospiraceae bacterium MC2017, assembly GCA_000701625.1. Taxonomy (GTDB): domain Bacteria; phylum Bacillota; class Clostridia; order Lachnospirales; family Lachnospiraceae; genus NK4A144. Next base: position 136,569 of record JNJK01000009.1, read on the forward strand.
AATGCGAAGGCTTAAAAGCAGCCCTTCATCTACTGTTATCTCATAGAGTCCGCTGTTCATGAAATCATAAGATCCGCAGATTGAATGTGATAATTTTGCTATATCATACATAGGATCTGTGAAAAGTTCATCCTGTTTTTCTGCGCCCTTTGGATCTATAAACCGCATCAGATCTGCTTCTGCGGAATAAAGGATATTTGAGAAACAAAGGTCTCCGTGTCCAATGACTTCCACGAGTTTTTCCCTATGATTCCCTATCATTCTGTCATAGAGATTTTCATATGCTTTTACGATATCATCGATACCATCGTACTTCGTCCCTGAACGGATCATTGAATCCAACACGGGATACTTAGGATCTTCTTTTAATTCTGCCATTCTCTGTTCGACTTTATCAATATACAGAGCTTTTCTCCTGGCATAGAATGTATCCCAGTCCACTTCTCTTTCTGTCCTCATAGAAATGAATCGGAACAGATCATTAAGTATTCGTTCAAATTCGTCGATGGAAATCGCGCCATGAACATAACGGATAGCCAGATCCGTCATATGCATCCTTTCCATCGTATATGAGGCAGTACCATTTCCTTCTTTATAATCATAAGGTTCTACAAACCAGTATTTCATCCGATCCGGCAAAAGATGATAGAATTTGTACTCAGCATGGATCTTACGTATATTTGTACTGGTCTTTACTACGTTATATTCATCACCCTGAACAGAATTAAAAAATCTTGCTTCAAAACCGCTGGTAATAAACCTTAAGAAAGCATCTCTTCCTGAAATATCCGCAAATGCGTCTGCATCTATCTCCGGATATTCCTCTGCAGCAAGTCTGATCGCATCAGGGGTATCTGAATCCATCATCATTTCATCCCAGCTGTCGATATCAGGAAACATGACAACTGCTGTTTTTTCCTGATCTTTTACTATGTAACGTTCCCTTATATGAACTGCTTTTCTGATAAGAAGTTGAAATTCAGCAGGATCTTTTACTGCACAATCGGAAAAAATATGTACTACCGGCGTTTTTACAGAAAATGCTGACAGTTCAGGTGTATGATCCGAATCCATAAGCCAGAACTTTGTCTTAATAGCATTTTTTTCAAGTTCCTGAGCTTCTACGTGATGTTCGACTATTTCCCGGAGGCTTTTTCTTTTGTAGATAGTATTTCCAAAACTGTTTCCACCAGTTATGCCTCTTATCGCATACCCCGGTTTTATTCTGTCATCATATATTACAAAGACGTTCTTCATCTTACCCTTTCACCCCTTACAATAACCACTGCTGCAGAGATTACCATGGCCACAAAGATCAGTACGACAGCGAGTATATGGTAAAAATGACCAAGTGCACTGTTCCCTGCCATGAATATTGAATTTATATAGGTATTAAATTCCTGTATACCAAACTTTCGTCCAAAGAACGCCGCACAGGTTCTTAAAGCCAGAAATTCTGCTCCCCACCCGATGAATGAGGAAAGAAGTATCATGGGACTTCTGCCCCTTATAAGACTTCTCGCAAACAGGTACCATTCATTTGCCGTATCAAGTGCCGTCAGTACCGCCATCGCTCTTTCGGATTTTTTCGTCGTTACGAGATAGCGGTTTAAGAAACTGTAGGAAGGCGCAAATGACAAATATATAAAAAGCAGTATTAACAGACACATGAACAGTACTGCCGGTATCGCATTAAGAGTACCCGTAAAGAACAACTCAAAAGGCAGGATTATAACAAGCAGCGCCGTTGTGTCAAAAAAGCGGTCCATTACCACACTCAGGACGCCAGTCTTGACGTATCCTGTCATGTGATAGACCGCTCCTATCCTATAAATCTCACCAAGTTTAAATGGGATTATGAGATTTATAAATGTTGTACGAAAATAGAGAAACAGCACATCTGCAAATGCGAGCTTTTTTTCTTCCAATAGCACCAGATAAAACCGTATGAACTTTGCAATATGGGCTGCTCCGAAAAAGATCAGGAACAGCACCACTTCTGCTGTTATCATCATCTGGTTATCTCCTCTGCACGATATGAATCGACAACTTTTGTTCTATATTCTCCGCGTATAGTCGTAGGACAATCTACAAAGCTGAAGAGCATTTTCAGTACTTTGATCGCCTGTGACGTCATTTTTACATTTGAGACCTGATCTGTTTCTCTCCAGGATATTGGGAAAAATCTGCAGGTCTGATTATAGAATCTGAGAGCCATTACCATGCAGTAATTGAAAGTCAGATCGTCAGGAAATCTCTCATAGAATCCATCTTTCAGCATGGATACCTGATACATATTTAATCCGCTTCCGAGATCAAATACTCTCTGACGTATGGCTGCGGCAAAAAGGAAATCATAAACTACGTTTCCGAATGTACGAAAAAGTGAATAACCTTCAAGTCTCGATCCTAACATGAATCTTGCGCCGAGTATACAGTCATAAGCTTTATAAAGCTTTTTCTGCAATACAGGCAGGAAGTCATGGATATTTCCCTGATCGTCTCCGTGGAGAACTATTATTTCATCAAACTTATTTTTTACTGCATAACCAAACGCAACTTTATGAGAACCACCGAGACCATAGTTATCTGCATTTCTCAGTAGATGGAGCGGTATTTCGGGATGTGCTTCTGCAAAATCCAGCACTGCCTGTTCTGTGTTATCTGTGCTGCGGTTATTTACTACGATGACCTCAGTGATATACTGCATGATCTCGGAGTCGAGCTGCGAAAGAACTCTTGTGATCTGATTTTCACAGTTATATGCAGGAATGAATAACAGTATTTTGTCTTTTGCTTTGCTCATCTTTTGCTCCTTCCTTACAATCCTTCGTAAACGATAGGTTCAAATAACTCGCCTGTGCGGTAATCCATGATCTGCGGATCCTGGCGATTAATTGCGAAGTAGGCTGCGTTTTTGCCTGCATCTGTTCCTACTGCATTTAGGGCATCCTGATCGTAGTGATACGTATCCGTCATATGATCTGCTCCAAAGTTGGAGAAGAGAGTGGATACCAGTACAAATCTGGGATCTGTCCTGCAGAGTTCTGTCTGCACATCAAGGATCCTTTTGTATGCGTCGGGATCAGTGTTTGTTGCCCCTATACGTATCATCAGGAATTTGTCGATACCGCAGTAGAACATTTTATTTGAGAATACGTTTATATCAGAGAGATATTGTTCTGTGGAAACGTTTTCTATTACGTCATTTTCTCCCTGCAGAAATACCAAAAACTGGTTTCTTACCTCATATCCGTTTTCTTTGAGCCAGGTTTTGGCATTTAAGAATCTCGTCTTTACGTCTTCACCTACAGCTTCTGTTGCCCAGTAAGTTGATGGTGTTCCGCCCTTTGATGCAGATACTGCTACTACAGGCACTCCTGTCTCTTCATAGTAGGCATTTACAAATGCTGTTACAAGAGTTCCTCTTTTTATGAACATATCGTTCATTGTGGGAGTATTTTCATAAAAGCCAAAGGGCTCTGTTATAGTATACAGTTTTGACGGATCTGATACCGAACGGAATTCTCCTCCTGCTCCTTCTGTGAGCGCCGGCGCTTTTGACACATCTCCGCCCCAGCCTGCCATGTTACTCTGTCCTGCAAAAACGATCAGGTCTACGGAAACAGTTGTGCTCTTGTCCTCTGTCTTGATCTCAGTTTCTTCTGCTTCTTCGAGCTTTTTCTTGATCTCAGGAGAAATATTTGCCTTATTTGCCGATACCGGTTCAAGTTCCGGATCTGAGACTTCTACAGTTCCTGCCGCAGTCGCCAGGATACTCTCCGGTACTGTTCCGTTTGCACGTGCCTGAACAGATCTGTGATATTTCTTAACCGCAAAAAAAGCCAATACAATAACACATAGTAAAAGCACAACGGCACCTAAATATATCACGGGTCTTATTCTGTTTTTAACTCTGCTGACTTTACCCAAAAGTATTTACCTTACTTAGTTCTTCTTTTCTATAAAGATCTTTCTGGAAATGAAGTTGTAAACCATTACTATGCCAGTCGCAAAAATCTTTCCAATGAGTTCCTTGAAGTCCCAAAGAAGCCCGCTTCTTAAGAAAGGTGTGATGTCATAGATCGCAAGGACACCCATGATGATTCCTTCATTAAGAACCAGTCCAATGGCTGAAAGAATAACAAAAATAGTAAACTCTGCTTTTCTGTCCTTGCTTTCGTCACGTTCAAATACATATTTCATGCTGACGATATAATTGAACGTAACTGAGATCATAAAACCAAAAAATGCTGCAACAGCAACTGTAAACTTCTCTTTTCCAAAAATAAAGATAATAGCGGAGTAAACTGCAAAATCTATTACAAAAGAAAGTCCACCTACCACACCAAAACGAAGTATCTGCTGGATAAGTGTAGGTTTCTGTGTTTCTGTTGATTTTAATGACATTTCCATAAATTCCTCTTTCTAACTAAAACAAACAGATATGTTCTGTCATCACAGTACCTTATTCAAGCGAATAAAGTCACGCAGTGCATTTTTTCCGATTCCGAAGATCCTCTTCATATTGATGGAATTTACTCCACCCTGACGGGGACGGAAAGTTATCGGGATAAATCTCAGGTTTTTGTTATGCTTCGTATATGCAACAGTGAGAAGTACGTTTGTTAAGAAATAGTTCTTTGGAACGTATTTGATCTCACGCTTTAATGTGTCTGCCTTCATGAGACGGAACGGGGTATTTGCATCTTTTACCCATACGTGGAAACACAGGAATATCACGGTCTTTAATACCTTTGTGACAAATACTCTGGATCCTCCATCCTGTCTGTGGTTTCTGTAACCGACTATCATGTCATAGTGACGGCGGCATCTCCAAAATGCCGGAAATTCCTCAGGACGTGTCTGACCATCAGAATCTGTCTGAAATACATAATCAGCGCCCTGCTCCAATGCATAATGATATCCGTACAGGATCGTAGGACCATGTCCGGAGTTTTCCTTATGGAGCGCTACAAGCTGTGGACGCTTTGCCGCCTCTTCCTGAAGCACGCTCCATGTACTGTCACGACTTCCGTCATCGATCACTACCAGACGACTTTCCTCTCCGGTCATGACCACCATAGGATACCATTCTTCGATTACTTCCCTGATAGTTGCTTCTTCATTGTAAGCAGGGATTACTGCATAAAGCTTATCCATGACATTCCCTTTCTTCTATCACACAGCGAACAAAACTTGCCAGATAAACGATCATATAACCATAATAAAGTACTGCTGCTATCATAAGTGCCTTTTCATTTTCTGAAAAGACCCTCATGCCAAAACTTACCCATATGAGCAAAACACTGTACAAAAGCATCAGCTTATCTTTTATAGCTTCTAGTGGTTCTGAATGGCCTAAACCTCTTATTGCAAGAGCCCCTGATGCAGCTGTCATAAGCACAAAGTAATCATATGATCTGTGATAGGTCATTACAAGACTAACCAAAAGCAGAAGCGAAAAAACTTCTTTATCCATGTTTGCCGGAACTACAAACACTGCTGCAAAAAGTACAACCATCAATGCCACTGTAATAAGTACAGACCATGATGCACCACCTGTCAGCGCACCGACATCTATTGACCCCTCACCTGTAAGCGCTGCCGATACCTTTAACGGTTTTATGATCATATCCATAAAGGATTCATTGAGCAGTCTTGCTGCCACAAATGTACCGACCACGTGAGGAACAACAGAGATCACAAACTCTTTCCATTTTTTCTTATAAATGAAATATAGTGCAAGCGGTGCTGTAAGCGTATACTTAAAGTATGACACCGACAAGCTGAGTCCTGATAAAACCGCATATAAATAAGGGTTCTTATGCTCCTGCTCTCCCTTTTCGGTGATCCAGACAGCTAAGAGGAAAAACATAAACGAAAATAACGTATGTTGTCCTACACCAATCTGATTTCGCCAGGGTGTTCCTGCAACCATAATGAGACTTAATAATAAAAATGTCTCATTTTTCATCTCTTTTAAGAAAGTCTTTCTCAAAAGGAAAATGATAAGAGCAGTAAATATAAGATTTAAGATAAGCCACAGCACTTTTGCGGTACCGTATGACAGAAGAGTTAATGGAAAGAGCTCGTAAAGAAGACTTGGAAACTGATTGGCTTCCATTTTCTGTGGAGCATCTATCGCTCTAAAGGCTTCATAAAACTCTCTGATACCATCCCGTTCCAATGCTCCTGTCGGGCTAAGGCTTTCTGTGTAGGGATCTATCCGCATGGTAAGCGCCTTTGCAGCATCCCACTGAAAGTCCTGACTGAAATGCAGGGCGTTCCTCACGCCCTGCACCACTGAAAGCACCGTCAACAGAACTAACATCACATACACTGCCCTGCAGAACACTTTCTTTTTATTCAAAGCTTTATCCTCATTATGATTTTCATGCACCAAGCTTTTTGATGACTTCCTGCTTCAGTTCTTCAAGATTCTTTTCGGATTCCTCAAGGCTGTTTCCTTTTACACCCATATAGAACTTGATCTTCGGCTCTGTACCTGAAGGACGCACACAGCACCAGGAATTATTTTCAAGGTCGAAGTACAGTACATTTGAAATCGGAAGGCCTGTTCTGCTCTTCTCTCCGTTTGCCATATTTGTTACTTCGTCTTTCTGATAATCACGGAATTCCTTAACGGCAAGACCGGCAATTTCCTTAGGCGGATTATTGCGGATCCTCTCCATCATATCCTGAATCTCCTTTGCTCCATCAACGCCCTTGAGTGTTACTGTATGAATTCCTTCTCTGTAATATCCGTATTTTTTGTAGATATTTAGCATCTGATCCCATACGGTGATATTACGTGTCTTGCACCATGCAGCTACTTCAGCAAGGCACATCACAGCAACGATAGCATCCTTGTCACGTGCATGTGTTCCAACGAGGCAGCCATAGGATTCTTCATATCCAAAGACATACTCGTAAGAGTTATTCTCCTCAAACCACTTTATCTGCTCGCCGATGTACTTAAAGCCTGTAAGTACTTCGATAAGTTTCAGCTTATATTCTTCTGCGATAGGATCTGCCATATTGCTGGAAACAATTGTCTTTACGAGAGCTCCGTTTTCAGGAAGCTTACCCATCTCAGCAAGTTCGCGGATACGATACTCAGCGATCAGGATACCTGACATATTTCCTGTGAAAGGCATATATTCGCCTGTAGCAGTATCCTTCGCATAAATTCCGAGGCGGTCTGCATCAGGATCTGTTGCCATTACAATATCAGCATCTTTTTCCTTTGCAAGCTTGAGCGCAAGTGTAAATGCCTTAGGATCCTCCGGATTAGGATACTCAAGTGTTGTAAAATCAGGATCCGGAAGTTCCTGCTCAGGAACAACATAAACATTTTCAAATCCAAGTTCCTTAAGCACTCGTCTTACGGGCACATTACCTGTTCCATGGAACGGTGAATAAACGATCTTTATATCCTTTGCAGCTTTCTGAAGGAGATCCGGATGGATTATAAGTTTTTTGAGTTCTGCGATGTATTTATCATCGATCTCGCTGCCTATTACTTCATAAAGTCCCTTTGCCTTTGCATCAGCAAGTCCCATTGTCTTTGCGTCGCTGTAGGACTTAACTGCGTCTACTTCACTGATGATATCTTTATCACGCGGTGCGGTTATCTGCGCGCCGTCCTCCCAATAAACCTTATAGCCATTGTATTCCGGCGGATTGTGGCTGGCTGTGATAACTACTCCGGCTGTACAGTGAAGCTCACGAAGCGCATAGGAAAGCTCCGGTGTAGGACGAAGTGAATCAAATACATATGCCTTAATACCATTTGCTGCAAGACACAGCGCCGTTACATCTGCAAATTCCGGTGACATGCGACGGCAATCATATGCGATCGCCACGCCCTTATCCTGTGTTCCTTCTTTAAGGATGTAATTTGCAAGTCCCTGTGTTGCCTTACGTACGGTATAGATGTTCATTCGGTTTGAACCTGCTCCGATAACACCTCTGAGTCCGCCTGTTCCAAATGCAAGATCCTTATAAAATCTGTCCTGAATTTCTGCTTCATTGTCTGAAATCGACTGAAGCTCTTTTTTTGTTTCTTCATCAAAATACGGATCGTTCATCCAGTATTCGTACTTTTCTTTATAATTATCCATTTTTTACACACTCCTCTATGATTGAAAGATGCCCGTTTTACTTGCGGATCCAACGGTTATTCTGCTTTTATTGTCCTGCGCTTAAGCATCTTGAATTTAAACAGATACATTATAACACATATCACTGAACCATTGGTGCAGGGCTGGCCTTTAGAGTGTAATTACTGTGATCTAAAGAGAAATTAGGGTTGTAGTATGGATCACCCTTTTTAAGCGCAGTCTTCCATTTGGTGCGGAAATGCTTAGATTCTGCTTCATAGCGTTCAGCCTTCTCTTTATCAGCTCCGTCAGTATCATCGCCTCTTGAAACAGATTCATAATGGAAAAGCTCTGAAAACGGCGTAAATACGTTCAATAATCCTTTTTCTCTGAGTTTTAAGCAGAAATCAACGTCATTAAGCGCAACTGCAAAACTCTCATCAAAGCCGCCTACAGCCTCGTAATCAGCCTTTGACACAAGCATACATGCTCCGGTAACAGCTGTAACATTCTGAGCATAGCAAAGTCTTCCCATGTAACCCAGATTTTCCTTATAAAGTCTGTAGTGTGTATGACCTGCAGTTCTATGAGCACCAAGACCGATCACGATTCCTGCATGCTGTATGAGATAATCCGGATAGTACAGTTTACATCCAACGGCACCTACATCGGATCTCTGGGCATACATAAGGAGATTCTCCATCCAGTCACGAGTAATAACCTCGGTATCATTGTTAAGCAGCAGGATATATTCTCCGTCAGCCTTTGAAACACCATAGTTTACAAGCTTTGAGAAATTAAAACCTTCCATTTCAGGTGCTGACACGATCTTTACCATAGGACAGCTCCTGAGTTCCTCATAACAGCGCTGTGTTTCGGGCTCAGTGCTGCCATTTTCAACTATTACGATCTCGTAATTATCATATGATGATCTTGAAATAATTGATTCTGTGCAGCGCTTAAGGTCTTCCGCATGATCCCTTGACGGGATCACTATACTGATCTTTGGATGAGAAGTAAGCTCATATCTGATACGGAATATAGTTGCAAATGCCTTTGTGCTCTCAATCTCAAAATTCTTAAAACCACAGCCTGTAAGGTGAGCTGCAACTGCTCCCTTTGCCGCATTTATTGCATAAGTCTTTGTATTGATATCAGACGCTGTGGAACCTGCGTGACTTCTCCAGTAATAAAGGATCCTCGGGACATGATAGATCTTATTTGCCGCAGCAGTAAGGCGAAGGATCATATCATGATCCTGACTTCCATCAAATTCGCTCCTGAATCTTCCTACCTTATCAGAGAGTTCCTTCTTAAATACCGAGAAGTGGCAGATATAGTTATTTGCTCTGAGATTATCGATAGCAAAATCCGGCTTAAAGTGAAGTGTCACCATGTTATCTATACTGTTTCCGGTAAAGGTCGCCTCATCGCAATAGATAAAGTCCGGATGCTCTTTTTCAATAACCTTCATGTATTCGAAAAGAACGGAAGGATGAAGCAGATCATCATGGTCAAATAACCCGATAAAATCACCGTGAGCTATATCAAAGCAGACATTGGTATTTCCGGAAATACCCAGATTTTCCTCTATCTTTTTATACTGGATCCTCTGTCTTCCGTCCGGACTTACTGCCTTGTCCTTTGCAATATATTCATCAACGATTTCTTTTACGTACTTATGCTCATCATCAGAACCGTCTGCAAGACAAAGCTCCCATCCTGCATAGGTCTGGTCTGTTACACTTTCGATCATTTCACGAAGAAATTTCTCGGGAGTGTTGTAAAGCGGTACGAGAATACTGAAAACATGTTTTTCCTTGAAAGAAGTATTCTCCTCTTTTTTTCTCTGCTCGTCATTAGGAAAGCTCAGTGTTCCATGGTAACGGTAAGCATTTCTCTCGATCCTCTTGCTCTTAAGCTTTCTGATGACTTCGCTTATGCTTCCCAATCGCTTTACACGCACGATCACAGCGAGGCTCTTGGCATATATCGTACGAAAGGGCTTTATGATCTTAAAAAGCTTACTGCGCTTAAGCGTATCCAGCTTCCCCTTCATCTCAGCATTATCCGCCTCGCACTCAACGAGCTCACGCGTAAGCTTTTCATTTTTCTTTTTTTCGTCTTCGTATAGCTTCTTATAGTATTCTGCCAGATCTCCGACATTCCTTTGTGTCTTGTCTATATTCTTTTCCATTTTCTTCAGCATCCTGTCTATCATGCCTGTGCCGTGATCCATCCGGTACGGCATCCTCTATATTTACTAAAAAGACCTCTTCTTAAAAGTCCTATCTGTATCTCTGTCTTATCTCCGTCAGGCAGTAATTCCTCATCTATCATCAAGAAGAATCCCGACAGTGAAAGACCTGTTTCCGAAGCGAAAACCTTAGGTACATCCTTTCTCACATAACGAACTGCCGGAAATACCTTTTCTCCGTCAACCGTCTTTACTGCTATAAAAGGATCGTACTCGTAGCCCGGTCTTCCGGATACAAATGCCCAACCGCGGATTTCATAATATTTCTCTCTCCCACATGCATCACTTCTGCAAAAGCGTATATTTTCAAGAGAATACCTCATCTTTTTATGCCCGGGTTTTAATTTATTAAAATCTTCCGGCGTTACTGACGAAGAATGATCTCTGCACATCACAGAGGCTTCTTCCTCTGTGTCAGGAACATTAACGCGATAATCCAGTCCTGTATCCGTGAGATTCGGACTGTACCACGGATCACCGTTTTGTATCAAAGATGCGTTTTTTTCTTCAAAATATGTTCTCTCTGACGCCAGCCTCGAAAATGCCTCTTCACTGATATCATCACTTCTCCTGCTCAGACTCTCATGATGGATCAGATAAAAATCACACATACAGACATTAAATAAACCTTTTCTTAAAAACGATGCACACAGATCTACATCCGTATATGCTATTGCGAGTTTTTCATCAAATCCGGAAACAAACTCAAACTTTTCTCTCGATACCATGAGACACGCACCTGTGACTGCAAAGCAGTTGTGTATCCCTCGATTGATTCCATGATAATAATCCTGATCATCAGTATAGCCCGCAAGCTTATGAGAAGCCCCAGTCCTAAGGAGCGTAATGCCACAATGCTGTATTCTTTCCTCTCCCGGATAAAGAAGTTTGCATCCAACCGCCCCTACATGCTCTTCAGATGCCTTCTTTGCCATTCTTCTTAGGAAAACCGTGTTTTCCGGAACTTCCACATCATCATTCAGAAAAAGAATAAAATCCGTTTTCCGAGCATTTTCCGCACCTCTGTTGCATAATGCCGAATAAATAAACGGCGATTCATAACGGTCGTATTCAAAGCCGTACTTTTCAGAAAGCTGCCTGCATCGCTGCGTGTTTGCATCATTACTTCCGTTGTCAACTACAACAATGCTTAGATCTGTTCCCTCAAGCTCTGCTGATCTCCGCAAACTACTCACACATTTTTCCAGTAATTCCGGATGGTCCTTTGAAAGGATAACCGTAGTCACACTGATATTCATGCTATCAGCCTTTTCGTGCGATGTTTCGAAAATCTTTTCTGCATATCCTGTGTGATCCGTTCCATCACCATGAGAAAGTATCTCAGATATATGAAGCCTTGTTTTCGCCATAAATGCGCATGCCTTTAAAAAATCTGTACTTCCATAGGTAAGCACACCTTTTTCTGCCATAACTTTCTCAGCAATTTCTCGTCTTACAAGCGTCAGGCTTCCAAAATAATACATGGACTCAAGAGTATCCGGAGACCAGTCCGGTTTAAACCACGGATCATGTCTGCCATTCTGATCCAGTATATCCTCGTCTCCGTAGATAATATCAGGCAGGCTGTCTTCAGAACAGTTTTTCAATGCCCTTTTGATCATCAATTCTGCCTTATCTGCGATCTCAGCCCCCGACAGTAAAAAGACTTCATACTTTTCCCGAAAACACGCCATTTGATCCGAAGCCCCGGAAGGTACGGATTTCTCCGCCTCCTCCCGAGTCTCCGGATCAGTCTCATATCGCTTTTCTTCCTGTTCCGTTATCCATCTGAGATAAGGATTTTGAAGATTATTCAGTTGTGTTTCATATTCCGCGCGCTTCATACCAAACTCACCGGAACATACTCCGGTCTCGTGCCGTGAATAAGGTGCGACCACTTTGATCCTTCATTATCGAGCGGTACTGCAAACTCAAACGCAAGCGGCTTCCAGAAACGGTCGTCCACTCTTGTTATAGCATACTCCATATGAAGAGTTGATCCTTCTGTCGCTTTTTCCAAAATGATCTGTGAATCATCTGTGTCAAAAAGGATCACATGCTCAGAAATGCCTGTTCCGTTAACGAGACACTCCTCTACAGCTTTTCCATCAAGAGAGATATTCTCGATCTTTACCATACAGGGATATGTTGCCGGGTCAAATCTGATAGCCCTGCATCCCTCCGGAAGTACCGTATCAAATGAAATATTGTCATTTTCATCACGTGCAGCATTTATAACACAGGAGTTTTCCTCACTGTAACCCATTCCTGTATCATAATAGATAACCACATGCTCAGGTCTGTACAGAAGCCTTGAATGCTTCATGGAGTTCTCAAAGAGAATATTGTTTCCGCCAAAGATAGAATACATTCCCACAAGAGAAATATTTCTTCCTGCAATATGTCTCTGGAAACCTGCCTCCATCTGGTCATAGATGTGCTTCTCAACTTCGCTTATAGAAAGCTTCTCCCAGATATCAAGGTCTCCCATCCATTCACTTCCTGCCTCTGCAATATAATATCGCATAGCCCTGTAGATCAGGAAATCTACCGGTATCGGAAAATCAAATGTCCATTCATAATCTATGATATTCCATCCGTTACTAAAAATCAGATTTGAGAAGATCATATCAAGATCCGTACACTTCATGCTCATATGCTGTCCCGGTACGGACTTCACCTGGAAGATTTCTCTAAACTCATCTGTTATAACAAACTTCTCCGTAGCGATCTTTCTGAGCGCAACTGCAAAATTCAGGATAGCTGTTATACATTCACGTGCATGTCCCTTCTTACGCATAAGATCCAGCTCATCATTCATGCTGCGGCCAGTGAGGAACTCAAAATCAAGACATCTGAGTTTTCCATCTTTGGTTCTCTCAGCCTTGCATTTATTTGGCTTAAACGCAGTTCCCTTAAATTCTTCACGGATCTTTTCAGATGCAGCTTCCATCTTTTCAAGATGCGGAATAGCTTCATCTGTAAAAGGATATTTAACGACAACCTTACGATGATTGTCATCTTCCTCTATATCTGTTCTGATCTGATACAGTGGATCTCTCTCATTACTGTGCTTGGAATAGATAGCACGACGTGCTGAAGTACTCTCAAGGCGCATGCTCTTCTCCAAAACTACCAGATAAGAATTGGAAAAGAATGGGAAATATCCGTCAGAAAGAGCTTCGTCAAAAGCCTCACTCTCATTAAAAAGAGTTATCCTCTCTCCGTCAAAGTTTCTCCTGTTTTCTGTAAAATCACCAACTGAAGGCAGACGATCATCGGAATAGATGGTCATCGGAAGCTTGTAATCAGGATACGGATAGAAGAATTTTGCCTTGTAGCCTGTCTTTTTGAAAAGTCTTGACAGACCTTCCTTAGAAAAAGTATGAGCACTACCACCATGATGATATCCCTCTATACCATCAAAATATCTGCCTGTATGATCTTCTCTGCATCCGGCGAAATATTTCATACCATATTTATTCTCAATAGCAATAACGATCTGACCTCCGGGAGCCAGGTGTCTCGTTAAGATCTGCAGAAACTTTTCATATGGCGCCTTATCATGAATATATGAAACAGCATATTCAAGCACACCTATAAGCATGATATAGTCGTACTTTTCATCAAGATGTTCCTCTATATCCTCGAAATTTCCAACAAGAATATCGATATTATCGGCATCCTTATTTCTCCATGCATTGATAAGGCTTCTCTTACGGCTAAGCTCTATACAGGTGACATGAGCTGCTTTCTCTGCCAATGTTCCTGTAATAGCGCCACATCCCGCGCCTATCTCAAGAACTTTGTGCGTCTTTCTGATTGGCAGAAAATCAACGATATTTCCTCTCAAGTGCGACAAATGATAAAGAACACTCCAACGCTTTTCCACCGCGATGATATGATTGAACTCATCCTTTGTATGTGTCTTTACAATCTGAAGAAGGGCGTCCTCTTCGGCGCCCTCTGAATACAGATCTTCTCCGGGATAATCGGTATAGTCCAGATGAACGTTGCCGATGTCCTCGAATTTCATTTCCATTACCGATTTCCTTTCCTCATGGATGGGATTTCTCTACTGTAGTTTCCATTCCCATATCGTAATAACCAACTGTGTCTTTTGTAGAGATTACGGAGATATTAAAGATATCATACATCCTATTGTATACCGTAAATTCTCCTTCCCTGTATCCTACGAGCCCGAGAGATATAAGATATTCTCCACCTTGCAGATTCATGTCCTGCGTAAAAGTAGCTGTCAGCTCATCACCATCTTCAACGGTACCGGTATCTATTTTTTCAAACATGGTATTTGTACCGGTTATCTCGACCCCAAGCCTGTTTTTAAACGAAACCGCAATGATCGGCTGATGAATATGCGCATGATACCTTGTTCTGACTCGTATTGTAAAGGAATCTCCCTTTATGATCGTATTTGTGATCTGCCCACTGTTATCAATACAACAGAAATCCACGATCTCACCAAGTCCGTTTCCGTATGTGTCCTGTGACGGATTAAGCACCATCTTGTCTCTCCAGAGACCTTCCCCTGTACTCTCTCCGTTCATTCCGCCACGATTAAGAGAACCCGCATGATCACCGGGTTTTGAATCAAGCTGATGCACAAGAACTTTCTTATACATATCAATGATCTCTTTCGGCGCCCCCTCTCCGATCTTCTTTCCTCTGTCGAGAAGAATTACGCGGTCACAGTACTTACTGATACTGGACAGATCATGACTTACAAACAAAATGGTCTTTCCTGCCTTTTTGAACTCTTCAAATTTATGATAACACTTGTTTTGAAAGAAAATATCACCTACAGAAAGTGCCTCGTCAACAATAAGGATCTCAGGATCGATATTAATAGCAACCGCAAATGCCAGGCGGACAAACATACCGCTGGAATAGGTCTTGCACTTCTGATATACAAAATCTCCTATGTCTGCAAAATCAAGTATATCCTGAAGCTTAGCATCTATTTCTTCTTTGGAAAATCCGATCATCGTACCGTTAAGATAGATATTCTCGATACCCGTAAATTCCATATTGAAGCCTGCGCCAAGTTCCAAAAGTGCAGATATACGTCCGTTTATCTCCACATCACCTGATGTAGGACTGAGTACTCCGGTTATTATCTTAAGGATCGTTGACTTTCCGGAACCGTTTGTCCCGATGATTCCGACTGTTTCTCCCTGATTTACCGTCATCGAAACGTCTCTGAGAGCATAATGCTCATGGTAGAGCTTCTTTTTGGTAATTCCGAGAGAATCCCTTAACCGGTCCCTCTGATGATCATAGAGTTTATACATTTTGTCGAGATGCTCGACCTTAATTGCTGACTGCATTAAAAAACCTCAAAACTGGTATTTACAAGATATCTGCAAAATGAACCTTCAAGCGTCTGAACACTATAGCTCCAAAAAGGAACATCGCCGCTGAAACGATCCAAAAATAAGCCGTTGAATAAAAATGCTCCCAAAACCACATCTTATCAAGCAGAGCCATTCTGTAACCATCAACCAGATAGTAAACAGGATTCAGCTTGAACAAGATCTGGAAAGGTCTTGAAAGAGAATCCAGATGCCACATGATCGGAGTGATCCATACTCCAACCTGGAGCATGATACCTATGATCTGTCCAAGATCTCTGAAAAACACCACTATGGAACACGTGATATAGCTCATTCCAAGTACAAGGAAAAAAGCGCACAAGGTAAAATACGGCAACTGAAGCCAATACAACGTAGGATAATATCCACAAAGTATCATCAGTATGCATGCAATTCCCGTAAGAAATATATGTATAAATAAAGCACTGATAACCTTAATGATAGGAAGGATGCTTATCTTAAACACAACTTTTTTTACAAGAAACTGATACGAAAGAAGTGCGCTTGTTCCCTGACCCCATGCATCAGAGAAAAAGAACCATGGCGTAATGCCTGCGATAAGCCACAACACAAACGGATATGTGGTCTCACCGGTCATGTCTGATCTGGCACCCACAGCAAATACGAACCAGTATACAAGTACCGTAACGACAGGTTGTACAAATGCCCAGAAAATACCCAGGTAAGATCCTGCATATTTGGATTTGAAATCATTCTTGGCAAGTTTCCAGATAAGCTGCCTGTTTTGCCACAGCTCCATAGGAAGCGATATTATCCTCTCGTAACCCAGGACAAACGCTATAAACGCAGCATCGATCATACAGCAGGAGATAAGTTTCTTAAGTACCTCCTGTACAGGATCTGCCAACACATTATGATGCAGAATAATATAGGCATTCCAGAGTATTACTAAAAGCAATACTCCGATGATAACCTTTTTCTTTTTAGTCATAGAACCCAAATTCCTCGATAAAACCTTACTGGATTCCACGCTCTGCCTTAAATACAGAGAAATCAGCCCAGTTGCGGTCACGATCATTTATATTTAACTCTTCCGGCTTTACAGAATCCGGCCATACGATACCTATCTCAGGATCATCAAAGCGAAGTCCGCCATCATCTCCGGGATGGAAGAAATCATCACATTTATAAGCAAATTCCGCTTTCTCAGAAAGAACAAGGAATCCATGTGCAAAATTTCTCGGAATATAGAACATTTTTTTGTTTTCTGCGGAAAGGAGCACACCAAACCATTTTCCAAATGTCTCTGAACCAGGACGAAGATCAACCGCTACATCATAGACTTCACCGCTAAGTACACGTACAAGCTTTGACTGCGGAAATTCTTTCTGGAAATGCATACCGCGGAGAACACCTCTTGTAGAAGAGGACTGGTTATCCTGAACAAATACATCATTGATGCCTACTTCTTTGAACTGATCAGCACGATATGTCTCCATGAAATATCCGCGCTCATCTCCAAACACTTCCGGTGTAATGACTTTAAGTCCCTCGATCTCACATGTTTCTACTTTAATCTGTCCCATAATTTCCTTTCCTTTTCCTAATCTCCCAGAGAGAGATTCAGGTTCAGATCTACATTTCCCTCGATTCCATCAACATGCCCCTTTGATGAGTACTGCCATGCATCGTAATGACCTTCATAATCCGGCGTACGTACCTTATACTGCGCAAGCCAGATTTTCCAGTCACCGAGAGAATCTGTATCAATATACTTCTTAAACCAGTTCTTGCTGGCATAAACTCCTGCACGGTATCCCATACCCGTAAGAGTTTCACAAAACGCATTTATATTTTCTGCTCTGGTCTTAGGATCAAGGGCATCTCCACGTCCCCCCGATCCTTCAACATCTATAAACACAGGTGCGGCAAGTTCTTCAGGTTTCACCAAAGACGCAACCATACTTGCCTCTTCCACAGCTTCTGTGGTATTAAGTGCCTGCGTAAAGAAATAAACACCTATCTTTACGCCAGCCTCCTTTGCACCTTTAAGATTCTTTTGAAAATAAGGATCTTCCACCAGTGATCCACTAGAGGATCCACGATATCCCAAACGGATTATCGCAAACTGCACTCCACTGTCCCGGACAGTTTCCCAATCAATGTCTTTATTGTATTTGGAAACATCAATTCCGAGCGTTCCATTCGACAGATCTATCTCACCTGCTTCAAGCAGTTCTCCATCATCTTCTTCATCCAGATCGGCAGTATCTTCCACTGACGCATCTATATCCGATTCCATATAGATCATGGAACTAATATCTGCAACTGCAGTATATGATATTTCCTGTCTGACAGTCACAGTGCTCTCAGATTCCGGAGCTATATATCCGGGTGTTGGTGACAGTTCTGCAGTATATCTTCCACTCGGCAGATCAGCAGCATACAGGATGCCATCCTTATCCGAATCTTCATACGAAGCTGAAAATGAATCGCTCCGAATATTACAGATAAACCCGACCCCTGTAACAGGCCTTCCATCTCTGTCAACTACAAGCATGCGAATATCCCGGTTAACAGACGATAAGAGAAGCGTAAGCTGTGTACGCTCCTCCTGATTCGCTGCAGCCTTATCAGTAGCCCTTACCGGTTCCTCAACAGGTTTTATCCCCGCATCCGCAAGAGTCGTAAGTGTATCTTTCACGGGCGCACTGGGAGAAGAGGGTTCTTCTAATGTACTCAATGTATCTGCCTCGACACTTCTCTGTGTTACGACTCCTGATAAAAATCCGTTCATATTGAGAAGAACTGCAAATATACCAAGCACTATAAGAACCCCTATTATAAAGGTTATAAAAATAAACTGCTTATTCTTCATTTGCCACATCGACCAGATACTGGCCGTATGCAGTCTTAAGGAGTGGCTCCGCAAGCTTCAGGAGCTCCTCTTTATTAATAAATCCCTTTTTGAAAGCGATCTCTTCGATACACGAAATATATAATCCCTGTCTCTTCTGGAAAGCAGATACAAAATCCGCTGCATCTAGAAGCGAATCGTGACTTCCTGTATCAAGCCATGCAAAGCCGCGTCCAAGAGTCTCCACATAGAGATCTCCTC
The DNA here is from genome assembly GCA_000701625.1 of Lachnospiraceae bacterium MC2017. Lineage (GTDB taxonomy): Bacteria > Bacillota > Clostridia > Lachnospirales > Lachnospiraceae > NK4A144. The sequence goes on from JNJK01000009.1 coordinate 155,403, forward strand.
TTTCCAGATAAGTATTATTAACCGTTGTGATCTCCAGCTCACCTCTGGCTGAAGGCTTTACATTCCTTGCAATATCAACAACGTCATTATCATAGAAGTAAAGTCCGGGAACCGCATACTTTGACTTAGGATTTTCAGGTTTTTCCTCAATCGAAACAGCCTTTCCATCCTTATCAAACTCAACTACACCATAAGCTCTCGGATCCTTCACGTAATAACCAAAGATAGTTGCACCCTTTTGTCTCTCTGCTGCACGTTTAAGCACCGCTGAGAAATCATGTCCGTAGAAAATGTTATCTCCGAGAACCATTGCGACACTATCGTTGCCGATAAAATCAGCTCCTATGATAAATGCCTCAGCAAGTCCGTTAGGATGCTCCTGAACTTTGTAATTCATATTTAATCCGAGTTGCGATCCGTCTCCAAAAAGTTCCTCAAACATAGGAAGATCTCTCGGTGTTGAAATGATCAGAATATCCCTTATGCCTGCCAGCATAAGTGTTGAAAGCGGATAGTAGATCATCGGCTTATCATACACAGGCATCATCTGTTTTGAGACAGCCTTTGTCAGTGGATAAAGTCTTGTACCGGATCCACCCGCAAGAATAATACCTTTCATAAATACATCTCCTCTGCAAATACCAATTTATATTTGACTAAATGTTATCGGATGTCTTGCTTTATCTATCAGAATACATCTTATCGTAGTACTTCTGATAATCTCCGCTTGTTACCTCTGTCATCCATTCCTGATTCTCAAGATACCACTTAACTGTCTTTTTGATACCTTCAGCAAAGAATGTCTCCGGCTCCCAGCCAAGCTCATCCTTGATCTTGTCAGGTGCGATGGCATATCTTCTGTCGTGACCTTTTCTGTCTGCAACAAAGCGGATCAGTTCGTCACTGACATTAGCCTTTCTCGGATCAGAATCCGGAAGGATCTCCTTAAGAGTATCAAGAATGATATGAATGATCTCGATATTCTGCTTTTCATTATGACCGCCGATATTATACTTCTCGCCGATGCGTCCGCCCTCAAGTACCATATCGATACCCTTGCAGTGATCATCTACATATAACCAGTCACGGATATTCTTTCCGTCTCCGTAAACCGGGAGCTCTTTACCCTGAAGCGCATTATTGATGATAAGCGGGATCAGCTTCTCAGGGAACTGGAACGGACCATAGTTATTGGAGCAGTTTGTTATGACTGCCGGGAACTTGTAAGTATCAACATATGCCTTAACAAGGAAGTCTGAAGATGCCTTACTTGCTGAGTACGGGCTATGCGGAGAATACGGTGTTGTCTCATAGAAAAAGTCTGTAAGATTGTCCAGAGAACCGTATACCTCATCAGTAGAAACGTGAAGGAATTTCTTTCCTTCCTTAAATGAACCATCTTCCTTTTCCCATGCATCCTTTGCGCAATTGAGCATGATAAGAGTACCGAGTACATTTGTCTCAACAAAGATCTCAGGATTAACAATACTGCGGTCTACATGACTCTCAGCAGCAAAGTTTACAACGTAATCTATGTCATTATCCTTAAAGACCTTTTCGATTTCCTCTTTATTGCGGATGTCTGCCTTAACAAATGTGTAATTCTCCAATCCCTCAACATCCTTGAGGTTACCCAGATTTCCGGCGTAAGTCAGTGCATCCACATTTACAATGCGGATATCCTCTCCATACTTCCGAAACATATAATGAATAAAATTGGAGCCGATAAATCCTGCTCCTCCTGTTACAAGATAAGTCTTCATCTTGACCTCCGTTAATTTAAAACTGAATCTCGTGCAGCGCGATATACGCACACGAACCCATAATTGCTAAAAGTATAGCACAAAGTGTACACCGTGACAATTCTACACCAAATTTCCAATAATATAATATATCTTCATACTCTTTGAACAGAATTATGTACAAAAGAAATCATAAAAACCATTCTTTCATAATGTATAATGAACAAAAGGATTTTTGAAACAACAACATTTTGTTATTTTATAACTCGTATTAATCAACAAAGGAGAGTATACGAACTTAGATCGGAGGAGTTATGACATTCAGTTTATGTATGATCGTAAAGAACGAAGCCGAAATCCTGGAGCGATGTCTTGATTCCATCAGTGATCTGATGGACGAGATCATCATTGTCGATACGGGATCAACCGATCAGACAAAAGAAATCGCTCAAAAATACACTGACAAAGTCTTTGATTTTGAATGGGATGATGATTTCTCAGCAGCACGAAATTTTGCATTTTCAAAAGCAACTATGGACTATATTTACAGTGCCGATGCCGACGAGGTTCTTGACGAAGAAAATCACGAAAAATTCCGTATGCTGAAGGAAGCTCTTCTTCCCGAGATTGAGATTGTTCAGATGTATTACACAAATCAGCTGGAATATAATACAACGTATAATTTTGATGAGGAGCTTCGTCCAAAGCTTTATAAACGGATACGTACCCCCGTCTGGGTCGACCCTCTCCATGAATCCGTTCGACTTGATCCAGTGGTCTTCGACAGTGACATAAAGATAAAACACTGTCCTACTTCCGAACACCAGAATAGAGACTTTGCTATCTTTCAGAAAGAAATAAAAACAAACGGAAAACTCTCAGAAAAGCTTCAAAAAATGTATGCGAGAGAACTTTTCATATCAGGTTCCGATAATGATTTCCTGACAGCAGAGCCTTATTTCAAAAAACGTCTCGACAAAGACAGCTCCGAAGAGCTTATCATGCACGACGTTTGTGTACTCGTAAAATGTGCCCGATTAAGAGATGATTCAGATGCTATGCTCTACGCTGCGGGACGCGCTCTTGCCGCTGATGACACTCCGTCCGAGGTGGTATTTGAACTAGGAGAATTTTACAGAGGACGGCACAACTATCACGAGGCTGTCATGTGGTATTACAATGCCGCATTTGAGACAATGCCTATCCTTAATCAGAAATACAATACTCTGTTTCCTTTCATGGGGCTTCACGTAACATACGTTATACTTGGAGACCGGGAAAAAGCAGCCAAATATGGCACACTCATGCGAGAATATCAGTAATGGTACAAAAAGGACCGGACGCAAATCGTCCGGTCTTTTTATATGTGAACAGTTATATCTATTTCTCACTTATCTGCCCGAAGAAAAGGTACTGCTGCATTACGCCATTCCATGGCGCATACTTTTCCTTTGGAAATCTCCCTGCGTAATGATTTTCAAGAACCCTTTTTATCCAGACGTCTTCCGGAAAAAAGTCCATCCTGTGATAGGCAAAAAGAGCTGTACAGCTCGCAACCTTTACCCCTACTCCGTAAAGTTTCTTTAATTCTGCTAAAAGATCATTATCAGACAGATCACTCATTGCATCCAGAGAAACTTCTCCCGTTGATATCTCTCTTGCGACCTTCATTAAGTATTTTGTGCGATAACCGGTTCCGCATGATGCTATCTCATCTTCCGACAAAGCAGCCATCTGTGCCGGAGTAGGAAACAGATAACACCCATCTTTTTTTGTTCCCGCCGCTTTGCATAGTTTTTCTACCGAAGCACGTATAGCCGGTATATTTTTTCTCTGGGAAATTATAAACGTGATCAGTGTCTCAAATAACTCCTGTCTAAGTATCCGTATCCCTTTCCCCAGCTGAACTGCATTATAAAGATAAGAGTCTTCGCTCTTTTTTACCATATTTCTGATCTTTGTATAGTCTGTCTTCAGATCCAGATATTCTTCCCAAAAGCCAAGAAACTCATCTTTACTGCAACTAAGCTCAAACACATGTGTTTCGGGATCATGTCCATAACACATGCCTTCAGCGTCCTGATCCCGGTTCCGCTCATCCACCTGTCCTATTTCACGTATCTTAAGTACATGCCCGCCAGCAATTATCCTGTAAGCACCCTCAGCTTCTTCAGTCCACCTAAAGCACTGCCCGCTTTCCGCTATCTTTTTCAGATCAAAATCATCTCTCACAGTTAGAATCATTGCCAGATCTCCCTTACTGCACTTTCATACTCGACAGGATTTTTCGCCCGTAATATTTTACGAAGAGTCCGTTCCCTGTCACTAAAATTCACACCAAGAAATCCCCAAAGCTCCTTCATCCGATTAACTGCGTTTATACCGCCGGTCCCCGGTGTTTCCATTTCTTTTTTATACTGCTGATAGAGCTCCTCTGTAAATCCCTTAAGCTCCTCTTTCTGCATTTCGTTACCTGTACGGATCCGCCTTATAAATGCAGGATCCTGAAGAAGTCCCCTTCCGATCATTATACTTCCAACCGCTGGAAACATCTCAGTAAAATGCTCTATATCTTCTTCATTATTTATATCTCCGTTATAGACTAACGGGTGTATGCTTTTTTCATAAAAAGCGCGAAAAGCCTCCATATCAGGCACTCCTCTGTAAAAATCCTTTCCTACTCTGGGATGTACCGTAAGCTCATATATAGGATAACGGTTGTATAATTCTATCAGTTCCGGTACCGAATCAGAATCTCTACGTCCTATTCTGGTTTTTACAGAAAGCTTCGCACCTATCCTGCGCTTTTCCATACCTTCAAATATTTCTTCCAGAAATCTATCAAGCCTGTCAAGGTCAGATAAAAAACCGGAACCTTTACCACGCTTAACTACTGAAAGCGCCGGACATCCCAGATTTATATTGATCTCAGTGTATCCCAGATCCGCTATCATCTCTGCCGTATCAATAAAATCACGGCTGGAATTTGTAAGGATCTGCGGAATTGCAGCAATTCCCTCATTATTTTCAGGTAAGATATCCTTTTTTTCTCTTTTCTTTATCTTTCCTTTTTCCATTGCAGACACAAAAGGCATATAGTATTTATCAGGTCCGCCAAAGTACCTGTGATGCAGCCCCCTGTATACAAATCCTGTTATTCCCTCAAGCGGTGCAAAATAATAATTCATTAAAATAACTCCAATTCTGATAACGCGTGATTCTTAAGTTCAATATGTTTTGAAACTGACAATCAGAAACACGCATTTACTGCGGGTTTCGTACGAAATTTTCACTGCACGGAAATGGGCAATTTTTGAATGCGAAGCATTGCCCATTTCATGACTTTCGAAATGCTTGCATTTCAAAAGTCATGTTTTTTTGTAATCCACTTCGATAGTACATACAAAACAGTCACCAGTGCCAATGACAATACTATCATCCCCGGATCCTTAAATGCTTCTACAAAGCTCACACCAAACAACGCAAGAAATCCTATCATAAGTAATTTAGCAGTGTATATTGTTAAAAGGTACTTTCGGGCATCATAATCCGACAGTCCAAATATCAGATTAAGAAATGCTGATGGTGTAAAAGGAAGTATCGTAACCGTAAAAAGCGTTAATACATTTATCTCTTTTATCCATTGTTTTCCCTTCTTAACCCGGGGATTATCCCTAACCATGCGTTCTATCGGACTTTTGATCACATGACGGATCAGTAAAAAAACGCATGTACATCCAACCGATGTTCCGATCCAACTAAGCAAAAATCCCCACACCGGGCCATAAAGAGCTATATTAAAGGTAACGATACCTATTAATGGGAGAGGCGGAATAAACGACTCAACCGCAGCAAATAACACTGCCGCGATCGGATTATTTCCAAGCACGCCCATTATCTTTTCATAACTCGTGATATCTGATATGCTGTTTACCAATTCATTAAACATGGTCAAAATTTTAACCCCATATAAAAAGCAGGTCAATACACCCCTAAAGGTGTATTGACCTGCTTTAATGACCTGCTTTCGTCATTACTTGTTTTTTGAAAGCCATCCTCTGACTACCGGGAAGAATATACCTCCAACTGCATTACCAAGGGTAATTACAAGTACTCTCACGAACATATCTCCGCTCCACATACCTGCTGCAGAGACATAAAACATATCTGCGATACAGTGCTCATAGCCGCTAAGGATAAATACCATAACACCGAAAAACAGTGCCAGATACTTTCCTGCTTCATGAGGTATCTTTCCATAACCTTCAACGCCAATATAAATAAAGATGTCACAGAATATACCAAGAACAAAGAGACTTAAGAAATTATCCGCTGTCTTTGCTTCACAAAGTGCAGCCGCCTTTTCCGAAATAGCCGCTCCGTATCTGGTAAGAAGAATCAGTCCGGCTGTTATTGACGTTCCGATCAGATTTCCAAACCATATCACAGGGATCCTGAGCAGATATTCCAGATCATTCTGAAATACATAACAAACTTTTCCCGTGTACAGATTTAATCCGAATGCGCAAATAACAAAGAGGCCTACTGTAAAGAAAAATGCACCTGTGAGCTTGCTGTCTACCGACAGATAAACAACTCCACCCATTCCTATGCACATGCCGGCAAGTATTGCCGATACCAAAGCTTTAACGTAATTCATTTCGTTTCTCCTTTTCGTGTCATTTTGCAGGAAATAAGCGTAAGACACAACTTGTTAAGAATATCACAAATTCGTAAAAGCTTCCATAAGATAACAGTTATTTTTTATGGCAGGATCAAAATCCCTCTTCAGAACGTAGTTTTCTATTATTTTTACGAAGAATTGCTGACTCCCATTCCATCTTTTCATTTTCTTTAGTGAGTTCAAGTCCATACGGTATCGGCACCGGTACTCCTTCACGGGTTATCGCTACATATGTGAGATATGCTCTGTTTATCGGATGACGATAGCCTTCCTTATCCTCCACATAGGTATCTACCCGAACTTCCATTGAAGTCCTTCCTACATACGTAACCCTTGCCACCAGTACTACTACATCATTACTATATGCGCCCCTCTTAAAGGTCAGATTGTCAATAGATGCCGTAGTGATCTCCAATCCCGAGTGCCGCTGCGCACATGTCGCTGCAGTCTCATCTATCCAGGACAAAAGTCTTCCGCCATACAATCTTCCTGTTCCGTTTATATCCTCTCCTCTTACCACATGCAGATTCTCTATCTGTGAAAACTCAACATTTCTTAATTGTCTTGTGTCTCTTACTTCGCTCATTATTAATTACTTCCTTAATACTATGATGTAATGGTCAATAGTACTTTTGCCCCTGCCATCGTACTATTTACACTTTCAATCTTCTCGTTTATCGAAATTCATCATCAAAAATACGACAAATAATATCACCACCGATATCCATATGGTCGGTATACCAAGATGGCCTGAGATCACCCCACCGGTTCCTGCACCGATGGCAAAGATCAGGATTATTCCAAAGAAATGAAGCGACTTGCGTAGTGCCGCTCTATCCTTATCTCTTAGATACTTTGAAAAACTCTCTGTTCCACTCCTAAGATTTCCGATACACATCGTACTCGCATAGCCATATCCATGTACCTTCCTAAAGGTCTGAACCTGCATGGCACAGGAAAATGATACTATCATATTTGCGAACATGTTAAAACTGTCCGGCATAAAACCCACGCTAAACAGAGCTGCCATCTCGATCATAAGGATGATCTGTCTCCAATGAACAACCTTACTATCCTTAAATCTGCTCTCTATTCTCTCCGAGGCAAGAACTCCTATGGCAAAGGAAAGCAGTGGACACATATAATGCATCCCCTGCCCCCAGTTCCCCTGCATCAAATTCTGACTCATCAGAACTACATTTCCGGTTTGCGCATTTGCAAAAACCTTATCTCTTATATTATAGGTATACGCATCCTGTAATCCGCCTGAAAATGATAAAAGTGCACTTAACCGAAAGCTCTCTGATGTCTGCATTTTATTACTCTTTCTCCAAAAAACCTGTTACTGCTCTTTCGCAAATAAAGAATCCGGCCTTGCCGGATTCTTTATTATTTCATTATAGACACATCAGGATAGTTCTCCTTAAATGCCTTTTTCATCTTTTGAAAAGTTCCCTGACTGATATCATGTTCTATCATGCATGCTTCTTCCTCAGCTATCTTCTCCGATACACCTATAGTCATGAGCCAGGTCTTAAGGAAACGGTGACGATCCAGTATCTTCTTTGCAATCTTTGCCCCATCTTCTGTAAAGATAAGTTCCTTACCCTCAGAACGAACAAGATATCCCTTCGCCACAAGCTTATTCACTGCAATAGTTACAGACGGCTTTGATATATTGAGTTCTCTTGATACGTCAACCGCATAGCAGCTGCCTTTTTCCTTCTTTATTTTTAGTATTGTCTCCAGATAGTCCTGCTCTGATTCGTGCTTGTGAACTGCCTGTGTTGATCTCTCGCCCATATATAAAACCTCCGCTTTGATGCGATCCTGGATTTTTGACCTTGCTATTATCATAACACATTTTCATGATGACAGGGACAAAAGTCCCCGAAGGATTTTTCCCTCGGGGACTTTTATGTTACAGTTCAGACACTAGCTTGACACACAATCCTAACGATTGAAAATCATATATTAAAATGGACATAAACCCAGAAAAAATCTATCTTTTTCTGGGTTTTCTATTGCATTTATTATCGTTATGGTATATAATATAAACGTAACGATGCATCTTTGAAAGGAGCACGCCATGGGCATAATTAAGCAGTTAGACAAGCGAACCGGTATCACTTACGTGTATGAATCCAAGGCATACTGGGACAAAGAAAAAAAGCAGAGCCGGGCAAAAAGAACACTGATCGGCAGAATTGATCCAGAAACCGGCGAAATAGTCCCCACTGATGGGAGACACAGAAATACCGGGGGCGCCGAAGAAAAGGAACCCGACTATAAAAAGCTGTATGAAAAGCTTCAAAAGAAATGTGAAGCACAGGAAGTACTTATCAAATCTCTCAAAGCAGAAATAAAACAGTTAAAGGCCAAGTAATCACTTCAATGAACAACTATCAGTATGAATTCATTACAACTCTACAGTACCGCGTCAAGAATCTTCAGGCACAGGTTGATGCCTTCAAGAACGGATCAAAGTACCGACAGATGGATGCGCAGTACAAAAGCCTGCTTCATACTGAAGAATGCCGCATACACAAACTTGAAGTCGAGCTGTCCAAGGCTCACGCACAGACTGTAGATGTCAGAAATAAATGGTGGGACACCATTGAAGATGTCTATAAAGACCATCAGAAAGAAATCGCTGCTAAGGATGCCAGGATCAGAGCGCTCGAGAAGCGCATCATCCTGGTTGAGCAGCAGCGCGATGCTGCCCTGGACAAGGTTGCCGAACAAAGGCGTGAATTATATGAAGTAAAAACTGAGCTTGAAGAAGAACAGGGAAAGAATCTTAAACTGACGGCTCAGATCAACAGAGATTACGAAAACTCTTCTAAACCATCTTCCCAGTCTCCCAATCACAAGAAAATATCCAACAGCAGAGAAAAAAGTGGCAGACGTCCAGGCGGTCAGCTGGGGCACAAAGGCCATGGTCGCAAAAAGCAGGCTGTATCAGAGCCTGTTATTATGCTGCCTCCACCAGAAGAAGTAATTGAGGATTCTGACTTCAAGAAAACTGGAAAAGTCATCCGCAAACAGATGATAAATCTGAGGGTTTTCCTGGATGTTAACGAATACGCTGCTGAAGTCTACTATAATTCAAAGACGGGCGAAAGATGCCACGCACAGTTTCCTGAAGGATATGTCAATGACGTAAACTATGGCGGCAGTGTCAAAGCACTTGCATTCATCCTTAATAATGAATGCTGTGTTTCTATAGACAAGACCATAAAGCTTATTTCAGATCTCACTGACGGAAAACTGAGCATTTCAAAAGGCATGGTCAATGGTCTTTCCAAAGAATTCTCCATGAAAACGGATAAGGAAAAGAAAGAGCTTTTTGCATCACTGATGCAGAAGCCTGTACTCCATACAGATAACACCAATGCCAGAAGCAATGGAAGCAGCCGATTTGTATTTATTGTTGCTGCTCCGGATGGGACCGCCCAGTATTACTTCAGGGAAAACAAAGGCCATGCAGGAATAAAAGATACCCCTGTCGACCTTAACCAGTCAGCGATATTTATACATGACCATGACACCACCTTTTATAATTATGGCAGTGGCCATCAGGAATGTATCGCTCATATCCTGAGATACTGCAAGGACAGCATACAGAATGAACCTGACCGGAAATGGAATAAGAAGATGTATAAACTTCTGCGGGAAATGGTTCATTACCGGAACGGTATTGATGAAACCACGGAATTTGATGAAAAAACTGTCATGGCATTTGAAGAAAGATATGACAGCATCCTGGAAGAAGCCCGAGAAGAATACGAATACATTCCACCCAGTAAATACTATAGAGAAGGTTATAACTTATACAGACGTATGAAGAAGTATAGGTCCAGCCATCTGCTATTTTTACATGATATAAGAGTTCCGCACAACAATAACATGGCGGAACGCCTTTTGCGTGCCTATAAACGCAAGCAGCATCAAGTCATGAGTTTCCGCTCGGATGCGAGCATTGATTACCTTTGTCAGAGCATGAGCATGCTTCTATCATTAAGGCGGGATTCAGAATCCAGTGTATATGACAGCGTATCAAAGATCTTCGATAGACAAAAGGCCGGTAGATCGACTTGATGAATCAAGTGTAGTCTACCGGTCTTCTTATCTCAAGATAGGGTCTGAAC